>JAJACS010000003.1 GCA_022601395.1 Chlamydiia bacterium | reverse complement strand
GACCCCAGACATAATCGCATCCATAGAAACAAGCGGTTTTAAGGATAATAATTTCTTGCTCTCTTACTGTAAGCTTCATCGAAGCTTTAGACTTAGCCCAGTAAGGAGCGAAAAGCTCTGTAATCATTTTGCTTTTCAAAAGAACACCAAAAACATTCACAGGGGCATTCTTGCTCTTAAAAGAAAGACCTGGAAGTTTGTCAAGAAGCTCTTTGAAGTGAGAAGAGACTTCCTCCTCACTTTTAGGCTCGGTACGTTTCTTGTTTTGAACACGTTTAATATGTTTTCCCATAGCTTCTCCTTCTAGCGTATCCTTCTTTTATCACATGGATGTTATCCTAGCAAATTTTTTGAAGGAGCGGTTTTTACAAGCCGCCACCTCCCAATTTCGAGACATATTCTGAAAATGCCCTTTGAGCTTTGCAGACAGCGACACAAGCAGGCAGGCCATAAGCTGTAGCTCTACCTGGAAGAAGAGTTGCTTTGCAATATTCTCTACAGGTAGGCCTTTGCTTTACTGCGCCTGGACACTCGGTGCAGCCAGGGTGACATGGCTGAGGAGTACTTTGTTCTGGCTGTTTATTAGCTGGTATTTTTCCCATTGAGATTCTCCATGTTAATATTCTGAATAGTGACTTTCAGGAAGAGTCTGTCCTCCATCTACAACGATACTTTGTCCCGTGATAAAATTCGCTTCTTCTGAGGCTAGAAAAAGAATCGTATATGCGATGTCTTCAGGTGTTCCAAGTCTTCCTGCAGGGATCGCTTTTTTCATACTATTCAGGTATGCATCGCCAAAGTCTGCAAGGCTTTCTGTTAAGATATTACCTGGCTCAACACCGTTTACTTGGATGTTGTATTTAGCAAGTTCTATGGCAGCGGTTTTAATGAAGCCTGAAACCCCGCCCTTCGATGCAGTGTAATGAGCAACGCCGGGTAACCCTGTTTTAGGTCCAGAGATAGAAGAGGTGATAATGATTTTACCACGCTTCTGTGAAATCATTGATGGTAGGCATGCTTGCACTGCAAGGAAGGTTCCCGTAAGGTTTACATCAATGACTTGTCTCCACTCTGTAAGGTTCATATTTTCAAGTCTAGCAAAAGGATATATACCCGCATTGTGACAAAGAACATCTATTCGGCCAAATGTAGACAAAGTGATATCAACCATTTTTTGTACTGAAAGTGGGTCAGAGATATCCGTTGGGATTACAAGAGAAGAGCCTCCCAACTGTGTAATTTCTTCTGATACTTGTTCGAGTGTTTCTTTAGTACGAGCAGCAAGAACAACCGTGGCTCCTTCTTTTGCAAATGTTGCTGCTATGCCCATCCCGATCCCTTTGGAGGCTCCAGTAACAATCACGATTTTCTTTTCACATCTGTTATAACTTGGGAGTTCACTTGCTGTTCCGATAGAAGTAAGAAGTAGTGCTGTAATGATAATAAAAGTTTTCAATTTTGTACTCCGGGATTAAAAGGGCGAGATGTTATAAAGCGTATTCTTTAAAGTAAACAAAAAGAAGGAATGTAATGGATGATCCAATTAAAGAGCTTGTAACTACCTATTACGAAAGCTTTAATAAGAAAGACTGGGATTCTTTTATGAGCACTCTTACAGATGATGTTGAGCATTATGTTAACCAAGGCGGCTGTGAAGTTGGAAAAGAAGCTTTTAAGAAATTCATGGAGAAGATGAATGTTTCTTATGATGAAAAAGTTTTAGATCTTTTAGTGTTTACGTCAGACTGCGGGACACGTGCATCTGCAGAGTTTTATATAGAAGGAAAATACCTTAAAACAGATGAAGGACTCCCTGAAGCTAAGGGGCAGGTATATAAATTACGCTGCGGAGCTTTTTTCTCTATAAAGGATAACAAAATCGCAAGAGTGACCAATTACTATAACTTGAATGAGTGGCTCTCTCAAGTTAAGAAGTAGTGCTTGCTACACATGATAGTTTTTCAAAAAGCTCTTTAGAAGCTTCTAGGGAAAGTCTATCTATCACATCTTCAAGTGTGCACCATTCGTAGCTTACGTGCTCTTCACTTATTGTTATGCTAGGGCTGTTTACTTCGCAGTAGTAAAAGTAATGGATAAGTCCAACATCACAGCTCTTTGTTTTTATTCTGATGTTAGAAAGAGATAGCTGTACAGGTTCTACTTCTAAAAGATTCTCAATTCCTGTTTCTTCGAAAACTTCTCGTTTAAGAGCTTCGACTAAGGGTTCATCTTTTTGGATTCGCCCTCCAGGAATATCCCAGTAGTTTTTTGCTCGTAGGATAAGAAACAATCCTTCTTTGTTCCGGATAAAAGCTTTGAGACCTAGATGGAAGCTATCTTCATTCATTCAAGAACCTCTGTAAGAGAATTTCCAGCTTTTTCTAAGATGGAAATAATGGATGGGAAAAGAGGTGAGGGCAAGTCATCAATAGGAAACCACTCCCAGCCTTCACATTTGTGTGGCTCTAAAAGTGCGACATCTCCTTCATAGCTTTCTGCAATCACAAAAAATGTAATGTAGTGCTTGTCTGCTTTTGTGCAGGAGATGTTTTCTGTCCACGGGCCAACCTTTATGGTATGTGCTATAAGACCTGTCTCTTCAAGAAGCTCTCTTTTAGCGCACTCTTCAATGGTTTCTGCAAACTCTAAGTGGCCACCAGGTGTTGCCCATAAACCTGAGCCATGCGAATTTTTTCTTTTACCAAGCAAGACTTTACCGTCTTTTACAACAAGTACAGCTACACCAACCTTAGGCTTTAAAGTAGGGCTTTGAAGCTGGATTTGATTTGCATTTGATATATTGGATCCCATAACTGCACACATTATTAAAATGATGTAATTGTCTTTATATGATTAAGCTCCTATGAGCTTCTTCCTATTATACCAATGAGAGTTTGTTTCGTCAATTAATCAGAAGCCGCTCTCAAGAGCGTTTACAACAGAGATTTGTTCAATATTCCAGTCGTCAGAGCTGTAAGGAGTTTCAAACCAAGAGGTTAAAATCTCTTTGAGGGAGCCTTCGGAGAGGAGTCTGAGACTAAGAGCGAGTACATTTGCGTGGTTCCAAATCTTTGCTCCCTTAGCAGTTTCTCCATCAGTGCAAAGGGCAGCTCTTATCCCATTTACTTTGTTTGCTATCATAGCGCAGCCGGTGCCCGTCCAGCATAGCACGATCCCTTCATCTGCTCTGCCATCTTTAATGGAATCTGTCGCAAGAAGTGTCACCTTTGTCCAGTTCTGAGGTTTTTCGTTTTGCTTTGGACCAAAGTAAAGATACTCGATGTTTCTCTGCTCTAGGCTTTTGAAGAGAGCTTCAAGGATAGGATGATATTCATCTGAACTAATCGCAATTTTCATAAGTACTCTTTGATTCAAGTGTTGTTATCTAAAAAGAGTAATCTTATACTACTCGCCTGGAAAATACAATCCTGGAAAGAAAAATGAGAACAGTGGTCGTTGTAGGGGCAAATCGTGGGATTGGCCTTGGGTTTGTGAAAATGCATCTGGAAAAAGGTGATAAGGTTGTTGCAACTTACAGAACTAAATGTAGTACTGTCGCTTTGCAAGCTTTAAAGGAGACTTATGGATGTAGTCTACAATTAAGAAAAGTGGATGTGACAGATGAGAATGATGTCTCAAGGCTTCATAGGGGTGTAAAAAAGGTGCATCTCTTGATTTTAAGTGCAGGCACAAAAGGCTATCCAGTCTCTGGAACACAAACTATAGAAAACACGACTTCAGAGCTTCAAAAAGCTTTAGAAGTGAATGTTACTGGTCATGACAGAATTGTCAGAGGGTTTTATAAAAAGCTTTCACATTCTAATAGATGCGTTGTTTACTTAAGCTCTGGAGTCAGCTCTACACAAGATAACTTGAGTGGGGGTTACCACCCATACCGCATTTCTAAAGCAGCTGGCAATGCAATGATTTGGAATTGGAACCTGCAGCTTGCAAAAGGCTGGCGTCACAAAAATAAAGATATGCAGAAAGTCCCTTGTACTTTTGCTATTTGCCCAGGCTGGGTAAAAACAGATATGGGTGGAGCTTCTGCTCGACTCACTGTAGATCAGAGTGTTGGCGCTATGAGCAGAGTAATAGATAATGTAATAAGAACAAAAGACTCTGCAGCTCTATTTATGCATGACGGAACTAAGCTTGAAAAGTATAGGAATCCGCTGCATGAGACAATCGTGTAAATCTCTTAAAATCCAAGACCGACTGTCAGACCTGGCCAAATTCTTGATTTCTTGAGATACTTTTTGAAGTTGTCTTTGGTGACTTTCTCTCCTTTTTTCAGTGGCACAACACCATCTACTTGGATGAAAAACTTACTTCCAACTTGCATGCCGATAACAGCTTCAAAAGTTTTCATGTTTTTTCTTACAGCATCAGGATCGTGGAGTATACCAGCTCCTGTTCCTACATAAACTCCATACTGTCTAGGGTAAAAAAGGTAGAGTCCTCTTATGTGGTAGGTATGAAGAGACTTTGGAGGGTTGAAAGGACATGCACTTACACTTAGGTCTATTGCATTAAAACCACTTCTCATCCGTGTTCCAATGCCGGCCATTGAGTAGCCGCCGAAATGTTGAAAATTTAAATAAGTAGTATAGTTGCCATAGGTTTTTGCAAAAGAGATAAGCAATAGCGTTGCTAAAGCAAGAATTTTACATTTCTTCATAATTTACCACATTTTTTCATTAGTAGAGAGATTCTCTCAAAACAACCAATTAATAAAAAGAGATCGTAGATATTAAGTGGTTTTTTTTACTATAATACTTTCCGGAATATAGCCCAGCTTTCATTGACATTCTTTTGTGATTAGAAGATATGTAAGCCTAACGGCAAGTTGGAAAGGTAGTGAAATGATACGAAAATTACCATCGGGAAAATATCGCCTTTATTCCAAGAAGAAGAATCCCAAAACAGGGAAACGTAGAAATTTAGGCACTTTTAATACTCGTGCAGAGGCTGAGAAGCATGAGAAAGAAGTGCAGTTCTTTAAACATCGAGGATAATATGGTCACACCAGAAAAAGCTTTAGAACTTCTAATTGAGGGAAATAAAAGATACACAAGTGATCAGTCAATACATCCCAATAGAGACAAAGAAAGAAGAAAGTCCATAGCAAATAAACAAGCACCTTTTGCTGTTATCCTCACTTGTTCAGATTCGAGAGTGTCACCCGAAATTCTTTTTGATCAAGGTTTTGGGGACCTATTTGTGATTAGAGTCGCTGGAAATGTTGTGACACCCGAAGTTATGGAAAGTATTCTCTTTGCAGCAAAGTGTTTAGGTTCTTCTTGTATTCTTGTTATGGGTCATGAAAAGTGTGGCGCTGTCGAAGCTGTAGTTAAAGATGCTGCAGACGATATTAAAACTATTGCAAAACACATCAAGCCATCAGTGGATAAAGCAAAAGAGCTAGGCTCTGAAAATCTTTTCAAAAATTCGATCCAATTAAATGCAAAAACGATGTGCAGTCTTGTTCAAAACCATCCTGTTATAAAATCTCTGATTGATCAGAATAAGGTGAGTGTAAAGCCAGCTTACCTTGATATCGTAAGCGGCGTTGCCGAGATTTTACCTTAACAAAGATAGTTCATTGTCAAATCAGCTTATTACGACTTAGATCGTGGAAGAGTTGAGATACTAAACTAACAAAAAAGATTTTTCTAAATTTCTTGTTCTGAAATAGCAATTGAAGCTAAGAACGATATCTTGAATCGCAATGTGTTCAAGAGTTGATCTGAAAACTGAACCGGAGAAGAATATGAAATTTAGAAAATTCGTTCTTATATTTATGTGCATAGCAAGCTTCTTTAATGTAGCAATTTCTGCTGAAGAGTATCCCTCAAGCCTAAGTCATGAATGGGTAAGAGAATTTCTTACAATAACTCCTGATTTTCCAAAGAAAGGAGTGATGTTTATCTCATATGAAAGACTTTTAAAGAGCCCTGATGATTTCCAAAGAGTCATCAAAGGATTTGCCAAAAGATACAGAGATAAAAACTTAGACGCTGTTGTTGGTCTTGATGCAAGAGGGTTTATTTTTGGCTCTGCTCTTGCTTATGAGTTAAATGTTCCTTTTGTCATGGTACGAAAGGGAGGAAAGCTTCCAGGGAAGACTGAATGTGTAGAATATGCTCTAGAATATGGCAAGAGTGTGTTTGAGCTTGAGTGCAACGCCCTTGAAAATGGAGAGAGAGTTATAGTGATCGATGATCTTTTAGCAACAGGCGGAACGATGTCTGCTGCTTGCGAGCTTGTTGAAAAAGTCGGAGCTGTTGTTGTTGAAACAGCATGCTTTTTAGAAATAGCGTTTCTAAAAGGTCGAGAAAAAGTGGGTAGACCTTTCTTTGCTTACTTAGACGATAGATAAAACTTATTATTGCCCTCTTATCTAAAGGGGGCAAGTCTTACTTTTCTTAGAGTATTAAAAATATCTTCTCTTAACTACATTAAATTTATTGAAAAATATTCCTTATATAAGATAGATCTTTGTTCTAGCAACCGATCAATAAATTATGTGAAAACATGAAGACAAAAGTCACGATAATCATTGTAGCAATACTCTTTCTTGCAATCATTGCACTTTGTGCACTTTTTGTAGGTACTCATTCAATAGCTGTACTTGACCCACGAGGGATGATTGCAGATAAACAACGAAGACTTATCATTACAGCAGCACTTCTTATGCTCATTGTTGTGATTCCTGTTCTTATCATGGTGTTTATCTTCACATGGCGCTATGGAGTATCAAAAGATAAAGCAAAATATACTCCTGATTGGGGTCACAATAATTTAGCAGAACTTATCTGGTGGGGAGTTCCCTTTGTAATTATCATCTTTCTAGCTGTAATTACTTGGAGAACAAGTCATGAGCTTAACCCATTCAAACCCATTAAAACGGGTAAAAAACCTTTAGAGATACAAGTAGTCGCTTTGCAGTGGAAATGGCTTTTTATCTATCCAGAGCAAGGGATTGCTACTGTCAACTATGTTCAGTTCCCAGAAAAGACTCCTCTTAATTTCGAGATCACAGGCGATGCCCCGATGAACTCCTTTTGGATCCCACAGCTGGGTGGACAGATATATGCTATGCCAGCAATGCGTACAAGGCTTCACTTAATAGCAGATACTGTAGGAGAGTTCGAAGGTAGATCGGCAAACCTAAGCGGGTCTGGATTCGCAGGGATGATTTTTAAAGCGATATCATCAACTGAGCAAGATTTTGATACTTGGGTCCAAACAGTTAGAAATTCAGGAAGATCGATGAACCGCAATGTATATGATGAGCTCGTTGAACCAAGTTCATACGTGCCCGCAACGTATTATCAACTATCAGATGGAACCTTGTTTGATCAGGTGGTTATGAAGTACAGCGCACCAGAAACGGTAAAGGATAGGAAATAATATGTTAGGAAGATTATCACTCGCAGCCTTCCATCATGACTGGATTGAATATCTAGCAGGTGTAGGGATGTTTATAGGTCTTGTGGCGATCATCATAGTGATCTCTCGCCATAAACGCTGGACATGGCTTTGGAGAGAGTGGATCACATCTGTTGATCACAAAAAGATCGGTATCATGTATATCGTGGTTTCTTTTGTGATGCTTATCAAAGGACTGATTGATGGTCTTATGATGAGAGGACAGCAAGCCTTTGCTTGTGGAGACTCCTTTGGCTATCTACATGCACCGCACTTTCAACAGATCTTTACCTCTCATGGTGTTGCCATGATTTTCTTTGTTGGTATGGGTGTGATGTTTGGTGTTGTAAACCTACTACTTCCTATTCAGATAGGTGCAAGAGATGTTGCCTTTCCTTACCTAAACAATGTGAGTTTTTGGCTCTTTACTTCTGGATCTCTTTATATCTTAGTTTCTCTTGTCGTCGGAATGTTTTCCGGAGCTGGATGGACAGCATATCCTCCGCTTACTTCACTCAAATATAATCCGGGGGAGGGAGTCGATTATTGGCTCTGGAGTGTGCAGATATCGGGGGCTGGTAGTTTGCTCTCGGGAATCAATTTCATTGTAACCATTTTAAAGATGCGTTGTAAGGGAATGAAGTTCATGAGAATGCCTATTTTTGTATGGGCAACTTTTGCAACAATGATTCTTGTTGTTTTTGCTTTCCCTATTCTTACAGCTGTTGTAGGAATGCTTTCATCAGATCGTTTATTCGGATCCCACTTCTTCACATCTGAGGCTGGTGGTAATCCTATGATGTACATCAACCTAATCTGGGCATGGGGACATCCTGAAGTATATATTCTTGTTCTTCCTGCTTTTGGAATCTTTTCAGAGATCGTACCTGTTTTCTCTCAGAAAAAACTCTTTGGATATGTATCGATGGTATGGGCGATTTTTGCCATCACCTTTTTATCATTCATTGTTTGGCTTCACCACTTCTTCACGATGGGGGCGGGCGCGAACGTAAATGCATTCTTTGGAATTATGACGATGATTATTGCCGTTCCAACAGGTGTTAAAGTGTTCAACTGGCTCTTTACCATGGTAAGAGGAAGGCTTGTTTTTTCCACGCCGATGCTTTGGTTCCTTGGGTTCGTTGTTTTATTTACTGTGGGTGGTATGTCAGGTGTTATGATGTCGATACCTGCTGTTGATTTTCAAGCTCACAACAGTCTCTTTTTAATCGCACACTTCCATAACGTGATTATCGGAGGAGTACTCTTTGGCTTCTTCGCCGCGTATTCCTACTGGTTTCCTAAATTCTTTGGCTTTAAACTACACGAGCCAACAGGGAAATGCGCGTTTTGGTGCTGGCTTTTTGGCTTTCTGATTGCCTTTGTTCCTCTATACATCTTAGGGCTTATGGGAGCTACAAGACGTATGAACCACTATCCTGCTGGGATGGGATGGCAGCCACTCTTTGTTGTTGCCTCCATCGGAGCACTCATCATTTTAACAGGTGTTTGCTTCCAAGCATTGCAGCTTTTTATAAGCATAAAGCAGCGTCATCAAAACAGAGACACTACAGGGGATCCATGGAATGGTAGAACACTTGAGTGGTCTACTTCTTCACCGCCTCCTTTTTACAACTTTGCCTTTGACCAAGAAGTGCACAGTCGTGACGCTTTCTGGGAAATGAAGAAAGCCGGGATTAAGAAAGAAGAGAAACCTGTTTATAAAGACATCCATATGCCTAAAAATACCTCTGTTGGTTTTTATATAGGAGTCTTTAGCTTCTTCTTCGGTTTTGCTGTCGTATGGCATATTTGGTGGCTTGCCGCTCTAACATTTGTAGGGCTAATTGCCTCTATCATTGTCCGCCTTTACATAAAAGAGACAGATTACCATGTAAAAGCTGCAGAGGTAGAGAGAATAGAATCCGAAACAAGGAAGCAACCCATATGAATGATTCTATGAATGAACAATATCCAGATGTACACCACGATGTATATGATAAAACAATGCTCGGGTTTTGGCTGTACCTCGTTACAGACTTTATGCTCTTTGCGACATATTTCGCAGCTTACGTTGTTCTTGCAAAGAACACATATGGAGGGCCTGGCGTTGGTGAGTTATTCTCACTTCCTTTCGTCCTTACCCAGACACTCATTCTGGTTGCATGTAGCTTTACAAGTGGTATCGGGGGAATCTTTGCTCACCGCAAAAATAAAGCCGGAGTAATAGCATTCTTCTTTGTAACGTTTGCCTTAGGGCTTTTGTTTACCGTTATGCAGTTTTGCGACTATTCAAGACTCATTGCAACAGGGAATAGTTGGCATAGAAGCGCGTTTTTAACAGCGTATTTCAACCTTGTTGGTCTTCATACTTTGCATATGATATTCGGCCTTATATGGGTAATTCTGCTTATCATCCCTGTTTGCAGAAATGGAATCACAGACGTAAGTCTTAGAAGGCTTTCATGTCTTCGTATGTTTTGGCAGTTTATTACTGTCGTTTGGATATTTATCTTCAGTATTGTTTACTTGATTGGAGCGTGAGGAATATGATTGATCAACATCATGGCTGGAATACAAGCTTTAAACCCTTAATATGGGGCCTTGTCCTTTCAGTAGTCTTTACACTGCTCGCCTATTTCATCGCAGCAGAGCACTGGCTTAGCGGATGGGCTCTAACACTTACTGTTTTCGGGATCTGTATTATTCAAGCAATGACGCAGCTCATTTTTTTCATGCATCTATTTCTTGAGCCAAAACCCAAGTGGAACATGCTTGTGTTTTTCTTTCTTGTTCTGATTATTATCGTTGTTGTTGGAGGAACTCTTTGGATTATGAAAGAGTTAAACTACAACGTTAGGATGCACTAAGGCTTTGTAAGCATAGTAAAAGAGTCTATAAAAAAGGCATCTAACTAAAAGTTAGATGCCTTTTTAGTAACCTAATAAAGTCTGTTACCTACACTGCTATGTTTTACAAACGCACTCATTTGTACACGCGCAGGTTTTTTTACAGCAGCAAGGTTTTGTATTGCAGTTCTGTTTTTTCTTTTCCATAGGCTTTGTTGTTTCTGTGCAGGAAAAGAAAAGCCCCCCAGCTAGTAATGAAAGTATAAGAATTTTTCTCATGGTGTATTCCTTTGGTTTTGTTTCCTGAGATATAGCACTCTTTTCTTTTTTTTACTTGATTTCAATAGGAATTTTGACAAAATGCAAAGGCATGTTATTTAGAGATCCCCAAAGGAAATCTCTTAAGTTTTATTCACTTTACCCAGTTTGCTATATGGAAAATACGACAAAACTAGCACCTTCTCTTGCAGTAAAATCTTACATTGAACTTACCAAGCCCGGGATTATCATGGGTAATGTGATTACAGCGTTTGGTGGCTTAACTTTGGCATCTAAAGGGCATATAAATTTTATGCTATTTCTAATGACTCTTCTTGGTTTGTCTCTTGTGATTGCTTCTGCATGCGTTTGTAACAACTTTATCGATCGTGACCTTGATAAGAAGATGATAAGAACAAGAAATAGAGCTCTTGCAAAGGGTACGATTTCTATTGATAGTGCAATACAGTTTGCAATGCTTCTTGGGATAGCAGGTGTTGCAATTCTCTTTACCTTTGCAAATCTTATGGCAACTGTAGCAGCTCTTATTGGGTTTTGTGTTTATGTGCTTTTCTATAGTTTTTCTAAGTACTTAACACCTGCTTGTACAGTCATTGGAAGTATAGCTGGAGCGATTCCTCCTGTTGTTGGTTACTGCGCTGTTACAAACCGTTTTGATCTTTGTGCGGTTCTTATTTTTCTAACCATAGTTTTTTGGCAGATGCCTCATTTTTATGCGATCGCCATGTTTAGATTAAGAGATTACTCGAATGCATCGATTCCTGTTCTTCCTGTAAAGAAAGGGATGCTTACCACAAAGATCCATATGGTTCTTTATATAGTAGCATTTACCTTTGTATCGAGTTTGCTTTCCTACTTCAAATATACAGGCATTGCATACCTTGTGATAACGCTTGTTGTTGGCGTTGCTTGGCTTGCCTATTCCATCAAAGGCTTTAAGTGCAAAAGTGATGCGTTTTGGGCACGTAGAATGTTTTTATTTTCTCTAATTGTCGTTCTCTCTTTATGTGCGGTGATCCCATTTAGTTCAATATAGCCTGTCCTCTTGTTCAAAAAGATTGTTTGCGTTAGAACAAAGATTTTATGACTAAACAAGAGGCTGTACATTGACGATCGTATTTTTAATTGGAAGAATTTTATTCTCCTTAATTTTTATTTTTAAAGGCATTGAGCATTTCCTTCCTAGAATGATGCACTATGCTGCAGAAATGTCTGTTCCTTTTCCGTATGTATCGGTGCCGATCATAGGAGTAGTAGCTCTTCTCGGCGGGTTAAGCATCCTTCTTGGATACAAAGCAAAAGTAGGAGCATGGCTTCTTGTT
This sequence comes from Chlamydiia bacterium, assembly GCA_022601395.1. Taxonomy (GTDB): domain Bacteria; phylum Chlamydiota; class Chlamydiia; order Chlamydiales. Next base: position 107,423 of record JAJACS010000003.1, on the reverse strand, counting down.
GCTTTCCTTCTTCTTGTTACTTTCTTTGTTCACAGATTTTGGGAACCAAACTATTTCACAGAGAAAATGCTACATGAATTTTGCTTCTGGAAAAACATTGCTCTTCTTGGTGCAGCTCTAATGTTTGCATATGGTGGATCTGGACCACTCGGTATCGATAAACCATGTTGCCCACATAAACATGACCACAATCATGAGCAGAAATAGTCTCTCTAAATAGAAGGCTCTAATGCGAAAAACACTGCAAGTAATTGCAGTGTTTTTTTGTTTAAATAGCTCTTTTTTAACAAGGCCATGTTCCTTTTGATGAGATCGAGTCATTTTGGCCGTATTTAGAAGATACGGCCAAAAAAGCTGGCAAAATGGCCGTATTATGCGTTATACGGCCAAAAAAGCTGGCAAAATGGCCGTATTATTGCTAACTAGAGTATAGTTCAATATAAATTAAGATGGTTATTTCTGATTTTTAAGACATAGCCTTGTTTCAAGTAGTGCTATATATGATTACGATTAAAGCAACAATTCTCCTTGAAAAGGGACTCTGGATGGCTCTTTTTGAACGTACAGACAAAGAAGGTTACGCAGTCGCTCGGCATATCTTTGGTAATGAACCAACAGATCCGGAAGTTTACGAATTTGTCCATAACAACTACTTAGAGCTAAAATTTGGGAAACCACAAGAGTTCGATTTGCAAATAAAACGGGTCAATCCCAAAAGACTCCAAAGGCAAGTGAGAAAAGAGGTAGAGAAAGCGAAGAAGTCGACAAAGCCTTCAACGCACGCTCAAGACTATATGAGAGAAGAGTTAGAGCTTAAGAAGAAGGAAAAGAAGAAAAAAAAAGGTGCTGACAAAAGAGCTAGAGACGATGAGCAATTTTCACTAAGGCAAGAGAAAAAGAAGAAGAAGCATAAGGGGCACTGATGTTTAGAAATCGCAAGCTAAATACTGAAGAAGAAGAAATTATCACGCACTGCGGCACAGAGCACCCTGGTACAGGGGAGTATGATAAGTTTGATAAAGAAGGTGTGTACTTATGCAAGCGCTGCGATTCTGCTTTATACCTTTCAAAAAGCAAGTTTAAATCAGGTTGCGGCTGGCCAAGCTTCGATGAGGAGATCAAAGGAGCTGTAGAAAGGCTTCCAGATTCTGACGGCACGCGGATAGAGATTAGATGCAGATTTTGCGATGGTCACCTTGGGCATGTATTTGAAGGGGAGGAGCTGACCTCTAAAAATACAAGACACTGTGTAAACTCACGTTCCATGCTTTTTACGCCAGCACATACGGAAGAAGGTTTTGAAAGAGCTATTATCGCAGGTGGTTGCTTTTGGGGTGTCGAGCATCTTTTAAAAGACCTTGATGGCGTTAAAGAGATTCATGTGGGGTATATCGGAGGCCACGTTGTAGATCCTACGTATGAAGAGGTATCTGCTGGTACAACAGGTCATGCTGAAGCTGCAGAAGTTATTTTCGATCCTCAGAAAATTACTTATGAATCGATTATAAAAATGTTCTTTGAGATCCATGATCCTACTCAGAAAAATAGACAAGGGCCAGACGTTGGATCTCAGTACAGGTCCGCTATTTTTTATCTAACAGAAGATCAAGAAATGGTTGCTGATAGAGTGATCCATGAGCTTAAAAGAAAAGGAGTTCCTGTTGAAACAGAACTACTTTGTGCAAAGATGTTTTATCAAGCAGAGGACTACCACCAAAATTATTATAGTAAAACTGGTAAAGAGCCTTACTGCCACGTAAGGGTAAAACGGTTTTAATACTTTTAAAAATTCTTTTCTGGTAATTAAGCAAAGTTTTCACATAAGTTGTCCGGTCTTTAATTTCCTAACAACGAAGGTGAAAAATGAAAAATTATTTTATCGTAATATTGTCTCTTCTTGGAATCACAGTTTTTGCATCAGAAGGTTTTTTTCAAAAAGTTGATGAGTCGGCTCGTTATCTAAACGAAACGATCGACACAAAACCAAAACTACTTATTGTTCTGACAGCAGGCATAAAAGGACCTTTAGATCTTCTTGAAGATAAAGTAGAGATTAGTTCTGCAGATATCCCGCATTTTCCTATTGCTAAAGTCCCTGGACATGAAGGGAAACTGATCTTTGGCAAACTTGACGGTGTTGATATCGTTCTTATGAAAGGTAGGTACCATTATTATGAAGGGATTTCTCCTCAAGAGGTAGTCTTTCCATACTTTGTGCTAAATAGTATGGGAGTAGAATCCGTTATCACGATGAATGCTGTAGGTGGCATTAGAGAGGATCTTGATGTAGGTGATATTATGCTTGTAACAGATCATATCAACCTTCTTTGTAACAACCCTCTTAAAGGTGTGTCTATTTTGCAAAGAGGTAGAGAATTCACAGATATGTCCAATGCATATGATTGCGAGTATCAAGAAGTTGCAAGAAACCAAGCAGATTTAAAGGGGATAGAGCTCAAAACAGGTGTATATACAGCGTTGTCTGGTCCTAACTATGAAACAAAAGCTGAAATCAGAATGCTAAGAACACTCGGAGCAGATTTTGTCGGGATGTCTACAATTTTTGAAGTACTATCGTCTAGATTCCTAGAAATGAGAGTACTTGCTTTTTCTTGCATCACAAACCCTGCGGCCGATAGAAACGTGGGTAAAATATCTCATGAGCATGTTCTTAAGGCTTTAAATGATATGAACCCTAAACTATCTGATCTTGTAACAGGTTGTGCAAAAGAACTGATTCTAAAGTGAAGTGATCTAAAAAAAAGCCGGGAAAACTCCCGGCTTTTTTAAACTAATCCTATTTAAGCGTATCAAAGCTTAGTATAAGAACTTCATGCAGATGATTTAAAATCCAAATGATAGTTCAAATGACAACGCTAAAGCCGTTAGAAAAAGCTCATTTTTTACAGTTGCCATTTTCCTTTCGTTAAGGATCCACCAGGTGTCTACAAACGCAGGCACAATGTTTATCGCAAACTGGGAGAACTGCCCACTCTGGTTTTCCTTACCCCAAGCGATTTTTGGGTTTGGTATAGGGTAAAAATTCTTTCGGTTTTTAATGCCTATAATGTCAACTCCCATAGCAAAATAGCTTCTGGAGCTTGAGAACTCTTTTGGTTTGTTGTAAAAAATTCTCATATACTGCACAGATGGATATATGCGGTACTTGTGCTTGCTGAAACTAATCTCGTGTGAGTCAATATAATCAATTGGAAAGTACTTAGCGTTAATCGAAAAGTCATTTCCTCTATAAGTAGAGAGGTCTCGTGTTCTATATCCAAGACCTATATTTTGATAGTAGCCAGATGTTCCGATAGTAAAGTAGCAGTTAGTACTTGGTGCTATATCATAGTCTGCTGGAGATTCTTTAGAGTCTACTTCTGAGCATGAGCCAAACGCTGTTGCTATTAACCCAGAAAAAATTAGAAGTGCACGTTGAAATTTCATATTCGCTCCTTTTTGTAATTGAAGTGGGAGTTAATATAATTAAACTGAGATTAATTGTCTAATTAATCAATTATTGCAACGTGGTAATAATATTAAAATCCGAATGAATATTCAATCATACAAGCAAGTGATGCAAGTGCAATTGCAGTGCTTATGTGGCATGATTTTAACTTTTTAAAATCTAAAAGAGAGCATGCAACAAGAGTTGCAGGCGTTAGGTTGATGGAAAACTGTGAAAACCTTCCACTTGTATATTCTCTACCCCAAGTGATTTTTGGGTTAACGATAGGGTAGTTCTCATGACCAGCTCTTAGTCCAAGTAACTCAACTCCTGCTCCAAAATAGCTACTATACTTAGTGTTTCCAGCAAAGCTATTGTAGAAGAGTCTTAGGTACTGGATAGAAGGAACAATAAACAGATGATCGATCTTTAATAAAACCGGGGTGAACTTTACATTAAAAGAGAGGTCATTACCTCTGTTCTTAGAAAGATCGCGAGATCTAATTCCTATACCAACATTTTGATAAATAGCAGATGTACCAAGGGAAAAATAGTAGTTCGAGCTAGGAGGAATCGCGTAGTTCTTAGAGGGTTCTTCACTTTGAGGAGCGTCATTTAAAGGGGTAAATTGCGAAGCATTTCCTATGATCGAGATGAAAAGGAACAAAGGAAGAAGGAAGATATGGTTTAGTTTCATATATTTAGTGATTCCAGTAGCACTGGAATATAGCTTTAATAGAGAGTGTTCATGATATAGATCTATGCTTAATTTCTGCTTATAGCAAACTTGTGATTTTTTATCTTAAATAGGGTTAGATATTTTTAGTTTGAAAGGAGAGTCTAATGAGGTCGACCTTTTAAAAGGTGTGTTTACGTTAGGACCGTTGTTAAAAAAATAACTTAGTATACTCAAATAGATGTCCTTGTTTTTAAACTCTAAACATCTTAGCATTTAGTATTCATAGTAAGGAGTTTATAGATGAAGCTTGAGGTAGATTGCAGTTGGAACGAGGGCAAAAACAAAGCAAAGCAAACGATTTGTTTTAATCACACACCCGAAGATCTTTTTCGAATGCCAGAAGAGAAAATTGCAGAGATACAGGCTCTTTCTCAAAATGCCCCAACAGACGGTCCTAAGGCCTTAGAAGCGATCCATAAACTAAAGAAAGAATTTCCCAAAAGTCTCTATGCAGCGATTATCTACTTTCAGACATTGAATTTCTTTGAGTATACAGAAGAGGCTGACGCTCTTTTAAAAAACTTAAAGAAGAAGTATCCAAACGAGCTTCTTGTTAAATGTTCTATTGCAAACAAGCTGCTTAAAGATAACAAGATTGATGAGTTTTTTAAGTTTTTTAGTGGTCTTGAAGTTCTGATTGCAGCTTTTCCAAAAAGAAAAGAGTTCTTCTTTGAAGAGGCTTTATTCTTTCATGATTTGTGGATTCATTACTACACTAGAACAGGTGATGAGATCCAAGGGGAAAAGCATAAAAAATTTAATTTTATGATGCTAAATACTTTTCAGTCCGCAAAGGTAAATGAAAACTAATAGATGTCTATCTGAAGAGTCTTTCTAGAGTGTTTACAGCTATTGAGACCTGCAGGGTTCTAGCTGATAATTTTCCATAACAGAAAGGGCTATTTTACTAACTTTAGAAACATCATCCGCAGAAAGTGGCTCCAGCTCTTGCGTTGTTCCATGCAGAATATTACTGAGTATTTGTCTAATATTATCTGATTGCGGATGGGTAAATTCACGGTCTAGAGTAAAGTTCGCGCTATCTTTCCATCCCAGATGCAAACACCTAAGTCCTACAGTTGTCCAAAAAGCTCTTTTTGATGACTCGGTATCAACAACTTGATGACCTGTATCATGATCATAAATATTTGCTGGACTTGCAGGCCTTCCATGGATACTTTCTGGTGCCTTCAGTAAATGATAAGGCAAAAATGCGTCCCTTCTTGGACCTATAAAATCTTCTGTTTTTGAAAAATAGAATACACCGTTACTTTCTACTGAGATGTTTTTATATCCAAAGTGAGTCAAGCGCTCTCTTAAGGCAGGTGGTATACTGTTCATGATAGAGTCTGTAGTAAGAAGAAACATATCTTCTTCTGGACATAAGCCCTCAATGAATTTTTTGTAGTTTTCAGAAGTAACTATTTTTTCGCCATAAATAACATGGGTATTCAAAGAAGAGGGAAGCCAGTCCATTCGTCTTTGAAGTCTTTTGCAACCCTCCTCATTGATACTTCCATCTCGGCTTAGTAGGTGTATGGGATCAGGAGTATAATCGTTTGAAAAAGCAACATATACAAGAGCTCTTGCAAGAACGTTTCTTTTTATAGATCCATCTAAAAAAGCTTTCATAGCAAGGTCTGCTAGATCGTTTCCCTTAGCATCAATATCTTCTAAATATCCATTATTAAGAGATTTCAACTGGCCTGGGCTTACTTTGATGTGCTTTGTTGCAGCTATAACTCGCTCAAAGTCTTCTTCAGGTACACGCAAAAAGGCTCTTTTTACAGCATTACCGTGGGCTTCCCAGCGTCCATCACTAGGGTTTCTGATAAGGAGATGAAGGTCTATTGAGGTCCTTTGGGCATCTAAACACATTTCTTTTATCTGGCTATACTGTTTATCGCTAAGATTAACGATGGCCATTTCTCTTTTACCATTAACAGCTCCCGCAAAAGGGATCGTGAGCCCGGCAGCTTTGTAAACTCTTTCAGCAAGTACATCAACTGCATGATTTGATCTTAGATTTAATGAGTCAATGCAGAGGCACTCTTGAGGGAGATCTAAGCCTTCAATGGTTAGAGTTCTATATCCAAAGGTATGTTGTATTTCAAATTTCATATCGCGTTAGTCAATTTGTTTTGATTTTTTAATCCAGATTGCTAGAAAGCCGCATGATTGAACTTCTTCATACGTACTCCACTGAAGATAGATGTTTTCAGCTTCTTTTATAGTAGCTATTCCAGGAAGGGCTTCTTGAACTGTGACAGCTTCTAAGTAGTCTCTTATAGACGAAAAGGTGTCGACCTTGACAACTAAAGCAGTAAACTCTTGCTTACTTGTAGGTTCTCTAAAAATAATAAGATCAGAAGGTTTGATTTTTCGGTTCTTGTCAGATCCTTTTCTTCCCTCAACAACCTTTTCAGAACTATTGAGTTTAGAAAACCAAGGATCTACACAGTCCATATAATGAATAGTAGGTTCCATGTAGAGCAAAAGGTGGTTTTAAGAAGGAAAGCATTATATGTATTTACCGACCTTCTTAAAAGGCTTAATACGATCCTTTTTCCCCAACCTCTAAGTAGGTATACATTCCACCAACAGGTAAAATCCCAATAGGTTTGTTTTTCTCAAAGATAGGCGGATCATTTAGAATGTGGTGAAGAATATGGCAGTGCATGCGCCAAAGGCCTGGGTTATTAGCGATGAACTCTATCGTTCTTGTAGTTCCAGGGAATACGGGAACAGTAGCTGCAGGCCACTGAGCAGAAAGCGGTATAGGACCTCCTTCTGTTCCTGTGATATTAAATGAGTAACCATGAAGGTGTATAGGATGCGACATGATTCCGCCCATATTACCAAAACGTATTTTAACGCGAGCTCCGTAAGGAACCTTTAAAACCGGGAAATTAGGAGCACAAAGACCATTAAAGGTAAACCAGTCGTTATCCATACTTAGCAAGTTAACAGTGCCATCTCTTTTAAGAGACCAACCTCTTACCATGATAGCAAAGTCATACTTTGCTTCATTCTTACCGTCTTTTGGAAGTACGATAAAGAAACCACTCATTCCTTTGCCGACCTGCTTAGGGTCGTTAAAGCCGCTATGATAAGCATAAGTACCAGGAGGATTCTTTATCTTGAAGTGATAAACTCCCGTGTTTCCAGGTTTAATAACAGGATCGTCAGAGCCTCCTGAACCATCTTCATTATTTGGAATAATTAAACCGTGCCAGTGCACTGTAGTGGGCTCTGAGAGTTTGTTTTTCACATAGATGCGTACCTCATCACCTTCATTGACAATGATGGTAGGTCCTGGAATGCTTTTGTTATATCCCCAGCCATTAATTTTCTGGCTACTAAAAGGAAGGGACATCGAAGGGCCTGTATATCGGTTATGCTTCTTTACGTATTTTTCTATTTGATCGTCTTCTTCATTATAGATGGTTTTTTCAACAGGTTCAGCTTCTAGCTTAAAAACTTTTACTCCGTTAATCATTTTATAGCCCAGGTTCTTTACACCTGGAGTATGAACCTCTTTTGGAGTGATAAGCCTTTCTTTTGTTTGTATGGCTGAAAGGTTCGAAGAGGTGATTCCTATAAAAACTGTTAAAGTAAAAAAAATCCGTAGAAGATACATAAATAATCCCTGGCCGTATGTTTTTTTTAGTTATACTTTCTATATAAATATTAATTTTTTAAAATTGAAGTTGTAATTTTCTGCAGCGATATAATGTTTGTTCCGATAGAATTTGTGTTATTTCTAAACTACAGGTGAATTATGGGAACGAGATCTTTGATATTTGCAACGCTATTTACTTTAATATGCTCTGCTCAAACTTTTGCAAGCTTAGACTACTTTGACTTTCTAGATCGATATACCAAGTATTTAGGTGATTACAAAAAGGGTGAAATCGAAATTGTCACAGACAAAGAGAAAATCAAAGAAATAGAAGTGGATACAAATAGGTCAGTTGGCGTTATTGCAGAAGATAAATACTGGTTATGGGTCAACGATGCTGTACGTTTCCCAAATGGCAAGTATGGTGTGTATGGAAGGATTATATGGAGCAGTTCACTATCTGGCGACATAGGTGTCGCGGTTGTCCCCATAATGCCAGATGGGAAAATAGGACTTATTCGCAACTTTAGGCACGCAACAAGATCTTGGGAGTATGAACTTCCTAGAGGCGGTGTAGAACCTTTTGAAACAATAGAGCAAGCAGCTCTTCGTGAGATGAAAGAAGAAACAGGTTATATCGCTGATGAAGTGAAGTTACTAGGTTATATGAACCCTGATTCAGGTTTGACGAACACTGTTGCTCCTATCTACTGTGCGAAAGTTTATGATAAACAAGACTCTGATCCTGATGTTTCGGAAGCAATAGAATCTATCGATACCTTTACTCTTGATGAAATCAAAAGGGGATTTGTCAACGGGTATCTAGAAACCTTTATTGATGGAAAAGTTTGCAAAGTCAATCTAAGAGATCCTTTCTTAGCGATTGGAATCCTTCAACTAGATCTTAGTTCAGATTAGGTAGATTAAGCCTCAAAGAAGGCTAGTCAAGCTTATCAGATGCCACATGATAATCAGGGTCTTCTAATATGTTTGTTTCAACCATGTCGGCAGCTCTACCAAGAAGTACTTTGCATTCTGCGCTTAAATGGCGCAGATGTAGTTTTTTACCAAGCGACAAATAACGCTTTGTAATGAACTGAATCGCATGTATGGCAGAGTGATCTGTAACTCTAGAATGTAGAAAATCGATAATGACTACTTTAGGATCCTCTTTTATATCGAAGATCTCTTTGAAGTGAGATGCAGAGCCGAAAAAAAGAGGGCCATAAAGCAGGTATTCTTTAGCTCCATCATCATTGATTTTCTTTTCTGCTTTAATGTTCTTTGCTGTTTGCCATGCAAACTCTAAAGCTGCGATAACGACTCCTGTAACAACTGCAACAGCGAGGTTTGTAAACACAGTTACAACGGTTACAATAGCTATGATAATGGCGTCGTGTTTCGGGATTTTACGGATGAACCTAAAGGTCGCCCACTCAAAAGTCTTTATCACAACAATAAACATCACTCCTACAAGTGCCGCAAGAGGGATCATTTTAATAAAGGGCCATAAAACAATCACAAAAAGAAAGAGCAAAACACCTGCAACGACACCAGAAAGCCTTCCTCTACCGCCTGAGTTAATGTTGATCATACTTTGGCCAAGCATTGCGCAGCCGCCCATCCCTTGGAAAAACCCAGAAAGAACATTTGCGATACCTTGCGCAAGGCACTCTTTATTTGCCCTCCCTCTTGTATGAGTCATCTCATCAATAAGAGATAGTGTCATAAGGGATTCTGAAAGGCCGATAATGCATAAGGTGATTGCATAGGGAACAATGATTTTGATTGTAGTGAAGTTGAAAGGAACCTTAAGCCAGGCAAGCGTAGGAAGCTTAATTGAAGCAAGATCTCCCTGCATCATGTCGTGTACAACTCTTGCGTCCATGCGGAAAATATAAACAATCGCCGTAACAGTAATAATAGCAACAAGCGCAGAGGGGATTTTTTTGGTTAGTTTTGGCAAGAAGAAGGTTATTACCATTGAGACTAAGACGAGTCCAATCATGAGGTAAAGAGGATAGCCACTAAGCCAGTGCTCTACTCCGTTTTTCATGATTTTGAACTGCTCTAGCTGCGCAATAAAGATAACGATAGCAAGCCCGTTTACAAAACCTACCATCACAGACTTGGGCAGAATACGGATGAGTTTACCAAGTCGAAAAATACCGATGAGTATCTGAAAAACACCAGTAAGTACGATCGTTGCAAATAGATACTGTACGCCATAAAGAGAAACAAGAGAAACAGCGACAACAGCCATAGCTCCTGTAGCCCCTGAAATCATACCGGGTCTACCTCCGAATAAAGCTGTGATTAGACAAAGAAAAAATGCTGAGTATAGTCCAACAAGAGGATTTAGGTGCGCGACAAGAGCAAAAGCGATCGCTTCTGGAATAAGGGCTAGAGCAACAGTTAAACCAGACAGTAGGTCAATGCTCCACTTGCCCTCTGTAGGTAACAAGAACTTCTTAACAGTATTTATCATATGAGTCCAAAACCACGAAGTGTAGGAAAAAATGGAATAAAAAACAAAGAATCAACCAGGTTTTTATGTGGATAAATATCCACTTTTTCTGCAATCGCATCCATTTTTAGAAAATTAATATATTAATTTTGAATTTTTAAGTGTTTATATTTCGTAACCCACTGAATTTTAAACTGTTTTTTTTGTATATATATACATAGTACATAAGTTGCTTATTATAAGTAATATGCATTTACAAAGGTAGTGTAAATTATTTTAAAACTCTGTTATAATTGACTTAAGTAGATGTAGCATCAAGTAAAATGTGCATAAAAATAGAATAATAAGAAAACCAATGGAGAAATAAAATGTCAGCAACGGGAATGGATGTAGCTTTAGCAGGCGCAGGAAGTATAGAAGGAAGTTTTGTCGATGAACCACATGAGCTGGATCAGGCACAAGAAACCTTATTGGGCGGAAGTAGAAGATCTGTAAGCCGTATAGGGTCTAAAGGAAGTTTCTCTTCTTCGAAGTTTTTTAGAAGGGTTAGTAGTTCAAAAATGGGTCGATCATTATCAGGAAGAGTACGTACTTTAAGTAGAGGGTCTGATAGACCTGTATCTGCGGAATCGGGAATCGGATTGGATCCTACATTTGAAAGTGATAGAGAGAGTATGCTTCCTGCCACAGGCAGAAGAACAGCAAGTGTTTCAGCGAGACTGTTTGGAGGACGTTCGAAACCTACTCCTCTACCAACTCATATAGAGGATCATAGTGAAGATGACGGACTGGGGGAAGAAGTTAGATCTCCTGAGGTATCCATTTCTGATGAAGCTCGATTTTTTACAGAATCAGTAGCTCCAAAAAGAAGACCAAGATCTGCTCCATCTCTTATGCATAGAGAAAGAGGCGAATTTGTCTTTGATGATTCTTTTGAATCTTCTGGATCAGAAACAGTACCTTTAATGGCTCAATTTGATGACCTTGGTGACATGGAGTCTCAATCAGCTGCAAGCCTTTATAAGGATCTATCAGGATATGAGATTGATCTTCTCTTAAATTTACTTGCGGATGAGCCAGATCTTGAAGCGAAACTAGACAGATGGATGGAATTGATTCTAAGCGGTGATAAAGATGGTGCAAGACGTGAAGTGCAAGAGTATATAAATTCACACGTTGGCTTTAGAGATACCCTTTCAATAGCCTTTCATGAAGGGATACAAAACTGGAAGGACAGATCAGGTAAAGAGCGAGCTATTGCTGCCGGTAAGTATACAGGAGAACTTGTTTTTTCTCCGCTTATTACAGGGTACCAACTTACAAAAGCCACTGGGAAGTTTGCTGTGTCAAAAGAGTATAGAGATGCTCAATTAGCCTCAGGAAAAGAGTTCATGGAAACAGGACATGTGAGTTACCAAACAAGAAAGAAATTTGCCTCGGCTTGTCTTAAAGTTGGTGTAGGAACTCTTGTAAGTACTGTTATTGCAGCAGAAGTAGGGTCTGCAGGCATGGCAACTCCAGCAATCGCAGCTGGGGGAGTGCTCGTTGGCGTTGGTGTGGCCGGTGCTGTTGCAAATGGAGTAAGCCGTAGAAAAGCTCCAGCACTTGTTCTTGGTGAAATCATTGGAGATTCAACTGAGGCAGCTGGTAGAGCAGCGGTAATGGGTGGATTACTTGGAGCACTTGGTGAGGTGGGCTCTATAATTGCTACTGAAATCGGAGAGACAGATCAAGCCTCTCTATCAGGATCTGCGTTAAGAGGAGGGGAAAGCGTAACAACAAATGTATATGCAGGCGTAACAAGACCAGAAGTTGCAATTGTTGATACGATTTACGAACGAGACCTTCCAAGTTTAGTACATACTGCTAATAGAGAAGGTAGAGCAGATGGCAGATGGAGATCGTAAAAGTGACTTATGAGCTTAAGATGGTCTAAGGTACATTTGGTCCATGTCGAAAAATACCGATGAGTATCTGAAAAACACCAGTAAGTACGATCCTTGCAAATAGATACTGTACGCCATAAAGAGAAACAAGAGAAACAAGAGAAACAGCGACAACAGCCATAGCTCCTGTAGCCCCTGAAATCATACAGGGTCTACCTCCGAATAAAGCTGTGATTAGACAAAGAATCAACCGGTTTTTTTTGCGAATAAATATCTGGAATTTTCAAAATAGTATCCATTTTGAAAAAATTACTATAATAATATTGGGTTTTTTAAGAGTTTTTATTACGTAACTTATTGATTATTAAATTGTTTTTATTGAATATACATTCGCTATGCGTAAGTTGCTTATTGTAAGTTATATGCATTTTTAAAATCAGTATAAATAATTTTAAAATACTGATATAATTAACTTGTAGAGTTGTTACGTTAAGTAAAATGCACGTAAAAACAGAATAGTAATAATAAACCCAGTGGAGTAATAACATGTCAGCAACAGGAATGGATACAGCTATAGGAAGCGTAGGAAATTTAGAAGGTGGTTTTGTCGGTGAACCAACTGAACTAGATCAAGCAGGCGAAACGTTAATGGGTGGAACAAGAAGATCTGTAAGCCGTCAAGGGTCTAGAGGTTTAGCAAGCCGTGTCTCAGGATCAGCTTTCTTTAGAAGGATTAGTGGTTCAAAAATAGGTCGATCATTATCAGGAAGAGCAAGCTCTCAAAGTAGTAGATCTAGTAGTGTTGGAGAAGATTCCGCATATGGAAGTGATTCGGAGCGTATGCTTCCTGCCACAGGCAGAAGAACAGCAAGTGTTTCAGCGAGAATATTTGGAGGACGTTCGAAACCTACTCCTCTACCAACTCACATAGAGGATCATAGTGAAGATGACGATGGATTAGGGGAAGATGTGAGATCTCCTGAAGTATCAGTTTCCGATCAAGAAGGTCTTTTACCGGGATCAGTGATTTCAAGAAGAAGTACAGGCTCGAATCCTCCGCTAACTCCTATGCCAAGAGAAGCTGGTGAACAAGTGTTTACTTTTGACGGTGCTCCTGAAGCTGATGAGCCAGATGATCAACGACTTTTACCGGGAACAGTGGTTTCAAGAAGAAGACCAAGGAGTGCTCCATCGAGATGTCGTATGCCAAGAGAAGCTGGTGAACAAGTGTTTACTTTTGACGATTCTTTTGAAGCTGAAGGTTCAGAAGCAGTACCTTTAATGGCTCAGTTTGACAGCCTTGAAGATACACAATCAGCATCAGCGAGAAGTCTTTATGCAGACCTTTCTGGTTATGAAATTGACCTACTTTTAAACCTGCTAGCTGAAGATCCTGATATTGAAGCAAAGCTAGATAGATGGATGGAGTTAATTATGAGTGGAGACAGAGAAGGAGCTAGAAGGGATGTACAAGAATATATAAACTCTCATGTAGGCTTTAGGGATACATTTTCAATCGCATTTCATGAAGGTATTCAGAATTGGAAAGCAAGATCAGGTAAGGAAAGAGCTATTGCAGCGGGTAAATACACAGGAAATCTTGTTTTGTCGCCTGTTATTTCTGCATATGAGGTAACGAAGGGTACAGGAAAGTTTGTGGTGTCAAAAGACTACCGGGACGGTAAACTTGCTTCTGGGAAGGAGTTTGTGACAACTGGACATGTGAGCTACCAAACAAGGAAAAAATTTGCTTCTGCTTGTATTAAGGTTGGTGTTGCAGGTGTTGTAGGCGCGGCTATTGCAGGAGAAGTAGGTTCTGCAGGTATGGCTACTCCAGCGATTGCTGCAGCAGCAGTAGGTGGTGTGGGAGTTGTGGCAGCAGTTGCAAATGGAGCAAGTCGCAGAAAAGCTCCTGCTCTTGTTCTTGGTGAAATCGTAGGAGACTCTGTTGAGTCTGCAGCAAGAGCTGCAGCACTAGCTGGACTTCTTGGAGCGCTTGGTGAAGTAGGTGCTATCCTTTCCTCTGAAATAGCCCAGACAGATGAGGCTTCTGTATTAGGTGCTGTCGGTAGGGCTGGAGAAGAAGTAGTAGAAGGAGCAGGTGTAGCATATGCTAACCCTGAACTAGGTCATTTTGACACAGCTTATTCACGTGCAGGAGATGTTCGAGGAATGGTTGAGACTGCTAATGAAGAAGGAAGAGTTGAAGGCAGGTGGAGATCGTAATAGTAATCTATCAGCTTTAGATGGTCTAAGGTACATTTGGTCCATTTTCCTACATACTTAAGAATAAAATAACGGCGGTGCATAAACACCGCCGTTATGCTTTTGTCAAACTTCATTTTTTTTGACCTTACTAAGAAGTGCAGTACACATAAAGAAAGGCTATTGCAATCAAAGCGATCACTCCAAAAATAATCCACATGGTCCATTTCATAATATGACTCCTTTAAGTTTATTCAGAAGATAGAAAACCTAGAAAAATAAATACATAGAAATATGTAGATAGTTCGTGGGTTACTAATTAATACACATTTTCTGTATTGTGAAAATTTTGGTAACAAAATTTTTAGGTATGCATATGAAAGTAAAAAGAATCATAGGGATCGTTCTTCTTGTTCTTGGTGTGTGGGTTTTTATATTTTCGGAAGTTATGTAGCTTCTGAGGTGTCTGATGGAAGGAAAAAGATATCAAGTGCACAAAGTACTGTAGATGGTATCGATAGCCTTTCAAAGGTAACTCCTTTTACAAAGGGCCTAGGAAAGGCTGCTACAGGTTCTGCGCAGAAAAAGATTAATAAAGGACGTGAAGATGTTCGCAAATACCAAATCCTCGCTGATTGGATGCATGGTGTTGGGATAGGAGTATTTGCTGTTGGAGTAGGGCTGCTTGCTTATACCTTCATCTTTAAGAAGAGAGATAAAGGTTAGATTGGCCAACAGATTGTTAGCCAATCCTTAAGCTACCTAAATTTACTGGCAGACTTCAGCTAACACTGAAGCAAAATCCTCTACTTCCTTATAAGTTGTATATAGAGGGTGAGGCATGATCCGTATATTTGCAGGTGGACGAACATCCACAGCAAAACCACGCTTATGCAGTTCATCCTCAATTTCTGATGCAGCTTTTTTTGTATGCAACTTGAAGACGAGCATAGCCCCGCGCTGCTTTTTAGGAAGAGGAGTGATCCACTCAATCTTATTCCCTAAGCGATTTCGTAATGCATTGATAAGAAAAGATGTAAGCTTTTCAGATTTTACCTCTACGTTTTCAATACCAAGGTCATGGTAGAGCTCAAGCATAGCTTGCGCATCTGCCATAGCAATAGGTGGGGGGTTGCCAAGGCGAGTTCCTCTAGCATCTTTATGAAAAATCGTAGGGTCCCAGCTATGGATAGCTTGGAATACGAGGTCTGATTTCATTGCTTTCCAGCCTTGAGCAGGGAAGTAATCTTTAAAAGGAACATTGTCTTGATGGATAAAATACCCTCCAACACCACCTGCTGACGCTGTCAAATATTTGTAGCCGCACCATGTAGCATAGTCCACTCCATCTTCAGATAAATGTACTCTGCGATTTCCTACCATGTGAGCGAGATCCCAGCCAACACGTATCCCATGGTTTTTTAAAAGTTTAGTGACTTCTGGTTGGTAGAACCTTTGCCCTGTTGTAAAAGGAATAGCTTCTAGGTGAGCTAAAGCTATTTCACCTCCATGACTGTCTAAAATACGCCTAAAAGTATTCAAGTCATACAAACCGTTTGCATCACTTTTTAGCTCAATAACGAAGGCTCTTCTGAACTCCATGGGGTCTTCTGGAAGGTCAAACTCCACTCCATTTTGCTTTAGCAGTTGAAGCTTTTGGCGAAGAACAGACATTAATACAGCTTGGTCAGATGCAAAGCTATGCTCCATAAGAAGGATTTTAAAACGTCCTTCTATAATGTTTGGCATATAGAACGCTTGGACCATTAAGACGTTATTTACAGTCAGACTATTACCCATAACAAGCTCACTACTTGATGCTCCAATCATTTGACTAAGTGCTGTTAATGCCTTTTCATTTCTGTCGCAATCGAACCAGTGGCGGCCGCGCTCCTCAAAGCCTTCAGAAGCAGGATGAGTTGTATGAAAATGCCCACCTAAGATGAGCTCATCTCTTACTTTGTATTCATATAGTACTCTTTCAACAGAACCTTGGTAAGTCGGTCCTAAAGAGTGCCCTCCAAAATGTACAACGCCTTTTGGAATATTAAAGAGATCTTTTGTAAAGGCTATTGGATCTTCTTGGTCTAGTGTTACTGCATCTGTAGTTATGTTTTCATGAGTAAAAACTGTGATGTTGATCATAAGGAGTAGGGATAGTAATTTACCTTTCATAGATAGTCTCGCTTTTCGAATTTCGGTGAAGTTAAAATATCTAACACCCAGCTTGAAAGCAACTATAAGGAGTTGAGCAGTGTTATTGATTCTTTATGAGCTATTTGTTATGCATCACTTGCTTGATAGCTTAAAAGAGGTTCTGTAATGTGTTTTAGGATTATGCTTCATCTATGTAGACTCTCTTTAAATAGCCTTTTCTATGTTTTACTCGGAGTTTTTGTTTCAATGTCGACTTATTCAAATGCGGAAATTTCATTCCCTCATACTTGCGAAGAAAGATCTTTCGGTAACTCTCTTTATCCTATTGAAAAACCACGAGAAGAGGGGTTCTTAAAAGTCTCAGAGCTACATGAGATCTTTTATGCAACTTATGGGAACCCAGATGGCATTCCTGTTGTTGTTCTGCACGGAGGTCCAGGATTTGGCTGTAGCGATAAGATGACAAAGTTTTTTGATCTTAATCTTTGGAATGTTGTGATGTTTGACCAAAGAGGAGCGAGTAGATCAAAACCATTTGCTCTTATGGAGGAGAACACGCCTCAGCATTCTGTTGGTGATATCGAAAAGTTAAGAAAACACTTAGGGATAGAAAAGTGGGTTGTGTTTGGAGGATCTTGGGGATCAACACTTGCTGCTTTATACGGTCAAGAGCACTACAAGCATTGTCTTGGATTTATCCTAAGAGGCGTCTGGCTTGCAAGGAAGCCAGACTATATGCATCTCTTTTACGGAATGGGGAAAGTGTTCCCTGAAGCCTATGCACCTGTTGTTGATTATATACCAAAAGAAGAGCGTCATGATCTTCTTACCGCATACCACAGAAGATTCTTTGATCCTGATCCAGAAGTTCATCTGCCTGCTGCAAAGGTATTCATGAAGTTTGATCTAACCTGCGCAACACATCTACCAGATTCTGAGTTCATAGAAGAGGCTCTTAAAAACGATACAATGCTACTTGGAGTAGCAAGAACTTTCTGCCAATATGCGATGAACGGCTTTTTTCTTAAGCCTAATCAAATCCTATCTAACATGCGTAAAATAGCCCATCTTCCTGCGATTATTGTACAAGGACGCTGGGATGCAATATGTCCGCCCTTTATGGCTTATGAGCTGCACCAAAGCTGGAAGAACAGTAAACTCTGGATGATTCCAGACGGAGGGCATTCCGCAAATGATCCGACGATAGCAACAGCGCTCGTAGCTGCAGGAGATGAGTTTGCTGAAGCGATAGCTAGATAGAGCTAAATACTTAGGCTTAAGATTGCATATGCTCTAAAAGGAACTGAAATGATCCGGAAGGTGCTGTAAGGAGCTGCTCAATTAATCTTGGAAAAGCTTGCATGCGCCTGAGTAAGGTGCTCTCTTTCCAAGGATAAATCCCTGTATCTGTAAGAAATTGAACTGCAGAAAGAATAAACTCTGCGCTCTCAAGAGGATCTTTTGTATGGAAGATGCCCTCTTCGCAGCCTTGTTGGATGACTTGTGCATAAAGAGGAGCTTGCTTCATTAAGGTTGCTGCTAGGAGCCGAGTATGTAAAGCATCATTCGCGGGTTTATGAAGCTGCTCCACAATTTTTTCGTTCTCCTGGGAAATGCTTCCCGCATTTATGAGAAGCTGAAATTTTTGCAGAGCATCCTCCAAAGAATTCTTTATTATAGATTCCATATGTTCTATATTTTTTTCGACAATATCTGCAATTACAGCTTCGAATAAAGCTTCTTTGGATTTAAAATAGTGATATATAGTGCCTTTTGCAATTTTTAAGGTGTCCATGATCTCTGCCATGGTAGCTTGGTCATAATCCTTGGTTAGGAACAAGTTTCGGGCTACCTTAAGGATGTCTTTTCTTCGGTTGCTAATATTTTTCATACGTCTCACCTTTATTCAATAAAATTATAGCACTTGACCGACGGTCGGTCAAGTGCTATAATTCCGACTTGATTTTGACGCCATTATAAGAAGGTTGAATATGTTTTTGAAGAAGTTCTTAGCTATTGTTTTGGCCCTTATGCTGATTCTAAGCGCGGGTTCTGCCAATGAAAATGTTGAACGATATAACGGGGAGGCTAAAGTGAAAGAGACGAAAATGCTGATATCAGGTGCTGGTATTGCAGGTTTAACCCTAGCCTATTGGTTAAAACAACGAGGTTATACACCAACAATTGTCGAAAAGTATCCTTATTTGAGGGAAGGTGGATATAAAGTTGATGTACGAGGTACAGCAATTGAAGTTGCTAAACGAATGGGTATTTATCAAGATTTGCTAGATGGAAATGTAAACCTTAAATCCTCAAAAATAGTTACACCAAATCTTAAAGTACACGAATTCGATGGAGATGTCTTAGGGCATTGCTCAGATGATGATATTGAAGTTAACCGCTTTGATCTCTTTCAAATCCTATCAAAAGCGGTAGGTGAAGTTGAAATTATTTATGATGATACTATTACGAAAATTGATGAAATGGTTCACTTTGAAAAAATGGAACCTAGAGAGTTTGATTTAGTGATTGGCGCCGATGGCCTTTACTCTAATGTAAGAAAACTTGCTTTTGGAGATGAATCCAAGTTTTTAAGAAAATACGGTATTCACTTTTGTGTTTTTCCCGTAAATAATATATTCGATTTGGAGCATTCAGAAATTGTTTATTTCGATAAAGGTAAGTTTGTCGCAGCTTATGCTGCAGGGGTCCATTCCTATGCATGTCTTGCGTTTAAATCTGAAGAAGAAACCCTCTCATCAGATCACCTCAAAGATATATTTGAAAAACAGTTTAATGATATAAACTGGGAGGTGCCTCAACTTATTTCACAGATGAAAAGTTGTGATGATTGCTATTTCAATTCTATAGCTCAAGTTAGAATGCCTAAGTGGACGAGCGGTAGAGTTGCTCTTGTAGGAGATGCAGCTCATGCAGCCTCTGCTATGGGAACAAGCTTATCAATGGTTGGAGCGTATGTTTTAGCAAGAGAAATTGAACAAGCGAATGGTGATTTCAATATTGCATATGAGAGATATGAAAAGTCCATACGAGACTTTGTTGTAAATGCACAAGACCTTGCTGAAGACAATCATCAACTGTTAGCAAATGGTGATGGTTCCTCAATAAAAATGCAAATCCAGCTTTTTTTAATGAGAGTTTTCCCTAAGAAATTTATTCAGTTTATTACTAAAAGAGGAAGAGAGCAAATGCGTTCAGTAGCGAATGGCTTGACTTTAGAGCCTGCAAAAGGCGTATTAAAAGAATAAGATTTTTATTCGAACTCTAGTGTGTTGTATGTTTTAAATGCTATGTCCACAACACCTTGAGGATCAAACATGGCTACGAAATACTTAAACATATCCTGTCTGGTTTAACAAGGTATATAGAAATGATACTAAACTTGTCCTTTCAATATTGATTAATTGATAAAAAGTATCCAAATATTCCAGTGAATCGATAGCGAGATAGTTAGCTTTTATAAACTACGCTTAGGCCTTATCTTCTAGTTCTTGCCATCGACGATAGGTCTCGTCAACTTCTTTCTGTTTATTTGCAAGATTTTGGCAGGCCTTTTGAAGAGCGTTAGTGTCGCTTTGAATTGCAGGGTCTTCAAGGACAGCTGACAACGCGTCGACTTCCTCTCCAAGAGCTGTGAGAGTCTCTTCCATCCTAGAGAGCTCCTTCTTCTCTTTATAGGAGAGTTTATTTTTTTTAACAGGTGTCTTTGTGTTGGAAGCAGAGGCTTTTTGAGATTTTTCTAAAGCTCGTTTTTTTCGATGCTGCAGCCAAGTTTCTGTATCATTAAAAGTGTTATGCTCTCCATCGCTATCAAGAGCGAGCAAATTGTCTGCTACTCGGTCGATGATTGCACGGTCGTGGGAGATAAGGACAACGCTACCCGGAAAGTCATCGAGGCTTGCCTCCAGTATATCAAGAGTGTCGATGTCAAGGTCATTGGTCGGTTCATCGAGAAGCAATATATCTGCTGGCTGCGTCATCAAACGAGCAATAAGAACGCGTGCGCGCTCTCCACCAGATAGCAGCTTTATGGGAAGATCTAAGCGATTTTTATCAAACAGAAACTTCTTACACCAACTATAAATGTGGATGCTATTGCCGCGATAGAATATCGTATCGCCACTGGGAGAGAGTGCATCGCGTAAAGAAAGGTTTAAATCTAAGCTTTCACGGTGTTGATCGAAGTAAAAGATCTTTAAGCCGTCAGCATACTTTATAGTACCGCTATCGCTTTTGCTCTCTCCTGCGAGTATTTTGAGTAGTGTCGTTTTTCCACTGCCATTCTCTCCTATAATAGCTAACCGGTCTCCTCGCACTAGTCTGAGGTCTATCCCTGAGAAGATTTTTCTGTCTTCGAATTCCTTACTGATGTTCTTTGCAGTTAGCAGTATTTTTGTTTTTCTATCGGTGGAGCTGAAGCCAAGCTCTGCTTTGCTTTCGGTATTACGGAATTTAACACTAGCGAGCTCATGCTGAAGTCTTGCGGCCTCTTGTATACGCGCCCTTGCTTTTGTTGAACGCGCTTTAGGAGATTGCTTCAACCATTCTTCCTCTCTACGAGTTTTTGACCTGAGACTTCTCTCATATTTTTCCTGACCCATTAAAAAGTTTTCACGAGCCTCTATGAATTCGACATACCCACCATCAACAGAAAAAATCCCTTTAGGGTATCGATGACTCAACTCCCAGATCCTACTGCTAATAGCATCTAGGAATGCGCGGTCATGGCTTGTGACAATAAAAGTATTAACGGATCTCTTAAGGAAGTTCTCAAGCCATAAAATCGTATCGAGGTCCAGATGGTTTGTTGGCTCATCTAGCAAGAGAATGTTGGGTTCGTTGACAAGAGCTTTTGCGATGGCAAGCCTCCGTGCTCTTCCTCCTGAAAGTTCACTGGCAAGCTGCGTAGGGTCTGCAAGACCTACTTGACCTAGTATTCGTCGAATATGCTTCTCTTTATTAGATTCATCGATGTGAGTGCTACCTATCAAAGCATCTTCGAGAACTTCTTGCACAGTTCCACTGTGTTTTTCGATATGTTGGGGGACATAGCCTATGCGAGCGCTTTTGCTGTGAACGATCTCTCCAGCATCTGGGCTGTCTAGTTTCGCAAGGAGTTTTAAAAGCGTAGATTTACCGGCGCCATTGGGGCCTATAAGCCCTACTCTGTCTCCAGGAGAAAAGCTTACAGAAAGATCTCGAAAAAGGTCGCGCGAGCCGTGTGCTTTACTAATAGATTTACAGCTCATAAGTGGGGGCAATGGGATCTCCAATGATTTTTTAAGCAGTCAGTCAAATGGTGAGTAAGTTTCTAGCTACTAGCTATCTTAGCAGCATTTTTACTCTGTTTTCGATACTACCTGAAACTTCTATAATTTCTATATCTCCAAGAATACCAAGCGAGTCTTCAACAATGAACTCATAAAGCTTTTCATCAACATAGCGCCTTAACTTTAAGTCTTGGGAACTTGGAACAAGAATGCGGTCTTTATCTTCAATAGGAACAAACACTAATAAATCAATAAGCTCCATTGCATCTTCCATCCTATCAATCCAGTAGTTGGTATCAACGGGCTCTTCTAAAGGAGATGTGTTTTCCATAGCAAGAGCGTATGCTAAAGGATCAAGAGGGCACCGATCAAAGATGGTATTCTCAGAGCTTTCATTGATCGTTTTCACAGATCTAATCATCTGCTGTTCAAAATCTTCAACTGTAGGTGGCTCTGGGAAGACATATCCATCTTCTTCAAGAAGGTAATAAGGCTCGTCTATGGAAACATAGCCTGGAAGTTGTTTCACCATTGATGAAACAATAGAGGACTTTCCAGAAAAGTGAGTTCCTGAGATAGCGATACGCATGATGAAGACCTTTTTATGATAGAGTATTATACCAAAAGATCCGAACTTTTGACTAGATCAAACATAGGTTTTCTCTTATAAAGGGAGTATTATAACCCAATAAAATTAGAGGTCTTATATGAAAAGATTCCTATTGTATTTTCCTGTATTTGTTTTATTGCATTTAAATGCAAACATATACTTTGTCCATGTTCCTAAAACGGGTGGGGGATCTTTATTTAATGTGCTGAATATGCAGTTACATGAGAGTGAAGTATTTCATATTATTTCTATGACAAACTTTAGATTTGCTCCACGTCAAAGAATAGACTTAAGTGGATTTAAGCTAGTTTCGGGACATCAACCTGTATCAGTACTTAGAAGACTTGACCCAAAGTTTGATACAAGTTTTAAAATTACCATTCTTAGAGACCCACAACAAAGATTTTATTCGAATGTAAATCATGTGCAATTAAACACAAACATGAAGATAAATGAGCTTTTGGAGAGCGTTGATTTGGGAAAAAATACGTTATATTCAAATGCTTTCTGTAAATACTTTGCTACAGACTTTAATTTAGAGGGAGAAGCTCTCCTTGAAAGTGCTAAAGAAGAACTTCTAAAGTTTGATTGTGTAATTTTTTTTGACAACTATGTTGAAGAAGCTAATTTTTTATTAAAAAGACTTGGTTTAGATATCGATATGAAGAAGAGTGCAGTTCTTCATAAGCATAAAAAATTCACCCCTAACTCTACTCAGCTAGAAACAATTATAGGTTTAAATAGTTTGGATACAAGATTGTATGAGTGGGCTAAGGTACATTTTAAAAATAGAAGTGAAAGCTTACACCCTCTTAAAACATCTTTTCCACTAAAACCTACAATAAAAGAAGGAGAGTACCAATTTACTTTTCTATCGCCAGTGGATGGATATGGATGGGGCGAAAGAAGTTTTATTAATTTCGCTCAAAAAGAGTGTTGCTGTAGGAGCATCAGAGGTAGGGAAGCTGTAATATACTTTCCTCTTATAAAGAAAGATTATTCTATTCGATTTGAAGGTATTTTTCCTGAGTGCTTTTCAGGTGTCAAATTATTCGTAGATAATAAGGAAATTCAACTAAAAGAAAATCGAAATTTTAGGATGGATGAACTTCCGAGATTGTCCATGACTTTAAATAACTCTAGAAAACTAATAGTCTCTAAAAATGTTTTTAAACCCAATGAAAAGTACATATCTGTAGACTATCAAGGAACTATACCTCTTCAATCGATTACTACACCAAAAGTAAAGTTGGTATTTGTTACTAAAGAAAAGCATTCTGAAGTATATAAAAATCACACAAGGAAATTCCCTTACTGTGTTTGTCGGTTGACGAAAATTAGTTTGACTCCAATTGATTAAACATGAGGCACTTATGAAGCATTCGCTTTTGTCTAAACTTGTACTTGTATTACTTGCTTTTCCAAATATTTTTCAGGCTTCTGAAGTTTTTTTGAATAATCAAAAGAGCTTTAAGCTCTACTGTATGTACACTCCCAGTTTCAAGAGATTATATGAAGAAAGTTTCAAGCCTAGCATAAAAGATAATTTCGAGATTATTGCTAAAGTATACCCAGATCATTGCCCTAGTGGAGAAATTCACGCCAAGGGTTGGGAAAAGGTTATGTTAAATAAACTAGAGCTGTTGGAACAAGCTGTACGAGAGAATTGGAATAATCAAGTTTTTTTCTTTTCAGACATAGATATTATTTTTTTTGATTCAATTATTCCAAAAGCCTTACAGTGTCTCGGAGAAAGGGATTTCGTAGCTCAGCAAGGATTCGTAACCCAGAAATCAGCTGCTTATAAAATATGTGCTGGTTTTTTTGTGATGAGAGGAAACCTAAAAACGCTAAAGTTAATACGTACTGCTTATGACTTGCTTGAGAAAGGAATATGTATTGATGATCAAGTCGCAATAAGAAAGGCTTTGAAAATACTAAAATTAGAGAAAATAGACTGGGGTCTTCTTCCTTTGGAAGAGTTTGCAAATGGACGAATTGTTTTAAGAAAAAATCAGAAGAATCCGAATAGTCTTTACCTATATCATGCTGATTCCAAAATTGAACTTCCGGATAGCATAGTGATGTTTCATGCAACTTTTTGTAAAGGTTTAGATTTGAAACTAGATTTTTTAAAAAGAGTTCAAGAGGAGTATGTAAGGGTTAAAAAGAACCCTTTAGAAATATGAATATGAAAGTACTTTTTATCTTACAGCTTATACTTTCAACCTTTATTATGAGCAATGAAGTTCTTAATCCTGAAACTATATGCTTACAAAGAACAAAACAATATAGACTTAAAGATCATGATCAAGTAGTAGTTATTTCTGCACCAAGAACAGGTAGCATGATTACTTATAATGTATTTAGGTTTTTGTTTGAGAGTACGGCACAACTTTCAAGAGCACATAATGTATTGCTGTCTGATTCTATAGTAGTTAGAACTCACTTATTTAGCGATTTGGATCTTCTTAAAAAAAAGCAAAACATTCTCTACATTATTCCTATCAGAAATCCTGTGGATGCTACAATTTCTCGTTACCGAATTCGCTTGAATAAAA
The DNA here is from genome assembly GCA_022601395.1 of Chlamydiia bacterium. Lineage (GTDB taxonomy): Bacteria > Chlamydiota > Chlamydiia > Chlamydiales. The sequence continues at coordinate 82,437 of JAJACS010000003.1, read as the reverse complement.
AAACGAACTTAAACTCCTTTGTTAAAGGAGCAATTGATCAACAGTGTAACTATTTGAATTTTTACGAAGAAAGAATAAGAAATGGAGACAATGCGCTACTAGTAAGGTTTGAAGAGTTTAACAACAACTTAGAGGGTTTTCTGGACTTTATAGAAGATCATCTTTTTATAACTATCGACCCTAATGACAGGGAATTAATTATTACTTGTTTTAAAAAGAGTAACATTAATAAATATATAAGTCAATTTCCTGATTTTAGTGAATCTCTATCTATTTCTGGATTCCACGGGTCTCATATTCAAAAAGATTCCTATAGCCCACCAAACAAAATTTATAGTGTTATTAATGCCTATTTAAGAAAAGTAAAACCACTTTTTAGGAAGTATGGATATTTTCCTTCATCTCCTTAAATAGTGACTTTTGAGCAGGTTTCATAAAGAGAGATATAGGGGTTTTATAAGTCGCTTGACCGAAATAGACTCAGTTCATCTATTAAATTATGATGAGTTTCTTTTTTATGAGAGGGGGTTGTATCAAAGGACCTGAACTTTTGACTAGGTCAAACCTAGGTTTTCTCTTATAATGGGAGTATTCTTATCCTTTGAAATTACTGCAGATGAAAAATCAAATTCTTACAGGTAATACGCATCCTGACCTCTCGTTGGCCAGTCAGCTAGCTTATAAGCCGAGTGGGCTTCTTATAGAGAATATTCAGGCTGATAAAGAAAGTGCAGATTATGGCGCATGTGACTTTGACTTGAGTGGAAAAAGATGTAAATTTCGTGCAGGAAAAGTGACTCCGAAAAAAGCTGGCTTCTTTGTGACGTTTTGGAAAAGGTCAGAAAATGGGCCAATTATCCCATACGACTCAGAAGATCCCATAGATCTTGTTATTTTCAGTGTTCACACTGAAAAGCATTTTGGTCAGTTTGTCTTTCCAAAAAATGTGCTTGTAGAGAAAAGAATCTTATCAAGCTGCGGTGTTGGGGGAGTTAGAGCTACTCGAATTTATCCACCGTGGGTTACCGTCACAAGCAAACAAGCAAAGCGTACGCAGTCTTGGCAAAAAGAGTATTATTTAGAAATTTCAAAAGATAATTCTTCTGCTATCAATTCGGTTCATTTATTTAACTCGGCTAAGGTTTTGTAAAAAATCTTACGTATTTAATATAGGGAGAGTTTTTGCTAACAGTAAGCCTAGGGTTAACATCATCTCTTAAATCCACCTGCTTATCTGTTTCAATGAAGCATGTAGAAGTGATAGTATACTTGTCTCTTAGAATTCTTTTACTTGAAGGTTCTCTTTCGAGGTTTTCTTTTATTTCAAACATAACTCCTCCTTGTTCTGGAAAAGCGACGCCATTTATCTCAACATTGACTAGCTGATAATAAGTTTCCAAATACTTCAACGAATCATTCCTAATTTGAGCAGCTATACCCCATATATCCGGGCTGTCTATTCTTCTCAAAGAGCTTTGTGCCATAACCCCTTCTGAAAGAACAATCTTCACTTTTATGCAGTCTTCTTTCTCATAAAAATGGTATTTGGGGGAAGTGTAGTACTCTTTTAGATTCTCAGATCCGATAAGGAAGGAGCAGGCAAAACAAAGAATCCACAGAGGTAATGTGCTCTTTTTTGAAAAAATCATAAAAACCTAAAAAAACATAAAGAAGTAAGAATTCTCTACTGATCAAATATTTCTGTCAATTAGCCCTTCCGATTTGAAAAGAAAAAGTACTATTGGTTACTCTTTAAGTCCTTTATTAAAGATAAGACAAAAAGTCGCTTTTCAACCCAAGCAGACACATTGAATAAAGGTTTGGTAAACTTGGTGAAAAGAAGTGAAAAAAGGTACTACAACTTATGGAGCTATAGAAAATGGAAAAGAATTCCCTAACGTTACCTGAAATAAAACTAGCTGGTATTGCTGTGCGAACAAGTTATCAACAAGAATTTGATAAAATGAATGGAAAGATTTTCCCATGTGTAAAAAAGTACTATCACGAGTCTATTTTTGAAAGAATAAAGAATCGTAAAAAACCTGGTACAACTTTTTGTGTATATACAGATTATGAGTCTGATTATAAAGGAGCTTATACCTATTTCATTGGTGAGGAAGTGCTGACTTTTGATCATGACCTGAAAGAAGAAGGATTGCAAAAGCTAGTTATTCCAAAACAGAAGTATGCAAAGTTTACAAATGGTCCTGCAGCTATGCCAGATGTTATTGTAAAAGCGTGGGAAGAAATTTGGGAAATGTCTCCATCAGAACTAGGCGGATCTCGTCATTATCATACGGACTTTGAAATTTATGATGAAAGAGCAGTTGATCATGAAAATATCGTTTTAGATGTATTTGTAGGGGTACAGTAGACTATCTGATAATACAGGAAGATTATCGTAAAATACTGAATAAAAGCGTTTATGACTTCAGAAGTTTCTAATCAGGCAAACTACTTATAGTAGCTAGCGCAATATCTACGACGCCATTTTGCTCAAACATAGCCAAGAAGTGCTTGTACATCTTTAGTTTTTCTTCTAATGCTGTTTCTCTCTGAAATACTTCTGAGCAATATATAGCAATGTCTTCATTGATCCTCTCGCAGCGGTAATAGGCAAGAGCTGTCGAATCTATATCCACCTCTCCATAACCTAGAAAAAACAACTTTTCTTCTTGAGGCCTGTTCCAAACATTTCCAACGCCGCCTCCTATAAACATAAGGTCGCGTTCTCTTGGTGCAAGAATGGGCTCGTCGAAGTCTACTATATAGATGTCAGAGTCTTTGCTTAAAAGTACGTTACCAGCATGGATATCGGAATGGCATAATACAAATTCTAACAAGGAGTTTTGAAGCTTTTCACTGAGACTCTCGGCATAGTCCAGTAGCTTTTGAATCGTAGGCATATTCATTTTCATGAATTTTTGTAGCTTTAGTGCTACATCGTCTGTAGCGGTAATATCATCTATTTGAGAGATGCTTGATCGAACACTATTACGCCACTTAGAAGTGTAAGTCTCTTTACGAATCTTACTCTTTATTGATTTTGGCACTTTTAGCTCATGCATCTGCTTTAGAGCTTTACCAAGCAGCGTCCATTGCTCCTCTGTTAGTGCATTGCTGAATCCGTTTTGTCCTTCTATAAACGGGTATACTATGAGTGTATAGTCATGAAAGATTTGTGTTGATTCACCATGGATGGTTTTAATGGGAGGAATGACTTGCTTTACCCCAGCGTTCTGCAGAAGCTTAAGGACTTCAATGCCTACATCAGAGTGATGCCCTTGCTTAAGCTTTACAAAGTAAGATAAGCCATCAAAACTCTGGGCTTTATATGTTAGGGCGTCTGTGTCTGCTCCGAGAGGTAGAAACAAAAGTTCTTTAACTTTGATGTTATAATCGCAGCTTAGGCGCTCAGTAATTTGTGTGTTTAAGTGAACATGCTCTATCACTTCTATTCTCACTTCAGTCTCTAAAAAAAGACTTCAGTAGTTAAACTGAAGCCTTCAGATTAATTGGAGGTGGAGAGAATCGAACTCTCGTCCTTAGCAAACTCCATAATAACGACTACATGCTTAGCACCTTGTTTACCTTGTCCATCTAACCAGAAGGTGCGCTGTAATAGATGGATGCGTCACTACAAAATCTCGAGTTAAAGCTCTGAGTGACCAAGAACAAAAACTCATACCAGAATTATAACGATGGGTCCCAAAGCCTCCGGTAGAGCTCTAGGTCATCGGCTACTTAAAACGGGTTAGGTCTTAAGCTGCAAGAGCCATCTCTGGCTCGTTTGTTGTGTTGACAGTTAATGTCTTATCGGATTTTTTAAGAGGCCAACCGACGTCCTCTGCATGCCTTTATTACTTTATTTCCAAGTCGAAACCAGTACACCCCCGTAAACAATTATAGCATATTTTCGAATTAATTTCCCCTTAGGTTACCCCCCGGGGGGTATAGCTGTAAAGGGGATTATTTGCTGTATTTGAAGATGGCCTACTCCAACTAGATTAACTCATAGCTAGGCAGGCCTAGCACAAAAGTAGGTTAGAAGGACAGTGTATGTTCCAGGATCAGGGCGGTCAACTAGAAGGGGGTAGAGAAATTACAGCAGAAAAAAAGAGGGGCGTGGATTTAAAGAATAACTTCTGGATATAAATGGTACTTATTCGGCAGTTTATCACAGCATAAAAAGGTCTTTTTTATGCGTATAAATTATTGTAATCAGAGTGAACTGGAGTAAATGACATGTTATCTATGAATAGAGCCCTATATTTTATTATTATCTGCTTTGGACTTATTAGCGCCAGTGCTTCAGAAGTCAACCAAACGGGTGCAGCTAAATGGGCAAATATTATGCCTCTTGAAAAGGTGTTGAAGCAAGAAACAGACATTTCTTACCTTAAGTGTCGTGATTCAATAAAGCTAGATTTAAAGCCTTTTCCCGTAGCTTCATCTGTAGATTCAACTTGGTCAGATCCTAGGATTCCTGAAGCTTTTATTCTATCCATTCCAAATGGAAATGTTTATTCGAAAAATGGTCTTGTATTTGTAGGTCAAAACTTAGTTAAGGAGCTGTTGTGGCGGTGGAGCTATTTAAGATCGAGTTCTTTTGACTTAAATACACTTAAAGAGCCAGAGTTTCTTGCTGGGAAAACAGTTGTTCTTGCTCAAGAAGGTGCTGCTAACTACTATCATTGGATGGTTGAAGTTTTGCCAAAGCTAGCTTTCCTTGAAGAAAACCATATAGAATATGATCAGATCTATACTCCTTTTTCCTCACCGTTTATGCGTCAAACATTGGAGCTTTTCGGAGTCGATAGGAAAAAGGTAGTAGAAGCTTTACCCGGCAGACACATTAAAGCACAGGAGCTTATAGCTCTTTCAGCTCCAGCGTTTTCTTGTTATACACCAGAGTGGATTTGTAGATATTTAAGAAATAAGTTAATTAGCAAAGCTAAGGATGTTATTTCTAGTCAAATTTTTTCAAAAAAAGTGTTTATCTCAAGAAAAAAGGCTTCATATAGAAGGGTAATTAATGAAGATGAAGTATTTGCCCTGCTTCAAAAGCAAGGTTTCAAGCGTTATTTTCTTGAAGAGCTATCAATATTAGAGCAGGTATTTTTATTTCATAATGCGGAAGTCATTATAGCTCCACATGGCGCAGGATTAGTAAACCTGATATTTGCAGAACCACATACTAAGATAGTAGAGCTCTTTCAAGAACACGAAGATGATACATACTGGTACCTAAGTCAAATCAGAGGGATTGATCATCGCTGTGTAAAAACTACGGAGTTTAAGAAAAATGGTGGATATACAGATACGCATATCCCTCTTGAAATCATAGAAAACATTATAAATTAGATTAATTTTCTCTCTTGAAAGAGTGAGATTTTTTGCTAAAAACAGGGGAAATCCGTTACTATCTATCTCTATACAAAAGGGGACCTAAGGCTACATGTTTAAAACAGAACAAGAGAAGTTTTCAGAGAGAGAAGTAAGAATCCTGAAGCTCTGGAATGAAAATAATTTTTTTGAGAAATCAGTTGAGCAAAGAGAAGGTTCTCCTTCTTTTACCTTTTATGATGGTCCTCCTTTTGCAACAGGTCTTCCACACTATGGGCATCTATTAGCGGGAACGCTAAAAGATATTATTCCGAGATATAAGACGATGAAAGGTTTTCATGTTCCAAGAAGGTTCGGTTGGGACTGCCACGGCGTACCTGTTGAGAATGAAATTGAAAAACGTAAGAACTTATCAGGAGCACCATCCATTGAAGAGTTTGGTGTGGCAAATTTCAATGAAGAGTGTAGATCTATTGTACAGAGATTTGTAAGTGAGTGGAAAGACACGGTCCTTCGTATGGGAAGATGGGTTGATTTTGATAACTCTTACAAAACGATGGATCCAGATTATATGGAGTCTGTCTGGTGGGTGATAGGCCAGTTGTGGGACAAAGGCCTTATTTATGAAGGCTTCAAGGTAATGCCTGTATCTGCCAAACTTGGAACACCCCTCTCGAATTTTGAAGCAAACTTAAACTATAAAGACGTAGATGATCCATCACTCACTGTAAAGTTCAAGCTTCTTGATGAGGAGAACACGCATCTTCTCGTGTGGACCACAACTCCTTGGACACTTCCATCGAACCTCGCTACGATCGTTCATCCTGAAATCGAATATGTGAAGATCAAAGATACAAATACACAAGAAAACTACATCCTAGCAAAGAGCAGGTTAGGAGCTTTCTACAAAGAAGAGAGTGAATATGAGATCCTTGGATCTCTTAAAGGTAAAGACCTAGAGCACAAAAAATATGAGCCACTTTTTAACTACTTCGTAGAGGGAGCTTCTGAGAATAGTTTTAAAGTTCTTGTCGATGAATTTGTTGGGCAAGATGATGGTACGGGGATTGTTCATGCTGCACCAGCCTTTGGTGAGATGGACTTTTTTGTTTGTAAACGAGAAAACATCGAACTTGTTTCTCCTGTGGATCAAAACTGTCAATTTACAAAGGAAATTCCAGAATACAAAGGGATGTTTGTAAAAGATGCAGATAAAGACATCATCAAAAGGTTAAAAGCAGATGGAAAGATCTTCTTGCATACGCAAGTAAGGCACAGATATCCTTTCTGCTACAGATCTGACACTCCTCTTATCTATAAAACGGTGACTACTTGGTTCGTAGCAGTAGAGAAGGTCAAAGAGAAAATCTTAAAAGCAAACGATCAAATCAAGTGGGTTCCTGGTCATATCAAGACTGGACGTTTTGGTAAGTGGCTAGAAAATGCAAGAGACTGGGCGATTAGCCGTAATAGATACTGGGGAACTCCGATCCCTATCTGGCGCTCTGAAGATAACGATTTTATCGTGATACGTGGAAAGGAAGATTTAGAATCAAGAACGGGCAAGAAAATAGATGATCTGCATAGACACTTCATTGATGATCTTACCTTTGAAGTAGATGGGAAAACGTATAAAAGAGTCCCTGAAGTGCTCGATTGCTGGTTTGAAACAGGATCGATGCCTTATGCAGGATTGCACTATCCTTTTGAGAATCAAGACAAGTTCCCAGATAAATTCCCAGCAGACTTTATTGCAGAAGGGCTTGATCAGACAAGAGGTTGGTTTTATACACTCACAGTGCTTGCTGCAGCACTCCATGATAAGCCTGCTTTTAAAAATGCGATTGTGAATGGAATTATTCTTGCAGAAGATGGGCAGAAAATGTCTAAAAGGCTTAAGAACTATCCTGATCCAAATGTTGTTATGGATAAGTATGGTGCCGATGCGATACGTCTATATCTTCTTCATAGTCCTGTTGTGCAGGCAGATGATCTAAAGTTCTCTGAAAAGGGTGTAGAGCAGACGATGCGCAGGTTCCTAATTCCTCTTTGGAACTCCTACTTCTTTTTAGCAACTTATGCGAACATCTATAAATGGGAACCAGAAAGTTTCAAAAAGCCAGCAGCTTCCATTGATCGCTGGATATTATCAAAGACACAAAAGCTCATCCATGATGTGGAAACAGCTTTAGATGATTACGAAATGATAAAAGCTGTGGACCCATTTGTTGAGTTTATTGAGCAGCTTACGAACTGGTACATAAGAAGATCTAGGCAAAGATTCTGGTCTAATGAAAGAACGCCAGACAGGGACGAAGCGTTTATGACACTTCATAGAGTGCTTTCAGATCTTATTAAGGTTGCTGCTCCTTTTGTTCCTTTTATCTCAGATGCGATTTACCAAGAGCTCAGAGTCGATGGAGAGAAAGAGTCTGTTCACCTTTGTGATTACCCACAAGTAGACAGCCTACTCCGAGATGAAGTGCTTGAGTATGAAATGACGCTTGTACAGCAAGCTGTAAGTATGGGTCATAACTTAAGAAAAGAGAGTAAGGTAAAGGTAAGACAGCCTCTTTTATGTGCAAAAATTATTGCCTCAGACGAAAAAGTTCTCAAAGCACTTGAGAAGCAGAAACACCTTATCGAAGAAGAGCTCAACGTAAAAGGGGTAGAGCTTTGTTCTGATGAGGGATCTATTGTTACCCTTAAAGCAACTCCAAATTTCAGAGTGCTTGGTAAGAAAGTTGGTAAGCTTATGGCGCCTTTAAAGAAGCTCATCGAAGGTTTTGATCAAAGCATGCTTAAGGAGCTCGACTCAAAAGGATCTCTTACTGTTGAAGTAGGTGGAGAGAGCATCACTCTCACATCTGAAGACATCCAAATCAAAAAAGAAACGACCGGTGACCTCGTTGCTCTTAGCTGTAATGAATTCACAATAACTCTTGATGTAAACCTCACAGATGCATTGCGACTAGAAGGTTTTGCAAGAGAGCTTGTGAATAAAATTAACACCATAAGAAAATCAGAAGGCTTTGAGATAACTGATAGAGTGCATATCAAAATTGAAACGACTTCTAAAGTCCAAAAGTCCTACGAAGAGCACAAAGACTATATCTGTCATGAAGTGCTTGCAAGTAGCGTGTCATTTGATAGCTGCCAGGGGAGTGACTGGGATTTAAATGGAGAGCCTGCAAAGATCGCCATCAGTAAGGCTTAAGGATCTTAATGAAGGTAAGTGCTTTGTACTCTTCCTATTTGTAAAAAGTCTTGATAGCTTGCGATCTAATGGTGCAAATCTACTGAGTAATGCTACTTGCTTTAAGTATACTTAAAGCAAGTTATACATATGATCTAATCTCTAACTGTAGTTATTAAACTAAAAATACTAGAAATCCTTAAAAGCGGTCCTTGACCTGTAAAAGTGAAATTCATTTTAGCTGTTTCGGTAATGAGACCGTTATGGCTTTGCTGTAGTGTTACTTGCCCTTTTTCAAACTTTGCACTAAATGGATTACACTCAAAACTTGGAAATAACTCCTGAACCCTATCAGCTACGTCTTTAACGCCTTGAATAGCTGTTCTTTTACAAAAGTCAGTTACTGCTTGAGTATTTACAGCTGGATCAAGAGTGGATTTTACACCTTCGTTGTCTCTACGTTGGACATGACTTAAAAAACTTGTAATTAATTCCTGTTGTCCTGCTTTGTAAGCAGGTAGATTAATAAACACTTAACTTCTCCTTTTAATTATAAAAAAAGCAAGAGTATATTGTGAAAAATAATTAAAAACAATAGGTTAATATACTAAAGGTGTGTATTTACTTTTAATAATAAACCAATCAGCAATTTCTGATTGGTTTAGTATAAGAAAGTAATGATTACCCTTCTTGAGCAAATATGGTCATAGTGTCAATAGAGTTAATTCGTGCTATTTTTAAGCCTTCAAATCCGAAAGTTACTTTTGCATCAGACAATATTAAGCCTTCATTAGTATGAATTTTCTGCTCTAGGCTTAATGTCCCATCTTTAAACGTGGTGTCAGAGCTTATTACGTGGGTGTTTGCTAAAAGTTGAACTATTCGATTAATAAGACTATCTCGACCTTCAACGACATCCGGCTCTTCGTCATTAATGATCCACTCAGCTTTTACTGAGGGAGCAAGCGTGCTTTCTAGATCATCTTGTACACCATTTTGTGCAGCAGCAATATACTTTTTAATGACTTCTTTTTGTGCTTGAGTGTAACTAGGTAAAGGTTCAGACATAAGAAATTCTCCAAAATTTTATAAATTTCGTCTAGAGCTTAGCATGAAAAACTGATAATAAACAACTACTTACAAGAAGGAGGACTGCCTATAAAGTCAATGATCTCTTTGCAGGTGACTGACTTAATTTGATGATCATCATCATCAGAAAAAGTAAAGGTGAATGTAGAAATAATTCTAATTGGAGCTTCTTCTGTTATAAGTTTTTGATCATGGGTCACGGTGTTATTTAAAAAGGTGGTAGTAAAGCTTTCGCTTCCTGTAACGATTTTGTAGACTGCTGCAATTTTAGCAATGACTTGATCTCTTCCTGAAATCTGCTCAGAGGGATTTTTATTTGTGGTCCATTCTGCTTGCACGCTAGCTGAAAAAAGTCGTTTGAGAGCGACTTCATCGCTATAATGTGTAGCAGTTAGGTATTGTTCTATAAGAGACTTTTCTTGGTTTGAATATGTTCCTAATGAATAAGATACGGCCATAGTTCCTCGGTTAAAAAAAACAGTTTTTTAACCTCTAAAGGAGTAAAAAGCAAGTGCTTAATCAAATTTTTGAGGGAGCTTTGTTCTTTTCCTATGAATGATAATAGAAACAAGAATAGTCCCAAAAGCAAGTACCCAAACAATGAGTCTTGGAAGAGTGATAAACCCATAGAGAGGCTGGTTTGGATAACCGAATCTTTCACCAAAGGGCCAGAATAAGAAGTCTGGAACTCCTTTTAGGTTCTCTTCTGGAACAAAGCCAAAATCTCTTGTGTCAGCACTCATAGCGTAGTTATCACCGAGACAAAGATAAGATTTGTCAGGTACTGTGATTCCATACTGCTTAATAAAATCAACATTCAGTGTACCGTCACTGTTTGTTACTTTTTGTTCTGTGAAAGCTGAGTATGTGCCGTTTGAGTAAGAAGAGCGTAGCTCTTCATTTTTTCTGAAATTCTGCAATGCCTTCTCATCTTTATTGAAGGTAAGGGTGTCCATTACGTAGAGGTTCTGGTCTCTAAAGAACGCATACCTTGATGGTAGTAGTGATTGGGTTGAAGAGTCGGGAGAGAATCTTGTGTCGAATTCTATCCCAAGGTTGAAAAACATTTTTGCTTTTTCTTTAGTAAAAGCATAGATAGGGTGATTCTTAGGAAGTTCTGTTAATGCACCTTGCCAGCCAATTTTGTGCGCCTTCCCATGGTAAAATTCATAAGTTCCTGCAGGAACATTATCGATCTTAGCTTGGAACATCTTAGGTTGTTGGGACTTTTTATAACCATAGCGCCTGATACTTCCATTTTCATCAACAAGGAAACGTGCAGTGTAAAGATTGTCAAAAAGACGTTTCAGGTGGGTTTCATTAAGAGGAATGTAGGATTTGCTAAGGCCAACAGAAGGTCTTACTCTACCGTAGTAGTCTCTTTCAAGAGTTGCATTTTGAAGGCTTGGAGAATGAGTAAGTTCTAGGTAAAGGTCAGATGGCGTTATATTCTCTAAATTAGCCCCGTTGAAAGAAAGATATTGTTTTCTATCTATGATACGGGCCATTGCGTAGTTTTTGAATCCCCAAAGATCTTCATACTTTGTGATTTTTGAATCGCCGTCTGTTGCAATTGGAAGCATCTCACCTTGGACTTGTCTGTTTGATGAGACGTAGAGCTTGGCAACAGGCTCATTCATTTGGTAAATGACAACAGGGCTGAATATTCCTTGCACTGGAGACTTAGGAGAGATAGCCCTTCCTTCAAAGTGAATGTAGGGGATATGGTTGATCTTACCAAGAGTTTCTCTTTGAATGTCACTTGAAATATCATTCCCATCTTTGTCAATTCCATAGATATTACCTGATGCAAAATACAGAGTATCTCCAGGCTTACCAATCAGTCTCTTAATATATTGTTTCTTACCAGGAAAGAGGTAGAAGTACATGGTGTTCACATCAGGGATATCCATATCTCTTCCAGAGAACACTACAATTCCACCACGTTTTACAAGGCTTGGGTTGAAGTAGAAGTGTTTTGGTAAAAGAGGGACGTTTACACCAAACTGGTTCTTAGAAACGACAAGGCGGTCCTTTTCTTTTAATGTAGGCCTCATTGATCCTGTTGGGATTTCGTAGTACTCAAACCACATCTGACGAACAACAACAGCAATAACTAGAGCGAAAATCAAAGCACCAAAAAAGTCTCTAAGTTTGTCAAAAGCATTTTTTCTAAGGTGTATTGAACTGAGTGCTTCTAAATCTTCTATACGCTGACCTGCAGTAGACTTGTCTTTGGCAAGAATAGCTGCTTGTGCAGCTTCAAAGGCTTTATTCATCTCGTTTCTTGCAGATGATGTCATGTGCTTTTTCTTTCTCTTATACTGCTTAAGTATCTGGAAGAAAATATTCTTACATTTTCTTAGGCTATATTTAGATTTTGAAAACAGTAGTGTGGAACTTGATGAATTCATGACATGTCTACAATTAGGGTTAGAATCCACTTAATTGTAGAGCGATCAGGGTTTTAGCGCCAAACAAAACTTTGTCTGGGCTCAGCTGCAAGACGGGGCTCATCTACAGGAAGAATTACAAATGTATAAGCTGTGTTCGTCTCTAAATGTTGTTCTAAAACATCTGTAGGGACATGTATTTTAAACTCAGAACCTTCTGTTTCAATTTTGTGAGGAAGAAGGATCGTAGCAAAAGTGTGTCCTGAAGAAGCTGTGGCAAGGATTTGAAATTCTTTATATGCATTTGCGTGTTTCAAAACAATGTTAAGTCCTTTTTTCTTATCCAAAGAAATACTATCTACTTCAATCAACTTCTTTGGCATGCGCTTTAGAGGACTATTTTTACAGTTGCCAGAGTCTGTAACACGTAGCTTGAAAACGTTATGAGTGTCTCCTACCTCTATCCAATAAGGGAAAGGGAAGGAAGTTTCTTTTTCATCAAAGTAAAGGTCAATGGTTCTTTGTGATAGCTCACTGCCATCCTTTGGCCACTTGGTTCTCATTGCAAGAAAATTCGTACCCTTAACTTTCTTGCCAGACACAACTTTAGGAGGGTTCCAAACCTTTCTTTGGTCACTAGCTTCATCTTCAGGTTTAGGGCCGATTTTTTTACGGTCAGAGCCTGTGATAGGCTCAAGTCTTAAAAACATCAAGGTAGCCAGAAAGGACTGTTGATTCTCTAGGTTGATGTGTGTCTTTTGATCAAAGCTATAGCAATCAGTAATGGTGCCTTTTTTTAAGTCGATTTCATAGAGAAGCCAAGAGCTTGCTCCTGGTGCTTTGTTTTGAATCCACTCTTCCCACTTTTTCTTCTTTATAAGAGGGGAGCTTGCAGGTGCATTGATCTCTTCTATGTAGAGCTTGTCTTCTTCCAAGCTATGTATCCTAAGGAGACTAAGTACGTTTTGGAACTCTGTCACAATGTAAGAACCAGATTCGGCATTTTCAAACTTTTCTTTCATTGTGAAAGAAAAGCAAAAATGTGTCGATAGTAGTAAGCTGCAAAAAATTAAAGACTTAAAAAGTTTCATAGAAGGGATTTCTAAATGTTTTAAAGGGTTATTTTATCATTAGAAGAATAGGGATTGCAACAAATCTTAAATTTTAATGTATTTTTGTAGAAAAGAAGGGTCGACGGCATTAAGATTTTGCGGTATATCTAAGAATAGTATTAAAAAAAGAGAGAGAGATTTGGTTTTGAACGTCTTAAGAGTAAGTGTTTTCACTGTGCTTCTTGCTCTTGGTAGCGCATGTGCGGATGAAGCTTTTTCCATAAAGAGTCCAGATGTAGAATTTATCACTCATAAGCAGAGTCAGTATTCTTCTAAAGAAGGATGGAAGGAAGATATTGATGGTCTTAATGAAGAGATAGACAAGCTTGTAAACCAAAGAAACCTTTATCTAGCCAAGGCTACAAGACTCCAAAATCAAGGAGATCGTCTTCAGTTCGAAAATAATAATTTGATTGATGCTAGAAGAGCTTGGCAGCAAGCTCAGATCAATCGAGAGATTGCGACTAGGATTCAAGAAGAGATTGATGCTCTAGAGGATAGGCGTCAAAAAGTTCTTCAAAAGCATGGTGTTACCGATTACTCAAAGGAAGAAGCAAACTCTTAGGAAGTGAACTTCTTTTCTGATGGGATCTAACACCTTTTATTTTATAAATTTCCAATCGAATAAATATATATACTATTTATTCTGTATATCTAGTTAATTTTGTCTTTATCGGTTTAGTTATAATTAATTACTGATGTTTTCGCTTTTTTTTATTTCTTATTAATGATTGCTAATTGTTATACTTTGACATCCTAATTTTTTGAAGAGGTTACGTAATGTCATCAGTTCCAGAAATCGCAGATCTTGCATTGAATAGCATTGGACTATTTTCTGCACCTGAACAGGTATTTCCACCTGTGAATAATTCATACTTTTTTGAGGTGAATCATAATCTTGATGTGAGCCAAGCAGAGATAAACAACTTCCTTTTCAAAATGAGAACAGACATTGGAAAAGAAAGAAATAAAACTTTCACATCGCTACAAGAAAGGAAGATATTTAACTTCTCAATAGCAACGCTCTCAGGCATTGGAGCTTTTGCTTGCGCAAGTACAGCAATTGGAACAGCAATGGTGGGGATGATTGTGCTGTCAGCTGTTTGTGTATATAGTACCATTCAATTTTGCCTTTCTTTTAGAGAGTATGATCTCGATAAACCAGTGGTTAGAAATGCTGTTCTAGATGTTATTGGAGACTGGTCATTTAGAGAAGTCCTAAGTCATTTCACAGTTGATAAGATTGTTAGGTATGACCTTTTCGAAACAAAACTTTTAGGGTTAACAGATGAGATGCGTTGCGCTTTCTACGCTAACCTCGCAAACCTATACCTAGATAAATTTGATCTTGATACTGCTAAGGATGCTGATCTTCTCGAAGTGACACGCTGTTATACAGAAGGAACTAAGCATATTACCAGTTGGGTTAATGGATGTAGAAGTAATCGCACTAGCATCGAGTGGGGAAGATATGAAAGAGATCATGCGAACTTGTCTAGTGAAGATGAAACACTAAGAAAGATCAATAGACTTATGGAGCTAAAGATAGAGGGTAAATATAGAGAGTTAATGGCCCCATGGGATATCTGGAAGTCACGTGAAGTTTCTAATATTGATGATGCCTACAAAAATGCACTAAATGGATTTGATAGTGTTTACAATAGAATTTTGAATGGTAAAGGAAATTTTCAAGCTACAGCAGCGCCTGTTAACATTATTGTAGAGGCTTGAGCTTAGGATTAACTTTTACTTTACTCCAAAGTAGTGCTTCAAGGTAAAGTTAAATATTTGACTTGAGATTCTTAATTTATTAAATGTTTTAATGAATTAAAGATTATTGCGTTTAACGTGCTTTACTTGATTATAATAGAATATTGTATTACTATTTACGCTTTTATTAAGCGCGTGAGGATCTATGTCTATAAGTTCTTTAGGACATTCAAGGAATATATTACTTGGTAGCAATACTATTGGCTTCCTTGAAAATTCGACTTATAAAACTGCGATGTCATATCTAGAGAATAAAGTGAGCGACTTCGCGCTTTCTGTGATATCTGGAGCCACTCTTACAATAGGTAGTGTGACATTTATTCTCTCTGCGACTGTCATTGGTTTTTCAACCTCTTCGTTAATATTCTCTTTGGTACTGCTTTCTATAGGAGCCGCTGCTCTACATGTAATACAGAATGTAAAGAGATATCATGACTCTGTCTATCTTGAGACTTACAAGAAGGATGCGCAAGAAAGTTTTAAAATTTTTGAGTATTTAGATGGTATTGACTACTTTGAGACAGACGATCTTAAAAAAGCGGCCCTGAGACCCCTTGCAAAACTTGAAGGGGAGCATGGCAGTTTAAATAAGTTGTTTAAGCATGAATTGCTAAGTCCAAGTGATTTTGCTAAGGCTTTCTGCCTCGAAACAAAATACATGAACCTTTCTGAAACGATTGATTTTTATAAGAAGGCACATAGCGCTTATCTTGCAGAAAAAGATCTTGATGCAAACATCCCAGACTACACCTTCTTGGAGAACAGCGTCTGGATAGAAAAGTTTAAAAACTACATTGGTGTAGATGCTTTTAAGGCTAAAAGTGTTTTATCTGTAGAAGATCTTACCGAAGCAAATAATGTTATTGAAACAATCAATGCAAACATTGAGTTCTTATTTGAAGTGGGAGTATTTAAGCAGGATAGAAAAGATGAAATTCTAGAGAAATCGGAGAAATTCAAAGAGAAAAAAGCTGAGTTCGGTGAAGAGACGAATGAGTTTTTTGTTAGATATAATACGAAGCATCAGTTGCTTAAAGGCTTTGAAGAGAAAATAGGTGCTTCCTATCAAGTTCTTGATAGTTATGAAGATATCGCGAAAGGGCAGTTTAGGTTCTGGAAGAGAGTAAAAGAAATTCGCAATGAATGGGAAGTCATCTCGAAGGATTGTGAAGAGCAGATAAAAATACTAGAGCTTGCCTATTTTCCTAGAGGTGAAAATGATCCAAGCAAGATAGAAAAAGAATCAGACAAAGTTCTTTTTCTCGCTCAAAGAAACCAATACAAAGATAAACTTAAAGCAGCAGAGCTTAAACACAAAAAAAACTTACTTAGCTTTGAAAAAGATCTTAGAAAGTTTGTGCAAGGTGCTATGCACGACATAGAAAAGTTTAAGAAAGAATTGGAAAGTGAAAATGAAGTTGAAATTAAAGCTCTTGAAAAAAGCATAGAAACTTCAGAGCGTCAATTTAGACTAGAGCACACAGATCAGATAAAAGCATTCCAGAAAGCTCTTGTTGCATATCACAAAGTGATTGCAAAAGACTTACCGAAAGAAGCGGGTTCAGCTTCGGTAAATACAAGAGCGCGATCTATACCTGATTCTACCGTAGATCCACTCAGAGGGGCTGTGACTATCGAAGAAGATTTGGAAGAAGAGAAAGGACAACCCCCAGCTCCTTCTAGGAGAAAGACCCGAAAGGAAACTGCTGAAGCTACAGAGGCAGATAAGGATAAAACACAAAGTCCGCCAATAGTGTTAAGAAGGTCTGAAAGAATTAGAAGCTCAAAACCTAAGACGTAAGTTTAGTTTTAAGATGTCCTGCTAAACCATATAACTTCTTTCGCGGAGTTGCTTAGACTCAAGGTCATACTCAAGCATTTTAATTGGTTTGTTATGCTTCTTTGCGTGGTTTATTTCGGCTTGCACACCTTCAGACAAGTCCCAACCTGGAAGAGCTAACACGTAGAGCCTATCGCATCTCTCTACCATTTCAAGATCAAACGCCTTCCAGAGATCAAAAGATTGCTCTAAGCCATAATCGCTCATAGGCAAATTGTGAGTTAGGGGAGAGTAGACGTAATCTTCTTTTCCATGAAGAAGTGCAGCCACGTGGGTTACAGCATCTAGGCGCTTTCTTTTAATGTCTTTGTCTTTATGCTGATGTGGGCACGCTAAATAGGAAACAGAAATCATCTAAACCTCCAAATAGTTTCTTGTGCCCACAATGTTACAAAAACAGTCCTTGTTTGCAAGAACTTGCTTTTATTTTGTTTGAGAGTCGCAGAAAAACTCTTCAGCTTTTACATTACCAGTATTTTTGAATATGGATGTAGCAGAAGAGATAACAGAACCAATATCTGAAAGGTTCGATGGTATAATCATCGTGTTACCTGTCTTTGCTAGTTTCCCAAATTCACTTAGGTACTGCTCTGCAACTCGAAGAGTGATCGCTTTTTCTCCACCTTCTGATTGCAATGCATCAGCAACAGTTTTAATCCCAAAGGCTGTTGCCTCGGCAATTTTACTGATTTCTCCAGCTTTACCTTCTGCTTCGTTAAATCGCTTTTTAAGCTCACCTTCAGAAAGTGCAATCATTTCCTGCTTAATACCTTCAGAGCGGTTGATTTGCGCTTGCTTCTCTCCCTCTGATTGAGCGATAAGGGCTCTTTTCTCTCTTTCAGCACGCATCTGCTTTTCCATGGCATCTTTAATGCTCTTAGGAGGTTTAATATCTTTAATCTCGTAACGAGTGACTTTGATTCCCCATGGATCAGAGGCTTTGTCAGCAGCTTCTACGATGCTTCCATTGATTGTGCTTCTCTCTTCAAAAGTTTGGTCGAGATCAAGCGTACCAATTACACTTCTCATGGTTGTTTGTGCAATTTGTGTTGTTGCAAACAGGTAGTTGGCAATTCCGTAAGAAGCCTTTTTTGGCTCCATAACTTGTAGATAAAGTACGCCGTCAACTTCTACTGCAATATTATCTCTTGTGATACAAACCTGAACAGGAACGTCAATTGCGATCTCTTTTAATGAGTGCTTGTAGGCTACTCTATCGATAAATGGAAAAATTAAATGAAATCCTGCATGTAATTGCTTTTGGTATTTCCCGAGGCGCTCAATGATATACACACTTCTTTGAGGTACGATATAACTCGCTCTAGATATCGTAATCAGTGTGAAAAGAACAATGGCTCCGCTAATGACAAGTGGTGTAATCATAGTACTTGTACCTCCAATGTAAGGTTCTGTTGGTTAATAATTTTTACTTTCGTTCCTTTTCCAAGGTTTTGGTTTGAAACGGCTCTCCAGTATGTGTCTCTAACTAGAACTTTCCCATAACCGCTGCTTGGCACATCCTCTTGAATCAGGCCAATTTCTCCAATTAAAGAGGTATCACTAAAGTCGGTAACAGCTTTAACCTTTCTCTTTTTAAACAACCTTCTAAATACCAGGAGATAGAGCAAAGCAAGGACAGCAAAGCCCCCAATTTGCATAGGGAGTTGAAGAAGCCAGATAGAGCAAATGGCAGCGATGGTAAATGCTGCAAGTCCAAAAAAAACGATGAAAAAACTTGTGGTTAAGATTTCTGCTATAAGAAATATAACCCCGATAAGTATCCAAAGAAGCATAAGAAAACTCCTTATTGTTAAGAATTTATAGGGATTATAGAACGTATTTAACAAAGAGTCACGAAGAATCTAAATAAAGAAAATTCTATTCAGTTTTATTCTTTTTCGGGATGGGTCCGTTTGGACCATATAAAGTGTGATTTTTTATAAAAATTGCCATAAGGATAAAGCTTGCAAAATAGCAGCAGGCACCAAGAAATATTAGACCTAAGGTATGAAACACAGGTAGAAGAAGAGCTGTCAATCCTCCAAGGGCAAATCCAAGAGCGATACAAGATCCATAAATACCCATGACCCATCCTTGCTTATCCTGAGAAACTTGGTTTGAAAAAGTGGTCATTAGTACTGCATAGGCAATGTTGTGACTCAGTCCAAAAAGAGCCGTCATAACCCAGATAAAGACCTCTTTTTGATAGATAATCGCTGCAAGAATGATGAGTCCTGTGCAAAGCAAGCTCCACATGACCAATTTTTCAAATGTGAATCTTTTGACAAGTATAGGAACAATAACAAGTAAGCTCAGCGAAAAGAAGATTCCTATATAGCCATAATAGAGCCCCATAACAAGTGAGCTGTAGTGATATTTGTCGTTAAGAAAGATGACCATATACTGTAGAAAAAGAGCGATCCCAAGCTGAACGACTAAGAATGCAAAGCTAATCAGTCTTACATTCTTCATTTGGTAAGCTTCTTTAAACACACGGACAGGTCTTGTCCAGTCAATAGGAGCCTTTTTTGCTTGAAAGCTTTCTGTAAATCCAAACTGGACCCAAAAATAGGTGATTAGTCCAAGCAAAGAGGCAAATAAGAAAGGTGTCCAAAATCCGAAAAAAGGAACTACTTTTGGATCAGACAGTATCCCTCCAATTAAAGGAGCAATCATAAAACTAATAGAATTGACAAAAGCTAAAATACTCATGTTTCTTGCTTTAGCGGTTCCTTGGCTTAAATCAGCAACCGTAGCTTGTGCTACTGGCTGAGAGCCTGCCATAAGACCAGAAAATGCTCTTCCGATCATGAAGATACTAAGGATCTTTATATAAACCCCTAATGTCATAAGAAAGAAACTTACACATATGCCAATCATGCAAGCACTTAATGTTCTCTTTCTTCCCCAGTTATCAGATAAATCTCCAAGAAATGAAGCTCCAAAAAGCATGAAAAGAGGATATAGAAAATACCCAAAACTAAGCAGCATAGACTTGTAGGCGTGGGAGGCGTTAGGAACAATAGAATCTGCTGATGTAATCATAGCTGTAAGCACAGGAAAAACGAGAGCAAATCCCATTAAATCGATCCCTATAGCCATGAGAAGAGGGGACATCTCCTTTATTGAAATAGATCTTTGCTTACTTTCATTTTGGTTTTCCATAAAGCGTTCTCTCTTTTTAATCCTCTAAAGACTCATACAGATTTTTTTTAAAATTGAAAAGGAATTTCTAAATAGACAAAGCATAGGCATGAGAGTAAAAGAAGAGGGTTTCATTGCATTTGCCTATTTGATATAGAAATAATTAGATAAAAGGAGTTTTTTTATGCGTTGTTTTTCCATGATTATTTTTTGTGCACTTTGTTTTTCTCAGGGTGTTTATGGTTGTACTGACTTTCTTCTTGTCAATTCTCATGACAATATAGTTAATGGAAGAACAATGGACTTTGGTTTTTTTCTAGAATCGGAAATGGTTTTATTCCCTAAGGGAAAAAGATTTACTAGCCTTCTTCGGAATAACCAACCAGGACTTACTTACCGCAGTAAATACAACTACGCAGGCATTACAGTTTTTGAATCTAACATAGTTTCTGATGGACTCAATGAAAAGGGTCTAACTCTTGGTGTCCTTTGGTATGAAGGAGCAGAATATCAAAAACTTGAGCCAAGAGATTATGCCCATACACTTGCATTTCAAGACTTCCCAAGTTGGATATTGTCGTCTTTTGCGAGTATTGATGAGCTGAAGCAAGGCTTAAAAGAGGTAAGACTTTGGGCGCATGTTATTCCTGAGTTAGGAGGAATCCCTGCAATTCACCTTACTGTTCATGATAAATTTGGAAAGAGTATTGTGATTGAGTTCATTGATCATGAGATGACTGTTAAAGACAATCCCATTGGGGTTCTTACAAACAACCCGTATTTAGAATGGCATGAAATCAATCTAAGAAACTATGTGAATCTTTCAGCTATCAACTCAGCTCCTGTGAATTTAGATGGATCTGTGATTGCTGCTCAAGGTCAGGGGAGTGGACTTCAGGGAATGCCTGGTGACTGGACCTCTGTTTCAAGGTATGTAAGAACAGCAATTATTAAAAATAGTGTCCTTCCTACAAATTCTGCAAAAGAAAATGTTAACTTAGCGTTTCATATGCTGAATCATGTGGATGTTCCTTATGGTGTAATCCGTACAAGAGATGGAAAACACTTTGACTACACCCAGTGGTCCGTTGTGAAAGATCTCAAAAACTTAAAGTACTATTTCCGTACCTACGAAGATTTAAATATTAGAGAAGTAAATCTTCGTAGAGAATTTGCAACACTTGGCTCTAAGGAAAAGGTGTTTCCGATGAGAGGCACAAAGATCAATGAATCACCAAGCTCAAAATCAAGGATTTCAGCTTGGCTTCATTCTTCTTATGACAAGGTCAAGAGTGTGATTTCTAGTTTATAGCATCTCTTGCTTTAAGGGTTGCTTTCGCTTTTTCACCTAGAAGCTCCCAAGTTTTAACGAACTCTTCCTCGTTAATAGGCGATGGTTCAAAATCTTTGATTTTCTCAAAATGAACACATGTATTTTTGATTCCTTTTTCATTGAGAATAGAAGACATGTTTTCTACATGGCTTTTTTTATCATCAACAAAGACAACAAATTCAGGGGACCAGTTTGCTCTATCAAGATAGGCAAGCAACACATGGCCTTTTTCGTTCTTCTCCCCATTTGACATCACGATCCCATCTCTTGCAGCAGGGTAGCATCCAACTTCTTTAGTTAATTGGTTGAACACAGTGTACTCAGTGTGAGGAGCAGAGTCTGAAAAGTCTATTCCATGCTTTTTTAACTGATTTGCTCTATGTGCAAAAATGTCTTTGTAGCCTTCATACAGACCTGTGTTTAGAGCTGTTAAAGCTATACATCTAACCCCTTTCTTTTGAAGTCTCTGTATAAGCTCTGGGGTGCTCTTATCAAGAAGTATACCCATGCCCTCAAGACCCATGAGACTAATAGCTATTCCAAGTTCGTTCTCTGTCCAGCTTGGAACAATATGCTTTAAAAGTTTTTTTCTAGGCTTTACGTTGGGGATTTGGAATGCTGCTGTTTCTGGGACAATAAGTGTATTGTCTATATCAAAGACAATCAGAGTGTTTTCGCAGGCATTTTCTAAGTGATACTCAAGATCATTCATGTTTTTTGACATGCTGATCTCAGCAGGCAGGAGGCTGGTTGCAAAGATACCTAAAAGAAAGGTAGATGCTGGCAATAGTTTTTTTTTGAAAAAGCTCATTTTGTTCTCCTTTTAGGTAGTTTTTGGTACAATGATTGAAGAAGAAATATAATACTCTCTTTCTGATTAATAGGTGGAATGATAACGGTTTTTTTATGAAGACAATAACCTTTGCAAAAGAATGTTTTGATAAGCTTCAAAAAGCGGCGTATCTTTATATCCATGTTAAAGATCTAAAAGGACAAGACTGCATAGGTTACGCTGAGGTATCCGTTCTAAAGGAAAGAAGTGTACAAAATGAAATCGTACTTCTTGAAAGAGGTTACTGGCAGAAAGGAAAAGAAAAGATCTCTTTTACTAATAGAGTCCAGTTCGTATTAAAAGATTCTTCTCTCTTTGTCTCTCATTTAAGGTATGAGAAACATTCGCCAAAATTTCTTGTAGAGCTTTTTTCTAAAGATACCAATCTTTTATCTACTAAAGAACCTCACCTATGCAACAAAGATTGCTACGTAGCTAAAATGTCTGTTAAAGATGACTCTCTCTTTCTTGGTTGGAAAATTCTAGGACCATCCAAAGATCAGGAAATCTGTCTTAGGTACACTTCTAAGAAAATCTAAACTTCTATAGAGCTTCTTTATTCCCGCTCTTAATTTTAATAAATGTATTGCTAAAAAGTATAAAGATTTTGTAAACCTTCTGCGCTTTTTTCAAAATTAAACAGGAGATTTATTATGGTACACGTACCTTGTATTGGACAGGTAAGCGGAACGAAAATGGCATTAGTAACCACAACAGTAGCTATAGGAGCTGCTACGGTATACTGTGGCGGTCCAGAGGCTTTAATAAATGCTGCTATGCCTCATTTAACAAACCTTACTGATGCAGCATTTAAAGCATGTCATGAGGCGTTGTCTGCAAATGTCTCAAAAGTAGTTCAAGATCTTCCTGAGGCAGTAAAGCCAGTGATTACTATGGCAGGGCAAGCCGTAGAGAAACTACCTGAAGCTCTAAAACCTTGTATGAATGTCGCAAACCATGTGGCAGAAAAGCTGCCAGAGGCGACAGCGTCTGTGTTAAGCGCAGCTCAGCAAGCTGCTGCTGATGTAGTGGCTTTGGGCAAAACTGCATCACCCTCTTTTTCATATAATTGTGGTATACTAGATGCGGCTGGGGTTTGCTCTGATGCTTGCAAAAGTGTTGCACTATCAGTGTTTTCTAAAATTCCTGATGCGACAGCCTTTGTATGCGGTGAACTAGGTTGTATTAAGGTATAGATAGGATAAGTCTTATAACACAAACGTAAAGGCAGCTATGCTGCCTTTACGTTTGGTTTGTTACTTAACAGCTATATAAACGTCTAGCTTTTGAGTAGATCCAAATTCACTTCCATATAGCTCAAAGTCGTAAGAGAAAGTTCTATCGAGTTTTGTTCTCCATATTTTGCCCCAGGTTTCAACAAGACTTTTTGGAAATTCTCCAGAAACATCAAAAACAGCATAAGATGTTTCAGGAATAATCTTTGCAACCATTCCCTCTGGGATGTGGTCAATAGATGAAACTGGGCAGCCAATTACAAGAGAGTAGGGTTTTGTATGATCGCCTTCATAATCACAGTACAAAGCTACAACTTCATTGGCAGATTTATTAGGGATCTTCTCCATGATGTTGTTTTTATAGAACTTTTCCCAGTGCTGCGGGATTTCAACAGGGCCAGCATCAGGTTCATTTGAAGTTCTAAGCTCGATGCCTACAACCATCATGGAGTTTTTCTTTTTAATTTCAAATTCAGTCATTTCGAGCTCCTTATTAGCTTGTGATGGTTTCTGCCTGAGATAAGCTTTCAACTCTATTTTTAAAGCTTTCACATGAATTCATAAGGCTTTGCATAGGAAGATCTACTTCCAACTGGCTTGCCTTATAGTGTTTCATTGCGGATTTAACATGATCAGCATCTTTAATTTCAAAACTTGATGGATCATCCAAGTATTGCTTCATCCATAAAGCACCCTCTTTTGGTGAAGACACAATCACATCACTTAACGATAAAACAAAAGGGTGTATATAATTCTCAATAGTTACATTTAATACGCTGGCATTAGCTCTTTTGTAATGGGTGTCGATTGGGGCCCATGTCACAACCGGAACTTTGTTCATCTTTGCCCACATCATTTCTGCTCCAACACCAAGACCTCTTCTAGCTCTTGCATCAACAAAAACAAAATTTGAAGAAAATACCTGTAGCATATCTCTACCAAATACCGAGTGGTTATCGCTAAGATCGTCTGTTCTATGCGCAGGGTTTAAAAAAAGTGTTTTATTAGGTGCAAGAGTTGCTTCGATCTCTTTTAAGTTAGCCTCAGTCCAGAATGACTCGTTTGGATCTTCGTTGTCTTTTTTGATTGTACCTGCAAGGTACATAGATAGAGTTAGCATCAAAACCTCTAGATTGGATATTTAGTTAAGAAAATTGCACTATTTTTCATAGGTGCGTTATTATAGCCCCTAGTCATTTATAAATATTGGTAGATTATGGATTTTCTTTCATTTGTTTTTTTGAACTTTCTTGCCATGATAAGCCCCGGCCCTGATTTTGCTATTGTAACGCAGTATGGGTTAAAGGCTTCTAGAAAAGCGGCTTTTTTTGCTTCCTGCGGCGTCGCTGCAGCATTGATAATTCATGTTCTTTACTGCGTTACCGGAATTGCCCTTTTTTTAAATTCTTCTCCACGAGCTCTTCTTTTGATTAAATTTCTTGGGGGAGTATATCTTTCCTACTTAGGTATCAAGTCGATACTTTCTGCTGGCAAAGATGATGATCAAAAGGAAATTAAAATTAAAAATGCCTTTGCGGCAGGCTTTCTTTGTAACCTTCTAAATCCAAAAGCTACAGTTTTTCTTCTTAGTCTTTTTGGGATTTTTGCTCAGTCCATGACAACAGTCGCATCAAAATTTGCTTTTGGTATGAGTATTCCAGTCTTAGCAATCGTATACTTTTCCTTTTTGTCCTATTTGATTACCCATCCCAAATTTTTGCCTTTTCTGCAGAAAAGACGTAAATTCTTTATCAGTGTTATGGGTGGAGTAATCTCTTTAATCGGAGTTGCAGGGATTGTATCAGCAATTTCAGGCTACATAAAGCTATAATCTGTCTATGTAGAGGAGGTGAAAAGCTCCTCTATGTACTTACGCGGAATTCGTTGCATAGACAGCTTTTTTAATAAAGTTTTTCAAAAGCGTACTAACCACTTCAGGTTGTTCTAAATTGCTAATATGCCCAGCTTTTTCAATGACGTGAATCAGAGACCCAGGAATGCGAGATGCCATTTCTTGAGACTCCCTAGGAGGGCGAGGGATATCATCTTCTCCAACAAGTATAAGGGTCGGTTGTTTAAGAGTGGTAAGTTTGTCTAATTTACACTCTCGTGAAAAAATAGCTCTTCCAATAGTAACGATGCCAGGTATGTTTTCTTCTTTGATTTCCCTTAATGAAGTTTTAAAGTCTTCCATTAACTTTGGGTTAATAGTTGCTGTAGCAGGGGAAAAGAATAAAGGGACAATTTGATTAAGAAGGGGCTCTGAAAATCCTTTTTCCTTTTCGATCATATCTAGCAAAGCAAAATATTTCTTTTGCGTGATCTCAGGCTCGCTGCCTAAAAAAGTATTCATGAGAACGAGTGCTTTAACAGATTCAGGGTGATTTAAGGCAAGCTCAGCTCCCCACATGCCACCAACAGAAAGTCCAACGACAGCAAACTCTGTAATCCCAAGTGACTCCATAAGTTTCCAAGTATGGTTAGCAAGTGACTCAACAGTTGTACTTGATCCAGTTAAATGATCAGACTCACCATGGTCCCACAAATCAGGTACAATACATCTAAATTCCTTTGAAAGCTCTTCTAGCTGGGGCTGCCACATTTCAGACGACCATAAATAGCTATGACCAAGAAGGATAGGAAATCCCTCTCCAAGATCTTGGTAAGAACAGTTTTTCCCTTCGATGATAGTATATGGCATATGATTCCCCTTATGTTGTAGACTGAAGGACCATATGTGAAAATGAAATTTTTTGTCTTTGACTTTTCCTTTCTTAATACAAAAGTTAGGTTTCCCAAAAAGTTCAGAGATTCTGATAAAGTTAAGTATTTCATGTATTGATCGATTGAAATCTGCTATACTGAGTGATTTAAAAAAGAATGAATATTTTCTTTTTTTAGTTATAAAGTTAGTTAAGAAGCACTATGTCAGTAGATCGAAGTCAAAAATACACTCTTAAAGGTTTTATTGTGTGGGGAGTTTGCGCTCTCTTCTTTTTGTATGAGTTTTTACTTCGGACCATTATTGGAACATTTCAACACCCTATAATGTTCGACCTTAACCTCTCTTCCTTTAAATTTTCCTTGCTAAGCACCTCTACCTATCTGTTGATATATGGTCTGATGCAAATTCCAGTGGGATTGATCGTAGACCGCTATGGTCTAAAAAAATCTCTATTTGTTGGAGCTGCAATTTGCTCACTCTCAGCTATTGGTTTTGCTTATACCCACAATTTCTATTCTGCACTCTTTTTTAGAATGTTGACAGGCCTTGGCTCTTCCTTTGGTTTTATTTGCTTACTCGTAGCTGTCTATCAGTGGATGCCAAAGCGTAATATTGCACTGTTAATTGGGCTGTCTCAGTTTGTAGGGACTTTAGGTCCGATGCTTGCAGCAGGTCCTGTGAATGCTATTGCTGAAGGGTCAGAAATAAGCTGGAGAACGGTTTTTTTCATTCTAGGACTAGCGGGCATTTTGCTAGCGTTTGTCATTCTTATTGTTGTTAAAAACAATTCTCGACGTGAAGGGTCGTATTTAATTCTTCGCAGACCCGAGCAAATAAAGGCAAACATTAAACAGCTATTTTTACAAATGCAGCCTTGGGTAATCGCTCTGTTTTCTGCTTGTGTGTATTTTTCTATTGAATTTCTATCGGAAAACGAAGGTAAACTTTTCTTAGGTCTTAAAGGACATAGCTCTCACTTTTCTTCATATATGCTAACCATTGCATGGTTTGGTTATGCTATCGGATGTCCACTTCTTGGATTTTTATCTGACTTTTTTCAGCGTAGAAAAAGCATTATGATGAGCTCTGCAATCATTGCTGTTATTGCGATTTCTGGTATTATTTTTGGTAATGATAGATATATCCTGATCAGCTCTTTCTTTTTCCTAGGGATTGCAGCAAGCGGTCAAAGTGTTGGATTTGCCATAATAGCTGAGCAGTTCAAATCTGGATACCTAGCTATAGGCCTTGGTCTAAACAACGCCATGATTACAGTGATTTCCTCCATCAATGCTCCAGCTATTGGTTTTGTCATTGACTCGATTAAAACAACAAAGCACGCCACACTAGAAAACTACCAAGAAGCTTTCTACTCTCTGATAGTAATAGCCTGTTTAGGGTTGATTCTGACAGTTTTTTTCTTGAAAGAAACTTTCTGCAAGTCGGCTGTTGACTATACTTTATTAAATAATGATTCTAAAGGAGTCTAAAATGAAAAACGATAAACTAACCATTTGTGACACCTATGTACATCCTGGTGAGGTGGCCAACCTAGCTTTGCCTTTTCCGGAAAGATATTCATGTTCTCCGCTTTACATGCCGATGAGAGTGTTTCATGGAAAAGAAAAAGGTCCATGCCTCGTGATATTTTCCACTCTAAAGGGAAATGAACTCAATGGCTTAGAGATAGTGAACCGCACTATCCAGGAAATTGACCCAAGCAAGATCAAAGGAACGGTGATTGCTGTTCCAGCTATTAATGTTTATGGCCTTACTCACTTCCCATCACAACTTCCAACAGGTGGGAATTTAGAGGACTGTTTTCCTGGATCACCTGATGGATCTTTTGGAGAAAGAATAGCCTATCTCTTTACAGAAGAGATCTTGAAAAAAGCAGATTACTGTATAGAACTTCAAACAGGATCTCTCAACCATAACATTCTGCCGCAGGTTTATTGCAATTTTGACAATGTTCGAACAAAACAACTTGCCAAGTCCTTTCAATCTCCAGTAGTGACCAACGTAACACATAAACAGCACAAACTGAGACAAACAACAGAAGCTCTGCAAATTCCTCTTCTAGTATATCAAGCAGGTGAAGCGATGCGCTTTGATGAAAACGCCATTACATTAGGCGTAAATGGCATCCTGAATGTAATGAGAGCGGTCGATATTCTTCCTAAAGCTCCAGTGCAAGAAATACAACCTATTTTTTCCCAGGATGAAGATTGGATTCTGTCTCACTTCGGAGGAGTATTTCACACAGATGTTACCTTGGGTCAGACGATTAAAGAAGGGGAGGTGATAGGAAGGATTACAGATCCCTTTGGAGTTGATTTCTTAGAGAAAGTAAGAGCTCCTCAAGAAGGTATTGTTGTTGGGATCAACACAACTCCGCTTATCCATGAAGGTCTTCCAATTTTTAAAATTGCTTCATTCCTAGACTATGAAAAAGCTGGGAATATCATCGAAGAATGGGAGAGCAGTAAGCCAGAGTCTCCGTAAATTACTTTTAATGGATAACTGATCAAAGTCTGCTGAAACGAGATAGTATTAAGAAAAAGAGGCAGAAGTAGATTTTACATTCTGCGACGTTCATAATTATCTTTTATAAGGTTTTCCTGAGCATAAACATTTTTGAGTCTTTTACATAGCCTTCTCTCGTAAATTCAATCGAATACCCTTGCTTTTCATAGAAAGAAAGAGCTTCCCAATCCATGGTATTAAGAGTAACAAATGAAGCTCCTCGCTCCTTCCCAGTTCTTTCAGCCTCATGCATAAGTTTGGTTCCCCACCCTTGAAGGCGTAAAGTTTTATCTACCCAGAGAGAGTCGATGTATAGAGAGCCGTAGAGTATGGCTCCTGAAACCCCTCCAAAGAGATCATTCTTGTTATCCTTAATAAAAATGCTAAATGGGTGGATAGGTGAAAGACCCTTTACATGGAATGCGTTGTCACTGATCTTATGGTAGAGAATGTCTTCATACTCTTTAGGAATCGTATTGTAGTGTTCTATACTATAGGAGATTTCTTCCACTTTATTTATCCATTTTAGCAAGGTCTGCTGTCGTAAATTTTTCGTATGAGATCTTAATGAAAAGTGGGGCAAGCTGGACTTGAACCAGCGACCAACGGGTTATGAGTCCGTTGCTCTAACCAACTGAGCTACTGCCCCCCTGTTTGAGGTCTGCAATCATAGCGATGTACTATTCCTAAATCAAGAGATTTTTACTGATCGTCAATGGTTTGTATGTCTACATTAGAATACAGCACAGTTTCTAAAATCCTTAGCCATCTAAATTTCCAGATCTAAAACAATAAGTCTAATTAACTTTAACTAGTTAGTTATAAATTTATTAGTAATTCATTCATTTAATTTATCCATATTATTTTGCAGATAATTGGTCATAGAGGTATATAAATGTTTAAGGGGCTCTGTACCCGTATGTTTTCACCTACTAAGGAAAGTAAATATGAAATCATGCCGAATACTCTGTATGATTACTTTTTCTATAATTTTCTCGGCATCACTTTGTGCAAGCGATAGAGAATGTCTGATCGAAGCAGAATGCTTTGATAATTTTATAGCTGATGAGGATATGCATGACAAAGCACTTGATCAAATTCTTGATGAAGCTGCTTTTATTGTAAAGAAGGTGAAAAAGAAAGATTACCTACTGTCTAGTATAGATAATGATCACTTTGAAGATTCAACAGATTCTTATTTAGAAGGTTATATACAAGCATTGGTGGATGTTCACTACTATGAATTCCAGGTGCAAGTGCTTGTTAAAGATAGAAACGTCACCTTATATAACCTCCCTAAGAATGATATGATAAAAAGCAGTATCACAAGCTTTGTGGAAAATCTGCCTGAAGTTGAATCCGTTACGATTGGAAATCATATCACAGACAAGCAAGTAGAGAAAAAAGAACAGCATTTGGTTCGCAGGCAAGTGAATGGTATATGGTTCCCTCAATCAACCGTACTGTTTCAACCACTAATCGCGGACTTAAGAGAACCTGTCTATTCAGCAGGTTATCGATTTGATGACCAAGTAATTGGTAAACACGTAATAGGTGTCTCCTTTGGTGATTCGTTCCCTATCTTTAGATGGAGAAACGTCTTTGTTTGGAAAGGAGATCTTCAGATTGATATCCAAGGCGGGGTGTGGTCAGTTTTCAAAATGGGTGGAAACAACAATCCCAATAATGAGTTCTCAGAGCTTGTTACTACGGATTATCTAGTCGGTATTCCACTTTCCTATGCGGTTAATAAATGGTCTTTTAGATTAAGAATCTATCATGTTTCATCTCACCTAGGAGATGAATTCATGACAAACAACCCAGGCTTTCCTCGAAAAAACCCAAGTATGGAAGCAATAGACTTCATTTCTTCCTATCAAGCGAAGAAAGGAATCAGAGTATATTTTGGTCCAGGCTGGGTATTTCATAGTGATCGTACCTATCACTTAAAGCCTTTCTATATAGAATATGGTGCTGAATTCAGGATGTTTGGCCGTAATGACTACTACCACAGAATTTATGGAACTCCATTTTTTGCGGTATGTTGGAAAAATTGGCAAGAGCACCACTGGCAGTTTGATGGGACCTATCAGCTTGGTTACGAGTGGAGTAAACTACAGGGTGTTGGAAGAAAAGTTCGTATTTTTGCTCAATATCACCATGGGTATTCCGAAGGTCAGTTCTTTAAGCTGACAACCGATTACTTCAGTATCAGATTCTCGTATGGATTCTAGATCACAAATACAAGCATGTTTTCTATAGAGCCTTCGATCTATTTTACTAAATCGACCTTGAGCATTATTTTCTGAGCGTTTAAAATCATCTAGAATTACTTAAAAAAGAACATTTTATGAAACCTAGTATAATACCAAGGAGTTTTGGTACACATGATGGTCCCTTTCATGCAGATGAAGTTACCGCATGTTCCTTACTACTCTTATACGATTTGATAGATAGAGATAAGATTACCCGAACAAGAAATCAGGAAGAATTAGAGAAATTCGAGTTTGTTTGTGATGTTGGTGGGATCTATGACCCAGACATTAAACGATTTGATCACCATCAGATCGAATACAAAGGGACAATGAGCTCTGCAGGGATGATCTTAAAGTATCTATTGAAAGAAGGCTATATGGATGAAGTTCTCTATGGTCATATCAATCGCTCTCTTGTCATAGGGATCGATGCAATTGACAACGGTCTTATCACTCAAAGGCTTGGGCACTGTTCTTTCTCAGGAGTTATAACGAACTATGTTCCGTGTGATTATGGAATGGATAGTTCGGGTCTATTCAAAGCTTTTTCAAGCGCTCTAGATTTTGCATACGGTCATATCAAAAGACTTCAAGAAAGATTTTTCTATATTAAGTCATGCAAAGAAGCTGTGAATGATAGCATGAAAAAAGGGCAGGACTATCTGCTTTTTGATGAGGCAATGCCTTGGATGGAGAATTTTTTCGAGCTAGACGGAGAGAGTCATCCTGCTTTGTTTGTGATCATGCCTTCAGGTGAATTTTGGAAGTTACGTGGAATCCCTCCCTCATTTGATCAGAAAATGAAAGTAAGACACCCTTTGCCAAAAAAATGGGCAGGACTTTTGGAAGACGACTTGAAGAAAGTAACAGATATTCCAGGGGCAGTTTTTTGCCATAAAGGAAGATTTATATCGATTTGGAAAACAAAAGAAGATGCTCTTAATGCATTCAAGCTTGCGGTAAAAAAGTAGGTGATATGACAACGATTTTTAAGAAAATCATAGATAAAGAGCTTCCTGCGGAAGTCGTTTTTGAAAATGAAAATATTCTCGTGATTAAAGATATTAACCCACAAGCTCCTATCCATCTTTTAATCATTCCAAAGAAAGAGATCAAAAATATCAATGCTTTAAAAGCTGAGGATGCAAGCG
The DNA here is from genome assembly GCA_022601395.1 of Chlamydiia bacterium. Classification (GTDB taxonomy): domain Bacteria; phylum Chlamydiota; class Chlamydiia; order Chlamydiales. The sequence continues at coordinate 50,490 of JAJACS010000003.1, read as the reverse complement.
TTTTTAAAGAAATCGTTCTCGCAGCCCAAAAAATGGCAGAGATGTTCAATGTAGAAGACTACAGGCTGCTGACAAATAATGGAAAAGGTGCAGGACAGACAGTGTTTCATCTTCATTTCCACTTTTTAGCTGGTCGTGACCTAGGTGCTTTAGGCTAGCTTTTTTTTAATTATGAAACTTGCCATAATTACATTTTTCAAGTGTTTGGGTAATTTCATGTATATATCCCTTATTGCAGTCTTCCTTTTTGCAGGGAGTCTTCTAGTCTCAAGTGAGCAATCTACTGCTGCAAATAAACAAAAAAGAGTCAAAGATCATCTTCTTCTTAAGGATTACAATAGTGCCTTAGATGAAATTTCAACTTCAATTGTTGAGTTTCCTGACTCTGCCGATCTAAAAGCTCTTAAAGTTAGAGTGCTTTCTGAATCAGGAAGAGATTTAGATGCTTTTAGAGATTGGAAGAAAATTGCGAAAGATGATGAAAAATTTAAAGAAGACTTAGCTCTTTTAGAAATTATATCATGGTCTGTTTTAGAAAAAGCAGAGCACTCAAATCAACAAGTTGTGAATATCTCCTCCATGATCGGTGCATCTCTCACTCAAGATGCAAGAGCTGTCAGCATCTTGATGAATAATCTAAATTCAACGAACGCATATCTCCGAATGATAGCGGTACGGCTCTCAACACAGTTTGGAGATAAGATTCTCATCGACACAATCAAATCGATGCTTAAGAAAGAAAATGTATGGTACGTACGCCTTGAAGTTATCAAAGCTCTTTCCAGGTTTCAGATAAAAGAGATTGGCCCATTACTAAAAGATATTGTTTCAAGTGATAGAAGTACAATTGAAGAGAGATATATCGCAGCAGAAGCGCTTTTAAACCTTCATGAGACACTGGATGAAAATGAACTCGTTCATCTTTATGAAAGCAAAAGAGCCGGACTTAGATACCTTGCATGCGAGGTAGTAAGTTTTCTTAATCTTAATGGGCATAATGAACATATAGCAAAGCTACTTGATGATCCTAATGCCGATGTCAGAATCGTAGCATTAAATACACTCATTGTGACAGGAATCAAAGACGCGAAAGAACTCACTCAAGAAAAACTACTGCATCTACTAGAGGATCCTAATCCATATGTTGCAATGACAGCATGTGGCGTGCTTATGTACTACGATCCAAGTAGAGCAAAATCAGAATTAACAGATTGGGTGTTTCATAAAAACCCAGATTACAGAAGGTTTGCAGCAAGTGTAATAAGTCAATCTGGAGAAGAGGGGATTGTTCTTGGAAATGTGCTTTTAAAAAGTACTTCAGACCCTTTTGTAAAAGTTAATTTGGCTTATGGTCTTCTTGGACACACTCAAGATAAAATGGAGTGCTGTAAATATATTGCAGAGTTTCTGCATACGCATAAACAAAAAATAATGATGGATCCAAGTAATAATCCTTACTACAAGGTGATCTCCCCAAGTTTCGTAAGGCACACTCCAGAAGTGATTCAGTATCCAGTGATGGTAGATCAGCAAATGCGTCTTCACTTGCTTAACAAGCTCGCAATGTTTCGATTTCCAGAGGTTTCTTCCTTAGTAAAAGCTTATCTAAAATCGGAAAGCTTTGGCATGACTTTTGCAGCATCTACTGTATTGCTAGAAGAAGGAACAGATGAGTCTATTGAAATCATAAGAGAACTTCTAGATGACAAAGATGAAAAAACTAGAGTGCAGGCAGCTCTTGTTCTTGCATTGTTTGGTACAGATAAAAGAGCTCTTGCCACTTTGCAAAATGCCTATCCAAAAATGGATCGGGACTTTAAAATGCATATTTTAGATGCCTTAGGGCATCTGGGGTCGAAAGAGGCAATACCGTTTTTAGTTGAGTTACTGGACGATCCTTTTAACATGATGCGCATTATAGCGGCATCTGCAATCATTAGATGCATATACCACTAGGATATAGATGGATAACAGGATAGAACAAGCTAAAGAATACTTAGAAGAACACGAAATAGATGGCTGGCTGCTGTATAATTTTCATGATCTTAATTCGCTTGCATTAGACTTTTTAGAAATTCCTAAGGGAACTCATATTACAAGACGTTTTTTTTACTGGATTCCCAAAAAGGGTACACCCATGCAACTTGTGCACAGCATAGAGCCGCACGTTCTAAGTCACTTGCCAGGGGAGATCAAGACGTATCAAAAGCACAAGGATTTAAGAAAGCATCTTGAAGAAATGCTAAATCACTGCAAATGTGTCGCAATGGAATACTCAGAGGAAAATCATCTGCCCTATATTTCCAAAATTGATGCTGGTACAAAAGAGTTTATCGAAAGTATTGGGCCGACTGTTACTAGCTCTGGTCCGTTCCTACAGCAATTTACATGCACAATGGATGAAGATCAGATAAATATGCATAAAGAAGCTGCTGCATTTGTTGATAAGCTGGCAGACGATACTTTTAGCTATATTAAAGAAGGCTTTACTTCAGGAAGTGTAGTGAATGAATTTGAAGTGCAGCAGTGGATGCTTGAGCAAATGAAGAAAAATGGATTCACATATGATTTTGCCCCAACAGTTGCATTTGCAGACCATACAGCAGATCCTCACTATAGTCCCAAGGATCATGAAACTGCAAACAACTTGAAGGAGCAGGATCTTATTCTTCTGGATATATGCTCAAAAAAAGATAGCCCAAAGAGTATATATGCAGACATTACAAGAATGGCAATTGCTGCAAAGGAACCTACTGCAAAGCAAAAAGAAGTATATGCTATTGCCAGAGAGGCTCAGGAAGAAACTTTTAACTTTATCAAAAGGCGCTACGAGCTAAAGGAAATAGTGAAAGGTTTTGAAGCAGATGAAATCTGCAGAGATTTTATTATAGATAAAGGCTATGGCGATCAATTCATACATAGGACAGGGCATAACGTATATCAAACTGTTCATGGGCCTGGAGCGCATTTAGACAGTTTTGAAACTTTAGACGATAGACCTTTGATCTCCTGTACTGTTTTTACAATTGAACCGGGAATCTACTTCCCTGGAGATTTTGGAGTTCGAGTAGAGTACGATGTGCTTGTTCATAATGATGGCACCCTAGAAAATACAACAGGTGCCCAAGACACAATCAGGTGTTTATTGTAAGTTATCCTCATTTCATTTACTCTGTAACCCACTAATGAATAATGGACTTGTAAAATATGACCGTTACAAAAACTGTTTCAGTTGCCCGTATCATCTCAGGAGCCTTTCTGATAGCTGGAACATGTGTTGGTGGAGGGATGTTAGCTCTGCCTGTTGAAACAGGACCTTCTGGATTTATTCCATCTGTTTTAATCATGCTCATCAGTTGGGCTTTTATGACCATAACTGGACTTCTAATTATTGAAGCGAATCTATGGATGGAAGAAGGTGCTCACTTAATGACAATGGCTTCTAAACTACTTGGTAAGCCAGGAAAGTGGATCACGATAGTTTTCTATCTGTTCATGGGGTATGCGTCATTAATAGCCTACAACACAGCTGGGGCTAGTCTGATAGATAATGCCTTCAATGATCTTTTTACAAGGGACTTGATGCGTGTAGAGTCTTGTATTTTATTTGCTCTTGTTTTCGGCACAATGATTTACTTTGGCACAAGAACTATAGGTATCATAAACACCCTTCTTATGGTGGGGATGATAGTTGCATACCTTGTGCTCACTATCACAGGAACTGGGAAAATTCATCCAGAGTACTTAACACATAGAGAATGGAGCTTTTCTTATTATTCTTTTCCTCTTCTGCTTGCTACATTCTCCTATCAAATTATGGTACCGAGTATTACTCCTTACTTGAAAAGAGACCCAAGAGCGCTGAAGACTGCAATTATTGTAGGTACTACGATCCCATTTATTGTTTATCTTATCTGGCAGTGGATCGTCCTTGGAAGCGTACCATTAGAAGGTGAAATGGGTCTTCTACAGGCTTTTAAAAAGGGCCAGCCAGCGACTGAATCTCTAAGAGCATTTGTAAAAAGTCCTTGGATCTCTGTTTCAGCACAGTTTTTTGCATTTTTTGCCTTAGTAACTTCTTATCTTGGAATCGCGCTAGGACTTAAAGACTTTTTAATGGATCTGTTTTCCCTTAAGAATAAGAAATCGAATAATTTGTATATGGGCCTTCTTGCTGTTATACCATCGCTTGTCTTTGCAATACTCTACCCAAAAGCATTTCTTCTTGGTCTTGAGTTCTCAGGGGGCTTCGGGGATAGCGTTTTAAGTGCATTTATTCCAGTGAGCATGATTTGGGTAGGTAGGTACTATAAACATCACGAAGGACCTCTCCGATTGTTTGGGGGTAAGAAGCTTTTAAGTACTATTGGAACAATTGCAGTTCTTATCTTTGTGATTCAGATTGTGAAGCTTGTTTTCCCGCATACAACGTAAGTGGTTATTCAAAAGCTTTTTTCGTTATTTCTTCAATATTTCCGATGTTTTCCAGGAAGAACTTTTTAGAAACATAGTCACCTGTATCCTTCCGTCTGAAATATGCCTGAGATGATTGCAATGGAATAGCATCCCTATGTGCTTGAGATTTTATAATGAAATTTCCGCAGTCAGAGATTGTCTTTTTAGAGTTTGGATTTCTTAGAATATATAAAAGGAATGCAGCCCTTGCAGCTGAAAGAAGCTTTCCGTTTGTTTTTGCTATAATTAGATCGTCTTCTTCAATATGCTCCATTCTGTAGTAGGCAAGTAAGTTTTCCCTCTCCAGTTGAGCGCTCTCCTTAGGAGAGAGTTTGATTTGATATAGAAGATCAGAGATTAACTCTTTTGAGTTATTAATTTTCCCACGAAGTTCTTCGGTTGCTCGAGTCTCGTATAAATCCTTAAGTCGGATTAACTTCTTTTTTTCTCTAGTTTGAGTGTTCTTTAGATTCTCATTCATTTCTTGGTCTAAAACAATCTTGTCACTTTCAACTAGACGATAAGTATTTTTTCTATACTTTTCATCAATAATACTAATGGCTTTTTCAGTTTCTTCAATCTGTTCTTTCCAAAACTCAAATCTTGCTAAGAGGGGGATAAGAAAGCAGATCGTCTGATCTTTAGCTAAAGTGGTCTGAGCGCTAATCCTTAAAGTTGATGAAATACCAAGAGGTTTAAAGAAACGAGTTCTAAATTCACTTTGTGTTAATTTTTTTAGTGAATTCTCTTTAGCAAGAATCTTATTTAAATTACTTACCCTAAGGATAGATTTCTGTTCAGAGTAACTTAGAGGGTCGAAAAACAAAGGGTTCAGTTTGTAGCCTACCACTGCAGACCCTAAAATAGATGCTATTAAGTAGGTTGGTGCATATAAGCCAACGTAGATACATGCTGCTATAGAGATAGCTGCTGTGGCTATTTGAGCTGTTACCCTTACAGTAGAATAGAAGTTTGCAAGAGGTATTCTGGTAAAGCCAAGGGAGATTGATTCAGACCTTAGATCCTTCGCTGCACTCCTAAAAAGTTGTGGGTGTAGTGAAAATTCTTGTGCAGGTAGTTCCTGCAGAACCTGTGAGGGTGATCTTTTCCAGAGAATATCACTTGCAATACTAGACATAATACTAATTCTTTAATGATTAAAGATAGGTATAGTATCACTTAGTTGTTAATTGTTAAACAGAAACGATTGTTAATTTATAATTTAACTTTAGTTAAGTGATAAATGGCTGACTGCTGCATTTTCGTAAAAAGTGCTAGAGCGCCGTTGCTGCGTGATGGAGAAAGACTCTCTGTTATGCCTAAATCCTTTAAAAAACTAGGTTTGTTCTTTAGGATGGTTTCTGGTGTCTCACCACTATAAGCGCTTACAAGTATTGCAGCGACACCTTTAGAGATAAGGGCGTCAGAGAAAATATCAAAATATATCTTTCCTTCAGCATGCCTAGACTTCATGTACATAAGGCTTTGACAGCCCTTTACAGTGTCTGAATGCTGAAACTGTGTAATGTCAGGTCCTTTATATTGATTGCCAATTTCAAGAATCTTTTTATAAATAGCAATGGAGTCGCTTTGAATAGGAAGGAAGTCTTTTTTGAGACTGTCAATATTATCTGAGAGTGTCATATAAAATTCATCCTTGGTTAAATGTTCACTATTTCTTCCAAAAACTTCATAAAAAAGACTTAAGGTAAAAAAAAATTCAATATTCGTAAAAGAGCAATTGAATATAAATCTTCTGTTCTATAAAATCCATTGACTTTAAACTATATAGACTATTTCATTTAATCCCAATTGAAAGTTAATGCGATAATATGACGAAGAAAGAAGATACTTTAAAGCTTGAAGGCACTGTGGAAGAACTTCTTCCAAATATGACGTTTAGGGTAGCCCTAGAAAACGGCATGAAAGTTCTCGCTCACCTATGTGGGAAGATGAGAATGAAAAACATCCGTGTTCTAGTAGGGGATAATGTGACAGTTGAAATGTCACCTTACGACCTATCAAAGGCTCGAATCGTTTATAGACAGCGCTAAGAAGCAATCTTTTTTCTCTCATGGAAAAGTAGATGTTGCATTTTTTTTTCATGAGGAATAAGCTCTAAGCATTCGACTTTTAATATGATGGGTCTAAATTGAAAATGCCCAGATAGCTCAGTGGTAGAGCACTTGCATGGTAAGCAAGCGGTCGTAGGTTCAATTCCTATTCTGGGCAAGTTGGAAAAGTTAAAATAACATTTTGAAAAATGTTGGTTCAAATAAATTACGGGAGCTAATCGATGGCAAAGGAATCGTTTCAAAGAAATAAGCCGCACGTGAATATCGGCACAATTGGTCACGTTGACCATGGTAAAACCACATTAACCGCGGCGATTACTAAACATTTGGCGGAGAAAGGTGGAGCAAATTTTCGCGATTATGCTTCTATCGACAATTCTCCAGAAGAAAAAGCGCGTGGAATTACGATTAACTCAAGTCATGTTGAGTATGAAACAGACACAAGACACTATGCACACGTAGACTGTCCTGGACACGCTGACTATGTAAAAAACATGATTACTGGTGCAGCTCAAATGGATGGAGCTATTCTTGTTGTTGCGGCGACAGACGGTCCAATGCCACAAACAAAAGAGCACATTCTACTTGCTAGACAGGTTGGAGTACCTAATATTGTTGTTTTCCTAAACAAAATGGATCAGATCAGTAAAGGTGACGAAGAGCTTGTAGAGCTTGTTGAAATGGAAATTGCTGAGCTACTAGAAGAGAAGGGCTATAAAGATGCTCCGATCATTAGAGGTTCTGCTCTTAAGGCTCTTGAAGGTGACGCTGAGTACAGTAAGCAAATCGATGAGTTGATGTCTGCTGTTGACGAGAAGATACCTACACCTGAGCGTGAAGTAGACAAGCCTTTCCTAATGCCAGTTGAGGACGTATTCTCAATTTCAGGTCGTGGAACAGTTGCTACAGGTAGAGTTGAGCGTGGTATTATTAAAGTGAACGATAAAGTTGAAATCGTTGGTCTTAAAGATACACGTGACACTGTTGCAACAGGTCTTGAGATGTTCAACAAGCTACTTGATGAAGCAAGAGCTGGTGAGAACGTTGGTGTTCTTCTAAGAGGTATCGATAAGAAGGATGTAGAGAGAGGAATGGTTCTTTCTGCTCCAGGTACTTGCACACCACACACAAAGTTTAAAGGTACTATTTACGTTCTGAAGAAAGATGAAGGTGGACGTCACAAGCCGTTCTTTACAGGTTACCGTCCTCAGTTCTTCTTCCGTACAACAGACGTAACAGGAACTGTAACTCTTCCAGAAGGCACAGAAATGGTGATGCCTGGTGATAACGTAGAGCTAACAGGTGAGTTGATTTCACCAGTAGCTATGGAAGAAGGTATGAGATTCGCGATTCGTGAAGGTGGCCGTACTATCGGTGCTGGAACAATCACAAAGATCGTCCAATAAGCTGAGCGTACAAGAGATCTCGGGACTTTCCCGCGATCTCTTGACATTAGGGTGTGTAGCTCAGCTGGTAGAGCAGCGATCTCCAAAGTCGCCGGTCGGGGGTTCGAATCCCTCCGCACTCGATTAGGTTAGATATACCAGATGAAGCAAAAGAAAAAAGAAGAAGATATGTCAGTTAGTCACAAGTCAAATTTATTAGCGGAAAGCAAAAGACGTGCTAGAGCCGCTGCGAAGAATAAGAATAAGGTGGGATTTCTTCAGGGGCTGAAGAGTGAACTAAAGAAAGTCTCTTGGACTTCAAGGGAAGAGCTGACAACCTGTACAAAGATTGTAGTTGGTGCAACTCTATTTTTCGGTATCGGAATCTATGTGGTGGATTTGCTAGTTAGAAATGTGCTTCAAGGCATCCACATGTTGTCGCGATTGATTATGGGAGCCTAAATGAATAAGTGGTACGTTATCCAGGCGATGTCTGGGCATGAAAAGAAAGTGAAAAAGGCGATTGAAGAGAATCGTGAAGCCCAAGGAATGCTTGACCTTGTTGAGGAAGTAATTGTTCCTACAGAGAACGTGGTTGAGGTTAAGAAAGGCCAGCAGAAGATTAGCGAAAAGAGACTTTGGCCAGGCTACATATTAGTTAAAATGAATCTTTCAGATGATTCTTGGCAGTACATCAAAAACACAAACGGTGTGATTGGATTTTTGGGTGGTGGAAAGCCAAATGCTCTTACGGACAGAGAAGTAGAAGAGATTCTAAAAGAGCTAAAAGATAAGAAAGAAGAAGTAGTACATAAGCACAACATCGAAATTGGTGATAAAGTTAAAATTACAGACGGTGTTTTTGTAAACTTCACAGGAAGTGTAATAGAAGTTTACCACGATAAAGGTCGACTCAGCGTAATGGTTTCTATTTTTGGTCGAGACACTAGAGTAGATGACCTTGAGTTCTGGCAGGTAGAAGAGCTTCCTGCAGATGCAGAAGTAGAATAAATAGTAATTGATAAGGTTTTAGGCGATGGCAAAGAAAAAGTTAGAAAAGATCATTAAACTGCAAATTCCAGCTGGTAAAGCAAACCCAGCGCCTCCTATTGGTCCAGCGCTTGGTGCTGCAGGCTTGAATATCATGGCTTTTTGTAAAGAGTTTAACGCTAAAACACAAGACAAAGCTGGAAAAGTTCTTCCGGTTGAGATTTCTGTGTTTGCTGATAAGTCTTTTACATTCATCACTAAAGAGCCGCCTGTACCTGAACTAATTAAGGAAAAAGCCAAAATTAAGAAAGGTTCTGGTGTTCCGAACAGAGATAAAGTCGGAAAGATTACAAAAGCTGATGTAGAAGCTATTGTAAAGCAAAAAAGACCTGATTTAAGAGTTAGTAGTGATGAAGCCGCATTTAAAGTAGTTGCAGGAACTGCACGCTCTATGGGCGTTGATATAGAAGCATAAGGATATTAGAGATATGTCTAAGAGAAGTAAACGATATAAAGAAATAGAAGAGAAGGTAGATGTTACAAAAGAGTACACTCTTTCTGAAGCACTAGAAATTCTCAAAAAATGTCCTACAGTAAAGTTTGATGAGTCTGTTGATATTTCATTAAAACTAGGTGTAGATCCTAAGAAATCTGACCAGCAAGTTAGAGGAACTGTTGCGCTTCCTAATGGTTCTGGTAAAGATCTTAAGGTAGTTGTTCTTGCTAAAGGCGAGAAAATGCAAGAAGCAGAGCAAGCTGGTGCTAACGAAGTTGGAAACAAAGAGCTCATCGACAAGATTAAAGGTGGATGGACTGACTTTGACGCTTTAGTAGCTACACCAGACATGATGAGAGATGTTGGAAAGCTTGGTAAGGTTCTAGGCCCAAGAGGTCTAATGCCAACACCTAAAGCAGGTACAGTCACAACAGATGTTGCAAAGGCTGTTCAAGAACTAAAGGCTGGTAAAGTTGAATTTAAAGTAGATAAAAGTAGCGTGATCAATAATATGATCGGCAAGCTTTCTTTCAAACTCGAAGCTTTACTAGAAAACATTGATGCGATTGTCTCAGCAATACATAGAGCAAAGCCTTCATCATCTAAGGGTGTATATCTGAAGTCTATGCATGTCTCTTCTACAATGGGACCTGGTATTAAAATTGACGTATCAAAAGTAGGGTAATCTTTAAGGTTAAGGGACAATAGTAATGAGAGCAGAAAAACAATATCTTCTAGATGAAATAAAAGACGAAATGGAAGGCTCAGAGATGATTATGGTGATGAGCTACCAGAATCTAGATGCAAATCAAACTGCAGGTTTTAGAGACGAAGTTTTCAAAGCTGGTGGTTCTACATTAGTAGTTAAAAAGCGTGTATTCTTAAAAGCGCTTGAAGGTACTGATATTGAACTATCAAAAGATGATCTTGGTGGTCATATTGGAATTGTAATTTCTAAAGAACATCCTGTAGCAACTACAAAATCCATATTTAATTTTATCAAGGAACATAAGAATTCTATTGGGGTATTAGGTGGCCAATTTCAAGGAAAAGGTTGTACTGATATAGATTTTGAGAAAATTTCGAAACTACCTTCAATAGACGAAATGAGAGCGCAATTAATTGGAACATTTGAAGCTCCAATGTCTCAAACAGTTTCCGTGATGAATGCCTTGTTAACAAGTGTTTTACACTGTTTAGATAACAAAGCAGCAGAAGGCGAAAGCGCATAACAAAAAAAGTTACATTAATTAGAAGAAACAGGGGAAAGAACAGTGAGTGGAGATAAAATCAATCAGTTAGTTGAGGAATTAAGTCAATTAACAGTTCTTGATATGGCTAAATTGAAAGAAGCTCTTGAAGAGAAATGGGGTGTTACAGCTGCAGCAGCTGCACCAATGATGATGGCAGCACCAGCTGCTGGCGATGGAGCAGCAGCTTCAGAAGCAACAGATTTTCAAGTAACGCTAGACGAGTTTCCAGCAGACAAGAAAATCTCAGTCATCAAGGTTGTTAGAGAAATTACAGGTCTTGGCTTAAAAGAAGCTAAAGAACTTGTAGAGTCAGCACCTAAAGTTGTGAAAGAAAGTGCTCCTAAAGCTGAGGCTGAAGAAATTTCTAAAAAGCTTACTGATGCTGGCGCAAAAGCAAGCTTGAAAGGTCTTTAAACTCAATTTTAATGCCAATTATATTAATGAGCAGAAGTATTGTTACTTCTGCTCATTAGTGCATATATTTTTTTTAATAAATGCACAGAGAAGTCATATATTCAAGTAGAAAGCACATTCATATCTTGAAAGGTAATTAACAGCTAAAGGGATAGCCAGGAGGCACATAAATGCTAAAAAATCCCCCGAAAAGGGTATCGTTCGAAGCTAAAGAAGAGATCATCGATTTACCAAACCTCATTGAAGTTCAATTAAAGTCGTATGCCCAATTTTTACAAAAAGATCTACTCCCTCATGAAAGAGAAACGATAGGTATTGAAGAAGTTTTTAAAGAGATTTTTCCGATTAAATCGTATGACGAAAAAACGAATTTAGAATACCTTTCTTATAGTCTCGGAGTACCTAAATACACACCTGAAGAGTGTATTAGAAGAGGAATAACATATAATGTTACCCTAAAAGTTAAGTATCGTCTAACAGACGAGACTGGGATTAAAGAAGAAGAAGTGTACATGGGTACAATTCCTCTTATGACCGATAAAGGTACCTTCATTGTTAATGGAGCTGAAAGGGTCATAGTTTCTCAGTTGCACAGATCTCCTGGTATTTCTTTTGAACAAGAGAAACACCAAAAAGGAAATATACTATATTCCTTCCGCATCATTCCTTACCGCGGAAGCTGGCTAGAAGCTGCATTTGATACAAATGATTTTATTTACATTTTCCTAGATAGAAAGAAGAGAAGAAGAAAAGTTCTTGCAACATCTTTTGTTAGAACACTTGGTTTCTCTTCAGATGCAGATGTCATTGAAGAGTTCTTTAATACTTATAAGATCAAAATACGTTCTGACAAAGACTTTACAAAGCTTGTTGGAAAAATTCTTGCTGAAGACATCGTTGATGAAGAATCTGGTGTTGTTTACGGAAGAGCTTCAGAGAAGTTAACTACAGCAATGTTAAAGCGTATGCTTGATGCAAAGATCGCAGCAGTAAGAATTGCTGAAGATGCGGATGAATCAAGTCCAATCATTAAGATGCTTGCAAAAGATCCTACAGACTCTTACGAGTCCGCTCTAAAGGATTTTTACAGAAAGATTAGACCTGGTGAACCAGCAACTCTTTCTAATGCAAGATCTGCAATTATGCGTCTTTTCTTTGATCCAAAAAGATATAACCTTGGAAGAGTTGGTAGATACAAGCTAAATAGAAAACTTGGTATGGAAACAACAGATCAAGAACTTGATGTTGTTACACTATGTAAAGAAGATATTATTGAAGCTTTAAAGTATCTTATCAGACTTAAGCAAGGTGATGAGAAAGTTGGTGTGGATGATATTGATCACTTAGCAAATAGAAGAGTTAGATCTGTTGGTGAGCTTATCCAGAACCAATGTAGAATAGGTCTTGCTAGAATGGAAAAGATCATTCGCGAGCGAATGAACCTTTTTGATTTCTCATCAGATACGTTAACTCCAGGTAAATTGGTTTCTGCTAAAGGACTGGCCGGGGTGTTGAAGGACTTCTTTGGAAGATCTCAACTTTCACAGTTTATGGATCAGACGAATCCAGTTGCGGAACTTACGCACAAAAGACGTCTTTCCTCACTTGGACCTGGTGGTCTGAACAGAGAAAGAGCTGGTTTTGAAGTACGTGATGTTCACTCTTCTCACTACGGTAGAGTATGCCCGATTGAAACTCCTGAAGGACCAAACATTGGTTTGATTACTTCATTATCTTCATTCGCTAAAATTAACGAATTTGGATTTATAGAAACTCCTTATAGAATCGTTAGAGAAGGCGTTGTAACAGAAGAGATTGAATACATGACCGCCGATCAGGAGGAGTCATGTGTTATCGCTCAGGCTTCTGCTGAACTTGACGAATACAACATGTTTTCTGAGGCTACTTGCTGGGCAAGGTATAAATGTGAACCACTAAAGATCGAAACAAATAAAATTACGCACATGGATGTTTCATCCAAACAGCTAGTTTCAATTGTTACAGGTCTTATTCCTTTTCTTGAGCACGATGATGCGAACAGAGCTCTTATGGGTTCTAACATGCAACGTCAAGCTGTACCTCTACTAAAAACAGATGCTCCACTTGTTGGTACTGGTCTTGAGTGTAGAGTCGCAAAAGACTCTGGCGCCGTTATGATCTCTGACATTGATGGTGTTGTAGAGTATGTAGATGGATTTAGAGTTGTGATTGCACCTGATAACAATCCTATGGAAAAGAAGACGTTTGTTCTTCAAAAATTCCTAAGATCTAATGCGGGAACTTGTATCAACCAAACTCCACTATGTAATGTTGGTGATAAAATTAAAGCAGGTGACATCATTGCTGATGGTCCTGCAACTGATAAGGGTGAAGTAGCTCTTGGTAAAAACGTACTTGTGGCCTTTATGCCTTGGTGCGGATACAACTTCGAAGATGCGATTATCATGTCTGAGAAGATGATTAAAGATGATGCTTATACCTCTATTTATCTAGAAGAGTTTGAGCTAACAGCAAGAGATACTAAACTTGGTAAAGAAGAAATCACGAAAGATATTCCAAACGTTTCTGAGGAAGCGTTAGCTAACCTTGGTGAAGATGGAATTATCCGTATCGGTGCTGAAGTAAAACCAGGTGATATCCTTGTTGGTAAAATTACTCCTAAAACTGAAACTGAACTTTCGCCTGAAGAAAGACTGTTAAGAGCGATCTTTGGTGAAAAAGCAGCAGATGTAAAGGATGCTTCTTTAACAGCGCCTCCAGGAACGGAAGGTGTTGTCATGGATGTTAAAGTGTTCTCAAGAAGAGATCGTCTGTCTAAGACAGATGAGGAGCTTGTTGAGGAAGCTACTAGAATTAAAGACATTCATAAAGAATACAAAGAAGAAGAATCAGAATTGATGATGGCTTTCCATGAAAAGCTGGGTGCTTTGCTTCTTAACGAACAAGCTCCAGATCCGATCATGCATAGAAAGACAGGTGATATCATCATCAATAAGGATCAGGTATTCACTCAAGATCTTATTGAGCTTCTTGAATCAGAGAAGATCGAAGATCTAATTATGCCTGACAACGCTACTTATACGACTTTAAAGCAAGTTCTGAAAGAACATGACCTTAACTTCCAAACTCTTCAGATGAAACATAAGTCTGAGATTGAGTTTATGAGAAAAGGTGATACAGAGCTTGAAGCTGGAATCATACGCCAGGTAAAAGTTTACGTTGCAACAAAGAGAAAACTACAAGTTGGTGATAAGATGGCGGGCCGCCACGGAAACAAAGGTGTTGTATCTAACATCGTTCCTATCGCGGATATGCCATATCTAAAGAATGGTGATACTATAGAGATCATTCTTAACCCACTTGGGGTACCTTCTCGAATGAACATGGGGCAGCTCTTAGAGACGCACCTTGGTTATGCTGCGAAGAAAAAAGGAATTTACGTTAAAACTCCTGTCTTTGAAGGATTCCCAGAGCAAGAAATTTGGAAGATGATGAAGGAAGTTGACCTTCCTGAAACAGGTAAGATGTTCCTCTATGATGGAAGAACTGGAGAGCGTTTCGATAATAGAACTGTAGTTGGTTACATCTACATGTTGAAACTATCTCACCTTGTCGCAGACAAAATTCACGCTCGTGCAATCGGTCCTTACTCACTTGTTACTCAGCAGCCTCTTGGAGGTAAAGCACAAATGGGTGGACAAAGATTCGGAGAGATGGAGGTTTGGGCTCTTGAAGCTTATGGTGCAGCGCACCTTCTACAAGAGATGCTAACCGTGAAGTCAGACGACGTTGCAGGAAGAACACGTATTTACGAGTCGATCGTAAAAGGGGATAATATCCTACAAGCAGGTACTCCTGAGTCCTTTAACGTTTTAGTTAAAGAAATGCAAGGCTTATGCCTAGATATCCGCGCAGTCCGAGCTGAAGGATAATATAGTTAAAAACACATTACAGTCCTTTTAGGAGAAATGCATGTCACAAGAAGAGTTAGACCAACCTCAATTTGATAAGTTATCGATCAAGATTGCATCAGATGACGTGATTCATAATGAATGGTCCCGTGGTGAAATTAAGAAGCCCGAAACGATCAATTACCGTACGTTCAAGCCAGAAAAGGGTGGCCTTTTCTGTGAGAAAATTTTCGGTCCTACAAAGGATTGGGAGTGTGCTTGCGGTAAATACAAGAAAATAAAACACAAAGGTATTGTTTGTGACAGATGTGGTGTAGAGGTAACTCTATCAAAAGTACGTAGAGAGCGTATGGCACACATCGACCTAGCAGTTCCTGTTGTGCATATTTGGTTTTTCAAAACACAACCTTCTCGTATCGGAAACATTCTAGGGATGTCTACTGCAGACATCGAACGAGTAATCTATTACGAAGAGTATGTAGTTGTAGACCAAGGTCAAACGACTCTGCAAAAGAAACAGCTGTTAAATGATACTGAATATAAAGAAGCTCAAGAAAAGTGGGGCCCGGACGCATTTAGAGTTGCTATGGGTGGTTCTGCTATTAGAGAACTTCTAGAGAAAGATGACCTTTCACTTCTGGTAACAGAGTTAAAAGAGAAATTAAGAAAGACAAAGTCTATGCAGGCTAGAGTAAAGCTTGCTAAGCGTCTTAAGATTGTTGAGTGCTTTACAGCATCACCAAATAATCCTGATTGGATGGTGATGTCAGCTATCCCTGTAATCCCACCAGATCTAAGACCTCTTGTTCCTCTAGATGGTGGTAGGTTTGCAACGTCTGACCTTAACGACCTTTACCGAAGAGTGATCAACAGAAATAACCGTTTGAAGTCGATTCTTAAGCTAAAAACACCTGATGTTATCGTTAGAAATGAAAAGAGAATGCTACAAGAAGCCGTTGATGCACTATTTGATAATGGTCGTCATGGACATCCTGTGATGGGTGCCGGTAACAGGCCTCTTAAAGCTCTTTCTGAGATGCTTAAAGGTAAACAAGGTCGATTCAGACAAAACCTTCTTGGTAAGCGTGTTGACTACTCAGGTAGATCTGTAATTATTGTAGGTCCTGAGCTTAAGTTTAATCAGTGCGGATTACCTAAACAGATGGCGCTCGAGCTCTTTGAACCATTTATTGTGAAGAGATTGAAAGATCGTGGATTTGTTTATACAATTCGATCTGCAAAAAAGATGATTCAAAGACAAGATCCAGAAGTATGGGATGTATTGGAAGAAATCATTAAGGGTCACCCTGTACTACTAAACAGAGCTCCTACACTTCACAGACTTGGTATACAAGCTTTTGAGCCAGTACTTATCGAAGGTAAAGCGATTAGAATTCACCCTCTTGTATGTACAGCCTTTAACGCTGACTTTGATGGTGACCAGATGGCGGTACACGTTCCTCTGTCATTTGAAGCGCAAATTGAAGCCAAAGTGTTGATGATGGCGCCAGACAATATTTTCTTACCATCTTCTGGTAAGCCTGTTGCTGACCCTTCAAAAGATATGATTCTTGGCCTGTATTACCTCATGCACGAACCTCTTTATTCGCCAGATAAATACGATATAAAGACAAGAGTTTTCAAAGACACAAATGAAGTCTTACTAGCTCTATGTGCAACTGGTAGTTACAACTGGTATCAAGGCAAAGAAAAGGAAGAGTTAAGACAAGATGATACAGGACATGGAATCCATATCCATGAACGTATTAAACTACGTCTTAATCACGGTGAAATTATTGAAACAACACCTGGAAGAGTTATCTTCAACGAGATTGTTCCAGAAAGTATGGGTTTCCAAAACTACGCACTTAGAAAGAAGAAAATGAGTGAGTTGGTTTTGAATACTTATAAGCACGTAGGCTTAGAGTTAACTGTTAAGTTTTTAGATGACTTGAAGTCACTTGGATTTAAGTATGCTACAAAGTCTGCTCTTTCTATGGGTGTTAAAGACGTTAAAATTCCAGATATTAAGAAGCAATTGCTTGCTGATGCACATAAGCGAGTAGAAATTGTTGCTGGTCAATATGAAGATGGTGTGATCACTGATGGTGAGAGAAAATCTAAGATTATTGGTATCTGGACTGAAATTACAGACAGTATCTCTGAAGAGCTATTTAAGCTTATTAGTGAGCCTGAAGATCTAGAGCTTAACCCTCTATTCCTTATGATGGATTCTGGTGCTCGAGGTAACAAGTCTCAGGTAAAACAGCTTGGAGCACTTCGTGGTCTAATGGCGAAACCTTCTGGTGAGATTATTGAATCTCCTATTACGGCGAACTTTAGAGAAGGTCTATCCGTTCTTGAATACTCTATCTCCTCTCACGGAGCTAGAAAAGGTCTTGCGGATACGGCTCTAAAAACTGCTGACTCTGGTTATCTAACAAGAAGACTTGTAGACGTTGCACAGGATGTTCTTGTAACAGAAGATGATTGCGGAACTTTAAATGGTATTGAAGTACTTGCGATTAAACAGGGACAAGAAGAACTTCTACCACTTAAAGATCGTATCTTTGGTAGAACATCTTGCGATGATATTTACCAACCAGGTGATAACGAGAAACTTCTTGCGAAAGCAGGGGATATATTAACACTGCACCAAGCTGAAGCGATCGATGATGCTGGTATTAAGAGTGTAAAAATACGTTCTACTCTTACTTGCGAAACTGTTCGCGGCGTTTGCTCTAAGTGTTATGGTATTAACTTAGCAAACTCAAGAACTGTTGCTAAAGGTGAAGCTGTCGGAATTATTGCGGCGCAGTCAATCGGGGAACCAGGAACGCAGCTTACGATGAGAACGTTCCACCTTGGTGGTATTGCATCTGCACATATCAGCCCAGAGCTTATTTCTGAGCGTGATGGTATAGCGATCTATACAGACCTAAGAACTGTACTTAATGATGAAGGTGTACACCTTGCTCTTAACAAAAATGGATTTATCCACATTGTAAGAGATGAAGGTAGAAGCCTAGATGAGTACAAAAAACTTCTAAGTACAAAATCTCTTGAAGCACTACAAACTTTCCCAGTAGAACTAGGTACGCAAGTACTTGTTTCTGATGGTGATAAAGTTAAGAAAGATCAAAAGATTGGTAACTGGGAACAGCACAATATTCCGATTATTTGTGAAAGACCTGGTTTTGTAAAATATGAAGACCTTGTTGAAGGTATCTCTACACAGAAAGATGTGAACAGACAAACCGGACAAACAGAGCTTTTCGTAAAGCAGCATAGAGGGGAGCTACATCCTCAGATTATTATCTATGCGGATAAGGAATGCCAGGAACTAGTAGGTACCTATGCGATACCATCTGGTGCATTTATCTCTGTTACAGAAGGGGAGAAAGTAACTGCAGGTAAGATTCTTGCGAGATTGCCAAGAGGTGCGATCAAAACGAAAGATATTACGGGTGGTCTTCCAAGGGTTGCTGAACTTTTCGAGGCTAGAAGGCCTAAGAAAGATGCAGCTGAGATTGCGAAGATTAACGGTGTTGTGGACTTCAGAGGGGTTCAGAAGAGTAAGCGTATTGTTGTGGTATGTGATGAAGAATCCGGTATGGAAGAAGAGCACCTCATCCCACTGACAAAGCACCTTATTGTTCAGAAAGGCGATCACGTTGTAAAAGGACAGCAGTTGACAGACGGTCTTGTTGTACCACAAGAGATTCTAGAGATTTGCGGAGTGAGAGAGCTTCAGAAGTATCTAGTGAACCAGGTGCAAGAAGTTTACAGACTGCAGGGTGTTGACATTAACGATAAACACATTGAGATTATCGTACGTCAGATGTTGCAAAAAGTCCGTGTGATTGACCCGGGTGATACAACATTCTTGTATGGTGAGGATGTAGATAAAAAACTTTTCCACCAACAGAACAAGATTGTTTACGAAGAAGGTGGAAAGCCTGCGCAAGCAGCTCCAGTACTTCTTGGTATTACTAAAGCGTCACTTGGTACTGATTCCTTCGTTTCTGCGGCATCGTTCCAGGAAACAACAAGAGTACTTACCCAAGCAGCTTGTGAAGGAAAGAGTGACTTCTTACTCGACTTTAAGGCGAATAAAATTATGGGTCATGTCATTCCAGGTGGAACAGGCTTCTTTGATTACTCTAAGCGTATTAAGAAGCTTATTGATCATGAGAGTGATGATGTACTTGATTTTGTTTTCCAAGAGGAAGTGGCACAAGAAAGTTGATAAGATAAAGCTTATTGAAGGGACCCTGATTCAGGGTTTCCTTCTAGTAGAAATAAAAAAGGCTCAAGATGAAAATCTTGAGCCTTTTGCTATATATGAGTGTTTTTTAGTTTATGCAGTCTTTTTTTTAGCATCCATCATTGTAAGAATGTGTTTTTCTAGTTCAACGGTTGCTTCTGCAAACTTTCTAATACCTTCAGCTAGCTTTTCGTTAGCCATAGGATCATAACCGAGCATCCAGCGGAACATTTTCTCATCGACTTCGATTTTTTCCATATTCATTGATTTCGCTTTTGATGCATCAAGCTTTAATGGAACGCTACCTTCTGAAGAAGAGAGTTCTCCAAGGAGCTTAGGTGCGATAGTTAGCAAATCGCATCCACAAAGCTCTAGGATCTCACCAGAGTTTCTAAAGGAAGCTCCCATGATCTGCGTGTTGTATCCATATTTTTTGTAGTAGTTGAAGATGCTTGTAACAGAGATAACTCCAGGATCTTCATGAGGTTTAAATTCCTTTCCCTCAGCCTTTTTGTGCCAGTCCAAGATACGGCCTACAAAAGGAGAGATAAGTGTAGCCCCAACGTCTGCTGCAGCGATCGCTTGCCCAAGGTTGAACATGAGCGTCATGTTACAGTGGATGCCTTCTTTTTCAAGGACTTTAGCAGCCTGTATGCCTTCCCAAGTAGAAGCGAGCTTAATCAAGATGCGGTCTTTTGAAATCCCAGCCTGTTCATAGAGCTCTATGTACTGGTGAGCTTTTTTAAGGCTTCCCTCTACATCGTAGGAGAGTCTTGCGTCTACTTCTGTAGAGACTCTACCAGGAACGATTTTTAAGATCTCAACCCCGAAGTTCACAAATATCTTTGTGATGATGAGGTCTAGCTGCTCTTTCTTAGAGGATCCCTTGCTTGAGCCATACTCGATAGCGTCTTTTAGAAGATGCTCGTACTCAGGCAGTGCGGAAGCCGCTTGGATAAGGGAGGGATTCGTTGTAGCATCTGTTGGCTTGTATTTTTTTATCTCGTTGATCTCACCGGTGTCTGCTACGATGACCGTGTGTTTTTTCAACTCATCTAAGTTACTCATTTTCTAAAGTCTCCAAATATGTGTACTATCTATACTCTAATCATACCGCGATTCGGAGGATTTTTAAAGGATTTTCGAGTGGCTTTTAGAGAGCGATCCCGACAGGATCGTTAGGGATAAAGAGTAATGGTTTTGCTTTAAGTGATTTAAAGTGTTTTTTGAAGCTGTAAGAGGAGATATTGAACTTCATCCCTTCTTTGAAAATAATAGTTACCTCGCTGTGTTTCTCAAGGAGGTTGATTAGAAGGGCTAGAGCTTCTGTTGGTAGGCGTATCCTTTGGCCGCCTGAGAGCCTATCGGCTATGGTTTCGTATCTATTGCCATTTACGATGAATTTCAGCATAGATAGCTCGTTATCTTCAGCGTGGATAGGGGCTTTCCCAGAGTATAGATTAATATAGCCCTTGAGTGAGTTATCTACGTATAGCAGCTCTAGCTGGTAGTCATGGGTAAAGTTAGAGGCAGGATAAATGAGCTTTGCAGAATCAAACGCTTTATTGCCAGTCTTTATGCTGGAGTTCCTCCAGGAGTCTGTTCTAGAGCAGCTAGCGCATAGCGCAAGCAAAGTAAAACAGATAAGAAAAGAGATCGCATTAGTGTGACGATTTTGGAGCATCTCTACCACTGTTTGAACCACTGATGAGCATGCCAGCTGTTGCGATCACAACAGATGCAATAAAGGCATATACACTTCTCATTTTGGTGGACTTTTTACTCTTTGTCATAGGTGTAGATCCAGTTCCATAATCCATCTGTGGATCATAAAGAACAGGGGGTTCTTTTAAATCTGAGTTGCCTTGCTCAACCTGCACGTCATCGTCAATAGACTGGTTGTCATTGCTATCTAGTATAAGAGCTTCTTTAGGGTTTTGTGTATTTAGGTTAGTAGCAGGTGCATTTGCACAAAGGCTAAAACAGCTGCATAAACAAAGAAGGTAAGTAAGTGTAGTTTTTAGAGAGAATTGCATAAACACCCCAAGTAGCACATGTATAAAAGAGATACGCATCTTAGCATGGGCGTTTCATACTTGCAATAGTGTGGCTAGAAATTATGTTTATAAACCAATAGGAAGTGGTTTTGTCGCAGCATTTTTCCACTGCTTATTTGCTGCTTGCAAAGATTCAAATACTTCAGGTTTTAACTTTCCTTTTGCAGGTCCTTTAACAAAGTCACTAAGACTTTCGTATAGCCTGTTAGCTACCTCTTCTTTACCAAGAAGTCTTAGAGAGTAGATCATACGAGTGATACGTTTTAAGTTGTGATCATCTGGGTTCTGTAGCCAGTGGAGCTTTGAAGGATCGGCAGGAAGATCAAAGTTTACGATTTGACCACTTGGGTTTGTCTGAATTTCAAATCCATAGAAAGGCAACATAACTTTAAGGAAGAATGTTTCTGACTTATCTCCTGCACTGCTTGCCCTTAGTGCGCGGACATCTTCAACGGATAATTGTGCTGCGCTGCCTATAGTTGCGCTTCTATCAGTTGTTGGAAAAAGGTATTGTATATAATTATGTCTTGTTTCAAGCAGACTTGTACTTGGGTCTTTTGATCCATCCTTAAACCCTGCAGCTTGTTCATCCCCATATGCTAGGAATTCATTATAACTACTAGGTAAAGTATCTGAGAGCAGATTTAAAGAGCCTGTTCCATCAAAGAAGTTTTGAATATGTTTAGGAGATGATCTAGTCGCTACTTCTGCCTTTCGTGCTTTTTCTGCTTCTGCTGATTCCTCAGCACTGATTCTTGTGATTTCGGCTTGTCCGAGTTCACTTAACTCATCATCATAGTATAAATCAGCAGCATACATCGAGGCATATTTTACTTGATCTAGGTCGGATACTTCATAAACATCTTTATCATTTGCATAGTACCATTTGCCATCTTTCTGGAAGTATGAGATGTAGTGACCACCAACAGCATTTAAGCCAGACCCTGAGTGTACAGTGAACCCCTTTAGCTCAAGAGGTTTTGCGCCTTCTACTCCCTCTGCCATTGCATCTCTTAAGTCAAGAACATATGGAACATCTGTTATCGCTCTTTGATCTTTAGTACCGTCCTCTCTAAATCTTTGTGGCTTAAAGAATATTTGTCTAACAGGCTCTGTAAATCTATACTTTCTTCCTGTTTGCTTGTATGCCTTTCCTGGCTTGTCTTCAGGTCTAAATAGATCAGTATCTTTTGTAGTAGACTCATTTAATCCGACGTGCAGTCCATGGAAGAAACTTGCATGTTTACCTGTTGCAGAGCTCATTGGTAACTGCACAGTAGAAGTTGGAAAAACTGGATCTTTCCTTGTAAGAGGCTCTTTGCTTTCATCGGCTGATTCGTATTCACGTGTTAATTGTACTCCAGTATTCATACGAGAACTAAGATCTGAAGAGACTCTATCTAAATAGACACCTAAAAATTCACCAGCATCCTGACCTTTTGTAGAAGGGAGCTTATCGGCTGGTTTACCACCCATAAGTTTTCTTGTGCTTGAAACAATATCTGCACCTTTTTTGCCTTCTAAAAGAGCTCTTCGTTGTTCTTCTGGAGCTTTATCTGTTACAGCTGCTTTTAATGAAGGAATGTGTCTGAGCATTTGTGTTGCACTGTTGGCATAACAGTACAAACTGCCGTTTTCGATACCAACCGAACCACCAACTTCACCTTTTACTTTTGGTGATAGTCCTTGCCCCTTTAAACCAGCTGCATGATATTTTTTTAATTTAGCGTCACCGATTCTTGTATGCTGTTGAGCTGCCCCTGAAAGTTTTCTTCCACTTCCATCTGGACAGTGTTCTGGTTTTCTTTTTATAGGAGCTGTTGCCTGGATGTAACTTTGTGCGTATGCATCGACAGCAGCAGCGGATCGAACTAGAGCTGTTACCTCTTTCTCTTCAAGCGTTGTGCTATCGTATTTGAGTTCCTCAAGTTTTCCACTGTCTAAGACTTGAAAGAATTTAACTTCATTTCCAAT
The DNA here is from genome assembly GCA_022601395.1 of Chlamydiia bacterium. Lineage (GTDB taxonomy): Bacteria > Chlamydiota > Chlamydiia > Chlamydiales. The sequence goes on along the minus strand of JAJACS010000003.1, from coordinate 27,213 downwards.
ATAGCGTATTTCAATGTCGAACTCCTTTTTACCGGTCTTCGCTTCAAGTCCATCTAAGAGTTTGTTGAATATAGTACTTTGAACGGTTGTGTCAATAGCTTGTCCAAGTGCACCTATATGCTCCTTTGAACCAGGCATGGCAATACCACGACCACTTGCGTCTTTTTGTGCAACGCTGTGGCTTCCTACGAGTACATCACTAACTTGAGCTCTCCATGGAGCCTGTTTTGCTGGAACTTTTACTGCCATTATAATTGTCTACATTGGGTTTGGTTTCTATAGATATTATATCAAATTAAAATTTTAATTACAATATATGAAAGGTTTGTAAGTGACTGACTTAGAATAGAATATAAAACAGACTTTTAATCCAATTTTTAAGTAATTGTAAACGAATGACTTAAGAATCTTGTTTTTGACGTTTATTCATTAAAAACTACTCAGAAGTGGCTAGAAGCGCTTTTTTTGCTTCAGATGCGGCCATTACCTGCCAGAACAGACCTTGATCTTTGAAGGTTTTAGCAAGAGCCTTTTCAAAGCTTACCCAATGCTTCTTCCTGAATTTTTTATGATTAAAGCTCTCTTCAGAGGGAGTTGAGCTTTTTTGGGAGAGAAGGAAAGACTTCCAACCTTTTTCAAGTTTTTCCACTTGGGTGTGGTAGCGTTCCTTGAGTTCTTTCGAAGGGAGAGTGTCTGTTGCTGATTGGCAAATTTGAAAGGTTTCAAATGCCTGCAGAAACTCGTTGTGATAGTCAATGAATTCATCTCTTAGTGCAACGGCAGTTATAATATAGAAAAGATTTCCATCTTTTAGAATACATTGCATGGTTCTTATATCGCCGCATTCTGCTTTTGTATCAATTTGAGAAACGTGTGCTTTTCCGCTTTTTGTTTGTACATAGCCAATTTCAGACCACTTGTTTTTACGAGAAGCGATATGATGCTTTTTAGCGGAAGCTACGAACTCCTCTATACTTGCGTTTGCTGACTCAGTAACAAGGTTTAAGGATGGCTTAAATGTTTTAGGGGAATTTGAAACAAAGCTAATTTTCACAAAGTCTGGGATTTTAGAAGGATCGACAACTTTCCAATTCTTTGGAGGAACAAAATAATAAAAATCTCCAGAGGAATAAACAAAGGAGGAAAAGGTAAGTACAAAAAAAAGAAAAAGCTTTTTCATATACCAGCGTCGCCAAGTCCTGAATTTCCAGTGCTGCCAGTGGTTCCAGAAGTTGAGTTTCCTCCGCCGTGAGCGTTAGATCCTCTTGACTGATGAAGAACAAGGCATAGGATTGTGATACCGATAATGATGGCAAGTCCCCACCCCATCATAGAAACACCAATTCCAGCATTCATGGCATCAGATGCAGAGATGCCCATCATTTCATCGTAAGAGTTTTGATCAGATTCGAGATCAGCATGTGATGCAGTGCTAAAGCACATAGAGAAACAAAGGAAATAAATAAGTATCTTTTTCATGAATATAAGCTGTAGTTAGTTATACAGTGTATAGCTGTGAGTGTGCATATTGATTAACTTTCTATCAATCTTTTTTACAATAACTATGCCAGCTCCTCTAGGAAATATTTTCTTGGTGATTAATCCTGTTGCAGTTACAATGGCGTCAGAATTCATAAGATCATTCAAATCAAAGCGCATTCATTATGGAAGTATTAGATTCAGGACAAGATAAAGTAAAAAAGATCTGCGACGCCTTGAGAAAGGAAACGTTAGATCCTGCTAAAAAAGAAGCGAAAGGAATTGTAGACAAAGCAATTTTAGAAGCTGAAAAAATTGTCCATAGAGCTAAAGAAGATGCTGAAAGCATCTATGAAGATAATAAGAAGAAGATGAAACAAGAAAGAAATGTTTTACAGTCTTCTTTGAATCTTGCTTGTAGACAAAGCGTAGAAGCTTTGCGTCAGGAAATTGAAGAGAACTTATTCAATCGCAGCTTAGCAAGAGAATTTAAGGAAAAAGCCTCAACAGAAGAAGTTGTTGTCTCTTTCATTAATGTCATTGTAAAGGCAGTTGAAAAAGAAGGGTTGAAAGGTGATCTAGAAATCACAATTCCAAAACATTTATCCAAAGAGACAGTGGCAAGCCAGCTAGCCGCAAATGCAGTAGACCGTCTAAAGGAGTCTTCTTTAGTTTTAGGAGATCGCTTAAGTGGTATAGAAGTGAAACTCAAGAAAGAGCATCTAACAATAGAGATGAGTGATCAGACTTTAATGTCACTGTTTTCTCGTTTCGTAAGAGAAGAATTTAGATCTTTACTTTTTGAGACTAAACCCTCGTAAAAACAATGACTTATTATTACATATCAACTGCTTTAACACCTCTTGAATATGGGGATACTCCCGATATGACGTTTCATTTTCTTTTTGAGAAATTCAAAGAGAACTTGAGTAGCTCTGACATGGAGCAGCTAGGCGTTCTTCGTAAAAAGTTCGACTTGATGAACATTAAGAGACTTTTACGTCATGAGGAGATAGACAATAGAGGGAATCTAAATCAAAAAGAGCTCGAAGAGGCGCTTATTACTGAAGGGTATTTCGATCAGTATGTTTTTGATTTCCTAAATCGATACGAAGAAGATGCGGATAAAATTTTAAATTTTCCAGAGCTTTTAAATCGATTTTTTATTGATGAGGAGAAAAAGGCCAAAGGTTTTTTAAAGACGCTGCTTGGTAATCAGAGAAAGTGGCGCCTGATTCTCACAGGTTATAGAACAAAGAAGCAAAAAGGCGATATTTCAAAACAGCTATCTTTTGAGGATCCTTTCGATCCGACAACAGCGATGATTCTTTCTCAAAAGGATAGCCCACACTTTGAAGCGCCAGAAGGATCAGAAGAGCTGTCTGAAATGCTCATGGCAACAAAAGAAAGCCCAATGCAGCAGTTTAGAAGCTTTGCAGAATTTCGCTTTAGAAAAATTAAGGAGACTGTCCAGGACAAGATATTTAGTTTGGACTATCTCGTAGCGTATGCAATTCAAATTGTAATTCTTGAAGATTTGCATGCCTTAAATAAAGAAGAAGGCGAAAAAGTTTTAAATACTATCGTTAAGGATACAGCATGAGTGAAGCTCAAGAAAATACTGGAGCAAAGGGAGTCGTAACAAAAGCGTTTGGTAACCTTTTGTTTGTTAAGTTTGATGGTCATATTAAGCAGGGTGAAGTAGCTTTTATCCAGCTTGGCGATCTTTCGATGAAAGGAGAAGTCATCGAAATCAATAATGAAGAGGCCAAAGTTCAAGTATTTGAAGACACAAAAGGGATTAAACTTGGTACACCTGTACAGTTTACAACGCACCTACTTGAAGCAGAGCTTGCACCTGGTTTGATTAGCTCTATATTTGATGGTTTGCAAAATCCTCTTGAGGATGTTGCAGACGCTTCAGGACTGTTTCTTCAAAGAGGCATTTATCTTCCCCCAATTGACAGGGAAAAGCACTGGGATTTCCATCCAACAGCAAAGGTGGGTGATAGTGTCAAGAAAGGTGATACGTTAGGTACAGTTCTTGAGAGCCGTTTCCACCACAAAGTAATGGTGCCTTTTACTTTCCGAAAAACATATAAAATCACTTGGCTTGCCCCTGTTGGCTCCTTTGATGTTGTGACACCGATTGCAAAACTTGAAGATGAAGATGGTAAAATTCACGAAGTTACAATGCTACAAAAGTGGCCTGTAAAAAAGCCTCTTATTGAAGGTAAAAAAGTAAAAGCAGACAAGATGATGGATACAGGGATGCGTATATTTGACACGCAGTTCCCGGTTGTTAAAGGGGGTACTTTTTGCTCTCCAGGTCCTTTTGGGGCAGGGAAGACAGTGCTTCAGCACCACCTTTCTAAATACTCATCTGTTGACCTTGTTGTAATTGTAGCTTGCGGTGAAAGAGCTGGAGAGGTTGTTGAAGTTTTAAGAACCTTCCCTCACTTAACAGACCCGCATACGAATGAATCTCTGATGAGTCGTACGGTCATTATCTGTAACACATCATCTATGCCGGTAGCTGCAAGAGAAGCTTCCGTATATATGGGAGCGACGATTGCAGAGTTTTATAGGCAGATGGGTCTTGATGTACTTCTTCTTGCCGACTCAACATCTAGATGGGCACAAGCGATGCGTGAGATGTCAGGTAGGTTAGAAGAGATACCTGGAGAAGAGGCTTTTCCAGCATATCTTGCATCTAGAATAGCATCATTTTATGAGCGCTCAGGTGTGATTAAGCTTGCTGATGGTACAAAAGGTTCTATGACAATAGGTGGTACGGTGTCACCAGCTGGTGGTAACTTTGAGGAGCCTGTAACGCAGGCAACGCTATCTGTTGTAGGGGCTTTCCACGGTCTATCAAGACAAAGGTCAGATGCTAGAAGGTATCCTGCGATTGACCCGTTGATTTCTTGGTCAAAGTATCTTGAGATGGTCTCTAATGAGCTTGATGATGAGTTTAGTGGTTGGGGTGACTTTGTGCAAATGGCTACAAAGCTTCTTACAAACGGTGATGAGATCGGTAAAAGAATGGAAGTTGTGGGTGAAGAAGGGATTAGCATGGAAGATCTTATTGTTTATCTCAAGTCAGAGCTCTATGAGTTTGCTTATCTACAGCAAAATGCTTTTGATAAGGAAGATGCATACTGTCCACTTAAAAGACAGATAGGACTTGTAAAGATGATTAAGACTGTTTTTGACACTGACTTTGGTTTCCAAAGTCATGATGAAGCAAGATCATTCTTTTTACATCTACAAAGTACTTTGAAGAATATGAACTTCATGCCATTTGAATCAGAAAACTACCTAGCTCAGTCAGAAGAGATACTGAAGCTTGTTGATGGCGCTTCTAAACAAACTGTGTAGCTATAAAGGGTAAGAATGAAGAAAGTTTATGATAGAATAGAAGATATTCGTGGAAGCTTGATCAGTGTACGTGCAAAAGATGTTGGACTTAGTGAGCTTGCGCATATTTTAAAGAGAGACGGAACAAAAGCGTATGCTTCTGTTTTGAAGATTGATAATGATAAGATTACTCTGCAAGCCTTCGAAGATACAAGAGGGATCTCAACTGGTGATAAAGTGTCATTTCTTGGTCACCAGGTAAATGTTACAGCTGGAGATAATCTTCTTGGAAGACGCTTTAGTGGCGTAGGTGCTCCTATTGATGATGGGCCGAATGTTTCAGGTGAAAAAATTGAGATTGGGCAGCCATCATTCAACCCTGTAAGGCGTATTGTTCCACATGAGCTTGTAAGAACAAATATTCCTATGATTGATGTTTTTAACTGCCTTGTTAAATCGCAAAAAATTCCGATTTTCTCTATTCCAGGGGAGCCTTATAACGCTCTTCTTATGCGTATTGCAAATCAGACGGATGCTGATGTTGTAATTATTGGTGGAATGGGTCTTCGTTATGATGACTATAGAGCTTTTGTTGAAAACGCAGAGACATCAGGCTCAATGGAAAAAACAGTCATGTTTATTCACAAAGCAACAGAGCCTGCTGTTGAATGTATGCTTGTTCCTGACATGGCGCTTGCAACAGCGGAAGAGTTTGCAACACGTGATAAAAACGTACTTGTCCTTTTAACTGACATGACAGCTTTTGCGGATTCGATTAAAGAGATCATGATTACAATGGACCAGATCCCGTCAAATAGGGGATATCCTGGATCTTTATATTCTGATTTGGCTTCACGTTATGAAAAAGCGGTTGATATTGATGGAAGCGGCTCGATAACGCTTATTTCTGTGACAACAATGCCAGGTGGTGATGTAACGCATCCTATTCCTGATAACACTGGATACATCACGGAAGGGCAGTACTACCTCCACGGTGGTAGAATCGATCCTTTTGGTTCCCTTTCAAGACTCAAGCAGCAAGTAATTGGAAAAGTTACAAGAGAAGACCACGGAGATGTGGCAAATGCGCAGATTAGACTTTATGCAGAGTCTAAGAAGGCGAAAGAAAGAGAGTCTATGGGATTTAGACCCTCTAAATGGGATCAGAAGCTTCTTAAATTTGGAGAGCTTTTTGAAGATCGCATGATGAATCTTGAGGTGAACATTCCAATTGAGGAAGCTCTTGATCTTGGCTGGCAAACTCTCGCAGAGTGTTTTGAGAAAAAAGAAGCAGGAATTAAAGAATCTTTAAGTGATAAATACTGGCCAAAAGGGTAGTTGTGGCAGAAGTTAAGTTTACAAAAGGTGAGCTTAGATCTCAGCAGATCAAGCTTTCACAGCTAGAGAAATATTTGCCAACATTGCAGCTGAAAAAAGCGATGCTGCAATCAGAGGTGATGTATGCTCAGCAAGAGATTGATAGCTTAACAAATGAGTATTTAGAGCAAAAAAAAGAAGTGCTAAAATTTGCACCGCTTCTTTCTCAAAAGGGGATAAATGAGGTTACGGATTCTCTTGAGATTAAAGAGGTGAAAAAGCATTATGATTGTATCGCAGGGGTGGATATTCCTTACTTTGAAGAAGTAATATTCAAAGAGGTGTTTTATCTCTATTACGACAAACCTTTTTGGTTTGATGATGCGATTATGTTACTTCGAGCTCTCATTGTAGCGAAAGAAAAGATCAAGGTATCAGAAGAGAAGAAAAAGATACTAGAAGGTGAGCTTAGAGAAGTATCGATTAGAGTGAACCTTTTCGAGAAAATTATGATCCCAAGAACACTCGGAAATATTAAGAAGATTAAAGTGTTCTTAGGAGATCAGCAGCTTGCCGCAGTCTCTCAGGCAAAAATTGCCAAAAGAAAAATATTAGCATCTGGACAGTAATTGTGATTATTGATGTAGAGAAATTTGTTTTTATCGGAGTAAAGAACGATCTTGATCTCTTTTTTGAAAGAGCTCAAGAGCAGGGACTTGTTGAGTTCATTCCTAAGACTTTTAAAAAGTCTGAAGATTTACCTAAAACTGCGCAAGATCTTCTAACTGCGATAAAAATTCTAAGAAAAGAGACTCCAGATCCGGATAAGAATTTTGGAGAGGAAGTTTCTCCAAATAAGCTTGCTCAAAGAGTGATTTTTCTTAGAAATTCTATAGAAAAGCATCATGAAGAAGCAAGGCTTCTTGCGCAGGAGAAAGCGAAAGTTGAGCCTTTTGGTCATTTTTCACTTCTGGATCTTCGCAAATTTGAAAGAGAGATAGGAAGGCATTTTCAGTTTTTCCAGATTAAGAAAACAAAAGTGATTGAAAAACTTCCTAAAGAACTGATTCCTATTGGTAGTGACTTTGTTTTCCGTTACTTTATTAGCTTGGAGTTTGAAAAAAAGCATTTCCCTTCATTTACTGAAATGCACCTTGAAAGATCTCTAACAGAGCTTGAGAACCGAACAAAGCGCATAAAAGACGAGCTACGACTTTATCAAGAAGAGCTTAAATCATCAGCTGGATATATAGATTTTCTGAAAGAGTTTCTTATTGAAGAGATGAATTCTCATCATCTAGATTTTGCAAAAGCTGAAGTTAACTCGTATTTTGAAGATTTACTGTTTTCTACAGAAGCATGGATTCCTAAAAAAGATGTTAAGAAGATGGAGCCTCTTCTTAAGGATCTTAAAATTCACATTGAAAGGGTGTCTATTCAAAAAGATGATAGAGTACCAACTTGTATGAGAAATAAAGGTCTTCATAAATTAGGAGAAGATCTTGTAAAAATTTATGACATTCCTGATCCAAAAGATAAAGATCCTTCAGGTTTTGTTGTGGGCTTTTTTGCGATTTTCTTCTCGATGATTGTTGCAGATGCTGGTTATGGAGCTATCTACTTCTTTGGCTCTTTATTTGGGTATCTTAGGCTTGGTAAGAAGTCTGAGTCTGTCAATCGTATGATGCGTCTATTTTTACTTATTTCCTCTTGCTGCATCATCTGGGGGATGTGCATTGGATCCTACTTTGGACTTCAACTGAAGCCGTCAAACCCTCTGCAAAAAGCTTCCGTTCTTCAAACTCTTGTTATGAAGAAAGCAAAATATCATATGTCTACTAAAGATGATGTTTATGAGGAGTGGCTAAAGAAAGATCCAAAGATTGCAACTGTTACAACTCCAAGAGAATTTGTGCTTGCTGTTGAGAAGAAGCAAGGTGGAAGTATTTCGTATGAGATCTTGGATGAATTTAACGATAATGTTCTTATAGAGGTAGCGCTTCTTATGGGAGTGATTCACGTAATCATCTCACTCTTTAGATATCTCAGACGAGAGTGGTCATCTATTGGATGGGTGCTTTTTATATTAGGTGGATATTTCTACTTTCCAAGCATGCTCGATAATGCAACCTCGATCTTTCACTTCCTTGGGATCATTCCTAAAAAAGCTGGAGCAGAAGTTGGCTTGCAACTTCTTTATGTTGGGATAGGTTTAGCCTTAGTTCTTGCGATTATCCAGCACAAGAAGAAGGGGATTGAAGAGCCTTTAAAATGTATACAGGTGTTTGCAGATATTCTTTCCTACCTGCGTTTATATGCCTTAGCGCTTGCTGGAATGATTATGGCATCTACTTTTAATCAGATAGGAAAGGACGTTGGCTTTGCGCTTGGTTTTTTCATTATTATTATAGGTCATGTAACAAACATGACCCTTGGAATTATGGGAGGGGTCATTCACGGTCTGCGTTTGAATTTCCTAGAGTGGTATCACTATTCATTTGATGGTGGTGGAAAACTCTTTAACCCTTTAAAAAAGTTACAATAATTTAGTAAATGGAGTCGAAGTATGAACATTGATATGATTGGTCCTGCGATCGTTCTTGGCCTAGGTTGCCTTGGATCTGCAATAGGATGCGCGATTGGTGGAATGGCCTCACATGGAGTGATGAGCCGCGTTGATGAGAACCATGGTAAATTTATCGGGATGTCAGCGATGCCATCTTCACAGGCGATTTATGCTTTTGTATTGATGCTTCTTATGAAGAATGCGATACAAGCAAATACTCTTTCTGGTGTAGCTGGAATAGGAATCGGAACATCTGTGGGTCTTGCAATTATGGTATCTTCTATCTATCAGGGGATGTGTGCGGCAACAGGAATACAAGCTGCTGCGAAACAACCTGCTGTATTTGGAAAGTGCTTTGCAGCACTTGGGATTGTAGAATCCTTCTCTCTCTTTGCGTTTGTATTCGCGCTACTACTTATCTAAAGAGCTTATGGATAGCGGTGCTCAAGCACCGTTATCCAGTATTAATTTTATGCAAGTTGATAGATAGGTATGTCATGCGCAATGTTTGGATATTTTCCGTCTAAATGAAATAGCTTAGTATCGTAGTTTGGAACTCCATCTGAAGGAGCTTTACCTTCTAGTCTAGGTTTGATGAAATTCTCGTAATAACTTTTCCATGTGCTATGGTCTGAACGAAGTGAAATAGTACCGCCTTCAGCTTCCTGAAGATATTCATACTCTACTTCTTCGCGTGCTTGAGCATCTCTAGGATATTCCATGTTAATTTCTATTGTAAAGTCGTACAGGGTTGCATAATAAAGGTATCTTGCTGTGTTCAAAAGTGGTTCGGGTACAGTTTTTGGATTCTTTTCAAAAGCAGCTTTGAAATGATTGTAGATTAGATTTACAGTTGGTGCGTCAGCATAGTGATGGTGGTGTGAGGCTTCTTTTTGTCTGTAATAGCGCTTTAGATGGTACATCCCTGCAAGGTAGTGCATATGAGGGTCTTCACTTGTGATGCTAAATGCAGTTTCAAGAAGAAGACTATATGTTCCATCAAGCTGAGTTTCTACTTCCCGAGTATGTGTACCAAGCCTACTAAAGAAAGTTCTCTCATACTTCTGTATTAAAACCTTTGTAAAAGATAAGGCCTGATCGTTCAGTTCGTTTTCTTTTAAGAAATTGATAAAAGGAACGAGTTGGTCAGCTACATCTTCTTGTGTAGGGACTCCTCTATCTTGAGTTAATGCTCTTGTATGTTCAATGTACATTACAGAAACTCTTTTGAGTAATCCTTCAACTTCGCTAGCCTGATTAGAGACTTTGTATAGTCTGATTAATTCCTTAATCCATCCTTCTAGATCTTCTTTTCCTGGTAATACTTTGCCCATTTCGCAAAGCTCCAGTACTGCAAGATAATGATCAACAGCAGTTTTAACTTCGTATGGTTCTGTTCTCGGAACGGATCCTGCTACAAGTCCCAATAAGTGTCTTGGAGCTGCTTTAGGAGGAGGAGTTGTTTGCTTTGCCATGTGAATAAATAAGCCTTTTGCTCGTTCTGCCATGTCAAATGCGTCTTCTGGTCTTTCGGCACTTCTAAGTACTCCGGCATAGAACATTTTTGAAGCATCAAATCTAAGAGCTGGAGCTTCCATGAAATACTCATTTAGCTTTCTAAGTAGCTCTGGTGTTTCAAAGATGATTTTTCTTGTTGTGGAGTTTCTAAGAAGTATTTCAAGAGGCCTGAAATCATCTTGCGTATATCTTGTAAGAATCTCTAGCATTTTACGCTTATTGTTTGTTTTATCTAGGCAGAAAAACAGAGCATCTAATTTGCTATCAAATACTTCAGGCTGAACATCTCCTAGTACTTCAAGAAGAATGTTTGTGCTTTGCTCTGCTAAAGCTCGACCTTTTGCAAGATCTCTTGGCTCATCCTCATAGTTTTGACTTGCATCTTCGTAGGCCATTTGTCCGTATAGAAGGCCTGCTTCTACAATCCGCGCTGTATCTCTTTTAGCATGTACTTTGACAAGATTAAAAAGATCTGCAAAACGTCCTGTCCCTATGAAATTCTGCTGGATATCTTCTAAATCTTCTGGTGAATAGAGGTAAAATCCTGCAGCTCCACTTAGCTCACTTGCTAGTTTTGTATACATTTCTTGTGCTTTAGAAAAATTGCCACCTTGAAAATATTGAAGCTCATATCTCGCTAGTGTATTGACAAGCTCTTTGAAAAGATGAGCATCTCTATCAATATTTCCTTTATTTAGCTTTTCTAGAAGTGCTACTGCTTGATCATATTCTCCCACGCGCTCATGTGCTGCCACAAGCTTTCTTACTTCATCACCAGTAAGGTCTTTCAGCACCATCTGACTTAGCTGTTCTGTTAAGCCATCAACATCTGCTGCTGCGCCCACGACGTCTCCTCGGGCTCTTCTTTCTTGCGCAGCAAGCGCTTGTGACATGCCTTTTTTCATTTCTAAACCGCGCAGGGCATTTGTGCAAAATGCTCCATGTGCAAGAGTGTTTACTTTTTCATATAATGTGAGTGCACCGTCTTGGTTTCCTTCTTCTTGCTGGAGATCACCAAGAGTGATAAGTAGTTTTTCAAGTGAAAGATCGCCTAGTCTTCTTTGACATGTTGCAGTTCTATAGTCATGATCTGAAACTAGCTGTGCAAATTGAAGGCATATTGCGCGATCACGCGGCTCTATACCGTTGTGCAGTGCTGGATCGACAATGTCTTTATTCACAATAAAGCTTGCATCACCAAATCGAAGTGTTGAGTCAACAGGCTCTTCACTTGTATCTAGTCGACGCTCTAATTCTTCAAGACCTTCTACTGTTGGAGCAGGCCTGTATTCCCCTCGTCCTAACCACGCTCCAATATTGGGCATCCAAGACATAATATTCTCTTATTATTTTTTTTATAATCTGGTTAATATTGTAACATTTTAATTCTTATTATTACATAAAATGCTTTATTAAAATTCTGTTTATTTAATAGAAGTAAACATAAAGATTTAATTACCTTTTTAGTGTTCTAATGAATTTTTTAATGTAATGCATAGAGACTAGAATGGGGTGTTCAAGAAACTTTTTTACAAGAACAAGGTAGGTAACGCTTTCTGTCTTTTTGACAAGGCAATGATCTAGATTTTTAGCTGCGTCGTAGATCCACTCCTGATAGGGAGGTGGCATAAGGTTTGGTAAACTAGAGACATCAAAATACTTAATGTCTATTGTTTCATCAGAAAGAGATAAAGAACCAGATTCCACTGTGCACTCATATAAGTGGGTGAGTTTGGTCAGTCGGTTCTTTGGGTGGAACTCGCCAACCTTTCTTTTGATCTTAACCTTGAGACCTGTCTCTTCCTCTACTTCTCGAACGGCAGTAGTTTCGGTGGTTTCATTCTCTTCTATACCGCCACCTGGAAGTGCCCATACAGGGACATCTTCTCTTTTAATAAGAAGAATTTTTTTGTAATCATCTTTAAAGATGACAACAGAAACGCTCTCTTGTGATCTATCCATATAAGAACCAAATTTTCCTAGAGGGAAAAGCATAATGGTTTCATAATAATAAGAAAATGAGTTTACGTATGAAATTCTTATTGAGTCTTTGTCTGCTTATCTTTTGTTGCATGTCTTGCCAGACATACTATGTAAGTGTGACAAGGGAAGCTATCGACCGCTCAAGTCTAGCAAGTAGCTTTGCAAAAACGCCTGACCCAAGGCAGCTTGATCCTCCAAGTGGAGAAAGGCTTCTTATACAGTGGAATCTTCTTTCAAAAGATGTGCATGAGGATCTCATTTGCTCTTTGTCCCTTATATACAAAAACTACGAGGAAGAGACGGTCCATTACAAGGTGGATGCAAAAAGGGATGTAATTAGTTACTTTTTGCTTGGGGATAGATACGAAACCACTAAGGGGATTATGACCTATAAGGTAGAAATACTCACCAAAGAAGGCGAAGTGGTAAAGTCATTTAAGCACCAGCTTTGGACAAAGTTAATCAAACTAGATGATCTTTAAATAGAGCTTTTGGTGTAAGAAAGGATCTTATCTGCGTATTTAAGCAGATCTTGAGTGGTTTCAAAATCAAGGCAGGGGTCCGTTATAGAAACTCTTGGGTTATATAATGGATCATTTGGAGACTGGCTTCCTTTTTCAAGGTAGCTTTCCATCATCATTCCAAGAAGAGGCACTTTCTCTGTGGAATATTCTGCGACTTCTAAAAATACTTCTCTTTGCTTTTTAATATCTTTTTTACTGTTTCCGTGAGAGCAGTCGATTAAGATCGGGGCCTGTAGACTTCCTTGCGCATCATATGCTGAAAGAAGGGAGTTTTTGCTATAGTTGGAGCTATTGATTGAACCTCTAAGAACAAGGTGTGTGCTCGGATTCCCATTTGAAGCCTTCTCGCAAAGCTTTCCACTATCTGTAATATGAAAAAACGCATGTGGTCTGCTTGCAGCAGACATGGCGTCGATGGCAACACCTGTGTTGCCATCAATAGTGTTTTTAAAGCCGATTGGAAAGTCCATGCTTGATGCAATTTGTCGATGGATCTGAGAGCTTGATGTTCTAGCTCCAATAAATCCCCAAGAAATAATGTCATCAAAATAAGGAGTTAGATAAGGGTCTACAAATTCTGTAGCGATGGGAATATGCATATTAGCAAGTTTTGTAAAAAGAGCTCTTGTGAAAACTAAACCTTCTTTAAGGTTTTCTTTTTGCTTGATGTCTGGCTGGTAGAGGGCGCCTTTATAGCCAACAACAGTTCTTGGTTTTTCTATATAGGCCCTCATAACAGGGGTGAGAGAGGTTAGTTGCTTTGAAAGTTCTTTGAGTCTTTCAGCATACTCTAGCGTTTCCTTCTCTTCGTGAATAGAGCAGGGGCCAACAAAAACATAGAGCTGGTTTGAAATCGGGCATATAAGCCTTTTTTTGGCTTTTTCGCGAAATCTGGAGATTACTACGCGGGATGTTGGTTCTAAGGGAAATTGGGCTTTTATTTCATGCGGAGAGGGTAGTGTGTTTTGAGTCATAGTCTAAATAAGGTGTTTTTTTAGAAACTCTAGTAAAAATCTTTCCAAAACTCAAGACAAAAGAAGTTAGTTAAGATAGTTGAATAATGTTGGGTTAATATAATAGATTAATGCACATGGTTTCTCTTTTAATATAAAAGAAACTTGTAAAAAAATAGATTGTTTATCTCCATGATAGAAACACTGGAAATAAAATCTTCAACAAAGTAGACTGGCAAAGCTAAATAATTGTGAATTTCTAAAAGTATTTCATCAACAGGTGTCAAAATATGTCAAATACCCAAGCTGTTTTAGATAAGATAAATAATATCGTTTGGGGCCCCCCACTTCTGGTGTTACTTGTCACAGTTGGTCTATATCTTACGATTAGGCTCAAAGGTGTGCAGTTCCGCTATCTTTGGTATGCCCACAAGCTGGCATTTTCTAGGCAAGACGACAATGCCCAGGGAGATATCTCTCACTTTCAGGCCTTGATGACATCACTTGCAGCAACGATTGGTATTGGTAGTATAACAGGTGTTGCAACAGCAATTGCAACAGGTGGTGTTGGCGCTCTTTTCTGGATGTGGATTGCAGCTGGACTTGGTATGGCGACGAAATACGCAGAAGGTGTTCTTGCGATCAAATACCGTATTGTTGATGAAAAAAATGAGATGTGCGGCGGCCCGATGTATTACATCGAAAAAGGGACAAAGCAAAAGTGGCTTGCTGTATTGTTTGCTCTTTTCGGAGGGATTACAGCGATTGGGACAGGAAATATGATCCAGTCCAACTCAGTAGCTCTTGCGATGCAGGACCTTGCTCACTTTAATCCTGTTTATACAGGTCTTATTTTTATGGTCCTTACGGGGATTGCTCTTTTTGGTGGGATTAAAAGCATCGGTAAAGTTTCAGGGATTTTAGTTCCTACGATGGCAGCTTTTTATATTCTTGGTGGAATTGCTATTGTTCTTGTTAGAGCGGAATTTGTTCCTCAGGCCTTTGCTCAGATCTTTAAATCTGCTTTTACAGGCCAGGCAGCAGCAGGTGGTTTCATAGGAGCAACTGTGATGCAGGCGATTCAGATGGGGGTCTCTCGAGGAGTCTTTTCATCGGAAGCTGGTCTTGGTAGCTCTCCTATAGCGGCTGCAGCAGCAAAGACAGATACACCCTCTCGTCAAGCTCTTGTTTCTATGTGTAGTGTATTTATCACAACGGGGATCGTATGTACGATTACGGCTCTTGTGGTCACGCTTACCGGAGTTCTTGGAACAACTGGTGTAGGTGGTGAAGCACTTGATGGATCGGCTCTTGTTTTAAGAGCTTTTAATGAGGTGATACCAGGTGGAAGCTTGATCGTTACAATTGCTCTAATTCCATTCGCATTTTCAACAACGATTGGTTGGGCATATTATGGCGAGAAATGTATTGAGTATCTCTTTGGATGTAAATCCACAAAGTACTACCGCATCATTTATACGCTACTAGTATTCCCTGGAGCGATTTTAAGCCTTAAGATGATTTGGAGTATCGCAAATATTCTAAATGGATTGATGGCGTTCCCGAACCTTATTGGTCTGTTTTGTCTTGGCGGAGTAGTGGCTGCTGAAACAAAATCCTTTAAGCACCTTGTTCGTCGCGAGCAAAGAGAAAAAAAGGCGCGTAAAAAAAAAGCCCTTAGCATTTCATAGCGAACTTTAATAAGGTAAATAGGGCTCTATGAGTAGAGCCCTTAATTCTTGAGCATTTCAAGTTTCTTTTCGATTTCACCAAGTTGTACTTGGGCATCCTCTAATGACTTCTTAGTATTTTGAACAAGAGCTTCTGGAGCTCTTTCTACAAAGCTTGGATTCGCAAGCTTCGATTCAAGTCCTTTAAGCTGGTTTTGTAGCTTTTCATACTGCGAGGATAGTCGTTTCTTCTCTTTGTCCTTCATCGCTTCTGGAAGAGGGATAATAATATGGAAATCCTTGAGCTTCACTCCTGATGAGAATTTTAGATCCTTCGGAACATCAGAAACAAAGTGGATGTTTGAGATTTTCACAAGAGAGCTCAAGATGTTTGTGTTCTCTTGTATTGTAGAAGTGCTCTTGCTTTCTCCTATGAAGTAAAGGTCGCAAGCCATGCCAGGGGAGAGTTGCATGTCTCCTCTGATGTTTCGCACATGATAAAGGGCGTTCTCAAGTAGAGCGAAGTCTTCTTCTACTTGTTTTGTATGCTTTTCATGAGCTTTAGGGAAAGGTGCAATCATGCAGCTTTCTTTCAGCAGTGAGCAGATAGCGTCGTTTGTATAAGGATCAACACTCACTTCCTTGAGGCTTGAGAATTGCTCTTTTAGACGCTGGAAAATTTCTTCTGTAATGAATGGTGTCATAGGATGAAGAAGTCTAAGGCTTGAGAGAAGAACGATAAGAAGTAGTTTTTGCTTGTTCTCCCTTTCTTTAGTATCTCCTGATTTGCCAAATAGGACAGGTTTTGAGATTTCTACGTAATATGCGCAGAACTTATCCCAAAAGAAACTGTAGGCAAGCTGAGAGGCTTTGTCAAACTCGTACTCTTTTAGATGCTTTTCCACCTTTCTGATACTTTCATTCAGCTGTGATAAGATCCACTTATCCTCGAGCTTTAGAAGGTCCATATCTAGACCCTTTTCGAGGATCTCTTCTGTAAGAGCCGCTTTGTCTTCTTGCTGAGTAAGGTTCATAAGAACAAAACGTGCAGAGTTCCAAAGTTTGTTCGCAAAGTTTTTAAATTCTTCAAAACGTCTTCTATCAAGGTCTATTTGCCTTGCATGAGTCAGAGAGGATAAAAGAGCCATGCGCATAGCATCTGCTCCATAAAGATCGATGATCTCAAGTGGATCGATGACATTGCCCTTGGATTTGGACATCTTTTCCCATTTGGATTTTACATCTTTTGGCGGTGTTTCTCCAAGGTCGTAGTTGATACGCTCTTCCTGTGATACGTACTGGGCTCCAGAGTGCTTGTCATCTCTCCAGTAGGATTTGCCGTAGATAAGCCCATGTAAGAAGGTTTCATGGAAAGGGATTTCAGATAGAGCAAACTCTCCCATAAGAATCATACGAGCAACCCAGAAAAATAGGATGTCATGTCCTGTGACAAGAACAGAGGTTGGGTAAAATTTCTCAAGAGCTTTTGTTTGATCAGGCCAGCCAAGCGTGCTGAAAGGCCACAGAGCAGAAGAAAACCAGGTGTCTAGAACGTCTTCATCTTGAACCCACTTATCTGGGTTTTTCTGCACCTCTTCTGGAAGAGAGTCTTCAGAAGAGCAGATCATTTCTTCAGGGTTGTCTTTGTTGTACCAAATAGGGATCTGATGCCCCCACCAAAGCTGTCTTGATATGCACCAGTCTCTTAAGTTAGAGATCCAGTGGAAGTAAGTTGTTTCCCAATGTTTTGGCACCATTTTTATGTCATTATCTTTCACAAGTCGCATGAGCTTTTCTTTAAAGGGCTCCATACGCACAAACCACTGCTTGGATAGATAAGGCTCGATTACAGCTTTTGATCTGTAGGAGACGCCAACACGGTTTGTGTGCGGCTCAACCTTTACAAGGAAGCCTTTCTCTTTAAGTTTTTCAACAACTTTTGCTCGAGCATCTAGCATGCTAAGGCCTTGGAACTCTCCGCCATTTTCATTGATGTGACCATCAGGTGTCATGATATTAATCATTTCACAGTTGTTCCTGGATCCCACTTCGTAATCATTAAAATCGTGAGCTGGGGTGATTTTTACAGCTCCTGTTCCAAACTCCTTGTCAACATAATGGTCTGCAATGATCGGGATTTCACGATCCACAAGAGGAAGAAGAAGTTTTTTACCAATATGCTCTTTGTAGCGCTCATCACTTGCAGATACAGCAACAGCAACATCACCAAGAAGCGTTTCTGGCCTTGTTGTTGCGATGCAGATTTCAGAAGATCCATCTGCAAAAGGGTATCTGATATACCAAAGGCTTGACTCTCTTTCTTCATGCTCCACTTCATCATCTGCAAGAGCTGTTTGCGTTACAGGGTCCCAGTTAACAAGATAGTCGCCACGATAGATAAGGTTTTGATCGTACATTTTCTTAAAAATCTTACGAACAGCTTTGTTGGAAGCCTCATCCATGGTGAAGCGTTTTTTAGACCAGTCGCAAGAGCACCCTACTTTTTTAAGCTGCTCAACGATTCTTGATTCGTTTAACTCTTTCCAGTCCCATACATGCTTTAAGAACTCTTTTCTTGTATAATCGGTTCTTCTTTTGCCTTCTTTTGCGATGAGATTTCTTTCAACAACAGTCTGCGTGGAAATGCCTGCATGATCAAGACCTGGGAGCCAAAGCGCTTCAAAGCCTGACATGCGCTTATAGCGTATGAGAGCATCTTGCACAGTGTCAACAAGGGCATGACCCATGTGTAGCACTCCCGTGACATTAGGAGGGGGTAAGATGATACAGTAGGGAGGTTTGTCAGATTCTGGATCTGCTTTAAAAAAGCCTCCATCTTCCCAAAAACGGTACCATTTTTCTTCTACTTGTGTGGGGTCATAAGCTTTAGGGAGCTCTTCTGTCATTTTTCATCTCATATGGGTTTCTTTAGCGTTAAACTCTAGCATAGTAAGTGCTGAAAGTCAAAATTGTATGGGATTTCCTTTAAACATAAAGGATGCATAAGAAGTCTATAACCAGGTTGTAAATTTTAGTTAGAGCTAAAAGCACTTCTATAGCTATTTAAAAGAACCGAGGTTGCCTGGGAGACGTTCAAAGAGTCTATCTGACCGAGCATGGGAATGCTGATATGGAAGTCGCATTTCTTTTTTAAAAGAGGTCTTACGCCTTCTCCCTCAGATCCCATAATGAGGAGGGTTTTCTCAGGAAACTCGAACTCATACAAGGACTGCGATCTTTTTCCAACATCTGCACAGCAAGACCAGTAATCAGCCTTTTGGAAGGTTTGCATAGCGTCTGCGAGATTCGAGACTTTTGCGATAGGTACAAGTTCTGTTGCTCCAGCGCTTGTTTTAGTCACAGTAGGAGTGATGTCAGAACCTCTGTTTTTAGAGTAAATAACAAGGTCTACTCCGAAACACTCGGCAGCTCTCATGATCGTGCCAAGGTTTTGAGGATCGAATATGGAGTCTAGCATCAGAACAAGGCTATGGTCCTTGTCTTTGGATTCATCAATAAAATCTCTTATATGAATATTTGGTGTTTCTTTAACAGAAGCAACATAAGACTGGTGAGACTCTGAGTTCACCATTTTCGCAATCTCAGATTTCGAAACTTTCTTTATCTGAATTTTATTTTTTTGAAGTTCTGTATAAAGTGCATCTTCCTCATTCTTTTGGCAGGTGTATACCTTTAGAATCCTTTCTGGACTTGTGCTTAGTACTTCGTTGATACAGTTGCGGCCCATAATGAACCTTGAGGATCTATCCATAAATATTCTCATGTGGGGTAAATTAGGGCAAAACTCTAGCATATTGACTGGTGAAAGTCAAAGCTACCCAGAAGATCATAGTTTTTTTTCAAATTGTATTGTAATAATTATTTTAAAATGCTAATTTTAGTCAAAAAATGATATAATGGTTGGTAAGGTTCAATAACCTCATAGGTAAATATGGATGATTCTATCTTTGATAAAGTTACGAGCATCAGTGGTTTTTCCGCGCGTGGCGCTAAAGATCAAGCTAAGATGATTGAAGGCTTCTATAAAACAGAAGAGCCTCAGAAGATAGACTTCAAGGATAAGATTTCTTTTGATATTGAGATTGAGAGAAAACTTCTTAACTGCAAAGAAATGATCCTAAATACCTTCAAAAAATTTCTTGCGCGTTTTCTAAAAGACGCTTCTTGCTTTTCACATATACCAGAGAGACTGAACGATTTTAAAGTAAGAATACGCTCTCTTAGTGATAAAATTGTTTCTATGAAGATATCAATAGAGCATTCAAAAGGCCGTATAGATGACTTAGTATCTAGAGCCGACGCTTTTTAAGTAGAAAATTACGTTCAAACTATTCAAGTATTCTTGTATCATTCTTCCTTACATTTAAAGGAAGTTATGAATATATCAAGTGATTTTTCCAACCTAGAACTCTGTTTTCTTGAAAGGAACAGTCCATGGAATATCTCAATACACCAGGATAAAGAGCTTAAAAGAGCGACTCTTGGTGAGAAAGTGTACTACTATGTGAGTGCTTTCTTTTTTTCTTTTCATGAAAATCACTTAAAAGCTGTCTGTAAGGACCTTCTAATAAAGGTTTCTTCGATGGATCTTTTGCAAGAAAAGCAAAAGATCCTCGTGGAAAAAGTTTCAGCATGTGTACATAGAACAAACTCTTCTTGGCTCTTTGGCATTGAAACAGATCTTAAAAACCCAAAAGAGGCAGAAATTCAACTCTCTTCTGTGAATAGAGAAGATCTCATTAAGCCTGTAAGAGAAAATGGTAGGTTTGTCAATTACGTAGGAGAGGCAGTCTTCTCCCAGTTTGTTGAAACAATCAGACTACTGTTCCCAGGTATGTTTTCAAAAGTAACGAACCTTGAAGATGTAAATTCTTTATGTAAAGAATGGGAGCCACTATCCCGATCAGAAAACCTTGAAGTCACCTGGCTTGGCCATGCTTCTATGCTACTTCAGCTAGCCGGTTTTAACCTTCTTTTTGACCCTGCATTTGACTCGGTAGGTATACTTTTTAAAAGGCATACCAAACCAGGTATTGCTCTTGAGGAGCTTCCACTCCTTGATTTTGTAGGGGTAACTCATAATCATGATGATCATTGCCAAGAAAGAGCGGTAGCTTCTCTATCAGACATGCAACCACTTGCGATGGTCCCAAAGCACTTTGATACTTTCTTCAAAGAGAAAGGGTATACCAAAGTACATGACACTTCTTGGTGGGAAAAAATGACTCTTAGTAAAGATGGTAAGGAAGTTTCGATAACTTCGATTCCAGCTCAGCATGGATCCATGAGAGGAGTGACAGATATGAATGCTTCGCACTGGCAAGGGTTTGTTGTTCAAGATGGAAGTTCTACGGTTTATATAGCAGGTGATACAGCCCTTCAGGAGGGTTTATTTGAGCAAGTAAAAGATGTATTTGGAAGCATTGATCTTGCTGTGCTTCCGATAGCTCCAGAAAGAGAGCTTTCTGTTCATCTTGATTGTGAGCAATCGCTTCTTGCTTTTGAAAAACTCGGTGCTAAGCTTATGCTTCCCTATCATTTTGGGGCATACCGCCAGGCTAAAGAGGTGCTAGAAGATCCTTACACAAGGCTAGATGACCTATTGGCTCAAGATGAGTACAGACACCTAAGTGAATCAGTTATTCTTCCTAAAATAGGTGAGAGATTTAATTTAAGTAACATTTCAAAAACGTCACAAGAAAGGGTATCTGCGTAATGAGTACTATTGATTCGGTTTCACCTACAAATATTGGTGAATTAGTAGCAAGGCTTGAGGATTTCCAAGAGTATAGATCCGCTGAAGCTGATAAAGTAGCAGATGTGGCTTATCGGTATTTTTCTTCTCCACTGCTTTGGACCTTTGGGACAATGGGAGTAGCTTTTACAGTATGTCCTCTTCCTGTATCTCTTACAGGTATCACCCTTACATTTACTTCTTTTGCAGCTTTTTCTAAAAAGCTTCCAAAGCCTCTTTTATATGAGCTTGTGATGGTTTACAACTTTATGAAAGCAACACTCACAAATATTGGATTGATGGATTCCCCGTATTATAACAAGTTAGAAGAAGGGATTTATCTAGGAGCACTTCCTCTAAAGTCTCATGGACATCATGATCTCCTCATCAGGGATCTGCAAATCCATTCTGTGCTTTCAGTGTTAGAGGACTTTGAAGTGACAACAAAGACATTTTTCACAGACCCTGTGACTCCTAATGACTGGACAAGACTCGGTGTTAATCAGCAGCTAATTCCTGTTGAAGATATGACACCTATTTCTATTGAAGACCTGCATAAAGCAGCTGACTTTATTCATGAAAATAAAAGTGGTATCTACATCCACTGTAAAGCTGGCATGGGAAGGTCTGTGATGTGTTATCTTGCTTATCAGATTAAACATAAGCAAATGAGCTTTGTTGAAGCTTATAGAGAAACAAGAGCGCTTAGACCCCCGATGAATCTTAAGCCACTGCAGTTTCAGGCGCTTAGGGAATTCGAAAATAGAATCAAATATGGGGATTCTACAGCTCGTTCAGAAAGTATATATTAAATAGTTTTATTACATGTTGAGTGACTAAATTAGATAAAATCTATTTGAATCCATCAATTTATTCAGTCTTTTGCATATTGTTACATAATGCTATTTAAGAACATTTAGGGTATTATATTCTCGGTTAACAATTTGAGAATTATCCTAATGGTCACTTTACATCCAATACACTCCATGCTTACATCTAGTGCTTATAGCTGTAGTATGGTCCATTCAAATGCAAAAGGTAAAAAATTCAGTATTGTAAATCGATCTGAAAGAAATGCTGCCAAAGGTAGATTACCTATGGAGCTTTCGGTTGAAGAAGTGTTTTCAGCTGTAAAGCAGGGGCTAACTGATATATCAAAATCACTTAGTAATTCAGAAGGTGTTAAAGACGACTTATATTTTGAGGAGTTATTTTCAGAAGATAAGTCAAAAAGTCTTTTTGCTTTGTTTACGAAGGTAGTTGAGAAGTTTCAGTATACAGAGGTTGAAAAAGAAAAGATCAAATCAGGTGTTTCATCAGGTAAAGGTAACAGAGAATTTCGCTATCTGATGCGTAGAATAAAAGGAGATACTGAATCTCTATTAGAAAATGCAGCATCCTTAGATCATAGGACGCTTGCACAAACTACTTATGACTATTTTGAGATTTTCAATGATGCCTGTGAATTGGGTGACGTAGAAATAATGGAGTGGAGCTACCGTAAACTTGGCTCTGACCCATCAATATTTACAAAATTTGATAAATGGAGCTGCTCTGGGCTTTATAAAGTGTGCTTGAACTCTAGAGAAAAAGCGTTCGACTGGTTTTTAAAAAAACTTGGGAGAGAGAAGTTTCTTGAAGAGTTAAGGTTTGGGTATGTTCCATCTGCTCATGTGATTTTTGGCACATCAGATATAGGCTTTGTAAAAAAAGTACTAGATCTTGACCCAACACTTATTGATGTTAAGTCAAAAGGTGGATCGAACGCTCTCATGCAAGCTTGCGAACTTGGTAGCTTAGAAGTTGTGAAGTTGATTCACAACTTAAGACCGGGTTTCATTGGAGAAGAAAACGTATCAGGTGTGGATGCTTTTCAACTCGCTCTCGATAACATGGATTTCGGGGTAGTCAGTTGGCTTTATGAGCAAGATCCTACCTTATTACAACCTGCGGATTACTCTAGGATGAATTGGCTTCTGGAAGATGAAGAGTACTCTCTTGCTGAAAAGTTGCTAAAGTTGGACCCTTCCCTCATTGCTAAAAAGTTTACAGGAGATAGTTTGTTTGTTTACGCTTTACGCTCAAATAATCTAGAGCGTGCAAAGTGGCTTTATGACAAGCACCCCTCTTTTGTAACAGAAAAGCCTATTGACCCTTTGATCTCTGAGATAGCAGAAAAAGGTGATATTGAGTTTTTAAAATGGTTACTTGAGAAGAACCCTGCACTTATAGAGGATGTGGATAAAGTTGGTCAGAATACCTTTCACATAGTCTGTAGGTTCGGTAATAGAGAATTAGCAGAGCATATTTTAACCCTTCGCCCAGACTTCCTAAGCTCTGTGGATAATGATCAAGAAACAGTATTTTTCAAAGCATGCCTATCGCAATATATTGACCTTGCAAAATGGATCCATAGTATAGATCCTAGTCAAATCAATATTTACAACAAATATGGTCAAACTCCACTTCATATGGCTGCAGAGCGTGAAAGTGAATGTTGCTTGGAACTTTTAGATTGGCTTCTAGATAAAGAGCCAGACCTTATAAATAAAGTTGATCCAAGTGGAAAGAGTGCTGCTTTTAATGCATGTTGGGGTAAAAATATTAAAGCATTGAAGTACCTTTTGAACAAAGACCCTAGCCTGCTTTACGGGGTTGCAAGCAATAATCGCACACTTATAGCCGAAGCAGTCCGCGCTAAAAGTCTAAAAATTGTTCAATATTTGCATTCTCTTGATCCAGAGCTAAAGGATATATGCGATGCTAGTGGCTATCATCCAGTTGCTTATGCTTCAAGTAGTGGCTTATTGGATATCGTTAAGTTTTTTATAGCGCTTGACCCTAGTTTATTAAGAAAAAAGTTACCTGATGGTTTTACTTTACTACATAACGCATGTATTAGATCTTCTATATCCCTAATAAGATGGATTCTTGAAGAGGCACCAGAGCTTGCAAATGAAAAGAGCCACGCAGGAGAACTTCCTATTGATGTTCTTGTAAGAAGAAACCCAAAATCCGATGCTGCATATGATTTAATAAAGTCAATGCCAGATTGTGACTTAAGGTGTACCAGTTTTATCAGGCTTATACATGGGTTTTGTGAATCACAGGAACTGAATGAAGGTATCAGGGAGATACTTACGCAAGATGAATTAAGGTTTAACAGAAAAATATTCGAGCCTCTTTCACTAAATTTACTTGTACCGACATTCTTAGGTCCTATTAAAGATTCAGAAGCATTAAATAAGAAAGCCAGTATAAAGATGCATCTTGAACTATTGGAAACGATCGCAAGCCCTGAGCTGATTAGAAAGTTTTCAAAAAGAATAGCAAAACCTTCTGCTACTTTCTTAACAATAAAAGATTATTTAGCATTCTTAAAAAAGAAAATCCCAGATATAGATCTTGGTGAGATTGATCCTTATAAATTGATTCAAAAAGCCTACGAAGATCTCGATGATAGAGAATATAAGGACTATTTAAATGCTGGGGAGAACAAAGAGAATATCGTTACTTTGAAAGGAGCTAAGAGTAAAAAAGTAGATAAAGCAAAGGTATTACATTCGCTTCTTACGACGATCAAAACAAGAAAAAGAGACAATGCAATTCCTGAGGGGGAAGAAGAGCTATTTTACGATCACCTAGAAAAAATACTTAAGCATTTTGCCGCAGATATCCAAAAAGGGAAGTATAAGAGCTTCGCAGCTCTTAACGAACAGTTTTTCTTTTTACTAGATGGGGCAGAGGTTTGCTATACTGTGTTTTCAACAAGAATTAGGCAGCTATTTGTAAATAGATCAAGTGACGTTTCTTTTTCTCAAACTGTGGCAAATCAAGACAGTGAAAAAAAAGGCTTTGAGAGCTTTCTTGAAAAAGTTTCTAGTGAAAACCTGAATCAGGCAATTTCAAAACTTTTTAATACTCTCTATAACGGAGAATCAGGACAAGATGCTCATATCTCTTCATTTTTAGAGTATTTCTTAAGAAAGGAAGGCTTCCCGACGCCAAATCGAGAAACGTATGATGATCATTTGCAGCTTCATGCGGCACTCTTTCATGTAGCTCGTTTTTGCAAAGTTGAAGTTTCGGGTTTAACTTCAACTAAAGCAGAGTTTGATGAACTCTATACAGTAGTTGCTGCCGAAATGAAGAGCTTTCTTATCAAAAAATGGATAGCTTTACTCAATGTATCCCTAGCAGATAAAATTACCGAGTCTCTTAATCAAAACGACTCAATAAAGGCTAATGAATTTCTTACAGAGTTTACAGACTGGCTTTCTCTGCATGGATTAAATGCCGCTGAGCTGCTTGAGTATGAAAGTTCCTATAAGCTGAGACCTGAGCTTCCTGCAAAAGTCATGATTGCTTATGGAAATGCCAATCCAGATTAATCTGAAAGATACAAATTTCTATGAAAAAGTAAGCTGTGTAGAACCCCGTCTGCTGGGAACTCTTCGTAGTCTAGTTTTTTGATATCTTGCATAGTGAGGATTTTGGTTTCTATTTCCTCAAGTGGATCTAGGTTTGGTTCTGCTACTTTAGTAAGACCTTTTGCGAGGAAAAGGTGTACCCTTTGATCACATACAGAAGGGAATGGGTAAAATAGATGCAGGTTGATCATTTCTTTAGCTTCATAGCCAGTTTCCTCGAGAAGCTCTCTTTTAGCCCCAAATACAGGGTCTTCGCCCTCATCGAGCCTTCCACCTGGGCAAGAGAGTATCGTCCTCCCTACGGGGTACCTATATTCATAGTTTAAGACGAACTTATTTTCTTCTATCTCAGGCAAAATAGCGCAAGCTTCAGCTTTTGCAACAAGAAAGTTGTACTGGTACTCTTGCTGGTTGTGATCAAGAAGGATATCTTCACGAAAATCAAAAAATCCTTCATACACCAGTCTCTTTCTTATTGCTTTTGTATCTTTTCTTGCCATTTTACCCTCTTAATTTTCATTTAGTTCTGTTATACTTTCTCTCCTATTTAATAATTTTTTTCAAATAAAAGGAGTATTATGTATCTCGGTGATATGTTTAATAGGCAGCGGTTAACGCATCAGGTCTTTGCTCAAAGATGCGTGCCAGTTGTGCATAACGATCAAGAAGGTTCTTTCTACCAAAGAATCGTTGACTTGAGCTTTATAAGAGAGGCTAGGTGGTTTACAGTTGCTGTAGATGATAAAGATAGGACTGTCAGATTAATGAAATACACAGACGAAATACCAGGTATAGCAGCTGGTGTTTGGGAACCGCTACTTGATTGTTATAACGATGATGGTTGGAAACTTGTAACTAGGCTTGTGTCAAAAAAGGATACACATGGACAAGTTATTAGAGAATTAGATGGCTGTACTTCCATTAAGCCACCTAAAACAAGAGAGTATATTCGAGACTACTGGCAGGGATATACAGTTACAGAACTTAATAATAGAGAAAATGCCCCTGAATTGCAGGTGCATGATGGTGTGATCTCTGCAGTTCGCAGTGTTGCTACAAAAACATTTGTTGGTAGAATGCTCGAAGGAAGCCGGCCCTATCATTACCATGAAGGCATAGGCTGGATGGGTAAAAGAGATCTAGCGTCACATGCTGCAAGGAGAGGGCGTACGGGATTCAATCAGCCAGCAGTATGAGAATCTTGCTCGATACGTAGAAGCATTTTCTTGTACTCTTTTGCTTTTTTGTCCTTGCCTATAGCTGCATAAAAAAGCGCGAGCTTCTTATACATTTGATACTTTTCCCAAAATAAGGCTTTTGTTTCGATATGTGTTGGGAGAGTTTCTAAAATTGTATGAGTCGCAAGGATATGTGGATGTGGAAAGGTATCAAGAGGTACCTTTTCAAAGAGTTCTTGTGCAGCTTTTTTACCTTGCTTTTTCCAAAGCAAGCATACTTTAAAGAAGTATATTAGGGATCTTGTGTTGTTTAGCTCTTCTTCTTCAAAAGTAGAAAAAATCTCGTCTAGTTCTTGGATGTTTTCTGTTTGCAAAAGGAGTTTTACAAGCAAGATATTAAGCGATTTCTGATGCTTTTGATCCATCTGATAAGCTTTGACTTTCTTTACAAGCGAGATGGATACTTCTAGATCGTTTGCT
>JAJACS010000029.1 GCA_022601395.1 Chlamydiia bacterium | reverse complement strand
GGTTTAAAGGAATAATTCATTTTCCTTATGAAGCATCAACCATGTCTATTTTTGAACAAATTTCAAGTGAAATTCCATTATTTTTTCCAAGTAAAAAATTTTTAAAATATTTTAAATTAATTCGTTAAACACTTGTTTTTATATTAAAGAATTTTATACTGTGAAATTAATAATATATAAACTCAACCAGGGAGCATATATATATGGCAACAAGAGCTGAAGCTGGTCAGAATCTTGCAAGACAAATCATCAACATTATCGCCTATGTGGCGTTATTTGCGGTGAGTGTTACTGCGGTTACTGTACCTTACAACAATAACTATCTAATGGACGTTGTATCAAGATACAACCCAGACTTTATGGCATCTGCCTACGTTTGGTACATCTTCTACATCGTTGAATTCGTATTTCTACTTTGCTTTATCATCTATCAAGGTGTTAGCAAAAGAAAGAACGATAAGGTCTTAAGATCTATCGACGCACCATGGTACGTATTTGTGGTTGCTAACATCATCTGGACTTTCGGGTTCTTTTATGACGTTCAGTGGCTAGCATTCGTAGCAACAATAATCGCGGCAGTAGCGCTATTCTACATCTTTATCGAACTTGGTATCGGTAGAACAAAAGTTACACGCTGCTTCTACTGGTGTGTGCACTTCCCATTTTCAATCTTAGCTGCTTCAGTGATTTTTGGAGTTGTTTCTGAGACTGCAATGTTCTGTATTCGTTACAACCTCATTTGGTGGGGAATCGGCCAAACTGCTTGGACAGTAATAGCTATGCTAGTAGTTGGTTTCTTTGGTTCATTATTCATGCACTGGAGAAGTGACGTAGGATTTGGATGCACAATGGTTTGGTTTTCAGCAGGTATCGCTGTTTATCAAAACAATTACGATCCAGTAGTTACAGCATTCGCTTATCTCTTAGCACTTTACTTTGCTATCGTTACATACGCATGTGCGATGCATAAGCCTAGAGTGAATAAGAAAGGGTCGAAGTAAGATACGTCTTGAGTCGAGTTTATATAAAGACTGCGCCGCGTGGCGCAGTCTTTTTTTTGCCTAAATATCCTCAAATACATATACTCTGCTGGTCATACTAGCTGAGGGAACCTGTGAATACTCGCCAAGAAACTGGGAATAAGAGCTTTGATAAGCTTGTTTTCGAAGTAGATCAACAAAGTAAGTCTTATACAAATTGCAAATTCAGCTCATGTAAGTTCATAGAAAGCCTGATGCAAAACGCAATATTTTCTGAATGTGAGTTTCACTCCTGCATGCTAAGTAATTTAAGTCTTGAAAAGGCAAGATTTAATCAGGTGACCTTCAAAGGATGCAAGCTCTCTGCTCTAAAACTTTATCAGTTAGATTCTTTTCTCTTGTCCGTTCACTTTGAAGACTGTAGTTTAATTGGTTGCAACTTTTCAGGCCTGCAAATCTCAAAAACGAACTTCATTAACTGTCAGGTTAAAGATTGTGACTTTATCGAAACAAACCTTACTAGTTCAAATTTTCAAGGCTCTAACCTTAAGGGATCTAAATTTCATCACTGCAACCTTCGTATGGCAAACTTTCTAGAAGCTACGAATCTACAAATAGATCCACTGAATAATGATTTGAAAAAAGCTGTCTTTGATTCTGTGAACGCAATCAGCCTTCTTAATTATTTAGATATCACAATTAAATAATTCCTTTTCCGTTGATTCTATTTCCTTTATACAGAAGAAAAAGGAGTCTCTATGGAAAAAAGTATGCAGCGTCCCTATGGTTGGGTTGTTTGGTTTTTAAGCACTCTATTTCTGTTTTATAAGTATGCGATCGAAGTAAGCCCCAGTGTGATGGCGGCTTCTTTAATGAGCGATTTCCATATAGATGGTGCAGAACTTGGTAACCTTGCCGCTTGCTACTTCTACTCTTACTTGCTTATGCAAATTCCAGCAGGACTTTTAGTAGATCGCTACGGACCAAGAAAAGTGACATCGATTGCGATACTCTTTTGCGCCTTAGGAACGATTTGCTTAGGGTTTACAGACTCTATTTGGGTTGCCATGCTAGGTAGATTCCTAACTGGGATTGGAGCGGCATTTTCGGCGATTAACTGCTTAAAAATTACAGCGAACTGGTTTCCTATTAAGCGTTTTGCCTTTATGGCAGGATTGATGATGTCTATTGGGATGCTTGGAGCTGTTGGTGGTCAAGCTCCACTATCTTTATTCATCTCAGCTGTTGGTTGGAGAGTCGCTCTGCAGATTATAGGGTACTCAGGTCTCGGTCTTGCTTTTTTGTTTTATGTGGCTATTCGTGATCACCCTGAAAATAAAAGAGATGTCCGTATTATCCCAAGCAAAACAGACATTAAGATGGCGTTTAAAGAGCTCTTTAAGAAAAAGCAGCCTTGGCTTCTTTCTATTTATAGCGGCCTAGCATTCGCTCCTGTTTCTGTATTTGGTGGACTTTGGGGAGTGCCTTTTCTTATGCAGTATACAGGACTGCCCCACGCAGGCGCAGCGCACCAAATCTCTCTTATCTTTATTGGATTTGCTGTAGGGGCTCCTCTTTGTGGGTACCTATCAGATCTCTTTGGCTCTAGAAAAAAAATCATGTATCTCGGAACGTTCCTTGCAACCATCTGTATGGGGCTTGTGATCTACGCTCCCATATCGTCACAAATGCTACTTGGCTTTTTGCTATTCGGCTTTGGGCTTACCATAAGTACTTTCCTCCTCTCTTTTACAATGATCAAAGAAATCATAGCGCCGATCTTTGCTGCAACAGCAATAGGCTTTATGAATACGTTTGATGCGTTGATAGGCGCTATTTCAGATCCTTTAACGGGAAAGATTCTCGATGTGTTCTGGGATGGCACGATGGAAAAAGGTGCACGTATCTTTTCTGTTTTTGCTTATAAGCTTTCACTCTCAACGCTACCCCTTTATTTACTTGTCTCATTCATTCTTCTTTTCTTTATTAAAGAAACCTATTGTGACGAGAATTACCCTTCTTGCCTTCCTTAATGAAACTCTGTTTGAAAAAATAGAAATAAGTTCTTATAAACATAATTTGGCGTGTTTTGCCAAAATTATTAAACACCTAGGGAAAAGCCATGAAACCATTTATTGCTATGCTCATTGTAATATGCGCATCATTTACTCCTCTTACTGCAAGGCAGCAAAGAGCTCATAAAGTCTTTCAAGTGTCTACTTTTTCAGCGCTACTTAATGGAGTTTATGATGGTGATTTTAAAGTGAAAAGCTTAAGGGAATTCGGAGATTTTGGAATTGGTACTGTAAACAACCTTGATGGAGAGCTGATAGCTGTACAAGGTGAGTACTATCATATAGACCCAAAAGGCTATCTAAAACCAGCAAGCTCTAGACTGATGACTCCATTTGCAAGTGTCTGTTTTTTTGAGCCGCAAAAGACATTTATGGTAAGAAATATCAAAGATATACATGCGCTTCAAGAAGCTATTGAAGATAAATTCTACAATGTCAATGCTCCGTATGCATTTCGTATAGATGGAACATTTACTCGTCTTAATTTAAGAAGTCTAAAACCTCAGAGCAAGCCGTTTGTTAAATTTACAGAAGCTGTAAAAGAGCAGTATGAATTCCAGCTGCAGAATGTAAAAGGATCCCTAGTAGCTTTTTGGTACCCGATGTACCTTTCTGGCGTAAATGTTCCTATTTTACATCTACATTTTGCCGCAGAAGATCGAAAGAGAGGAGGTCATGTAATAGACTTAGAGTTTAATACAGCAACAGTGAAAATGATGGAAATGAATAACATTGAGATTCAACTGCCTTCTACAAGATCGTTTTCTAAAGCTGATCTCGAAGGAGATCATACTCAAACAATAAAAAGAGTAGAATCAAGGCATTGATTATTTTGTCGTGTTAAAAAAGTCCTTTTAAGGGTTACCCAAAAAGGACTACTCCTACCTATGTTACGCCTTTAAAGGTAAGCGCGACCCTGTAGTAAGTGTGTTAAGGCTTGCAAACTGAGCATGCAAGCCTTTCCCGTATATAAAAAGCCTTAGCTTGCAACTCTTCCTTGCAGACTAATAAATGGCCTTTGTTCCCCAAATATGGACTCTTTGGACTTTAATAAGTTTTTAGTTTTTGAGGTGGTGTCATCATCCATCCCCATAGAACCGTTAATCACTTTGTCTGTCTTTGATCTTGTTGTTTTAACAGCGTCAAAAGCCTCTGCGGCTTTGCTTCGCTCTTGACTCGCTTGAGATTTCGGAGGGTTAGCAACGTTTGCAATTGTATTAAAGTTATTATTACTAATGTTTATTGCTTTCATATTTACCTCTTAATTTTTCAGGGCGGAACAAGCCCTATGGTTCGATTTTATCAAAAAATCGCTTTATAAACAATATAAACATAAATTTAAAAATACAAACTGTTGATAATAAGAAGTATGAAAAAAATAGACTGCTTAAACACTTTAGATGCAATTAGATAGAATCAATTGACATATGGACCTATAGGGAGTATTTAGGGGTAAAGGGGAGAGCGTGACAAAAGAGATATCAAGCCCAGATAAGGTATATTTCCCCGGGGAAAAGATTACCAAAAATGACCTTATAGACTACTACCACCTTATATACCCCCTTATGGAGCCCCTTATTAAGGACCGGGCGGTGACCCTTGAAAGATATCCATCAGGGATCGAGAAAAAAGGCTTTTTACAGAAGGACTGTAAAAAGAAACCCCCAGCTTTTTTAAAGCTTTTAAAAACGTCAAAAAAAGATGGCTCTTTTATTAACATGCATCTTTGTAATAACAAAGAGTCTCTAACATACCTTGTGAATCAAGGGACCATCACATTCCATGCAGCTCTTAGTAAAAAAGCTTCGCTTAAACCAGATAGAGTGATTTTTGATTTAGACCCAAGTGTTTCTGGTTTCAAGCTTGTTCGTGAAGCTGCTTTTTTACTGAAAGAGATTTTAGAGGATATGCTTTCTTTAAAGTGCTACGTCATGACAACAGGCTCAAGAGGCTTGCATGTTGTTGTTCCTATTACACAAGCACTTGAGTTTGATAAGGTAAGAGCTTTTGCAAAAGATGTAGCAAGTTATATGAGCGATTTAGAGCCTAAAAAATACACAACGGAAGTTAGAAAAAGTAAAAGAGGTAAAAGAGTATTCATTGATTACTTAAGAAATAGCTACTCTCAAACAGCTGTCGCTCCTTATTCTGTTCGCGCTCTTCCAAAAGCTCCTATAGCAATGCCGATCACTTGGGATGAACTAAAGTCTCCTAAAATGCATGCGCAGTTTTTTCTTCTTAAGGAAGTTAAAAAATCGCTTGAAAAAAAACATAATGATAACGCTAAGATAGTAGCTTTAAAACAGAATCTTTCTACTTCTATTAAAACCTTAAGCAAGATTATAGCGCATTGAACTCGATATATAGATTTATTCAAGTCACTTCTTTTTTTCTTTTATTAAACTCTTTTGTTTTTGCAGAAGATATGCAGGATGATGATTTTGCATTCGTCGGCAGACATTTTGTAGCAAGCTATTACGACTGCGATCCAGAACTGCTTGATCATGTTAAGCATCTAAAGGAAGCTTTATGCAAAGCTATAGAAGGCTCTGGTGCAAGTCTTTTAAACATGACAGTGCACAAGTTTGCTCCTCATGGAGTAACGCTTGTAGCTCTTCTTTCTGAAAGCCATGCAAGCATACATACTTATCCAGAACATGGGTCTTGTTTTGTAGATCTTTTTACCTGCGGTACTTCCTGTAGCTCTGAAAACTTTCATAAAGTACTCTCGGAAGAGCTTCTTGCTAAAAGCTCAAAAACAATGATCTTAAATCGCGAATAACATCTTTATTCTTTTTATTCGTGCTTCTCTTAATGCAGTTCTTGTATGATGCATGCTCTTAGATATCTGTGGGGCTTATTATGAACTTTAGACCTTTAGATTTTTCAGATCTTCCATTAGTGCATAAATGGCTGAACACCTCTCATGTCAAAAGGTGGTATTCAAAAAAAGCAATGTCCTATGAAGAAACCTATGCCAAGTATAAACCTTACATCCTAAAGAAAAATGGAATAGATGGTTTTGTTGCATGGTATCATGATACTCCTATTGGCTACGTGCAGTATTTCCCTGCCACGAGTTTTTACAAGTTAAACACACTGAAACATCCTAAGCTTAAAAAAGCAGCAGGTCTTGATATGTTTATTGGAGAGGAGCTTTATCTTGGTAGAGGGCTTTCAAGAAAGTTGATCCAAAGCTTTTTAAGTACTGTTGTTGCGCATGAATACTCTTACTGCGTTGTAGATCCTGAAGTAGATAATTTAATCGCTAAAAAGGCTTATATGGGCGTTTGTTTTAAAAAAATCGATAAGGTTCATACGTGCGAGGGTGAGACTCATGAAATTTTTATGAGCCCGTTACTTAGAAAGTTTGTGAATCAAGTAAGGCAAGATACAAAGAAGAGCCATCCCACCAATAAGAGAAAGCTCATACTCAAAAACGTTTGAGATCCCAAGCATCTTTGGGGGAATAAAGCCAAAGCCAATTGTGGCAAGACAAGAAAAGGCACCAAGAAGAGTTGTGACGATAATACCGATCCTGCCTAGCGGGATGCGGAACTCTCTCGGAACGTCGGGTTTATCAAAGTGAAGCTTAATCCCTGACAGGAACAAAAAGAGATATACAATCATAGCGAGCTGAGCTGTGATAGCAGAGAGTAGCCAAAACGTGCTGTTAACTGTTGGCATGATCACAAAAGCAAAACAAAGAAGCGATACGATTGCTCCTTGAAGAACAAGAATGCGAACAGGAGCTCCATGCTTGTTTACTTTAGAAAGAAAACTTGGAAGGGATCCGTCTCTACTTGCTGCAAGCAAACCTTTAGTTGGTCCAATCACCCAAGCGCCAACACTTCCCAAGCCGCCAAGTACGATAAATAATGCCATCACAGGAACAAGGAAACCTAGATCGAATCTGTTAAGAAGAATCTTAAAGCCTTGAAGAGCTCCAGTCACAAGACTTAGCTCAGCCTTTGGTACAGCGATTGCGATGCTAAGTGATGCAAATACAATTGTCACAAGAATAATCACAACAGAGATCCCAAGAGCCTTCGGGTAGTCTTTTGTGGGATTCCTCATTTCAGCAGCATGTGTGGCTGCCATCTCAAGACCTATCAGTCCAAAAAAGACACTGCTTAAAAAAGCAAGATCATCAATGTTTGTTTTACTTGGAAAAAAGTTTTTTATTGTAAAAGCTGTTTGAGACTCGTGACCTTTAAAAATCCAAACAAGACCAAGGATAGAAATCAGTACCATGGGAAGGATTGTTCCTATAATAGCGCCAGCAGTACTGAGCCATGAGGAAGCTTTCATCCCAAGGCAGTTGATATAGGTAGCTCCCCAAAAAAGCACAAGGATCATTGAGCTCATATAGAGTTTATTAGTCGCAAGTGCAGGATCGAACAGATAAGTCAGTGTACCTGCAATAAGCGCCATAATCGTTGGATACCAGACAACGTTATAGATCCAGTTAAGCCAAATAATAATAAGGCTCCACTTACTTCCGAAGGCCTCTCTTACCCATACATAGATACCACCTGTGTTAGGCCAGCCAGAGCCAAGCTCTGCTGAAATGAGTGCACTAGGGATAAAAAAGGTAATGCCGGCAAGGATATAGAAAAATACTAATGAAAACCCATACTCAGCTGAGATCGCAAGAGAGCGGATGCTATCTACTGCGATCACATTGATCATAACAAGTTGGAATACACCAAGTACTTTTTTATTCATGGGAGTGTTCTAATTAGTCTTTTGTTTAAATCTATGTACATGGTACGTTTCCCGAGCATTTTTTGTTAATTTGTTTCACTTGCAAAAGAAAACTATACACGAGCTATCTAAAATATAAAAGGACTACATTATGGCAGCGGCAAGACTTCTAACTTCAATTTTCATCCAATCACCAGAAGTAGCGCCTGTAGATTCTAAAGCACCCTCTTACTCTTTTTGTAGAGTCGGCGAGCTACACGACAGAGTAAGGCTCTTAGCACAGCAAGGAATTGAGCTCAATGCCGAGACTTGGGAAAACCTTGGGCTAGACCCTGCTGATGGAGGAGCTATTGCCCGCATGACAAGAAGTATTTCAAAGATCCATACAGGTAGTACTATGACCTTACCTGTCCCAAGACATCCAGGTGTCTATTATCTGTATGCTTGTGATAGTGATGATCCAAAAGACCCTATTTTATTTGCTAATAAAATGCAGCGAACGGATAGAAAGCCTTTCCTTGTGTTTAAAGCAGGAGCCAAAAGAGCTACAATAGAGACTACAGTACGAAAAATGGCGCTCGCGCTTGGCATGAAAAAATATGCATTGCCCGGTGTGTTCGCTGCGATTAGTAATGCTACAGTCATTTCAGAAGAAGTTTCGATGGAGCTTTGGAATGGATGGAATAAAATTCTTACAAGAGCAGGTTTATCTCAAGACTCTCTATTATTCGGTATTTTAGAGCCTTTTGTTGAAGGAGATAAACCTTTTGAAAGCTACGAGGCTTTTGTTAAGTTTGTAGTTTTTGCCATAGCTCTTAATATAAGAGATTTGAGCGATGATAATATCGTTAGTAACACTTGTATTGACCCTGAAGAGTGTATGCCTATACGCTCTCCTAGCGTTACCCCAAGAGAGTTTAATTTCGAAGGAGTTTCTAGAACGGCCTCTTCTGAGTCCATGGATTCATTTAAATTACCTACAAGCCACTTGCCGTTCTTAGCGAGCTTTGATGTAGATAAAGCAATTCCTGGTGATATAAGAGAAGCTTTAATAGACGTTGTAGGAAGCTGGAAAATTGATGAAATTATTGAAAAATTCAGAGCAGAAAGAATTTTATACTTTGACACAGCTCTTGAAGGAGAGAGTCCGCCAGAAGTCTATGAAGAAACACCTTCTGTAGAGTCTAGCGGTGGAGATGATTACCTCTCTGATGATGATGTGGTTAAAAGAGATCTTGTAGATCATGGAGGTAACAGAGTGGGTCTTCGAGCAATGTTTAATGACGATGCCTTGTATGTACCAAGGAAAGTAAGAGAAAGAGATCCCATATTTACAGAACGTCAAATTGAAGCATTCAGAGAGCGATTAGAGAAGCTTGTAGAGATTATCATGAGACCGAGTCAAATTTCTGTTTATGATATTGTTAAATTTGTAGACCCTCTTTACAAAGAAATGGTTGATCGTTGGGTGTCAAAAGGAGATACTCTCAGAGGCTGTTCTCCGTTCACTGTTGCAGGTAGGATTTATACAAAATCACCCGCAGCATCTTTTAGGAGAGTGGAAGAACCGGCCCCATTAAGAGTAGGTGAACTTGAAGATCCTGAATTACCTTAAAGATTCTTAGTAATGTATGACCGAATGCATAGAGCGATCTCAGGACTTATTGGAGTTGTGAGGTGATATCTTTTGTCTGAGGCCGGTTTTGTGTCTTTCATAAAGAAATGATTGATCTCTTCAAGCCATACAAACTCTACGAACTTGTTTCTAGAAAGGCTTTTTTGATAGATAGCAAAGTCTTCTCTTGTAGACTGATAATCAGTTCCAAATCCTATAATAAGTGCTGGAATAGAAGCCTTTTTTACAGCTTCAGGACTTCCTAAGCTATAGGATCTCCATCTGTCTAAGTAAGCCTTTGGAAAACATTGGATTTTGAAATCTCTTTTCATCCTTCCTTTTTCCGCTCTTTTGCAAATGGGGTTATATTTCACAAAGTAGCGGTGGTAGATGTTCTCTCTACTTTCGCAAAGAGAATCAAGATGCTTGAGCTGCTCTGGTATGATGACATAAGGACTTCTTGGAGAGCTTCCAAGCATGACAATGCCATCAACATCTGCTATTTTGGCGATATGGGGCGCAAGCATAGCCCCAAGGCTATGTCCAATAAGAAGAGTAGGTACATGGTCTAGTCTCTTATCAGCCCTTAAGATCTGAACGCAGCTTAGGGTGTCCTCAAAAAACTCTTGTTCTATGGTAAAGTCTTCATAAGAAAGGGTTTTATAGACTTTGGCTCTTTTAGGAAAACGGGCTACTACGATCCCCATCTCAACAAGCTGCACTGCAAGATCTCTTCGCGGCTTGTTTGGACCAAGTGTTCCATCTTCATCAGTACTGCCTGAGCCTGAAATAATCACAGCCTTTGCTATAATAGGCTTATTTTTGGGTAGCATGATTGTGCACGGAACAGGGTAGGGGGAGCTGCTGATTTTTTTGTATTCAGTATAAACAGATGAGTTGTGATCTTTTGAAATAAGAAGGCATGCAGAAAACAAGAGCGGTATACAAAAAAAGAGCTTCATTCCTTAACCTTTTTATTTCAAATATTTTAGAAGGGCCTAGTATAAGCCTTTTTATGAGAATGAACAATATGTAAGGCATTTTTATAGGAATTAAATTACTTTGAAATTTTAAAGTAATACCAAAACTTATGATACCAAGTATACTTTCCGTTCTTATTTTCTGCTTAACAATCACTCTTGTGATCGTAAGGCCTAAAAAGCTTAATATCGGCACAAGCGCACTTGTTGGCGCTGTTCTTGTCTTTGTTTTTAATTTAGTAAGCGTTCATGATCTTTACGAAGTTGTGAAAATCGTTTGGAACGCCTTAGCAACTTTCATTGGGATTATTGTAATTTCCCTTGTTCTTGATGAAATTGGCTTTTTTGAATGGGCAGCGCTCTTTATTATCTCTGCATCAAGAAAGTCAGTGTCTCGGCTTTTTTTTCTTGTGATTCTTCTTGGAGCTCTTGTTGCAATATGCTTCTCCAATGATGGTTCTGCTTTGATACTTACACCTGTTATCCTTGCTAAAATTAAACTCTTGAAGCTTCCAAGAGAAAAGGCACTGCCTTTTGTTATGGCTGGCGGCTTTATAGCAGATACGGCTTCTGTACCTTTTATCATAAGTAACCTTGTAAACATCATCTCAGCAGATTTCGTTGATATGGGCTTTATTAAATATGCCCTTCTTATGATTCTGCCATCACTTGCTGCTATTGGAATGAGTTTTCTAATGCTCTACCTTGTGTATCAAAAGCAGCTTAAGAATCAGTTTTTTGAAGAAAGACTCACACCACCGATGCATGCAGTAAGGTCTAAAAGTATGTTTATTCTAGCCTGGGTTGTGATAGGTCTTATGTTGCTTGGTTGCTTTGTCAGTGGAACAAAAGAATTTCCAGTGTCATTTATTGTGATACCTTGTGCAGCTATTCTGTTCATTGTAGCCCAGTACAAGGGCATTGTTAGACCTCTTGCGATTATGAAAAATACTCCTTTTTCAATTATCTTTTTCTCGATCGGGATGTTTGTAACTGTTTATGGTCTTAAGAATGGGAACATTACAATTCTTCTTGCTCATGTAATGGAGATGGCATATTCCTTTGGCGAATATGCTTCTACGCTTATTGTAGGAGCTCTTGCAGCGGCATTATCTTGCATTATGAACAATCTGCCAGCTGTAATGGTGAATATGATTGCAGTAGAGCAGCTCGATCTTGCAAAGGCGACAAAAGAGCTGTTTACCATGGCAAATGTAATCGGAGCAGACATTGGTCCTAAGATGATCCCAATAGGATCTTTATCAACACTTATCTGGCTTCATATCTTAGAAAAAAGAGATTTCAAAATCACCTGGGGATACTACATGAGAGTGGGAGTTGTACTAACGATACCAACTCTGTTTGTAGCGCTATCTTCACTCTATGTTTGGCACCGAATTCTTACGTGATGTTTCTCTCTATATTTCCAGGAGAGTAAAAAGCCACTAATCACAGTAGTTAATCTTGATGAGATTCTCTTTAATATATGAAAGTATGTTATGGCTATTGTTATGAAACAAGTGTTTAAAAGCGAAAACTCACAAAATGGAAAGAAGGATATAGTATTAAAAAAAAGAGCTCTCACATTTCTGTGAAAGCTCTTAATAAACTATTCCAAAAGTTTTGCTACTAGTAGCTTTGCTTTTGATGAGGTTGCTGATGCTTCTGAGGAGCTCTTGCAGATGGAGCATGTTGCTTTGTTTGAGGCTCACTTTTGAAGTCATGCTTTTGATGCGTTTCTTCTGAATGTTGTTTTCCGTGAGTTTCACTTTTGAAGTTATACTTCTTGTGCATTTCTTCAGAATGTTGCTTACCATGTGGCTCGCTCATTTTTTCATTTGGTCTTTTGTGATGCCCAGGTCCACCTGGCTTCTGATCACATGAGCTGAAACCAAGCACGCAAAGTACTGCTGCTCCTGCCCATAATACTGGATTAAACTTTGACGTCTTCATATGTAAAAACTCCATGGTTGTAGTCACATAAATTTCTATGGCAAATCTCAAATTTTGAGAATGCCGCTAAATATCCCTAGAATATAAAAACAGTTATTAAATGCAAGGGGATAAATAAAAAATATTATATGCAGGAGTTTACACGAGTTTTAGCTCGTCTATATTTTTTCTTAAACTTTAGAGCTGTATAAGGTATTTTGTTGATTTTTAGATGAGAGATTTTTTATGAAACTATATTGTGTTTTACTTATCCTTCTTACGGGGCATTTTTTGGAAAGTTCTCAGTTATCTTCGTTTCTCAAAGAAATAGAACAAGACCAAGACTTTAGAAGCTCAAGTCTTGGCATATGTGTAATGAAAGAATCGACTGGAGAGATTATCCTTGATCATAATGCAAGTAAAAGCCTTGTTCCAAGGTCGATCATAAAACTTGTTACAACTGCTGCGATATTAAAAGAGCTTGGTAAAGACTATAGGTTTAAGACAACACTTTCTATGAGTGGAGAGATTAAAGAGCATACTCTTTATGGAGACATTGTGATAAAAGGCTCAGGAGATCCTTCTCTTTGCAGCTCTAGGTTTGCCTCTCAAAATGGTCTACTAAAAAGCTGGGCTAAAGAAGTAAAAAAACTTGGTATATCTGAAATTACTGGATCGATTATTGCTGATGCTTCTTGTTTTGAGAAGTCACTTACACCTCCTTCATGGCAGTATGAGGATATAGGTAACTACTATGGCGTGGGTGCCTCTGGTCTAAACTTTAATGAAAATTTCTACCAGGTCACATTTGAGCTTGGCAAAGAAGTAGGAGCTCTTACAAAAATTTTAGCCCTTTCACCAGCCATAGAAGGTTTGAACCTTGTAAATGAAGTAACAGCTGGTAAAAAAGGCTCGGGAGATCAGGCTTATGTTTTTGGTAATGAATTTAACTACAACCAAACGATTCGAGGGACTGTACCAAGCGGCAAGCCAACTTTTATGATAAAAGCAGCTGTTCCAGATCCTGCTAAACTTCTTGCTGAACAGTTTAATCATGCGCTAGTTTCAGAAGGGATTACAACAAAATCTGGATCGATTTCTATTTATAAAGAAAGGGAGATGAAAAACCTTTCTAACATAACCGAGAAAAGCTCCGACACACTCCTTGATCTTATTGAGAAAACGCACAAGCTAAGTATAAACGTTTATACGGAATGCTTTGTCAAAAAGTTAGGAAACGGATCTCTTGATATAGGGCTGCTTAAGCTTAAATCGTATTGTAGCTCACTTGGCATGGATATCGCTGGTGTTAGGTTTGCTGATGGTTCTGGGCTTTCATTAAATAACCTTGTTACACCACAAGCTATGTGTGAATTCTTAAGAAATATCAAAAAAGAGCCTTACTTTGGTATTTGGAAAGGGTCTCTAACGGAGTATACAAAAGATACAAAAGGTTCGATACTAAGCTATTTCAACAGCCCGCAATTTTATGGAAAAGTATTTGCAAAAACAGGAACTGCCAAAAACGAAAAAAGTGTTATGGGATACCTAGACACAGAAAACCACGGTAGAGTGGTCTTCTGTGTCATTTGTAATCATTACTTATCTTCACTCTCTTCTTTTAGAGAAAAAATGCGATCACTCTTTTCACTAGTTTTAACTGATTCATCTTTTTCGAACTTAAGTGTAACATCAAGTCGATAAGCATATAGGGTGTCTTCTGCGCTCATAAGGGTAAGGTGAGCAGCTATAGGCTCTAAGCTCTTGTCAAGAGATAGCTCTCTTACGTTTCCAATGAGCTTGCCAACTGTTGAAACAACATCTCCTTCTGTTACATAACCCATAAGAGCTGGCTTTTCTGATTGAGGAAGCTCTTTCCACTTTGCAGCAACTTCCTCTGAAACACCAGGCTCGTTAAAGGCAACATTTGGAAAATTGACATCTTTTGAAACAAAGTCCTTTTGAAAAAGACATGTATACTGAACAAAAGAACCTCCGAGGCTATAACCAAGTACTCTTGTTTTCTTGTTGTAAATACTATTAACCTTAACAAGCCAATTATGAATTTCATCTTCTGAACTCTGGAAAACTACATACCCTGGACCATTTAGATCGAGATCAGCAAGCACAGAAGCGTTGCCTTTTCCAGAGCCAGAAAGGTCTGTTCCTCTGAAAAGTAAAATGGGTGGTGCCTCTGCGTTCTTGTTTTTGGGAACAAGCCCAAATGCAGGCATCCCGCCACCAAGATCTATTACCTGGTCCACTTTGTATGCAATCACTTTAGGAACGCCATCTTTTGTAACGATAGGAACAACGACTTTTTGCTTTTTCTGCAACTCTCTGTATGCAACAACCTTTGTTAAAATCTCATTAGTCAGCAGTTCTCGTTGCTTGATATTTTTCTTAAATTTTACATGAACCTGAGCAAGAAGTTGGTTTGTTGCATCAATGTCTTTTTTGGAGTTTGTTACGATACCTATCATAGGTTGGTAAGGAGATTCGTACGAATACATAGCAACAAAGTTTTTAAATGTAGGCAGTTCATTTTCATAAACTTCAAGCTTTACAGGGTAAAAAGGCTGGTAGTACCTGTGTTTGTTATCAGTGAGATCTCCAAGAAGTTCGTCCACACTTCCTCGAGATTTTTTTGATCTAGCTGCAATAAAGCTATCTTTATCCTCATAGTAACTCACATGAGGTTCTTCTACTTTTGGGGATTTATTTTGGCATGCGGAAAGTAAATATAAAACACTCATGCCACAAACGATAAATTGAAAATAAAATGACTTCTTCAATTTTACACCTATATGTTGATCGATATTGTTAATCTTCATATACTAAATCGCTTTAATAAATAAAATTTATATCTTTTGGGGAACAATGAAGTTAAACAAAATTTTACTAGCTGTATCAGCAGTATTCATTCTTTCAAGTTGCGCAACAAAGTATCGTCAGGAAGGGTTTCTTAGTGGAGGATATACAGACTTTAGAGTATCTAGCGATAAGTTTGTTGTGAGCTTTAGAGGAAATGAATACACCTCATCGGATAAAACGATGAAGTTTGCGCTTCTTCGCGCAGCTGAAATTACAAAAAAGCATGGCTTTAAATACTTTATTGTTCAGGATAAAGAGGATATTTCAAAATCACGTCTTGTAAAAACAACAGAAGAGGATGATCGCGATAAATCCTCAAGAAAAGAAGAAACGAAAGAATTAAACATGCCAGGGTTGAGACTTTATATTAAGTGCTTCCACAGCGAACCAAAAGATCTTGATGTTATAGAAGCCTCTCAGTACATTTCCTATAATAAACCAAGCTAAGAGTTTTTATGAGAAATAGACTTCTATATTTTCTACTTCCTCTTTCTCTGCTGTTTTTTTCATACAAGGAAAATACACATAGAGAACTGCAGTTTGAAAATGACAAGGTGAAAGTATGGAAGACGATCATTTATCCTGGGAGTCCTCTTAAGTTTCACAGACATGATCAAAACAGAGTCATTGTTGGATTGAAGGGTGGTAAACTCTTGAAAGTTGAAGAAGATGGTTCAAAGAGTGATCTCATTTTTGAAGATCACAAAGCTTACTATCTTGAATCAGACCCGCCTGGAGAGCTTCACGCCGATATCAATACGGAAAATTATCCTATAGAAGTGATTGTCATGGAATTTAAAGATTAATTCTTTTTATTGCTTTTTAAGCTTTTTTTTTCTAATAGTATATGTGTTTGTTTTTTAATAGAGGTCATATGAAAACTATTTTCAGTACATTGCTATTTTTTTGTGTTTCATTATCTCTTTTTGCAAAAGCGGAAATATACGAACCAATCATTGTTGGCATAGCTGGCGGCACTGGTTCGGGTAAGACTTACCTTTCTAATAAAATACTAGAAGAGCTTGGAGACGATGTCGCTATTGTTTATCAAGATTCCTACTATAAAGGAGTAGACGCTAAAACCTTTAAGGGACCTGAAACAGTAAACTTTGACCATCCTGATGCTATTGATTTTTCACTTCTTGTTAAGCATTTAAAGTTATTAAAAAATAACACCTCAATACAAATGCCAACTTATGATTTCGTTACGAGTACAAGATGCTCTGAAACGGTAGAAGTTGTTCCGAGAAATATCATTATAGTTGAAGGGATTCTTCTTCTAGCGATGCCTGAAGTAAGAGACCTTT
The DNA here is from genome assembly GCA_022601395.1 of Chlamydiia bacterium. Classification (GTDB taxonomy): domain Bacteria; phylum Chlamydiota; class Chlamydiia; order Chlamydiales. The sequence goes on along the minus strand of JAJACS010000029.1, from coordinate 1,065 downwards.
TGGACATTAAGATTTTCATTGATACAGATGATGATATTCGAATGATCAGAAGAGTTCTTAGAGATAATAAAGAAAGAGGAAGAAGTCTAGACAGCATCCATAAGCAGTACGTAAGAACGGTACATCCGATGTTTAAGGAATTTGTGCATCCTTCAAAAACTCATGCGGATGTGAAAATATCTGGAAACAAAAGAAATGATGTTGCGATTGATCTTCTTGTTTCAAAGCTAAAGAAAGATGTGCAGATGTTTGCTAATGCAGACTAGCTCTTAGAAACAGTTACAAAGCCTCTTGGTGAGTTTTTGTCACCTTCGACCGTTCCCATAGCTTTATAAAGAGTTTCTGTTTTAACCCAAACAGGTGCGTATCTGTATCTAGAGACATCTAAGACAAGTACTTTGTCTTCTTTTTCGTTATATGCTCCAACAGGAGAAAAATGACCACCACCGGTTTGTTCAATTGCTGTTCTTAAATAGTTAACGATAATAAAAGAGCTTTTGTCTCTTAATGTTTTTTGCAAATGGCTTCTAAATTCGTCTAGGCTTATTTCTGATGTGATGAATGGTTGTGCATCTACTCCATTAAAGCTATTTAGAGATTGTGTGATTTCATCAACACTCATGCCACGTCTTGCTACATCGTCAGGATCTACAATAGCTTTCACTCTCTCTGTAAAGAAATTGTCTTGAGTAAAGAGGGGATAGCAGCGGTATTTACTTTCTTTTGGTTTTTCCACGCCAAGGGCGTTAAGCACCATGACGCTGCTTGCAACGCTACAATGTGCGTAGGTTTTTTGCGTATCGTAGTATTGGATAAGTTGCCAGAAATCGCATCTGTGATTGCTGCTAAGCAGAAGGTCCTGTCCTTCTTCTGTATTAAAGTAAGTAGGAGCGTTAGTTTCAGAAGTTAATAAATTATTTGAAACTGGAGCTGCTGCAAGGATTGCACATAGGGCATAATACTTCATAAGGATCACTTTGTTATATTTTAGTCACACTATAGCATAGCATCTCTATAATTTAAAATAGTTTGAGATTAAAGAATAGTTTATATTTTAATATAAAT
>JAJACS010000028.1 GCA_022601395.1 Chlamydiia bacterium | reverse complement strand
AGTAATAATCACTCATTTTATTATATATCTTATTTATTTTTTTAACACATAACTGGAATAGAAAATAAATAAGATATATAATAAAATATGTATAATAAAGATATAACAATAAAAGAGCATTTGAATCGATATGTCTGAAGAACAAAAAAGAAAAGTTCCTCGTATTGTGATACTTGGAGGTGGGTTCGGTGGAGTATACACCGCTCTCCAACTCGAAAAGTCACTCGGCAGGAAGAAAGACTTTGAGATTGTTCTTGTGAACAAAGAAAATTACTTCATTTACCAACCTATGCTCGCAGAGGTTGTTGGTGGCTCTGTTGGACTGATTGATACTGTTAGCTCAATCAGAAAATTGCTCCCCAAAACAAGACTATGCGTCAGAGATATCGCTTCTATTGACACTGAGAAAAAAGTCGTATATCTAGCTCCTCAATTTACACATACAGAGTATGAGCTTGAATATGATCATCTTGTACTCGCTCTTGGAAATGTTACAGACTTTAGAGGTATCCCGGGTTTGCATGAGCATGCTATGCCTTTTAAGAACCTTGCAGACGCCATACTTATCAGAAATCGAATCATTGATGTGATTGAGTTTGCAGCATCCGTTGAGAGTGAAGAGCTTATAGAGAGTCTTCTAACTTTCGTAATTGGTGGTGGTGGATTTTCTGGTGTTGAAGTAGCAGCTGAACTCAATGACTTTGCAAGGAAGCTTGCAAAAAACTATCCAGAAATCGATGAGAAAAAAATCCGAGTGATTCTTGTACACAGTAAAGATCACCTAATGGAAAGAGAACTATCAGAGAGCTTAAGTAAGTACTCAGAAAAGCTTCTTAAGAAAAGAGGCGTAGAGTTAAGGTTTGGTCAACACCTTACATCTGCAACTCCATATGAAGCGATTATAGACAAGAAAGAGCGTATAAAAACAAAGACGGTCATCTCGACAGTACCCTCTTCTCCAAATCCTCTTATTGAAACTCTACCCTTAGAACAGGAACACGGCAAAATCCGAACAGATCGGTTTATGAAGGTTCGGTGGAAAGAGGACATTTGGGCTCTAGGAGACTGTGCTGCGATTCCTTCTGAAGATGGTAAAGGCATGTGCCCTCCCACTGCTCAATTCGCAATGCGTGAAGGTAAAACTCTCGCAAAGAACCTTGTTTCTGTGATCCGTAAAAAGGGCCACAAAACCCCTTTTCACTTTAAATGTATAGGGATGCTGGGAGCTCTTGGTCATCATAGCGCTGTCGCAGAACTTTTTGGAAGGTTTAAATTCTCAGGATTTTTTGCGTGGCTCATGTGGCGCGCTATCTACTGGATGAAGCTTCCAGGCTTTGATCGTAAGATTAAAGTAGCTGTATCCTGGATGCTCGACACGATTATTCCAATCGAATCCGTTCAGCTTAAAATGACCCCATCACAAGGTATTATCCGCCTACACTTTGAAAAGGACGAAATCATCTTTAAAGAAGGCGAAATTGGTGATTACTTCTATATCGTTGTTGATGGAGAGATTTCGGTTCTTAAAGAAAAAGATGGCAGAGAAGAGTGCATAGCTACTCTTGGTGCTGGAGAATTTTTCGGAGAGATGGCCCTTTTAAATGAAAATAAAAGAGGCGCTACTATCAAGTGTACAACAGCTGTTGACGTACTTGCTCTTAGAAAAAGCGATTTCGGGGCATTAATATCTAATTTTGAAGAGCTCAGAAGCAGCTTTGAGATGACAAGTAAGAAACGAAAAGATGCTATTCAAGGCAATGGCGAAGACGAAAAAAAAAATAAAATAGCTTAAAACTTTTTTCTAAGTATACTTCCCACTCAATTTTAATTTGAGTGGTTATATGAAGTTATTTTTCCTGCCTACTTTTTTCCTAGCTACAACTCTTTCCTTTGCCACAATTGAAGATCGATGTGGTGATGGGTACTTAGAAAAACAAAATGGTAGGTATATCCTACATGTAGAAGGCTCTGCCTATTCGAGAGGTTTTCAACATGGGGTATTGCTCAAAGAAAAGATTCAGAAAAACATCTCAAAGTTTATTGAATGTGATATGTTCACAAACGACCGCCTTAAGCGGGTCGTCTTCTTTAAAAAGAACATTCCCCTTCTTCTTGAGCATACTTCTTCTTGGATCAAGGAAGAGATAAAAGGCCTTTCTGATGGATCTGGGATCGATCTTGATAAGCTGTATGCACTTAACTTATTTCCTGAACTTTTCCACTGCTCGGGCTTTGTTGTTTCTGATGAAGCCACGGAGAACCAAGATCTATACCATGTAAGATCCTTGGACTATCGAGCTGGACATGGTTTGCAAGATACAGCTGTATTAATGGTTTCAAAACCAGATGATAAACTAGCAAACTTAAGTGTTTCTTATGCTGGATTTGTTGGCTGCGTTACTGGAATGAACGAAAAAGGCATAGCTCTTGGCGAAGTGGGGGGCCTAGGCTATGACTATTTGGATGGCGTACCTATGTCTTTTTTAATGAAGGATGCTCTTGAAAATGCAAGCTGTTTGAATTGCGCAAAAAAAATCTTCGAAACAAACAAAAGGACTGGGGAATATTACTACATCATTTCCGATGGAAAAACAAATAAGGCTTGCGGCGTCTACGCAACAAGCTCTCAGATCCACTTTATTGAACCTGGAAGTAAGTACGCCTCTCTTGCTCCTAAAGAGACTCCTGAAAACTATAAAGAAAATGGAAGCGACGATAAATTTTTTCTAACTGATTATAAGGCTGACTGCAAAAAAGGAAGAGCTAGCATATATGATGCAAAACATAATCTTATTGCTAACTTCTTTCAACAGCCCGAAAATACACTGATCATAACAGGCTTCTTTAAACCTGAAAGATATTCAGAAATCTACAGTGATATCCAAAGATCTTTTGGAAAAATTACTCCTATTAAGCTTGGAAAAATGCTTCATGAAAAATCTTCCTTAAGCACTAACCTTCATAATGCAATCTTTTATCCTAAAGAGCTGAAGGTTTGGATTTCGCATGCAAGCTGCGATAATGAACCTGCATATACTCAGCCGTATGAACTTTATAGCTTACGCGAACTAATCGATAAATAATTTTTATTATTATTGATTATACTTTAGAAATTTTGTAAAAACAGAATTTAATAAAGGTATAAACATAATGCGCGCAAACAATATAAAATTGGCCATACTGTATTCCCTTCTGGCCGCCTTTTTTTATGCATTTCTTGGTACCCTCATAAAAATCACCGAAAAGTCTGGTGCAACAAATGAAATGATCGTCTTTTTTCGTCAAACAGTAGGACTGATTACCCTTTCTCCTTTTCTTATGAACGATCACAAAAAGTTTGGAGGCTTTAAAACCGATAAACTTCACCTTCACATATTAAGAGTTGTAGCTTCACTATCCTCTATGTATTGCCTTGTTTTTGCTCTTAGGTATTTACCCCTCGTAGACGCACTCCTTCTAACCTATACGAGACCTCTCTTTATACCGATTGTCGTATTCATTTGGTTTAGAAAGAAGTGGAAGAAAACCACTTGGCTCGGCCTTATTGTTGGATTCCTTGGCGTTACTTTGATATTAAAGCCTGATAAAAAAATGTTCGATATTGCAGCTCTTATAGGGCTTGCTTCTGCTATGTTCGGCGCCGTTGCATTTACCTGCATTAGAAGGCTTACAAAGACAGACAGCGCAAACAAAATCCTTTTGTATTACCTTGGATTTTCTATTCCCATTGCAGCAGTTCCCCTAATAAGCAACTGGAATACTCCCTCTCCTAAAGAGTGGATTCTGCTATGTGTAATCGGTATATGTGGAATGATCTATCAGATGACACTTACAAGAGCTTATCAGTTCGCAAAAGCCTTTAAAGTGGCTTCGATGCTCTACTCAACGATCTTCTTTGCCGCAGGCTTTGATTACTGGCTTGGAGATTTTTCCATGGATCTTATAGGGCTTGTAGGAATCGTACTTGTGATAGTAGGTACTGTTATCACAATAAAGCAAGGCGACACTCCATTCCCTCCTGAAACTCCAAATAAAAGAAAGAAAAAGAGCTAGTCTATTTGCCTACCATCTCTACAGCGTCTGGTATATGTACCGTAGTTGTTGGGAATGCACATGAAGCTTTATAATTTTCTATAATCTCCATCACTTTAAAGAAAATATCTTGCTGTACTTTTGTAAATTCATCGAACTGAATAGTCTTAGTAAATGCATAAATCAATAAATCTAATGATGATGTACCAAAACTTGTGAATCTTGCTATCACAATATTATCTTGATCTATTCCCTCATGAGATTTTAGCATCGCTTCTACATCTTTCACTATCTCTGGTATTTTCTTTACATCTTTGTATCTCACCCCAATTGTTGTTTTGATACGCCTATTTTTCATGCGAGATGGATTTTCAATACTTGTATTCAAAAAGTATGAGTTCGGAACATAAAGTGGCACTTTCTCTAGGGTAACGATTTTAGTAAGTCTCCAACCAATTTCCTCTACGACTCCTTCTGTTTTTCCATCGGAAGAGCGTATGCGTTCTCCGATAGCAAAAGGTCTGTCCAAAAAGATCATAAGTCCTCCAAAAAAATTAGAGAGCATATCTTTTGCTGCAAATCCAATTGAAATACTTCCACCACCTGCAAAAGCTAAGATTGCAGAAGCTCCTACTCCTAAAGTTGTCTGCAAAATAATAAAAGTACACGTAACGATTACAAGCACTTTTAGAACTTGGCTGATCGCTCTTATCGTTGTTTTACTCATTCTTCTTTTTGTAGATCCTGCGACAAGAAGAACTTTTTCAATTTCCTTGATAAAAGCCAGCATGAACCAAACAAGAACAAAAACAACAAAGACTTTACGGATGGGTGAAACAATTTGAAAAATAAAAGCATTTTCAGAGTAGCCTGATAAAAGATCGACAGAAAATGTCACACCTATGATCCAGATAAACCACTGAAGTGGTTTAAAAAGAGCACTAACAATTGCTTTTTCCCATAGTTTGTTTTTACGCTTTAGACTGTGCAATAGCTTTTTAAAGACATAAGCTTGGATGATCGCAAGAACCATCGTGATCAAAAGCACAAACGCAGCTTCTGCTGCATAAGCGTACTCTTTCAAAAAGCTAAAGATCTGCGATATTTGCTCTTTCATAAATCCTCATAGATGCTAGAATTTAACCATCTTTAAAAAAATTGAACTATATGTAAATTATGGATCTTTGTCCATGTCATAGTAATCAGCCTTATGAAACTTGTTGTAAAAAGTTTCACAAGAAGATTTTGCCGACAACACCTGTTGAACTGATGCGTTCAAGATATTCTGCATATGCTCTAAACAATGCAAACTACATTATTGATACTACCCACAAAGAAAGTCCTCACTATCTTAAAAACAAAACAGAGTGGAAAAAAGAAATACTGATTTTTTGCAAGAGCACTCAATTTCAAAACTTAGAAATTATCAACGAGAGCCCCCTTACAAAAACAGCCACTGTTACTTTTATCGCAACTCTCACACAAAATTCTCATAACATCACTTTTACAGAAAAAAGCACTTTTAAGAAGGTTGGGAAAAAATGGCTTTACGTTTCTGGAGTTAAAGAAGACGGAAGACATTTCGATCTTTAACAAATAGATATGCTTTTTTGCACTCCTTTGTTATGAAGAAATTTTATAACAACAAGTTTTTTCACATGAAAAATCATCCCTACCGTAAATGGATCATCTGGTCTCTTGCAGTCTTCTTCTACTTTTATGAGTATTTTCTAAGGGTTTCACCAAGTCTTATGGTGGATAACCTTATGAAAGATTTTCATATTAATGCTGCTATGGTAGGAATTATTAGTGCCTTTTATTTTTACATCTACGCACTCATGCAACTCCCTGTTGGACTCATGATGGATCGCTACGGATCTCGTAGACTCCTAACCTTTGGAGCTCTTGCATGCGGCATTGGTGGTATACTCTTTGGTATAGCTTTTAAAATTTATCTTCTTGATATCGCAAGGCTCCTGCAAGGTGCTGGTTCTGCTTTTGCTTTTGTTGGTATGGTTTATATATGCTCCCATTGGTTTGAAGCTTCAAGACTGGCCTTTCTAGTAGGACTTGGGAACTCTGTTGGCATGCTTGGTGCTGTTATCGGTGAAGGGCCTATAAGTTTTGCTGTATCAGGTTTTGGTTGGAGACCTACCATCATTGTGATAGGAATTGTTGGTCTTGCACTAGCTGTCTTAATTTTCCTTGTTGTTCGTAACGAACCACCTCATGTAGAAAAGCATGGACGTACATCGATTAAAAACCTTCATATTGGCAATCACCTAAAACTTGTATGTTCAAATTGGAAAACTTGGGTAAACGCTATCATTGGACTGTCCTTTCTTATAACAACAATAGCGTTTGCAGGTCTTTGGGGTGTACCTTTTCTAGAAACGGCTTACCATACAACCAAAGAAGTCGCAAGTTTTGGGATCTCTGTATTTTTCATCGGCTGGATCATTGGTGGTCCTCTTATTGGTCACTATTCTGATCGTATCGGCAAAAGAAGACCCATATTCATTTTCTGCGGAATTGCAACATGCCTGCTTATGAGTATCCTAATTTATTACCCTTATTTCTCCATCTATATAGCTTACCTTGTTCTGTTTGGTATTGGCTTTTTCTCATCAGCTCAGAACCTCAGTTACTGCGTAGCTATTGAGCTAAATCCGATTCAGACAAAAGGTACCGCCATCTCTTTAACAAACTTTGTTATATATACTGGTGGTGCAATCATTCAACCCGTTGTTGGCGCTATGATTGTTGCTAAGTGGGCAGGAAAAACTCTAAATGGGATCCCCGTTTATTCAATAAGTGATTATCAGTTTGCGCTTACATGCTTCCCTATTTTCTTCTTAATTGCAGCAATAGCGGCTATCTTCTTAAAAGAAAAAGCAGCAGCAACATAATATTTTGTCCTTTATCCAAGGGTATCCCCCCTATAAGAAGCCCTTGCTCTGTATCACTAAAATAGTTCATAGTATTTCCTCTAAAGCAAGCTCCCTATATACTGGTTGCATATGGAAAAGGAAAGACTATCAAAGATCATGGCTAGAAGAGGGCTCTGCTCTCGAAGAGAGGCTGACACCTATATAGAGAAAGGTTATGTCTTTGTCGATGGGATCCGCATTGATACCCTCGGAACAAAAGTCTCTCCCGACGCAAAAATCACTCTTTCTGAAGAACTTAAAGAAATTAAAAAAGAAAAAGTTACTATTCTTTTATATAAACCTCTTGGTTACGTATCTTGCGTCCCTGAAAATGGATATGAAGCTGCTGTTAGCCTTATCACAAGGGATCGACAAGATCCAAGAGATCACTTTAAAAAGCTGCAAAAATTCCACTTTGACAAGCTTGCTGTAGCAGGAAGGCTCGATATCAACTCTAAGGGACTTCTCGTGCTAACACAAGATGGCGCTGTTGCTAAAAGTTTGATCAACAAAGACTGTAATACAGAAAAAGAATACTTTGTTAGAGTTGACAAACCCTATGATTCTTCTCACATTGAGCAGCTTGAGTATGGCCTAGAGCTTGACGGACAGCCTCTTAAGAGAGCTCGGGTTATTCCAAAATCAGACACAACTTTTATGCTCATCCTTACAGAAGGCAAAAAAAGACAAATCAGACGTATGTGTGAGCTTGTTGATTTAAAGACCTTAGAGCTTAAAAGAGTCCGTATCGGTAGGATCCACCTTGGTGATCTTAAAGTTGGAGAGTGGCGCTTTCTAAGATCAGACGAATCTTTTGTTTAACCTCTCCCCTTTTTTTTTAGTTTTCTCTTTTATATAATATCTTGCCTCATTGATCAAAATTAGAGAAAAACATGCAAGGTAGTTTTTTAAATATTCAGGGCCCCACTTATACTGAAAAATACACTAGAGAAATCTCTTATTATGCCCCTTCTGCACAGCTGTATCAGTTTGTAGATGTTCCACCGCTAGATGCACACCAAGTTAATCAAAGTCTCTCAGCAAACCACCCTGTTGATTCAAGATACTGGGCACTTGCGTATTCATTTGAGCATCTTTCAAACGTGAAAGAGAGAGTTGAAATGAATAGAACATGGGTTTTGGAAACGCACTATGGAGCGGTTGAAGAGCTTGCTAAGATCGCATTTTCGTGCAGTGAACCTCAGGTAGCATTAAATATGATGGCATCATACACATATATTCCAACTGTTGAAGCAAAGCCTGATGAATCTCAATTCCTTGATACGCCGTATGCTGAAGTAGACTACTTTCTACCGTATGAATCCGCAAACGCAACTGCAAGTACCCCTGTTCTAACATATGATGAGCAAGTAGTTGCAGAAGCAAACACGCTTGCTGAAAATGCAGAAAGTAATGTTTATGATCCTTATTACAACGCTGATCTAAACCATCACCTTGTAAGTACAATGGCATCATCTATGCATTTGATGGGAAACTATATGCAAATCCAAGACCTTTTCGAAAGGCATGTAAGATGCTTTTCTCTTCTTTCTGTTGCCTATCAGACTTTGCAAATCGCAACAAACAAAATTGCAGAACAGTTTCTTGTTCCAACTCTTGAGCTATACGAAAGCATAAACGATGAGCTCAATAGCTATTATGTACCAAAACGTGAAAGACTTGAAGAATTAGAGGGCATGCTCAATGACACAAGACAAATCCTAGAGTCTTATGATGACTGCAGTATTGCTTCTGTTAGAGATTACAACCACCATCTACAGGCATGCTATATGGAGCTTGCTCATAAAATAGAAGAGTTGAAACAGCGCATAAGATCCCAACCCCCGCAAGTATGCAATGTTGCAATGAAAACCCCTCCTGCGCTAAGCGGCGCTAAGTATCCATTACCTCCTACAACTTTCATGCCAAGAGCAAGTCAGGCTCCTCTTTCTCAAGTGCCCCATACTATTGTTAAACCAAAGCCAATCTCAGTTACATCTCCAACTGTTGGGACCTATAGCCCTAGAAGAAGGGGCGCAGTTGCTGATTTAACTACTCTATTAATACCTCCCCCTCCAGGAGCGGAGGGAAGATGCAACTCACCTGAGATGGGAGGAGGAGCAACTTCTTTGTCAGACATTGCCTTAAGCCAACTCAGCAAACAACTCCTAAGAAGGCAATAGGTTCATTAATGGCTCATTCAGCTTCATATTTACAACACATACTCGGAATAGGCTATGGATACCCTTACTCACCTGAACACGCTTTAGATGCTTTAGGTACAGAAGCTCTTCCTGGATATGTTCTTGATGCTGAATCTCGCATGTCCCCTAACCCCTATGTTAGGGAGCTCATGTTGGCTTTTGTCACAAACAATGCGGATCATCGCCCTATTATTGATGATGTTCCAAAATATTCAAAACATGCAGCATTTCAAGTTGAGGTTTTTAAGGTTAACCTTGTTGCCATAGTTGTACTAATCGGAGCTGTTAAAACCCTCTCTAGCCAACTGCCAGAAAGATGTTTGGTAAGACCAGTATTTAATGAAGGGGCTAGTATTGCCATGCAAATAGATCCTTTTTGTGCTGAAGAAGAGGATCTTTCTTTTTCTGAGCACCTAGCTTCACTCGTTATGCGTACCATTGAAATTGCAGAAAATTACTGCTCACCTAAAGCAGTTGATGATCTCGATATGGCTAGAGACAATTTTGCAAAAGTGGTCGTTCAATTAAAGTCTCGCATCAGATTTCACCTAGATGAAGCTACTTCAGCCTGTGATAAAGCTGGTTACCGTGATGAAGTGCAACCTCTCACACTGCTTGCTCTCAATGAGCTTGATAAAGTAGGAGAACATATCTCAAGGAAACCTCTCATGCCTTTTGCACCAGCTACTCCTAAGACCTATCAGCAATTTGTAGAAGATCTTATCGCTCAAAGTGATCCTCACTACTGTAATGGAAGAGCTAGAAAACGCCTAAGGCTAGATAAAAGCGGTTCATACGAACCCATATTCTAGACATTTGAAGATTTTACTCTTCTTATGTACAATTAGGAAAAACCCCCTCTATTTGCATGAACATCAGCCTTGAGAAACAAAATCTTTTAAAAAAGAGAATGAAGGATCTTCAAATCGATCCTGATGATCTTATCGAGAAGTTCATCTTAGGCTCTGGCAAAGGCGGCCAAAAAGTAAACAAAACAAACTCATGCGTTTATTTAAAACACACTCCTACTGGTATAGAGATCAAATGCCAAAAAGACCGCTCCCGCGAAAAAAACCGATACTTTGCAAGAAAAGAACTTTGTGACCGTATAGAAGAAAGAACCACAGAAGCTAAATCGAAAAAGAAAATGGCTATTGAAAAAATCCGAAGACAGAAGCGGAAAAGGTCGAAAAGAGCCAAAGAGAAAATGCTTGATGAAAAGAAAAAACATTCTTCCACAAAAAATCTAAGAAAACCGATCAAATCAAACGACAACTAGGAGCAAAGCTGTGAAAGTCCCTCTTAGCCTTTGTCAGATGAGCTCATCTGAAAGCTACATAGATAATATACAAAAAGCCGAAGGCTATATTAAAGAAGCAAAGGATGCTGGGTCAGAGTTTATTTTGTTCCCAGAACTTTTTACAACGGGCCTGCACTGGGACGTATTTGATCGTTATAAAGCTGTTTGCAATGAAGTCGAAGAGCAACTAAGCGCACTTGCGAAAAAATATAGTATCCACCTTGGTGGCTCAGTTCTTCATAAAAATAAAGAAGGCTCCTTTACAAACGCCTTTCTTCTCTATGATAAAAGCGGAGAGTGTATCTCTTGCTATGAGAAAATACATCTCATCTCTTTACTTGATGAAGATAAGGCCCTCTCACCTGGGAAAAAGCTTTCTACTTATGATTTCGAATTTGGAAAGGTTGGCTTTGCTATCTGTTATGACGTACGTTTTTGTGAGATGTTTGCAAAGTATGCAACAAGTGGATGCAGCTGCATCTTTATTTGCTCTGCCTTCCCAAAGATCCGTATCGAACACCTAAAATCCCTTCTTATAGCAAGAGCCATAGAAAACCAAATGTATGTTGTCTCAGTAAATAGAGTTGGTATTGATAAGATCCCAGATATCGGTGATTCTGAGTATGGAGGTTCTTCTATGATTATTGATCCGCTTGGCAATGTTGAAACTCTTGCTTCGGATAGTAAAGAAGAGCTTGTTTCACATACAATCGATCTTGAGAAAGTCACTAAAACAAGAAGTACATTCCACACTCTAAAAGACCGAGTCCCAGATAAATACCACTTATAACTTCTTGAGAAATATTCAAAGCAAAGGTATGTATTATACTTCTTAAAAGGAGTTTTGCTATGGATTATGATCTTCAAGGAAAAAGAGTACTCGTTCTTGGTTCTTCATCAGGGCTTGGTTTTGCAACAGCAAAAGCGTACGCGAATGAAGGAGCTACAGTAGCGATCTGCTCAAGTAATAAAGAGCGCATCGAAAACGCTGCTTCACAAATTAAAAATTCCCATCCCTTTGTTTCTGATCTAACAAAAGAAGGCGCAGGTGCGGCACTTGTATGGCAGGTAATTGAAAAGCTTGGCGGAATTGACATCCTAATCACAAACACTGGAAATCCCCCACATGGCCTTTTTATGGAAAGCAAACCAGAAGAATGGCGAAAGGCATACGAAAGCCTTTACATGAGCGTAGTAGAGTCAACCATGGAAGCTGTACATGGAATGAAAGAACAAAAATTTGGAAGAATCATCTTGATCACGTCCGTTGCTGCAAAAGAACCTTTATCCTCTCTTACAATTTCATCTTCACTTCGAGCCGGTTTACTAGGCCTTATGAAAACACTGAGCATCGAACTTGCTAAAGACGGAATCACAGTAAACTCTATACTCCCCGGTTTTACGAATACTGAAGCAACAAAAAGGCGTTTTGACAAAAACCGTAAAGAAATAGAGGCTACCATCCCAGCTGGAAGGTTTGGAGAACCTGAAGAGTTTGCTTCTCTTGCTGTATATCTTGGGTCTAAAGGTGCAGCTTTCGTAAATGGACAAGCAATTGCCTGTGATGGCGGATCCATAAAAGGATTATAAAACATGACAAAAACTGCAGTTCTTCTTGTAAACCTTGGCACGCCAAAAAGCTTTCAGAAAAAAGACGTTTTTCGCTATCTCATACAATTCTTAACAGATAAAAGAGTGATTACTCTTCCTTTTGTTGAAAGAAACCTCCTAGTACGTACTGTTATTGTACCATCTAGATACACTACTTCTGCTAAATACTATAAAGAGATCTGGACAGAAGAAGGCTCCCCTCTTGATGTTTATACAAAAAGAGCAAAAGCTCTTCTGCAAGAGTCTCTTGGTAATGAGTATGTTGTTGATTATGCAATGAGATATCAATCACCTTCTCTAAAATCTACTCTTAGAAAGATCATAAAACCAAACGTCTCAAGACTTGTTGTAATCCCTCTGTTTCCTCAGTATGCTTCTTCGACAACAGGCTCTATTATGGAGAGTATCTTTTCAGAGATGAAGAGCCTCGAAGTATTTCCAAACATGCAGTTTGTCACACACTTTCACGATCATCCTAAAGTCATCGATGCCTTTTGTGATATCGCTAAAAAATCTTCCTATCAAGACTATGACCACATTCTTTTAAGCTTTCATGGCCTTCCTGAAAAGCACGTAGTTACGGCGGATCGTTGTAACCACTGTTTAAAAACAAAAGACTGTTGCCAAAAGATTTCTGATAAAAATCATATGTGTTACAGCGCTCAGTGCTATGCGACAGCACATAAGATCGTAGAGAATCTTAAACTTGAGAAAGATCGCTATAGCATCTGTTTTCAGTCAAGGCTTGGAAGAGATCCATGGTTAAAACCTTCTACCTCATCACTTGTAGAGTCCCTTCCAAAAAAGGGTCACAAGAAGGTTCTTGTAATGTGCCCCTCTTTTGTTTGTGATTGCCTTGAAACACTTCATGAAATTTCTATTGAGTATAGTGAGGATTTCAAGAAGGCTGGAGGAGATACATTGCATCTTATGAGAGGTCTGAACGATCACCCTCTCTTTATAGATGCACTTAAAGATCTTTCAAGCACTTTTCTCAGTAAAAAAGCAGAAGCTCTATCAGCTCTTATACCAGAGAAAAACCCTCTATAGAGCGGTCATGAATATTGCTTCTCTGCATCCCTTGCAGCATTCCTTACAACTTCAGGAAGTGCTGGATGGATGTAAATCATATTAAGAAGATCTTCTAGTGACGCCTCCATATTCATAAAGGCGATCAGCATGTGAATCATCACAGAAGCCTCCTCTCCGATAATATGCGCTCCTAGAAGTTTTTTAGTCTCTTTGTGAAACAAAAGTTTAACAAAGCCATACTCAGGAAGTAGGGCCATACCCATTGCGCTATCACTGTATCTGCAAAACCCTTTCACATAAGGTATGTTTTCTTTCTTAAGAACATCTTCTGTCACTCCTACACCAGCAACTTGGGGGTGTGTAAATACCGCATGGGGCATGGGTCTATATTTTATCGGTCCTTCTTGATTTTGAAAGAGAAGCCTTTCTAAATACTCTCCTTCAAAGTTTACGCTGTGTCTAAATAGAAAGTGTCCTACACAGTCTCCTACCGCATAGATCCCTCTAGCATCTGTTTGCATCTTAGGGTCTACTTTTACATTTCCTTTCTCATCAAGGACTACATCAGTATTTTCAAGGCCCAGTTCCTTTGTATTCGGAGTCACTCCAATAGCTACTAGAAGAGCATCAGCCTCTATCTTTCGGAGAGTTTTGTTTTCATCCTCATAAGAAAGTGTAAACACCCCATCTTTATGAGAGACCTCTTTCAAAGTAATTTTTTTGTGCACATGAAACTGACTCGAAAAGGCCTTGTCGAACTCTTCGCGTATCTCAGAGTCCTCTCTTCTTAGCAGCTGGGAGCGCACGAAGAAATGCGTTTCAACACCAAGTGCGCCGAAAAAATACCCAAGCTCTGTAGCAATATATCCACCGCCAATTACAAGTAGCTTTTTTGGTTTTGTTGTATTTCTAAGAGCATCCCTATACGTCATATAGGGAACGTCTGAGAGCCCTTTTAAATCTGGAACAGCAACATCTGCGCCTGTTGCTATTACAATTTTATCAGAGCTTAAAACTTCTCCATTCACTTCTACTGTTGTGTTTGAGGTGAATTTAGCATGACCATTATAAAGTGTAATATTTTTATCAGCCTCGTATACAGGACGAATACTTTCAGACTCTTCATCGATTTTTTTACAAACTCTTGTGACAAGCTCCTCAAAACGGACCTCTGGAGAACCCACTTCTAACTGAAATTTACTCGCTTCTTTTATCGCCATCGCAACATCAGCTGTATGAATCAACATCTTTGATGGGATACATCCTCTATTTAGACAGGTGCCTCCGAGTTTTTCTTTCTCGATAATAGCAACCTTGTAGCCCTTTTTTGCAACAGGACGAACAAGCTTTGTCCCCCCTCCAGAACCGATAACGATGATGTCGTAATTTTTCACAGATTCCTCTATTTGAGTTTCATTTATTTCACAACTTACATAACCTGTAGGGCCTCCTATGCAAGTGCAAAGAAAAGCTATGCGAAAATACTTATTAAAGAGTTTTCTTATTTTTTTAGCTATATGTGATTTTACGTGTGGAAGTGAGACCATAACAACTCCGTTCCAGATGCAATTAGGATGCGGTTTGTTTGAGAGTACGATAAAGGCAAAAGCAAAGCAATCTGGGGAAGACATTCTATCACAACATATTGATAATCTGAAATTTATTAAGGTAGAAGGGATATTTTTTACGATCCAACATAGTATTTACCTCGGTTTTGAAGGGAGTTATGGGTTTATTGGTAGAGGTAATCTAGATCAGAAGGTCTCCTGGGACAACTTCTCTACTCAAACTCACTATCTCACTGAGGGAAAAAGTGCCGATCTTGGTGTGCAGTTCGGTTACAAGTTTTATCTCACCCCCTACCACCTTAATGTAACAAGCCTAATGCCCAAGTTTGGTTACAGCGGTTTTTTTATGGACCTCGAAGATAGGTCCACGAGGAAATCCTCTACGACCTCAGAAGGATTTAAACTCGATAAAAGCACAGGAGTACTCAAACAAAGGTGGTATGGCCCTTTTTTAGGAGGAGCTCTTGAGATAAAAACCTACCAAGGATTTAGTGTCACCCTCTCCTATGATTACTACTTTTTTTCTCTCTTGAATAATTCATTTGCTTCTTTTGACTTTACGAGTGGAAATGCACTTAGACTCAAAAGTAAAAAAAGCTATGGAGGCGGGTATGGCCACCACCCAAAAGCAAGTGTAAGCTTTGATATAAACAGTATACTAAAGCTCGGGGCGTCTTTGAACTATCTCTACTTTAAAGAAAAAAGCAGCTCTACTAGAGTTAAAAATCTCACAAGCCATACGTCAATGAATACATCTGGAAGCTATCAAAGGGAGGATCTTTCCGTTCTCTTGTTCATGGCTCTTGTCTTCTAGGAAGAAAGTTCGGACTGAAAAATTTTGACAACACCATTTGTCCAACCAAAACCCTCTTGGAGATCATACTCGCCATCAACGGCTTTAGAAGAAGCTGTTGGCATATGATATTTTTCCAAAAGCTTACCTGTTTGGTTATAAGCTCTTTCACAACTCAAAACAAAACCTTCTGCAACTTTTGCAGCAAGATCTGTATAACCATAGTTTTTTAAACCGACAAAAGCCATAAACTGAAGAGGCGCCCAACCATTGGGGAAATCCCATTGCTGATTACTTTGTTTTGTTGTTGTAACAAGCCCCCCTTTATGCAGCATGTGCTCTTCTAAGAACTCTGCTACTTCTTTAGCTTGTTCTTCTGTTGCGATCTCCATAAACAATGGAAACACTGCAGCAAGAGAGTAAACCTTAGTCTGGCAACCTTTGGTGTAGTGGTAATCAAAATAGAATTTTTTTTCTTTGCAGTAGAAATATTTCTGTATCGATTCCTTTCTCTTTTCTGAAAGCTTTTTGAAATGCGATGCTTCGCTTCTCTCTAGCTCATCAGCAAAACGGTATATTATGTATTCCATATGGTATATCAAACAGTTAAGGTCTACTGGCAGGATCTCGGTAGTTACAATAGTGGAAAGGTCTTCTTCATTCTCCAGCCAGCGAGAGCTGAAATCCCATCCAGACTCACAGGCGGCTCTCAAATTCCTATAGATCTCACCTTTGTATTTTTCTTTAGCAAGATTATGCACCTTTACATCTTCTATGTATGACTCTTGTCTCGGTGCATTCGATTCATCGTAATATCTATTTAGAAACGCTCCATCCACATAAACCGCGTGATGTGAACAAACTTTTTCATCTGACAGTAGGTCTGCTCCTCTTGTCCAGTATTCATGTTCTTTTAGCAGTTCTTCAAAATATGATAGTGCATATTTTTGATGACCTTCTCTATATAGCGCTGCAAGGATTAGTGAAAAATAAGGCTGTTGTGACCTTGTTAGGTAATAAGATCTATTACCATTTGGGATGAATCCATATCTGTTTAGAAGATGAGCAAAGTTATCAACCATGTTTTTGATAATATCAATACGATTTTCAATAAAGAGTCCCTCTATGACAAAGTAGCTATCCCAGTAATAGCATTCTCTAAACCTTCCACCAGGGACAAGATGCTTATTTGGTAGCTTTAGCAGACTTGAGCTCTCCTCTGCTTTTGAGAAATCCCTAAGAAGTAGATCCCAAAGCTTTGTGATATAGATCTCTATCTTATACTCACCATCAAGATTGAGCTCTTCATCCACGGGAAGTGTAAAATGCTTTAGAACAAATTCTTTAAGAGAAAAATTCTCCTTTGCCGACTCTTCTTCATAGAGAGTCAGGATTTCATCCGATGACTTATTCGGACATGAATCCACAAAGGTTTTACTATCTTTAAATATGCGGGATTTTTGAACATCTTCAAAAAGTTTCCCATGAACTTGAATAGAAGTTTGAACCATAAATTCCCCTTTGATTATGCTTCTTGTAACATGACAAAATATAAAAGGGAATATCTACATGGGCTTCACAATCGGCGGGGATTACGTCCCGAATAAACGAAACGAAAAGGAAAAAGGACCTGTAAAGGTTTATAAAGAAAAAAGAAAAGGGTCATATGTAACCTTAATCAAAAATCTACCTTTGGAAACTGCGGAGAAGAAAGAGCTACTCAGCTCACTAAAAAAGTCCCTTGCCTGTGGAGGCTCTCTTAAAGGAGAAGAAATTCTTCTTCAAGGAGACAAACTCCAAGAGGCAAAGGAATACCTAAAAAAACAAGGGTATAAGTTCTAAACTCTATCTAAACTCAACAGAGTAAGAAATTCTAAGACCTAGAGTATCATAGAAAATTGTTGTGATGTTACCAAGTAAAGGAACTATTTCTACGAACCCACGAACAATATTCCCAAGCCCATGAGCCGCATAGTGGCAGTTTCGAAGAGTTCTGTTTCCATATCCTTTAGGATTCTCTCTAAAAAGGTCGAAAAGAAGAGTAAAAGGAATCTTTACTAAAGCAACAATCGTTTGAATCGTACCAAATAAAGATCTTACAGGTCCTGAAGCCGATGAACAGACTGGTATGTATCCCATGATGTTAAAAACTTTTTCCATCGATACGAGATCCTGTTCTTTTTGATCGTAAGCATCAAACCTAATATTTCCATCTAAAAAATTTGAGTATTCTTCAGCAGTGTTAATAGTAGTCATAGCATCTCCATATAAAAGTTATGATGAATAGTTAGTAAATCCAGGCCTTCCATAGGAAGGACATGACATAAATATTTTTCTTTGCCAGAGTACTTTAATCATATGCCCCTTCAAAAGACGGCGCTACTATAGAACTCCTAGGCTCCTTTTTAGTTAAAAGTGAATCACAGTCTGTGCTCATATTATTTAATCTCTCTACGGAGTTGGATTAAATATCATTCAGAAAGTATAAAGGCATATGAGGAATATAACAACGATAAATTATATCTATCCATTAATTATAAACAAACTAGTTAATTATAATTTAGTATTTAGCATATCTTTGCAAAAAACTAGTAAGTATATAAAGTAAAGATAGATATGAAAAGCTTAAAAGCTTTCAATGTATAAGACGAATTAAAAAAGTACCTTAGCTTTATTGAATCACCACTACAGGTTGACTTCTCTTTTCTCTATTCTTCCTGTAATTGTATTAAACAATCTATTACCTTCAACCAGCTCGTATTTAGGAATAATAAAGTATCCAATCACTCCGGCAAAAATCAGAACGATTATCCATTTGACAACGCCAAGAAAGATGATTTCTGTAATCCTTCCCTTAATGCTCATTTTAAACCCTCTAAAAAGACCCTTTCCCATTGCCTTTGTTTAAAAAAAATAATTAATAATTACAAGGAGTTATCAAAATCCACTTCTACTGAAAACTTAAATCTTCTATACTAACGCTCTTAATAAAATAATTTCTTG
>JAJACS010000027.1 GCA_022601395.1 Chlamydiia bacterium | reverse complement strand
CCTCAACCGCAAAACTCGAAGAACTCGTACGAAGATATTTCTCACTAAGCTTTAGTAAGAAAAGAGAGCTCAAAAGCACAATCACAGACCATCTAAAAACAAAAGGCTCTACAGTTATAAAAGAGCACTCCTCTGAACTCCTAAAGACACATGACTTATTTGAAATACTTAGATTCGCATACCGGCATCTTGTAAGTCCAACAGCTTGTTTAAAGCACTGGGAGAAAAGGAAACAACACAAGATGCCCCCGGTCAGAGTTAGTAATGGATCAACAATAGGGTTAAATCAAATAAGACAGCTTGTTAATAGAGCGAAATTCCCTAAAAGGTTTAAACGTAAATGCATAGAGCTTGGAGCATCGTCTCCCAAAGAGAGAGCGATGCTTAAAGCAAGAGTGCAAAGAGTCGTCAGTAAACCTTCCTCAACCCAAGTATTTACCTTACTTAAGCAGTGCAGAAATCGCACTCAAACAACAGAGCTTGCAACCTTTCTTTTAGACAAACCAACCCCTTTTCCAGAAGACCCTGAAACAGCACTAAAAGAAGCTCGTTTAGTACACACTCTTCAACGTTTACAAGCTACAGGCCACAATGCTCCTTTTGACTCTAGAAAACCTATGCCAAAATCCCTTTCAGGAGATCTGAAAAACTGCGCAAGCCATGATGATGTTCAGTCATTTAGCAAGAAATACGAGCTCAACTATGAGAATATGTTAAAGGTCTGGAATAGTTATAAAGCAAAAGGGCTGCTACTTGTCCAAGTAGTAGATACGCAATCCAAACGATGGACAGAAGAAGAGTTAGACGCTTTAAAAGAACATAGATCTTTAGAAGCAGCTTTGCTAGATCCGAAGTTAGAGAACTTTAGTTACGAATCCATTTGTCACAAAGAACGTAAATTAAGAAGCAACAATGAAAGCCAAATAGTACGAAACCATTCAACTCCATGGTCTCCAAATGAGATGAGAGTCCTTTCTTTTTTCCCTACACAAACGTCTGTAGCAACAGATGGGCTTGAATATCTACCTGATAGAACTCCTAGCGCTATAATGGCTCAAGCTGCAAGAAGCCGAGAATATGAAACACAAGATCGGTTAGGAGGCGAACGCTGGTCTCCTGAAGAAGAAGGCTTATTAAAATCCTGTACGAATTTTACAATGGCTACTCAAGTTCAGCTCCCAGGCAGAACACCTTCTGCTGCAGGAAAAAAGTGGCAAGAGTTAAAAGAAAGAGGAGCTCTTTACAGAGTTAAACCCCTTCTTAAGCAAAGAAAGTGGACTGCAAAAGAACTAAGAGAGCTTAAGAAGTTTAGTGATGAAAAAGAGATCCGAAAAAAATGCAGGTCCGACACTACCTATCTCAAGCGCTTCTTCCCAGACAGGTCTCTTTTAGCCGTACTAAACAGAAAAATTACCGAATCTTGATTTACTACCTTGGAAACATAAAACATTTAAAGTCATCTGCCGCATGAGTATTCGGAAAAATTTCCTGAGCCTCATCTTCAAATGCTTGTAAATGTCTATACCTTGCAGAAAAATGCGTTAAGATCAGCTCTTTTGCATTCGCTTCCTTCGCAAGAGATGCCGCTTCTTTTGCTGTCATATGAAAGTGATCTCTTGCAAGATCTTTATGTTCTTCTAAATAAGTACTTTCGCAAAGAAGAAGCTTTGCATCCTTTGCTAGGATCTTTGCGTTTTCACAGAGCCTCGTATCTATCACGCAAGAAAACACATCTCCTTCTCTATGATAACTCACCTCTTCAAGAGCAACTTTTTTACCATCAACTGTGATATGGCCATTGTTCTGAAGATCTTTCACCATAGTTCCTGAAATACCAAACTTTTTAAGTTTGTCTTTCTCAAACTTGATCGTGTCTTTTTCTTTGATTCTCCAACCAACATTTTCTACGCCATGATCTAAGAACCTTGCTTCTATCGTAAATTTATCATCCTTATGAACAATCCCCTCTTCAGAAACGGGATGCTCGATCACATTTATCTGAGAGTGGTAGATAGTACCGTAGCGAAGCCTATCGAAGTACTCTTTGCCACTTGCTGGATAATAACAATGGATATCGTGCTGCACTTTATCTAAATTAAGGCGCATCAACATCGAGCCAAATCCAAGACAATGATCTCCATGAAAGTGAGAAAGAAAGATTCTTGTCACAGATGTCGGTGCTATATTTGCAAAGATGAACTGTCTTTGCGTTCCCTCACCAGGATCAAACAAAAAGCCCTCATCATTCCAACGAAGTAAATACGCTCCATGATTACGAAGCCTTGTTGGCTGCTGAGAAGAGCATCCAAGTATAGTAAGATCACGCACAGTCATGACTTTACCTTATAGAAATATGGAATCTTAGCAAAAACCAGTCCCGTAACAAGACCTGCCACATGGGCTGTGTTTGCTATCCTGAATAAATTAAACTGCGCGATATTTAAAACTGCAAGGGCAAATGACAGCACCTGAAGCGCCAGCATTGCAAAAATGAATATGAATAAAAAGACTAGCGTAGCCCTTGGTATGTTATACCCTTCCCAAGGAGCATTCTTCTGCCGGAGCCAAATAAATCCACCAAGACCAGAAACAATCCCAGAGTATCCTAGAAAAAAGGAACCACTCATCAAATACTGAAAGGTATTGGATACAATGCCTATAATAAGCATCAGTATAATAAAGCGGGTTTTTCTTATCCTCTGCTCTACCTGCCTACCAAGTAGCCAAAGCCAGAGCATATTAAAAAGAATATGCAGAAAGTCACCATGCAGAACACAGGGTGTAATAAGTCGCCAGACTTGCCCCTCCCTTATCTTCCGAAACATCTCAGCCTTAAACTGAGACTTATTCTCTTTATAATTAAGAGCGATGTCATAAAGGCCACGATAAAAAGGCGCCTTTTCAATTTTATTTAACTGTGCATTCTCTTCAGCAGACCAAGAATCCGGACTCTCTAAATCAATCTCAGGATGTGACATAAAAAACTCTCGAAACTCTTCGAAAGCTTTTGGCACATCATACATAAGAGCTAGATCAAGTGTTGTTAAACTGAAGTACTTCTTGAGTGAAGGAAAAGTCTTTGCCTGATTGATCTTTTGATACGCATTCCAGAAAAAAAGCACTGCACAAAGTATCACAATCCAACGAGTCACAGGAGTATTCATGCGCATACGAAAATAATACGCACCAGCTTTTACTCGGATCGGTCCTTTTATTTGCTCGTTCTCTCCAGAAGGTCCTGGAGGAACTTCCTCTCTTGGCTTCTGTTCAGAGCCTTGCTTGGGCTCTTGTATAGGAGGTGGCCCTTGAGGGCTTTCTTCTATAGGAGGAGGAGCTACCTCTATATCGGGATTCTTTTTAAACTCTTCAAGACGCTGTAAGGACCTATCTATATCGTCCTCATTGAATACCCAGACAAGAAAGCATGGGGCTCTTGTTTTTGGATCAACAGCTTGCTCAATGTTGCTTTCTATTTTATCTTTGCTAAGCAAAGAATGAAAAGCCAAAGCATGCTTTTCATTTTCAAAAGAAGCTACTAATCGCATATTTTTTTGATCTTCTCAATCAGCTTGGTTGTAGAAAGACCCGGAACCACATCAACAATATGCAGCTTACCGCCTCCTTCTTTCACAACATTTGCCTCTAAACAATCTTTCCCATACTCTGCACCATTGATGTGCACATCAGGCTTGATCATTTCAAGAAGCTTTAGTGGTGTCGTCTCATCAAACCATGTAACGTAATCAACAAATTCAAGAGCACACATCATCTCTATACGGTACTCAAGTGGTACAATAGGTCTTCTTACATCTTTATAGGTTTGAATCGAACTATCACTATTTAGCGCAACAAGAAGCACGTCGGCTTGCTGTGATGCTTCGAAAAGAATCTGAAGATGTCCCGCATGAAGCAGATCAAAGGATCCATTCAACGTAGCAAGAGTTTTGCCGCTACTTTTTATCTCTTTCACTTTCTTTTCAAGATCACATGGATCGACTAGCTTTTCTTTTGATTTTGCCTTCCAAAGAACACTCACTTTCTTTTTCTCCTTGGCTTCTTATCAAACGCAATTTTATAAACATCTTTGTATGTGCTTACAAAGTTTACATCCAGACCTTTTTTCAAATAGTCTGGAAGCTCTTCATAATCTCTAAAATTTTCTTTCGGAAAGATTAAGGTCTTAACGCCAGATCTTCTAGCTGCAATCAACTTTTCCTTAACCCCGCCAATAGGAAGGATTTTACCTGTTAGAGTAAGCTCTCCTGTCATTCCAAAGTTTTGCTTCACTGGCTGACCCTTCAGCAAAGAGAGAAGCGCTGTTACCATCGTAATACCAGCAGATGGCCCATCTTTTGGAGTCGCACCTTCTGGAATATGCATATGCACTTCTGAGTTATCAAAAAACTTTAACTCTGGCGCATACTGCTTTATCTCACTTTTTAAATAACTCCAAGCAATCTGAGAAGACTCCTTCATCACATCACCTGCCTGACCTGTTAACTGCATTCTTGTTTTATCTGAATCAGTCTTTACAGCTTCAATATATAAAGTTGCTCCACCAAGTGATGTCCAAGCAAGTCCCATGACAACCCCTGCAGGAGTCTTTTCATAGAAGCGGTCGCTTGTAAACATTGGATTCCCAAGGTACTTCTTCACACTTTTCTCTGAAATGCTCGTACAAGGAATCTTCACCTCTACAGTTTTCGCTTTCTTGCCTTTGCCTTTCCCTGTTTTCTTCTCTGCAGCTTCTAGCTTTTCAACAACATCTACAGCAACTTTACGTAAAATCTTTTTCACCTGCTTCTCTAAGCTTCTCACCCCAGATTCTCTTGCATAGCCATTGATGATTTCTTTAAGAGCTCCCTTTGTGAAACTTACTTCACCTGTCTTTAATCCCATCTTCTTACGATTTCTAGGAATTAAGTACTTCTTCGCTATTTCGATCTTTTCATCCATGATATACCCAGATAACCTAAGTACATCCATACGATCTTGGAGTGGCCCAGGAATCGTATCCATCACATTTGCTGTTATGATAAATAGGACATCAGAAAGATCCGTTCTTACATCCATATAGTGATCTAAAAACTCTTTATTCTGTTCTGCATCAAGCACTTCAAGAAGAGCAGACCCAGGATCACCTTGATAAGATGCCCCCATCTTATCAACTTCATCAAGCATAATTACAGGGTTCATCACCTCTGTCGACTTCAAAGCTTGAATCAGCTTACCCGGCATCGCGCCGATGTATGTTCTTCTATGACCTTTAATCTCAGCCTCGTCTCTCATACCACCGACAGAAAATCTGTAAAATTTTCTGTTAAGAGCTCTTGCAATACTCTTTCCTATACTTGTCTTACCAACACCTGGAGGTCCAACAAGGCAAATGATACTTCCCTTAACACCGCCTGATAGTTTTCCTACACTGATAAATTCTAGTATACGTTCTTTTATATCTTTTAGGCCGTAATGGTCTTCATCTAGCGTTTTTGTAGCCTTCTTTAGATCATCGGACTCATCAGAGTACATTCCCCAAGGTATGACTGTGAGCCAATCCAAATAGTTTCGACAAACTGAGTATTCCGCAGACTGCACATCAAGAACATTGAGCTTTTCTAGCTCTTCGGTAATGATTTTATTTACATCGTCAGGAACTATTCTCTGGGAAAGTCTTTCCTCAAACTTTTCAATATCACAGCTCTTATCATCCTTCTCAAGGCCTAGCTCTTTCTTAATCGTCTTAAGCTGCTCTCTTAAGAAAAACTCTCTTTGCGTCTTTGTAATTGTCGCTTCAATCTTCGAGTTGATACTGCTTTGCAATTTACTTAGATCAAGTTCTTTTTTAAGAAGCATCAGCGCTTTGTCAATTCGACCTTCTACATCGAACGTTTCAAGAACCTCTTGCAGCTCTTCTCTTGAGGCTGTCGTAAGAGCGACAGCAAAATCAGCAAGCTTTCCAGGCTCTGTAAAATCAGAGTGCCCTAAAAAGATCTGCAGTTCTTCCTTGAAAAGAGGATTTAACTTTAGTAGCTCTTTTATCGTTGTAATAATGCTGATTGAGTAAGCTTTAATCGCTTTGTTCTGCTCATCAGTCACTGTATCATGATGATATTTGACGCTAGCTTGCAGATACTTTGTATTTCGAACTTTCTTATCAATTGTGACACGTTGTTCCATGCTAAGAACAACTTGAGCTCCACCACCCTGATCTAGTGGGACAATACGTAAAATTTTAGCAACAACACCTACTTTATGAAGGTCTTTTATACCCATTTTGTAAATGTTTACATCTTCATCTTTTGTAAGAAAAAGCCCAAGCATCTTGTTGTCAGACTTTGCGACATTCTTTAGCACTTCATAATATACACCTGGCTCAATCACAAGAGGTGCTGCCATTCCAGGAAAAAACGGCCTTCTTGTCATTGGAAGAATAAACAACTTTTCTGGCAAAGGTTGCTTCTTTGCCTTCTTCGGCTTCTTCTTTGTCTTACTAGACTTTTTCGATTTCTTAGGTCTTAGTGTCTCATCTAATTTAGCTTCAATATCTTCTTCGTCCAAAATTTCCCCCGAAACCCGTTCTGCAGTACTACCGTTAAGGCAAATAGCATGCGAATGTAACAAGAAAGTGAAAAATATGCAATCAGCCCCTCAAGATTTTCCACTTCTAAATCTCTTTTTAAAATATTTCCTTAGCTCTAGCAAGCACTAAGATGAAAAATCACACTTTGTTTTAAGAGTTCAACACTTTATAATGCTTGCTAACACAAGAGAAATTAAGCATGAAAAGCCTTTGTATTGAATCAAGTAGACAAGAACCTACACTCGTAGTTTTTGATCACAGTAATCAAAAAGTCTTGGCTTCGAAAACACTGAAGCCATCTGAATTGAAAGACGGGAAGAAACACTCAACAACTTTAGTCTTAGAGATCAAAACCCTACTTAAGCAGGCAAACATCCTTAAAAATGACCTTGATTTCATAGGCACAAGCCTTGGCCCCGGTTCATTTATCGGCACAAGAGTCGGTATTGTCACCGCTAAAACCCTCGCGTACGCCCTAGAAATCCCAATCGCTTACTTTTGCAGCTTAGAGATTTACAACCCTATAAGTGACACCTCTTTCGCCGTACTTTCTGACGCTAAGTCTAAAGGCGTGTATGCTTATTTTGGAAAAAAGGAAGGATCTATTATTACTTTTGATAAAGAACCCTCCTTATATACTCTAGATGAGCTCTTGAAAAAGCTTACTAAAAATACGCTCTTAATATCTCCAGAGGCCGATGTGATACAAGAAAAACTCCCTAGCGCCTTAAGCCTCAAAGTGGAGCAAAGGAGCATCGATTATGCCCTATGGGAGAATAATGTTTGTAAAAAAACATTTTTAAACCCATTAGTAGCAAGTAAGGCCAGTGAGCCTTATACCCTTAGAGTTTCATAAAGATCAGAGATTCTCTATTGATGTATAACTGCTCGTAAGATAAAATAATGAGCAAATAAAGTTTTTAACAGCCAATTTACAACTATTTAGGAAGTGTTTCACTATGTCATTTGTTAAAGTTAGAACCGGCGAGCCGATTGAGAAAGCTCTGCGCGCACTGAAAAAGAAACTCGATAAGGAAGGCGTTATGAAAGCCGCCAAAGCTCATCGCTTTTACGACAAGCCATCTGTCAAAAGTCGCGCAAAATCAAAAGCAGCGCTGAAGTACAAGCTTAAAAAAAGCAGATAATCAGTACTTTAGACCCTCTAATCTTTTTATTTTAATATAAAGCTTTAGCACTTAATCAACGCCTTTGCTAAAATAGGTGCTAGGATATTATTAACTAAACGTTTTATGTATTATGACTGATTACTATGCCACTTTAGGAGTTGGCAAAACAGCCACTCAAGATGAAATCAAGAAAGCTTACCGTAAGCAAGCGATTAAGTATCATCCGGATAAGAATCCTGATAGCAAAGATGCTGAAGCGAAGTTTAAGGATATTTCTGAAGCTTATGAGGTTTTATCTGATGAGCAAAAAAGAAGGCTATATGATCAGTATGGTGCAGATGCCTTAAAAGGCGGCATGGGCGGCGGCGGTGGCCACCCAGGTGCTGGATTCTCCTCTATGGAAGACGCTCTTAAAACATTCATGGGCGCATTCGGTGGTGGCGGAGGCGGCGGCGGCGCTGGCGGCGACTCCATATTCGACTCCTTCTTTGGATTCGGCGGTGGAGCTGGAGGTCATGCTCCTGAGTACGCAACGCAAGGCGCAAGCAAGAAAATTTCTATTTCTATTTCTTTTGCAGAAGCTGCAAGCGGCGTTGAAAAAGATGTCGTAATCACAAATCACATTACATGCGAAACTTGTGACGGCTCCGGAGCAAAAACAGATAGCGGCATACAAACATGCTCTACTTGCCACGGACATGGACAAGTCCAGCAATCTCGTGGTTTTTTCAGCATGACAAGCACTTGCCCAAGATGTCACGGCTCAGGAAAAATCATTACTGATCCATGCGGCGATTGCCACTCAACTGGCCGTATGAAAAAGAAACAGACAGTGAAAGTTCCTATTCCTGCGGGTATTGACGATGGCATGCGCATTAAAATGGGCGGCTTTGGTGATGCTGGAGAAAGAGGTGGTCCTCCAGGAGATCTTTACGTATATATTAGTGTAAAACCGCATGAGATTTTCCACAGAGAAGGAGACGATGTCATCGTTGAACTTCCTGTATCGCTTACAGAAGCAACACTTGGTTGCAAAAAAGACATTCCTACACCACTTGGCGGCAACTGTAGAGTTGTTATCCCAGATGGTACACAATCACGAAAAGTTCTACGTGTGAAAGGAAAAGGACTTCCTAATGTTCATGGGCATGGGAAAGGTGATCTTCTTATCGAAGTGCATGTTGAAACTCCAGTACATCTAACAGATAAGCAGAAAGAGCTTCTTGAAGAATTTCAAAAACTTGAAACTCCAAAAAACTCCCCTCAGAAAAAAGGCTTTTTTGAAAGATTAAAGGCTCTCTTTTAACTTATCTTATAGAAGGGTCTACTATAGGCGTTGACAATTTTGTTACTCTGCCGTTTATGCTTGCTACACATGCTGGAACTGTTTTTAAAAAATTTACGTTTTGTGTTGTAAACATCGTATACCTTACCTTTAATACCTTCACTCTAAATTCAAATGATCGCTTTCTAGTTATTAAATCAGTCAGCTGATCCTGAGATAAGCTACTACGATCGGCTTCAAGAGTAGAAATCTCTAAGCGTTCCCGTTCAAGTAAAGTGCAGTAGACACCTGAAAGACTCAGCATAAAATCAGCAATCGAGGTCATTTGCAGGTTCATCCATGAAACCATCAAGCAGACTGCTGCATCATTTTCTCCTGACTCTACCAACTCTTTAACCCCAACTTCGAGATTATCAAAACTATCAAGAACTATGATGGGCTTCATCTTAAGCTCTTCCATAGACTCGCCAGTCATTTTGCTAAGCACCCTATAGCTCCTGTTTGCATACCTTTGAATATAGCCTACAAGACTATGCAACACATTAATACTCGCCCCGCCATGTACATAACTCGACATTTCAGCAAGCTGGAGCGGATAATGAGAAGATGCCATATGTTGAATGGATTTGCTCTCAGGTTGCAAAGCTTTAGAGCTCTCTTCCTCTACTCTTGCAAGATAGAAAAAGCGATTTTTTACATCCACTACGCAACTTGGAATATGAGCACTCACAGATTTCACCTTTTTAAAATTTTCGGCGAAGCATAGCACTAAGAATTATTAGACTGTAGAAAAAAATGCGCCCGCAGATTTATGCAGGCGCGAAAAAGATTAAACGCAGTCAAGGCGTTTCTTAAGTATGCGAATTCCAATAGAACCAAGAACTACCGTTAACCCTACAAGAACTCCAAGACAAGTCCAGTAGTTGAGATAATCCTTTTGTCCAAAGGCCGCAGCTCTTGTACCTTCCATGATATATGTCATCGGAATGATAAGAGTTAGTTTTGCAAGGACCGGAGAAATCTTCTCTAGGTCATACCATTTATAGAAAAAAGCTCCGAACATATACATTGGGTTCAAAACTCTTAAATATAATGTTGAAAGGTTCTGCAATCCTTTGATGATGCTCGTTATAAAAAGAGCAAAAAAACCAAAGAACAAGTTCACAACCACAAAAATTAGGAGAAATTTTCCATAGTGGAAATTACTTAAATCAAACTGGTTCCAAAGCAGAATCTTTCCTATTGGTATAATAGTAAGCCCTGTAATAGCACTATATATTGACCAAACAACGGCATGGTAAGCTATCGCTGTTGAAGATGGCATCGGCATCGTAATCAAATACGAGATTGTTCTATCACCTTCAATATCTGCTACCATAGTTCCCACTCTTTCCGTAACTTGAAAAAGACCAAGACCTGCAATAGACCCTATAAATAAAAAGAGCCCAAAGCTTGTACCCATATTTAGCTCCGGCATAAAGTAGCCAAACACAGTAATAATTGTGAATAGCAAGAATACCGTATCAATATAATGACTTAGATAAGCTCTCATAAAAGCCAAGAGATCTTTCCTAAGCAGTGTTCCTATTACAGGAAATGAAATCCTCATTTCTTTAAACACTTGCCTCCTCCTTCTTTGTGGAAAAGACTTCTGCTTCCGACTCATCAACAAACTGCAAGAAAACATCTTCTAAATTTTTAGCTTGATAACTCGCAAGAAGCTTTTCAGGAGTACTAATCACTTTAATTTCACCTTGATGAATAAAACATACTCTGTCAGAGAGCGCTTCCGCCTCATCCAGGTAGTGCGTTGTTAATAAAACAGAGGTTCCTTCCGTTCTAAGCTCTCTGATTACATCCCACAGCTGGTGCCTGATATGAGGGTCAAGACCTACTGTTGGCTCGTCAAGGATAACAAGTTTTGGTTTATGCATAATCGCTCTTCCTATTAAGAAGCGCTGTTTATACCCACCAGAAAGTTGCCCTGTCACTGATTTTGCGTAGGAGTCTAATGTAAGCTTAGAAATAACCTCGTCTTTTCTCTGTTTCGCTTCGTTTCTGGAAAGACCAAAGCACTCTCCCGCTAAAACAAGCGTCTCTTCTACTGTTAAGCTCGCATCTAAGTTAGGCTTTTGCGGGCAAAATCCAATAATGGCTCTATAAGGAACAAGTTGCTTATAGATCGTCTTTCCTTGATACAGCACATCCCCATTTGTTGGAGGATGTAGTGATGCTAGAATCGAGGAAAGGGTTGTTTTACCCGCACCGTTGACTCCAAGAAGCCCAAAAACTTCTTGTTTATTTATGTTTAAAGAAACTTTTTTTAAAGCTTCTTTAATCCGTTTACCTTTCATTTGATAAACCTTAGAAACATTTTTAATTTCTATTAGAGTTTCAGACATACTATCTCTTAAAAATTGGATTTATTATTAGGGGAAAACTCCATAAATTTAAATTAGGATGAACTATTAACACAAGTAAAAAAATAGTTTTTTTTGTTAGGAAAGTCTGTTTCAGAGATAGGCGTGAGGAATAAGCTGGCCAAAGTAGCCAGCATAATATGGCAATATTATAAATATAACTATTCTAAAGAATCTACCAATCGTTTGATAACATCCGGGCTCTCTTTATGTATGGAGAAGAACATAGATCTTATTCCAAGTGATTTAGCAGAAACCACATGCCTCATCGTGTCATCGATAAAAAGACACTCTTCAGGTTTGATACCAAGAGTCATAAGTGCATGCTCATATATCCTATGATCTGGTTTGCCATAGGGTAAATAGCAAGCTAAGAACACCTGATCAAAGAATCTAAAGTCATCTTTCTTTTCTTGGATTTTACATGAAGGTAGATCTTGATTTGTTAAAATTCCGACCATGTAGCCTCGCTTTTTAAAATCTTCAACTAGCTCTAGCATCTCTTGATCGTAAACTAGATGATCTTCTAGATAGCTATCTAACATTGCTCTATAGGCTGTATCGATTGTGAAGCCTTCTTTAAAGGCTAAGTAAGTTAAAAAATCTTCCTTATTAAAATTACCTATAAGATTTTTTTTGTAGTCAGCTAGATGCTCATGCATCTTATCTTTTGGCATACCCCAAAAGCCTGCAACATGATCAAACATAGGCTGTTCTTCAAACCGAGAAAGAACACCTTGGTAATCAAACAAAATAGCCTTTAGCACCTTTTCTTCACAAAAAGATGAAAATGTAACAAAGGAAAACAGAATAGAAACAACTAATATACGCATATGTACCTACCAATATGAGTGAATAAAAAACAGCCACGATATCAACAAAGTAAATAACAATAAAGTTCTAGAAGAAGAATACCTTCTTTATTATGGTGCAATTAAAAGAAAGAATTAGCACTTTTTATGAAACACCATATTATCGCAAAACATCGCAGAACGTTTGCCATCATCATCTACGGTCTCACGGCTCTATTTTTGTTTTTTGAGATGGCCTTGCAAGTTTCTCCAAGTATTATGACAACGCAGCTTATGAGCGAGTTTCATATCGGAGCTTCTGTTCTTGGCATCATGGCCTCATTTTACTTCTACAGCTACACCATTATGCAAATCCCATCTGGTGTTCTATTTGACTACTTTGGTCCAAGAGCTCTTGTCACAGCAGCTGCACTCATGTGTTCTTTAGGAGCTTTATTCTTTGGTTACTCACATTCAGTAAGCCTTCTTGCAGCAGGCCGCTTTTTTATGGGCTTTGGTTCAGCATTTGCGTTTGTTGGCGTACTTACTGTTATCGCAAGATGGTTTCCTCCAAACAAGTTTGCTTTCATGGTAGGTATCACGCAGTTCCTAGCAGCGATGGGAGCGATGGGAGGAGCCCTGCCCCTTGCCTATTCAGTAAACGATATCGGTTGGCGCTCAACGATCTCATACATCGCTTATATTGGGATTTTACTCTCTATTCTATGTGTAAGTTTCATTAGAAATCACCCTCCTGAGATGGCTGAAAAGTCAAAAGGACATGACAGGGTAGGGTTTTTAAAAAGCATGGCATCCATCGTCACAGAAGCGCAGCCTTGGTGGATCGCTCTATATGCTTTTTGTAGCTGGTCTCCTGTTGCGATTTTTGCAGCACTTTGGGGAGTTCCTTTTCTTATGCGTTACTACAATATCCCAAACACAAAAGCAGCTCTTGTAACTTCTATGATTTGGATTGGGCTCTCTGTTACAAGCCCTGTGATTGGATGGCTTTCTGACAAACTCGGAAAAAGAAATCCTCTTCTGAATTTCTGTGCATTTCTCGGGCTTGTATCTTCTTTAGCTATGTTATACCTGCCACACATCCCCTACTGGCTAGCTTTTATTCTGCTTCTGTTTTTTGGAGCTGCATCATCGGGTCAAATTATCACCTTTGCTGTTGCAAAAGACATTACAAGAGGGTCTGTAGTATCTACTGCCATGGGATTCAACAATATGGCAGTTGTTCTTGGAGGTGCCATTTTGCAACCTCTTGTTGGAATCATCTTAAGTAAGTTATGGGGTGGGGAAACCGAAAATGGCGTACACATCTACACAGTAACACACTACAAAATCGCTTTGATTACCGTACCCATATGTTACTTGGTAGGACTTATCTGCTCCCTTTTTCTTATTAAAGAAACCTACTGCAGGCCAAAGTATGACTCTTATTCAGATCAGCTAAAATAAATTAAAGAGCTAGCTTGTTTAAGTTCAGTTCTTCTCTTTTTTTATTCCTAAAGAAATACAGATTTACAATAGCAAGTGCAATAAGACCACCAAATCCAAGAGGAGCTAGCAGTATATTTTTACCGCTCGGGAAAAATATAAAAGCAAGTGGTATAAAGGCATTTGTCATGCCATGAAAAATAGTGGGCGCCATCAAAGAGTTATCCTTAATGCGAAGATAAGTATAAATCGGAGCTGATAGAACACAAAAGGCAGTCATAAGTAAAATCCCAAGCAATCTGTGCTCTGGATAGTTGTGCCCAAAAAGTATAATGATAGGTGCGTGCCAAAGCCCCCATAGAAGCCCAATGATCCCAGACCCTTTATAAAATCCAAGACACTTGATTTTTTCCCACAGATACCCTCTCCAAAGAAGCTCTTCTCCTAAGGCAAAAAGAAAATTGATCGTACAAGCAGCAAGTGCTGCAGTAAACACCATATAGCCCATAAAGAGTGAAACATTGAGGGAAGTCGAAGAAAAAAGATTCAAGCCTTTTGACTTTAAAACAGTGGCGATTGTCTCAAGAGAAAATGGTGCGAATAGTAAATTCACAAAAATACCTATAAAAGTAATAAGCACCGGTACAAGAATCGCTGGGATCACATATTTTGTAGGTTTTTGAAAAATAGGTAGTTTCAGCTTCTCTCTTTTTGCAAAAAACAAGGCAAAAGCACCGGGAATCCACATATATATAGCAGCAGCCAGAAGCCTTGCTTCATTAAATCTTGGGCTATTAAGAAAATAGAGGGAAACCAAGAAGTATGCCGCTATAGCATAAATGAGAGAAGTGAAAAACGTTAAGAAAATACATTTTCTAAATGACATGAAAGCCCCCTTACAAACGCCTGGTTTTATGCAAGCGCATTATATAAGACTTTTTATTAAATCCGTAGATATTTCCCTATGATTCATATGAAGAAAGAAACTTCTCGATCTCACTATCGAGCTGACTTTTTAACGTCGGTGCCACACTCGGCAAAGCATCTGTCATTTCTTTTGCATGAAGAAGGTATTCTTTTACCCTACTTTTTGCATATCCCACTGGGGTTCTATAGATAAAATCGCGGCAGTTATAGAGCTTATCCCCAAATTTTATAAGTGCAGCTCCCTCTGATTTTGAAGACGCTGTCTCAATTTGTCTTTTTCTCACTTCTTTCTTAGGAAGCTGCTTATCATCCGTAACCTCTAGCACCATATTCATGACAGTGCGCCCAAAATGTTCCTTAATCTCTTCTTTTGTAGTTTCTGTATCTTCAAGAGTATCATGCAATAGAGCCGCTATAATGGTATCTTTATCTGTGCATTTTTCAACGCCTAGAATATAGTCTGCAACACCTATAGGGTGAATGATATAAGGAGTTTCTTCTAGATCTTTCCTCGCTTGATCTTTATGCTTCTTCGCAGCAAATAGCACAGCCTGTAAGATCTCTTTTACTTCACACTCACTTAACGTTTGCTCATAGAGATAGGAGACCCTTAAAGAATCTGTAAAAGTGTCATATCCTCTCATCACTTTTGTATTCTCTTTTGCTAAAGTATAAAACTGACTTCTGATGAGCTGATCTTTTAAATACAGGTCTGAATAGGAACGTTTTTTATCTTCTTGTGCGGTCGCAATGACTGGAGGGATCATAGCTAAGCTTAAACAAACTCCTAGCAATGCGCATAATCTTTTTTTCATAAAACCTCGATAAATAATACATTCAAACATTCAAGATATTAAAGAATATCATGTAAAATTAAATAGATCCATATTAAACAAATTGTTATATTAGATAGATTACTCCGGTGACTTTTTTTCTGAAACTCCATACTAAAGGACAAATTATAGGTAAAAAAATTCTTTGCAACCCTCCTAAGATGGATGAAAGGATGGTTAAAAATTGCCAATATATCCTTACCCTTCCAGAAACTTCTTTCGAAAAAAGGTTGCAGAAATTCTTCCCAATCAATCAAGATCCTTTAACGATTATTGAAGCGATCTTATAATATAGATATGAGTGATGAACATTTAGACCATAGAAAGATACATGAATGGCTTGAAACCCAAGACCAGACACAACTTCTTGAAGAAATCAAACACCTTTCAAAAGAAAAACAGAACGCGTTTTATCTTTCCCTCTCAACTTTAAGTACATTTTTTTCTAACAAGCATGCTCCTAACTTATGCAAACTATACCCTTCCTCTGAAATTGCGCCTTTTATCGAACCTATCGAAGAAGATACTCAGGAAAGCTCCTCCACGATCCAACTCTTGCAAGAAGGTAAGGTTGCTTGCATTCTACTTGCAGGTGGCGATGGCTCAAGACTTAGCCACGACAAGCCAAAAGGATGCTTTCCCATCTCCAACATCAAAAAGAAAAGTCTCTTTGCTCTTCACCTTGAAAAAATCAAAGTCCTTCAAGATCTGCTACACACTAAACTCACCTTGATCCTCCTTACCTCTGATACTAACTACAAAGCTACAGAAAACTTTCTTAAAGAAAATCAGTACTTCGGTCTCGATCCAAAATACATTCTTTTTGTTGAGCAGCCATCCTTTCCTCTTGTAGATGAAGCCAACAAGTGGTTTTTTAAAGAAGAAGGTAAACTCGCTGTTGGACCTAACGGAAATGGAGGCCTTTTTCAAGCTTTAAGACCCCTGAAGAATCAGATTCAAAAATTTGAGCAATTCATGGTGATCTCTATCGACAACCCACTCGCTATACCATTTGATATTTCTCTTATAAACATGAATCATAAACATAAAAACGATATCTCTCTTCGCTGCTTTAAAAGAAATGATCCTGAAGAGCGGATTGGCATCTTTTCCCACTATAAAGAACACATCACAATTGTTGACTATGGCAACTTTGAAGAAGAGCTCTATAGACAAAAGATTGGCTGCGAGTTTCTGTTCCCCTACGGCAATGTAAATATCTTTTGCCTATCAGGCTCATTTGTTATGGAAATGCTCGTAGAAGCAGACCTTCCCATTCACTGGGTAAAAAAGCATACAAAGGCTTACTCTCATGACAAAGGCTCAAAGCACATCGACTGCTTCAAATCTGAAAAATTTCTAACAGACCTTCTTCTTCTTACAGATAAAGTTGGCATTGTAAATAGCTCAAGAGATGACTGCTTTGCTCCGCTAAAAAGTAAAAAAGGTGTTAATGATGTGCAATCTGTGAAACATGCACTTCTAGAAAATGATCGTAGAATTTTTTATGCCCTAACAGGAATGGATACACACGATAAAATATTCGAGCTTTCTATGGACTTCCACTTCCCTACAGATGCTCTTATAAAGAAATGCAAAGCGATGAAAAAATTCCCAGAAATTGATTACATTACAAGTGATGTCATCAATGTGTAAAGCAATTGTATAAACAGTATTAATGCAATACCTTCTACCATGACACTTTCCCCACACTGGGTGAATATTTCTCTCTTTGAAATTCCATGGAGATCTACCTGAACAAGATCCGGAGAGTAAGACTCTCTTGCCATAAGATAAAGTCCTGATGCAGTTGGTCCTTGTGAAATTAATGGAGGAATGCTCACCTCAGCATATCGATTGACAATCTCAGCTACAGAACCCATACATGTATTAATCAAAGATACAGGATGATCCTTAAGATCTCTTTTCATTCTTTCAAAGTTTTCTTCTGTAATTGCTACTTTGGCTAAAATTACTGGTGTTTCACCAGATCTTGCAATCGCTTTAGCAACACTTCTAACTCCATATCTAGGTTTCTTGCCAATAAAATAGATCATATCATCGCCGATTCCCACTTCTGCATGATCTGATCTCGGAAACCAAACAACTCTAAGAACTTTTGTTGCTACTTCTTTTACCTCTTCTTCTGTCCCCATATCTCTTATGTCTAACTCTACTACATCGTGTGGAGTAGAAGCCCCTGAAGATGGTGGTGGTGTCATCGTACCAACCGCTGAGTCTGTTTCTGAACCAGAATATTTCTCTTCTCTATCAACAAAATCTTTAGGTGTAATCGCTGCCATATTGCCTCTATGTATGCTTTATTTAGGATCTATTATAACAAATATTTTACTATAAAGAAATAATTTTAAATATTTACATATGCTATTTATAATAAAGTATTTACGATAGATTTAGTTGTAGACTAGAAGTTAGTTTTTAGGCTCTAGAGGCTCTGGAGCCTTGAAAAAGCACACAGCAGTGCCGATCACCTTACCATCAGGGTCTTCCCACACCCCTTTGTTAGTCAGTATATATAGGGGCTTCCCCTTCTTAGAAGGGATTGTCTCAACCATATGAAGCTTAGGCTTTTTGGTCTTTCTGACCTCTGCATCACATTTGATATGCTCTTCGGAGAAGGGGTCTACTACCCCTATGAGCTCTTCCCTTTTCCTGCCAACAAGCTTAAGAAAATTATCATTAAATCCCCGAAACGCTGAATTTTCATCTTTCCAACATATATATACTTCTTCAAGCTGATCAATAATATTGCGGTCATGAAGAATCTCAACATTTGAAAACTCTTTCTGCAGATCCTCTTCTACAAGAAGAGAGCAGATGATCCCTTTAAATCCTTTTTCGTACTCCACAACTTTCTTTTTTGCGAGCACAGGGTAATATTGTCCATCCTTTGTACAAACAAGTTCACGAACAAGATAGCTCTCCCCGTCTTCCAACATCCGACTCTCAAGAGCAAGTGACTTTTCAAGAAACTTATTCTTGACCTTGAAGTCATGATCGCATTTGCCAAGAACATCCGAACGAGAAGCTCCAAGAAATTTACCGTAAGATTCCGAGCAAAATAGATACTTCAGTGATGCATCTTTTAAATAATGCATCCCTGGCAATAAATTAAAAAAATCTTGAACTTCCATAACCAATCTCTAAACATCACACCTTGTCTTCTCTATATGTCAAAAGATTTATTTTTTAAAGGAAGGCTTAGATTTTTATCAGACCTTATGGCATTTTTCTATCTCTTTTCAACTCAAACCGGAGATTCACATGAAACGATTTCTACTTTTTTTTCTGACTCTTTCAGCAGCTCTTTGCTCTGCAAACGAATACAAAGAAACACTACACGGAGCTTGGTCTCAAAGTTTTGAAATGTCCGAAATTCTCTATCATGAAAAAACAGAACACCAAGATCTTATTATTTTTCAAAACCCTATCTTTGGAAGGGTCTTAGCTCTTGATGGAGTGATTCAATTAACCGAACTTGACGAGTACATCTACCATGAGATGATCACTCATATACCAGTACTCACTCACGGTAACATCCACAAGGTCCTTGTGATCGGTGGCGGCGATGGCGGTACTATCAGAGAGCTCATTAAACATCCTGGCATCATGCACATCACACTTGCAGAACTTGATGAAGGTGTTATTGAGTTTTCAAAAAAATATCTTCCCACGCTCTCAAATGGAGCTTTTAACAGCCCAAAACTACACATCAAAATAGGCGATGCTGCAGAGTTTGTTAAAAAAACAGACGAAAAGTTTGATCTTATCATCTGCGACTCAACTGACCCCATCGGCCCAGGCTCTGTTTTGTTCCAAGAAGAGTTTTATAAGAACTGCCAAAAATGCTTAAACGAGCAAGGCATCTTTGTATCTCAAGCAGGTGTTCCTTTTGTTCAATATCTACACGATGATCAAGAGCCTTACTCCAAACTAAAAACAGCTTTTAAGCATGTAACTTTTTACCAAGCAGCTGTCCCTACATACGTCGGCGGCCCTATGGTATTCACCTTTGCAAGCAACGTCCCAATGCAATACGAGATGTCATATAGAACCATCAAAAAACGTATGCAATATTTTATGGGCGACTGCAAATACTATAACTCAAAAATCCACAGAGCTTCTTTTATACTTCCAGAGTATTTGAATAAGATGCTTTATAAAAAAGATGACAAGTGAGGAACTTCCATTTAAGGGATTGAAAGTTCAGTCCCTTAAAAAAGTCCATCGAAAATCAGAGTATAAGAAAAGCGCAACCCAACGGTTGCGCTAATTTTAGATATAAATCCACTTAAGGTTTACTACTTGGGCAAAAGATTTAACCCCTGCAGCAAGGTGCATACACTTGATGTTCACAGAGATATCTTCCATATCGGAGGTAATCCACTCCTTTATCAAGACCAAACTCTGACAAAATCTCAAGCTGTTTTTCAATAGTCCATCGTAAACAGTTTTTCACTCCATCTGAGAATTCCATACAATTCGCACAATCTCCTGCTTTTTCTGAAGCTAGTTCTTGCAAACGACTCATAAACTCAGGTTTTCTAAATTCTTCAGAAGATCTAGCTGAAATCTTTTCCGCAGTTTCTTTTGTAAGTGATTGGATATCTTCCACTCCAAATACCTTTTCTCCTATATAGTCGAACAATTCAAGATCAAGCTGTTTTGCCTTCTTAGTTCCAGAATACTTCAACATAATCTCTCTAAACTCTTCCATAGAATCTTGCAATCCAGACTCCTTCATAGCACTCATCTGCAAAGGAAACATAATTCCTGTGTATTGAAGATATTTTTCAACAAAACTGTCGTCTGATCTGCGGATCTCATCGAATGTATTTTCATTCTCTTTTACTTTTTCAAACATAAGCTTTTTCATATGAAAAAACTTTTCTTCTTGCACATCAACTTGCTCACTTTCAACACTGCAGCTAAGAGGACATTCAGGTGCGCAATTACACTCTGTTGCAAAAGCAGCAGAAGTTAATAACGCTGTTGTAATTAACATAAGCATTTTTCTATATATCATAGTAATTCTCCGTTTTTAATAAGAAACAATCGATAGGAGCGTAATATTAAATCTAGTTAAGAATATTGTATAGAAAATTGATCAGGCCAATCTTTATATATTAAAACAGAGCCCGTTTCTCGTGTTTTGTTGATAAGACTTCTAT
>JAJACS010000026.1 GCA_022601395.1 Chlamydiia bacterium | reverse complement strand
ATACAATATAAGGGAGTCCAGAATGTCAATATCAATCAATAGTTCACAATCAGTGAGTACAACATCTAAAAGCGCCTCTGATACAGAAGGTACACTAATAAGAGAACTACCACAGGAAATTCTAAGTGTGATTATCACTGAAAAAAGCACTAACGAAAATGAGCTAGTTGCAAAAGCTCATATGCTTTCAGAAACAACTTCTAACGCAGATGCTTTTGAAGGCATTTGTGAAACTCTGACTAAACTTGGTGAAGTAGAGAGTGCGTTGGATATAGCTAATAGGGTAGTTAGCAAAACTGGAAGTGGAGTCTTTGAGATTATTGCCTATACTTTATTAGAGCTTGATAATCCATATGAAGCATTTGATGTTCTATCAAATATAAGCGGTGCGGCTAAAAAAGAAGTAGCGTTTGAGGTTGCTGATGCTTTTACTACTAGAAAGGAATTCGATAAAGTTTTTGAAATAGCAGATATGTTTTTTCAAGAACCAGTTGATAGAAAAAATATCATCTTAAAAGGTCTTAGAGATATAGATATTAAACAATTGGTCGAGTTTGATCTAAATATAGATAGTGCTTTAGCATCAATTGCTGAAATACCATCTGCAGATGATAGAGATGAAGCACATACGATATTGGTTCATGCGCTGAAAAGAAGAAGTGATTTCGGACAAGCTATGCAAGTAGCTGAGCTCATAAACAGCCCGGACCTTAAAGAGAGTCTGTTAAGAGAAGTTAACGGAATCGTAGAGCAGCAAGCATAGATGTTGGAGACGGCAGAATAAACCATCTATGACTGATTTTCATTATAAAAGCTTAGGATGTGTCCTAAGCTTTTTTGTTTTAAGCAGCCTTTCATAAATATGCCACATGCTTTTTTCAGGAGCATTTAAGGTCTTTAAGTAGAAAATATCCATATGCATTAAATACTTATCAGAGCTTATGATAAAGCGCTCAGGTGCTGTGAATTAAGCTTCTTATATACAACAGTTTACAAAATCCATCTGTTTTTACAGTCTTATCACACATAATATAAACGACTTGCAAAAATATATATAAAAATTAATTGAAAAATATTCATTTTTTTGGTATAATTTCCGTAGGGAGTCAGAGCAGACAAGGCATGTCTTTTACTCTTCAAAAACTAAAAACAGTAAGGAAAAGCAGTATGAGTAACATTATTGATATAAGAGATTACTTAGAAGAAAACGAGCTTTCTTTGTCTAAAGCGGATTTAGATAACATCGTCGAAGAGGTGACAGAAAGTCTTAAAGCTGAGTTTGACCTTAATAATTTTATAAGAATGCTCATGAGCAAAGAGTCTACAGAAGACTAAGTAAAAATACACCCAGGTTACCTGATGAGAGAGTTAGCAAGTGGCATAGGTCAGGGGAATGTTCTAGCAGCTGGGTTAGGTGCAAGAGAACAATTAGAAGATAAAGATTCTAAAGTAGAGTTAACAGAGCAGGAAGTGAAAACTTCTAGCGCTGCAACGCCAGCTATTCAAGCAACAGTTTCGACAGAAGACTCAAAAGAACTTCCACAGTTAACGAAAGAGTCATTAGCAGCGCATGATCTTAAACATTCGACAGAAGACATAGTATCTTTAAGGCAAGCTCAGTATCTTTCTGATCAAGAAAGCTTAGTTTGCGCTTGTGAAAAGGAAGCTGGTTCTGCAGAAGATGGCTTTGTAGAAGAGTTAGAACTCGATGGTATGCAGTACGCTCATCCTTATGAACAATACGCAGGCAGTGGTTTTTCCTATGAAAATAGACAGGATAAGAAAGCTGGCTACGATCCAAAAATGCCTGAGAGCGAAAAAGAAGCCTTAGCAAGGCTTCCAGATGAGCTGGATGACAAGCCTGAAAAATATGCATTTTACGAAACAATTCCAAGTCCTCACACAACAAATCCAGCAAAAGCATCTCTTTCACAAATGAGTATCTATCTGAAGTGGTGTGTCGCAAAAGGCAAACCAGAAAAAGCTATAAAAGCATATGACACTTATAGGAAGACCCTAATGGCAAAGCCTGAAAAAGAGAAAATGCTTGCTGAAGAGGTTCTTAGTTTTGCTGTTTCTGCTAGTGGAGATTTAAAGCTACTAAGGCATGTTAGCCAAGTTCTCTATTCTGATTTTTTAGTTGAAATGAGAGAAAAGCGCAAAGAAGGTGTCTCGATTGAAGTTTTAGAAGATCTGATAAGTGATTTCGAAAGTTCCAAAGTGATTACTAGTTTGCCAGACTATGAAAAAAGAGCTTTTTTATCCATGTTAGAAGTGCCTCGCAAAGAACTTGAAAAAATCAGAAATAAAGACTTAATAAGAACTACACAATTAAACGAAAAAGAATCAAAAGCAGACCTTCCAACTCTTAGTACGCCAAGAAAAGCATATGAACTTGGAAATGGCTACCGCAGTTTTTTAAGAAGCTACAATGAATATAGAAGCGTTAAGAAACAGATTGAGAAGCTTGTAGAAGAGGAGGCTCATGCAAAAGGACCAGAGCTTTTGGCTATTTTAAATGAGCAGATTATTGAACTAGAGTCAAAAGAAAGGTCTATTTCTCAAGTACTTGAAGCGTATTTCACATCAGATGATTTTAAAAAGTTATCACCCGATGCTAAAGAGTTCATGATTTATACATTCGTGCAAAAGTTAAAAGAGGATTACAAGAGCTCTAAACAGCTAAAACGCATTGTATGGCTTACAATTCGCCTCTTCCATGAAGCGATAAAACCTAAAACAGAACTAAAAGAGAAAACGACAAAACTTGGTTTTCATGAAGAAATCGAAGAGATGCATGAAATACCGACTCGTGAAGAAATTCAAAAAGTCTACCTCCACGAAGGTGAGTTTAAAGCAGATAAGGCCAAAGTAGCTGCTGATAAAACACCAGGAAAAGGAATCCTTAAAAAAAGCACTTAAAGACAAATGGCGCTTTTAAGTTCAAGCGGATGGAAAAATTAGATATAAAATTAAAATAATAAGTATATAGATAGAGAGGGGAATATGGTAAGAAGTTTGCAAGGCCCAGAAGCAAGAAATGTCGCTCAAGCAGCTGCAGCGGCGGCACCAGCAACTGCTACAAAACTTCCAACACTTACTGATGCAGAATCACGTACAGCATCAGCTGCGAGCGCACTAAAGCAAGCTCCGCAAGCTGAGGCAAAAAAAGATCTATCTGGAGCAGCACTTGAGCAGATACCAGATGTTGCAGGTAAGGTTATAAAAGCTGTATCAAGAATGATTGCTAAAATACAAGCGCCAACTACAGATCTAACTGCGCAAATGGCAAAGAATGGCGCACTCAATAAAGCTATTACTCATAACAATCTACTGAACATAGAAGAAGAGTTCAAAAGCGGAAGTGCAGGAACTCTTACGAAGTCTGAAGAAGATAAGATCATTCCAAAACAGCTTAATGGAGCGATAGATGCCTATTTAAATATGCCAAAAGCTCTTGAAGCAAAGCAAGGGGCGAGTCTTAAGAAAGAAGCAAACTTACAGCTTTCAAGGTTTGTGAATTCTAAGCGTTTTAAGGCATTATCCAAAACAGATCAAAAACGAGCTCTAACAAGTATTTATCAACGATTAAGTGAATCTGGGCCAAAAACAAGAAGTTCTGGCATGACTCTTCCGGACACGGATGATTTTCTAGAGCGGAAGCATGCTTTTAAAACTAGTTTAGTTAAGCAAGCTGCTGTAGCTCTAAAGTAATAGAGTACCTTGAATAGCCAAAGAATGCTAAAAGGTAAAGAAGCAAGAATAAGAGGGCGTTTTTCAACGCCCTTTACAATTTATACAGCCTAATGCTGCTATTTTAGAGCTTAATATGGCCATTACTTCTTGCCGACCGTCCCAAATCACCTATTTCTCTTAAATCCTCTTAAAACGCTTTAAAAACATTATTGCAACTATAGATTCTTAAGCCGTTAATAGTCAATTATATGAGAAAACAGCCTTTATCAACTAAAGATTTAAATATACATCTGTGGTATAATAGGAGCCGTGTTTATTATTTTAAGGAGTCTAATATGAGTGTTAATTTATTTAGTGTTTCTGAAGCGTCAGCAGGGGTTGCCCATACAGGTCTTGGCGAAAGTGAAGGCGGCGAAGGAGCGGAAAGAGTGAGTCATGCAGCTGAAGGTGCGATTCAAGGTTCTCAAACAAATGCAAGAGAGCTCTCTTTTATCGAAAAAAGTGTAATGCAAGAAT
Organism: Chlamydiia bacterium; assembly: GCA_022601395.1. GTDB lineage: Bacteria > Chlamydiota > Chlamydiia > Chlamydiales. The sequence goes on along the minus strand of JAJACS010000026.1, from coordinate 22,932 downwards.
CTACAAGGGTTATAGATATTTTAGGGCTTATCAAGGCTGATATTGCATTCAGAGGTGGTACTGGAAAAGAACTTCTCATGGAATATATGAAAACTCATGAGCTTACAGATGAAGATGAGAGTATTTTACAAAGGTTAGCTTCTTCTGCAAGATATTCTGTTTTTGCAGCTGTCATGACAGATGTTGAAAGTCTTAGAAGACAAACCTTGCAGCAGGTTGAAGAAGACGGCTTTGCAGGAGAGTACGGCTTTGTAGATATCAAAAAAATGCCAGATCATTTACCTAATTTCGATAGATTTTTTAAAGCAATGCTTAGATCTTATAGTGGAGAACTATATGTAACGGGTCAAGAGGATGCGCAAAGGTGTCTACAGGAGTATGTAACTTCTTCTGATTTTAAGGATCTTCCTAAGGAAAACAAAGTATATGCTCTAAACAAGATGCACGATGTGCTCTATCCAAAATATAAAGCAGGGGATAGCTTTAGATATCCTGTCTTTAGTGGTATTATAGCTGTTCTTAAAGAGCATGCTAATGAGGCGTTTAAAGCATCGACATGGAGGCTTCTAGATAAGCCTGAGCAACTAGATGATATAGATGACTTCGTAGTTGTTTAAAAGTAGAAGCCATTTCGATCTCATCAATTTAAAGCCCTTTCTAATGAAAGGGCTTACTTCGAAAGAACACCCTTATTACCTCGCGATATGCGTATATCTAGCCGGCAGAGTATTCAAGGGCCTTTTTACCCCCTTTTTTAGGGTATTTTCGCGGTCCTTTCTCTAAGAAAATACGACTTATTCCTACTATACTAATCACTTATGAAATCCCATCTAGTAATTAACTAGATGCCAGTGTTTTATAAAATGCGTTAGCTCGCATAAAAGGTGTACTTAAGGCTTCTTAACTCAAGTTGCTCAGTAAAAAAAGCGTACATGAGGATCTTAAAGGCATCTTTTGATGTATAGCTCTGAACGTTTTCGTAATCACCGATATAAGACCTGAATTTTTCAGGTCTATTTTTATGCACCTTTTTAGATATTAATTCATTATATACATGTTTTTATTCAAAAAAATGAATATAAACCACTGATTGTTAAAAACTTATTTAATATTCTTTAGTTTTATGTTATAATAATTTTTATAAAGAAATTAACATTATACATATGGAGCATGTTATGGCTGGAAAAATAGATGCCGCTGGGCAAGGTACACCTTTAGGTTTTGATTCTCAGGTAAATTCAGGGGAAGCTAAGGGTACAGATATTGATGATAAAGTTGACAGTGCAGCAAGAAGTGCACTAGCAAGAAGTGCGTTATCGCGCTCACAAAGACCCTCTGGTGGTTTTACGCGTACACAAGATGGATCTTTTTGCATAGGAAACCCTTCATCGGATGTTGGTTCACACCAACAGGAAACAGTGTCTTCAATAGGACACGACCTATCACAATCAGCAAGACGAGGTGGTAATGTAGACATATCACAATCAGCAAGACCTTCTTATGAAGGATCTGACGAGTTTGACGGTGGATTTCATGGTTCTATTACGGTAACTTCTGGGAATCCTCAAGCTGACAAACCTCGAAGTGTTGTTATGCTGCAATCAGATTCGACTAGACCTACAGCTAGACCTTCGAGTAGTTCTACGGTAATGGATCGAGTAAAATCCACATGGCTTGATCTATTTCCAAGAAGCCGCATGGAAGATGATTATGAGTTAGAAGCAACAGGATCAGATGTTACCGCGGAGTTCAGCTCTTCAGAAGATTTGGCGGAAGGCTGGGTCACAGTTGAAGGCGCTTCAACTACTAAGTCTGCACTAAGAGAACCTACTGCTATATTCAAAACCAGAGAACCTCGTTCTAGTATATTCGATAGGAAAAGAACAAAAATTAAATTTGATGGTAAAAAACAATTTGCTCCTAAAGATGAATTGCCTGAAGAAGTATTTGACGAAGTATTTGGAATTGGCTTAACTATGGAGGAATTTAGGGAAAGTCAATTGGCTGGCTACAAGCCTGATAGAGACGAAGCTAAAATTCGAGCTGAAATTAATGAGATGAATGATGAACTTGCTAGAGCGGAAGGTGGTCACTTTACTAGAATTAATATGAAAAGGCTGACTGAGATAAGTGGAGTTCCAAACAGCGTATTAGTTAATACTTTGTCTGATGAACAATTTGTCGGCGTAATAAAAATAGCGATTGCTAAATTAAATGAAGAGCTTAGAGAACTCTAAAAAACTTAACGATATTACAAATTCTTCTAAAAAAGCCCGATGTTGATTTTCGGGTTTTTTTATAATCAGAACTTTTATTAAAAAGGTTCTTTTACTGAAAAGAGCTGTGTATAGATAAATTTCAGCTTCTCGGAAGGGCCTGATAGGCTCGAACTATGAACTAAAAACAATCGAAGCCTTGAGGGTGGCAATCTCACAGGCAAAGAGATTTAAATAAAGTGGAAACAAGCATTCCATGTCGGACACTAATTTCAAGCGCAACTGTATGAGTTGCGCTTTTTTTGTTCCTATAAACATCATTTATAAAGATTAAAGTTTCAGAAAATAAATATTTATTCACACTGTTTAATCATAATTGAATAATTAAAATATTGTTTTAATAAAAGAAGATGTAAAGTTTAAAATAAATTATATATATGTTATAATAAATGCTTCAAAGCAACATATGGAGTATGTTATGTATGCATCAAGTGCTAACGTTAGACCTGGATTTAACTATTTCTTTAACGCAAGAAATAGCGCGGAATTCGCTAAAGAAAAATCAGGTTATTCAACAGAACTCAAAATAAGCAAGCCGAGTATTTTTAAAAGGATCAAAAACGCATTTAGCAGGCTTTTTGAAGCTGCAGGGTTAAAAAACCGTGTTCAAACTCAACCTCAGAATTCTGAAGTAGATAGAACCCTAGCAGTTGCTAAGGAAGTAATTTACAGTGGTCTTTAAAGCTTATCCTTCATAAGGGTTAATAGAGGGTGTTTCTGGAGCTTACAATAGAACAATGGTACTTAACTCGAAAAGACTCTTATGATGATGAAGCTTCTTTAGACGAGTCTAAAGAAGCTTCAGAGTATACTCAACCGGTCAGGACTTTTCTATTTAAGGTCAAAAGTTCAGAAACAAGTTTATAAGGGATTTAGCCTTTATATGCTTAATCATAGCTTGCCTGCACTCTTTAAGGGTGCTTGTAGAAATAAGATCATCAGCCAGCTTTTCTCTATAGAACCTTCTTTATAGTCTTCAGACTCTAGTAGTCAAGTTTTAGCCCCTTTAGGGGCTTCTGAGAAGTAATCCAATTGTAAATCCTCAAAAGTATTGCTAAGGCACTACATTTTTAAGGTAATTCTAAGTTTCTCTAAATCAACATTTTAATCTTGATAAATTTAAGTACTATGATCAGAAATGCGAAATACATAGTAATTAAAATTTTAATTTGATAAAATATTTGAATAAATATACGAAACTTAGGATGGGACATGAAAATAAAATCATATTTAGAAAGCGCTACAGAGGCGCCAAAAAAGACAGTAGGAGAGGAGCTTAAAATGGCTTGTCTCCCAACGGAATTACTAGCTGGTTCAGCTGGAAGCAAAGATGAATCTATAGTAACTGATGGATTGAGTTACGGAGAATTAAAAGCTGCTGGAAGTAACCTTGCACTAGTCGCTGAGAAACTTAAAAAGTCGAGCCAGCCTGAAAAGGCAGCTGAAATGACTAAAATTGTGGAGGTTCTTGGGCAGCATTATCAAGCATTTGCTGGAAGCCCTCTTACTTCAGACTCATTTCGAGAGTGGTTAATCAATCACAGTCCAAGTTACCATAATCTTTCGAAAGAAGATCAAGACTATCTAAGGCTTGTTAGTAAGTACAAAGGTACTTCTGTTAAAGTTATTGATCTTGTGCGTTTAGAAAAATTCTTTGGAAAGGATATTCAAGCTCTAGAGGAAAGCTCGTTTAATCGCTTTCATTTAGAAAATCTAGTTTCTAGAGAACATGTTCACGACTTAGCTATAGCTGCTTTTAGAAATTGCGATTCCAAGTTAATAGATTTACTTATAGAGAAAGGGATCGTTCAGACTCTGCCTGTTACTGGAGATACAGGGCTTACTGAGTTGATTAAAGGGTTTGCTTGCCAAAACCTTGACAAAGAAGGTTTAAAAACCCTTTCTAAGCTTATAGGAATCTTAGAGTCCAAGAACCTCTTTGCAAACAATACAGCTATAGAAATTATAGGTGAAGTAGCAGAAAAAGGTGATTTGTCAACCTTTCAATTCTTATCAAAAACTGATGCTTATAAAAAAATTATAGAGTGCGGCAAAGATGCACAAATAAATATTTATGCCCGATTTGCAGCTAGAGAGTTTACAGAGGAACGCTCAAAATTTTTTAAAGAGCTCTTGTGTGATAGCCGATTTAAGGCCATTCCAGATGGCTTTGCAAAAGTATTAAAAGATGTAAGTCATAAAGCTCCTGTAGAGTGCGTTGAATTTCTATTAAGCCTACCTAACTTTAGAGAAGTAAAACCGGATGGGCTGAATGGAGTAGAGGGTATAGTGTACAACTGCCTGATTCGATACAAAACTGAAGCGGCTAAAGTTTATATCAATACGCAAAGTCTAAGTGAAAATACACTCAAGCGGGTTTTAAGGTTAGTGTCAGGAAATTACGGGCAGGTCTCCGCTGGCGCTTATGATCTTTTAAAGTTTTCTGATGCTGATCGACTGGAACTAACTGAGATGTTAGTCTCTTCAAGAAATCTAGAAAAAATACCGCCAAATGGAAAAGAAGGTTTGGCAGACTATATACAAAGATGTGTTCGCCAGGGAAAAAAAGCAGATCAAATTAGTGCATTTTTAAAAGCAGAGAAGGCTAAAGAAATTGCATTAGATGGCGACTACGGTCTTGGAAAAATTCTAGTAGAAGCTGTTAAGTCAGGTTCTTTCGACGTTGAAGTTTTAAAGGCTCTTTTAGCCACTCCACAGTTACAAGAAGATCAAGCGCTTGAATACCTTGTAGAAGCTTTTTCTGAAGCGATAGCTTTAGGTAGGGCAGAAGCAATCGAGGAGATCTTAAAAATGCCACCTGTGGTTAAGGAACTTTCTCTAAACCCCGGTTTGCTCAGAAGGTCTCCGGGATAAAGGTCTTTTAACGAAAAAGCTTAGAGTCCTGCTCTAAGCTTTTTTATATTATAAAACATAACATTAATTATCAGACGTTGATAATTAGGCTAAGAGAACCCCTGTTTAGGATTATCTACGTCTTGATCTATCAAGAAATAAGCTCATAGCAGAACCAGAGTTCGTGTACTAGAAGCCGCTTTAACACATCTTATGGTTGAAATTTTTCCCAATTTTTTTGTAAAGTTTTCAAAAAATATTCAAAATCAAAACAGAAAGTATCATTTAAGGTTAGTAGATTATCTCAAAATTTATCTGCTAATCTCTGTGAATGCTTTATGAAAAAACAATGAGCATTGTCAATAGTATACCGATAAATAGATCAACAACACTTGGAGTAGATCTAGAGCCGCTCTTTGGGCTTTCAGAAACAGGCATTAACGAGCCTTTGAGCATGCCTTTTGAAGAAACATCGATTGAAAAAGGTAGTGATAACATCCCTCGTGTTCCTCTCCCTCCAATACCTCTGCCACCAATTGAATTTACAGTGAATTATCCCGACTTAATGTCAGGCACACATTGGGATGAATACGAACTGGATACTCTTAAAACTTCTGTTGAAAAGGCTGTGGCTTCTGGAAGAAACCCCTGCTGGAAGAGCATTGCTCAAACAGTTGGCCGAAGTTATAGTAGTTGTAGGTGCAAAGCTGTAAGCTTAGGCTTTTGGGACGTAAAAAGAAAAGGACCTCTTGGAGCGACAAAGAGGTAGAAACTCTAAAAACTTCTATTGAAAAGGCTGTGGGTTCTGGAAGAAACCCCTGCTGGAAGAGCATTGCTCAAACAGTTGGCCGAAGTTATAGTAGTTGTAGGAGCAAAGCTGTAAGCTTAGGCTTTTGGAAGGACTATTGGCCGGCAAAGAGGTAATGTATATATTGAAAAATGCATGTTTATAATATTACAAAACTGAATATTTCAAGGTCTAAAGTGGACAAAACATAGGATAGAGGCTAGGCCAAAGTTCTCAAATCACATAGTGTTATCTGTTTTGTTGACTAAGAGAGCCATTCGCTAATATCAAAGTGTGGCTGATCGCTAAAGCAAACCACATTATCAACGTTTGGAATGTTTCTTAAGGTTATAGGCAACTGATCCAGCTCTGATGAGCTTAAATCAAGAAACTCCAAAGATGAAAGCTCTCCTATTGAGTTTGGAAGCTTTTTAATAGGAGTCTTTAGAAGATTAAGCACTCTTAGCTTTTTAAAGTCTGATATTGATGCTGGAAGTTCTTCAAGAGGTGTTTCACCAAGGCTTAGTATTTCTAGGTTCTCGCAGCCTTTAATATCAGGGAATTGCTTAATCTTAGTTCCTCCGAGATCAAGAACGTTAAGGGACTTTAGCTCATTCATACCTTCAGGCAAACTTGTGATTTCACATTCCTTTGCTCTTAAAACTTTAAGATGAACGAGGTTTTGAATGTCCTCTGGAAGACTTTCTACATTCGTTCCATCTATAACAAGTTCTTTTAGAGCTGTAAGCTTAGATATCACTGAGATGTCCTTTACAGATGAAAGATCAAGGTCGAGGATCTCTAAGGAAGTGAGTTTTTCAAGTTCTTTAGGCAGCTCTTCAAAGCGGGCTTCCCATATGATGAGCTCTTTAAGAGATGTAAGCTGTCCGATTTCAGGAGGTAGATTTTCAATGAATCCATGGACTCTAAGGGTTTCAAGGCCCGTTAGCTCCTCTATACCTGCTGGAAGTGTTGTAAGGTTTGTATTATTCAAACTAAGCGATTTAAGAGAAGTAAGACCCCAGAGCTCTGAAGGTAGATCCTCTATAGGCCCAGAAATATCTAGCTGTTTCAGATTTTTTAGGAGTCCAATCTCTTTAGGTATACAGGAAAAATCATCACTATAAATAGAGAGGCTTGTAATACTCTCAAGAGCTTCCCTGCTATCATCAGCGAGTATTTTTTTCAGAACAGTAGAAAATGGCTTAGCTTGACTTAAAGCTGAAAGGTTAATGTTTCTACCAGGGTACAATTTTTCAAGAACTTCCTTCAAGAATATGGCATAGGATTTAAAAGGCTTTTCTGCTTTCACATTCAGCTCTTGCATAAGCTCAGGTGTAATATCCTTAGCTGTTAGTGTCGGAAGGTCTATATCCTCTTTTAAAACATCTTCTAAGATTTTTTTAAGCTCTTTAAACACTTTGTTTGGATGCTTGCGAGCAAACTCGGTAAGATCTTTTATTGAATGCTCTTTTTCGAGATAGAGTTTACACATCGATCCGCATAGTTTCATGAGGTCGCTATCTGGATTGCTTTTAATATAGGATAGAAACGCTTCTACATAAAGTTTCTCGAGGTATTTGTTTCTTTCTAAAGAAAGATCTTCCGCAATATGAAACGCTTGAGGAGCGCTCTTAGTATGTTTTACACCTTCATCTGTTTCCTTAAGATGTACTAAAACATACTTAGCAAAGGTATGTGCTTCAACCTCTGGAGGTGCTTTTGTAAAGGAGATAAGAGTTTTTCCAACGCTATCGTCTGCATTTTGTTGCCTAAGTGCGTAAAGAGCGCTGCCAGTAATATTGAGAAGGTCCTTACTTGTGAGCTCACCGTCGTTTCTCATCGAGCAGATGCCTCTGTGGACGCTTTTCAAGTTGCTAAATTGATGAGTCGGATCAACCGCAAACGCTTGCACAAGAGCTCCGAGTTCTCTTGGCGTTAAATGACTAAATTCACTTCTAGAAAGAACCATCTTGTATTACTCCATTATGTGATGAGTTATACATGATAAAACGGGGGATAAAAATCTCCTAATTTAAAGGGAGTTTCTGTAAGTTGCACATAGTGCCAGTATTGGTTGTACATCTCATCAAGTTCTGTAACTTTAGTTCCGGCAAGACATAATTTACAGAACTTTGGGTTAAGTAGACATTCAAGAGTGTTGATATCAAGCCCTTCTAAGTTCAATACTCTAATACGACGGAGATCTCCAATCCAATCTGGGATCTTTGTAATTAGATTGTCTTTTATACAAAGTCCTTTTAAATGCGCAAACTGAGGAGTTTCTTCAGGTAGTCTATCAATCCGGTTTGACCCAAGATCTATCACCGCGAGCGAAGCAAGATTTAGAAACTCTCTTGGGAATGTAGTGAGCTGGTTTGACGCAAAGCCTAGTGCTTTAAGAGATGTAAGGTTTGCAAACCCTTCTGGGACAGTAGCAATTTTGTTATTGCTAAGGTTTAGCCCGGAAAGTCTTGTAAGCTTCCCAAACTCTTCTGGGATAGTTGTGATTGAGTTATTTGCTACTTCAAAGTTTTCGAGATTCGTTAAATCCCCTATTTCAGCAGGTATCTCTTCTACTTCACAGTTTGAAGCATTGAGTGTTGTTAGAAGTGGAAGTCTACACAAAACAGAGAGATCTTTGATCTTCGTTCCAGAAACAATTACTTTTGTAAGCTTAGTAAGCCCCTCGATTTCTTCAGGAAGAGTTGTAACTTCTGTATCTTTGACACTTAAACGAGTCAGCCCTTTTAACATACCGATTTCTTTAGGAATAAATTTAAAAAGGGGGTCTAACAGGTAAAGATGATGGATGCTTTCTATTTTCTCTTTATTTTCTTCTGCATAAAAAGCTTTTCTAGCTTCTGCAAGGTAAGAAATTTCCCACATTTTTTCGTAAGCTTTAGAGGGTGTTGAGTATAAATGGTCTAAACCTTGATCACGTACAGAGCGAAAAACTTTAAAGTAGAAAATCGCATATGACTCAAGGCGGGTATTCAATTTCTCAAAGAGATCAGGCGTAATGTCATCTGCAACAATCGTAGAGAAGTCAATATCTTCATCAATGGATTCTTTTAAGTGCTTTTGCAAAATAGAGTAAGCTTCATGGGGGTAGTCTCTTAAAAACTCCTTAAAACTAATGTTAGGGTTTTTTTCTTGGACTTGTTTCTTTATATTTTCAAGAAACACCTCAGTAAGCATGTGATCTGGACGATCTTCACAAAAAGAGACAAACTCCTTCATGTAGTGCTCAATCATGTGCGCTTCTCTTTCCACTGAAAGGTCTCTACCAATATGAAATGCTTGAGTAGTAGTCTGAGCAGGAGCAGGAGTTTCTTCGCTCTTCCTAAGGTGCACAAGTACGTATTTAGCAAATGCATTTTTTTCAATGGCTGGTTGGATCCTTGTATTCGATACAAGAAATTCTGCAACACTCTCGTCTGCATTTTGCTCTTTCAATGCACGAAGAGCACAGCCAGTAATATTGAGCAGGTCCTCTCTTGTGAGTTTACCGTCTTTACTCATTCCGCAGATGTAGTTGTGGGCACTTCTTAGGCCGCTATACTGATCTGTAGGATCAAGTGCTAATGTCCGCATGAGAGTTCCGAGCTCTCTTGGTGATAAGAGGTTAAATTCACTTCTTGGAAGAACCATAATATATTCCTTCTTTTTATTCATAAAAAGTAGTATTCTACCATTTAATTCAGTATTTTTCCATATAGAAATAAATTTAATAATCTTAGTTTTATAAATATTCAGTAGTTTGGATTTTCTATTAAATTTTTCCTTATTAGCACGGAAGAAATTACATCATTTTAATTAGTTTTGCAGACATAGAACGCCTTTTTTGATTAAATTTATTATAAATATACTATCTAGACGAATAGGGCCACTCAATAGCCTTCATGACTCGAGGTGGATTTGCCTCTCGTGTCTTTTTATCCAAATCCTCATCAATATCATCTGTTATGGTGACAAGCCCAGGGAGAGACTCTAGAGCTTTTGGAGATTCCGTAAAAAGGTTTTCAGTTAGATCAAGAACTTGCAGTCTAGAAAGGCTGCTAACGGAATCCGGTAGCTTTGTTAAGTAATTTCCCTTTATTTTAAGCTCTCTAAGACCCTTTAGATCGCCTATTTTCGGGGGTAATTCAAGTAGAAGATTGTGCTCAAGGCCTAGCACTTCAAGGGATGTCATCTCCCTTATTTGCTCTGGTAATATAACCAATAAGTTGTGCCCAAGATGAAGGGTGTAAATCTCTTCAAGCTTTGCTATTTGCTCCTGAAGCACAGATAACTGGTTGTGCTTCAGATCTAGGATGGTAAGCGTACTAAGCTCGCCTATTTCATCTGGCACTCTTATAAGATGATTATGCTCGAGAATTAATGAATTTAGGGTAGAAAAAGCCCTAATCTCTGCTGGAATTTGAGTTAATCGGTTGTGCCCGAGATTAATGTTACGAATATCGGTTAACTGCAAAATCACCTGCGGAAACTCAACTAACTGATTATGCGATACATTAATGGATACCATATTTCTTAGATTTCCAATTCCTACAGGGAGCGTTTCTAGTTGGTTGTATTCTAAGCAAAGCTCCTCAAGGTTTGTAAGGTTCCCTATCTGCTCTGGCAGTGTTTTCAGTCGATTGTGATCTAAAGTAAGCTCATCGAGGTTTACTAAGTTTCCTATCTCTTCTGGCAGTTCTTGTAGCAGGTTACCATGTATCCAAAGTTCTGAAAGCGCTCCAAGATTACCTATCGTTACTGGTAGATATTCCAACTTATTATGAGAAACGATAAGCGTTTCAAGATTTGTAAGTCTTCCAATTTCTTCCGGTAAATTTCGTAATCGACTGTTGTGTAAGCGCAACTCGTTGAGATTTGTAAGTCTTCCAATTTCTCTTGGCAGCGTTTCCAGATGGTTGTGATCTAGCTCAAGAGATTGAAGAGCTACTAGATTGCAGATCCCCAGAGGTAATGATCTCAGAAGATTGTCGTTTAAATTAAGTTTTGTAAGTGCTCCAAGATTTCTAATTTCTTCAGGCAGCGTTTTTAGCTTGTTACCGTTCGCATTAAGCTTTGTAAGTGCCCCAAGTCTTCCTATCTCACTTGGAAGATCTTCCAGTTGGTTCATACCTAGATAAAGTTCGTTAAGCCTGCGAAGGTTTCCAATTTCTTTTGGAAGAGCTTTCAGCTGGTTACCATATACGCCGAGCTTTGTAAGTGCTGTAAGGCGTCCTATTTCTTTTGGAAGTGTTTTAAGCTTGTTATGGTTCACATGAAGCTCTGTAAGCGCTCCTAGACCACCTATTTCTTCTGGTAGAGTTTCCAGAAGGGTGTCGCTTATGTTAAGTTTTGTAAGGGCAATCAGGCCGCCAATAGCATTTGGAAGTGTTTTTATTTGAATTTTGTTGAGGTTTAGTTCTCTAAGGCTTGTAAGAACTCCAATCTCAGGTGGCAAAATTTTTAAGTCAAGATTGTTAATGTTAAGCTGATGAACTAAAGTATACTGCGGCTGATTTTCTGGAGCGTAGAATGCATCTATCACATTCCCTAGATTTATAGGATTAAGAAGTGTTTCAGCCGTTTCGAATAATAATCCTAAACTTACTGCTAAAGTCCCGTTGTTAGTAAATAAGATTTCCCTAAAAAATAACGCATATGAGCTTTTAAGATCTTGTTCATACTTATTCTCTAAGGCCTCTAACTGCCCTGTCATATCTCCAAGCTTCATTGAGCTTGGATCGATGTCTTCAAGTAAATACTCTTTAAAAACTTTCTTCAAACAATCAGCTACAGCTCGTTGGTAACTTTTGTTTTCTTCTATACTAGGATAGCCTTCTACACCCTCTCTGTTTAAAAAAGCGTCAACTCTATATCCTTGAGCTTCCACCATCCTGCGGAAGGCGTTTTTACACACTTTGTTTAAAAAAGAGTTCGGGTGACTTTTAGTGTAGTCTTTAAACGTTGCTAAAAAGATAGAGGATTTATCTTCAGGTTTAAGTCCACTTTCATTAATTTCCCAACATTCACATACTGCTATAGCCTTCTCTGCTGGTTGCTCTAAAACAGCATTAAAAGCTGCTTGTGCAAGCTTGGCGTTTCTAGAGCGTAATTTAAAGCGCTTTAGTGCTGATGCATATGTTTTTAAAACTTCGTTTCTAGTGCTTTCTGCACCGCCATCTTTAAGTGATTTGTATGCAACCTTTGAAAATTCCTCAAAAACTCCCCCGCTTGGGCAAGAGAAGCGAACACTTTCTTTAAGACCTTTTGCGATCTCTAGAAGCTTTCCATATTCTTTCTCTTTAACAAGGTTTTCAACTCCTCTCCCAATATCTTCTATTTTTGCTTTCTCGTTTCCAAGAGCGAATTGTGACAAAAATCCCCGTTGGGTTACATATAAGCTTGGCATAATCTCTAAAGATCCTTTTTATAAAAATTATCGATGTTTTGCATATACAAACGCTAATTGTGTTACGTTTTACTCAACCGTCTCAGTTATTAAGTTATTTCCTTTAGTTCTTCTATACTTTCAAAATTTGCTTAAAGCGACTTTCGCTTAAAATGATTGGTAATTCCTCAAAAGGGTTATTTCTTAGATCAAGCTCATTAAGAGCAGTAAGGTTTCCGATCTCAGTTGGCACAGTTTTTAGTAGGTTATCTTCTAGATGAAGTTTCCTAAGATCAGTAAAGTTTTCTATCCAATCTGGTACTGTTTTTAGTAGGTTTTCTTCTAGATGAAGCTCCTCAAGAGCAGTAAGGTTTCTTATGCCTTCTGGTACTGTCCCTAGCCAGTTATTATCTAGACGAAGTTCCCTAAGACGCCTTAGGCGTCTGGTTTCAGCGGGAAAGGTTTCCAGTTGGTTGTTTCCTACGTTAAGGTTAGTAAGCATCCAGAGGTTTCCTATCCAATCAGGGATTGTTTTTAGTTTGTTATTGCTTAGACCAAGATGCACAAGCCTAAGGTTTCCTATGCTATCTGGCACTGTTTTTAACTGGTTATTATTTAGCGCAAGATCGGAAAGTCTAGTAAGGTTTACTATACTATCTGGCAAGGTTTCTAGCCTGTTTCCGCTTAGATTAAGCGCGCAAAGAGCAGTAAGGTTTCCTATCCAATCTGGCACTGTCTCTAGCTGGTTATAGCCTAGCGAAAGATGCGTAAGAGCAGTAAGGTTTCCTATGCTATCTGGCACTGTTTTTAGTAGGTTTTCTTCTAGACGAAGCTCCTCAAGAGCAGTAAGGTTTCTTATGCCTTCTGGCACTGTCTCTAGCCGGTTATTTCCTAGCCAAAGATGCGTAAGAGCAGTAAGGTTTACTATACTATCTGGCAAGGTTTCTAGCTGGTTATTATTTAGTGCAAGATCCGTAAGCCTAGTAAGGTTTCCTATGCTGTCTGGCAAGGTTTCTAGCAGGTTATTTCTTACAACAAGTACCGTTAGAGCAGTGAGGTTTCCTATGCTGTCTGGCAAGGTTTTTAGTTGGTTGTGACCTAAACTAAGACTCTTAAGTCTAGTAAGGTTTCCTATGCTATCTGGCACTGTCTCTAGCCGGTTATCGCTTAGCCAAAGCGTCTCAAGAGCAGTAAGGTTTCCTATCCAATCTGGCACTGTCTCTAGCCGGCAATCAGTTAGCATAAGCGTCTCAAGAGCAGTAAGGTTTTTTATGCCTTCTGGCAAGGTTTTCAGTTGGTAATTCTGTAGCCGAAATTCTCTAAGAGCAGTAAGGTGTCCAACTTCAGGTGGTATAATCATTAGTCGGTTATCAAGACCATGACTAAAGTGCACAAAATTACGAAAGTGCTGTTGGTTCGCAGGATTATGGAATCTTTCTATCACATTGGATAGAAATGCCGTATTTTCTAACTGGTCGCGTCTATAATTTTGTAACCCAAAATTTGCTGCTAAATTATGTTGAGACAGTACTCTATCAAAGAATGTTACGTAAGATGGCTTCAAGACATTTTGGAAGCTTCTTTCTAACTCATCCATTTTAGTTGTCATTTGTACAAGAGTTAGCTCGCTTGGGTCTATGCTTTCCCCTAGATAGTTTGTGATGACTTCTTTTAAGATCGCATTACGATCACCAACCATAGGACCTCTATCATCGCGAGCTGTTTGTATCTTTCTATTATAGGCTCTCATGCAAACTTGGTTTAAAAATGAATCAGGATGCGATCTGCAATAGTCTTTGAAAGTCTCTAAATAGATAGAGTTCTTCTTAGCAGTGCCAAGAACTCCTGCTAAAGCCCTTTCGTTAGGCTGAAGAACGTTCCTTAGGATGTCACCTGACATTAAACCATTTGACCTTAGAGCAGCTAAAGCATGTGCTGCCGGAAGTCTTGCTATGATTTCAAGGATTGGATCTCTTGCTTGAGAATAAGGCTCGCTTGGTAGGATTATTTTCGAAAGCGCTGCTAAAGCTTCTGGATCTTCTGTTTGGGTAGCGAGTTTTTCTGGTGATCTTTCTGGCCTGATTACTTTCGAGAGTGTCCGCATAGCTATATCGGCTTCATCCCCAGTTTCTTTCTTACTCTTCTTTAAAACTTTAAACGATCTTTTAGAATATTCGCATAACATGTCAAAGTCTTCTTTTTGCCTACTCTCTGAAGCAGCAAGAGCTTTTGCTAAGTTTAAAATAGTACAATATCTTCCATCCTCTGAAAGTTTTTCTAAAGCTCTCTTAATGTTTTCCTTATTAGCCGCAAACGATCCCAAAGTTTGAGCCAGAGAAAGACTGTTATTTCTTGTAACATAAAGTGATGGCATAAAATTCCTTTTGCTCTTCTATGTTTTCAAACTGGAGTTAAAACCTTGCGACTTCTTCAATATTTGGGATATTACTTAAAGTGATTGGTAATTCCCTTAAAGGGTTATTACCTAGCCAAAGCCCCCTAAGAGCAGTAAGGTTTCCTATTCCATCTGGCACTGTTTCCAGCTGGTTATGACGTAAAGAAAGACGCGTAAGAGCAGTAAGGTTTCCCATGCCTTCAGGCACTCTCTCTAGCCGGTTATGACCTAAAGTAAGCTGCGTAAGAGCAGTAAGGTTTTCTATGCCTTCTGGCAAAGTTTTTAGTTGGTTGTTACTTAGGCCAAGACTCTTAAGAGCGGTAAGATTTCCTAATCCATCAGGCACTCTCTCTAGCCGATTAGAACCTAAAGAAAGACTTGTAAGAGCAGTAAGATTTCCTAATCCATCTGGCACTCTCTCTAGACGGTTACTGCTTAGGCCAAGCTCCGTAAGAGCAGTAAGATTTCCTAATCCATCAGGCACTCTCTCTAGCCGATTAAAACCTAAAGAAAGCCGCGTAAGAGCAGTAAGATTTCCTAATCCATCAGGCACTCTCTCTAGCCGGTTATGACCTAAAGAAAGCTGCGTAAGAGCAGTAAGATTTCCTAATCCATCTGGCACTCTCTCTAGCCGGTTACTGCTTAGGCCAAGCTCCGTAAGAGCAGTAAGGTTTCCTAATCCATCTGGCATTGTTTCCAGCTGGTTATTGTTTAGCCGAAGTTCCGTAAGAGCAGTAAGGTTTCCTATGCCTTCTGGCACTGTCTCTAGTCGATTATTGCCTAAAGAAAGCCGCGTAAGGGCAGTAAGGTGTCCAATTTCAGGTGGTATAATCCTAAGTTGTAAACTCGAAAGCAGTAACGCCCCTGTAAAATTACGAAAGTGCTGTTGGTTCGCAGGATTATGGAATCTTTCTATCACATCGGATAAAAATGCCGTATTTTCTAACCGGTCGCGTCTATAATTTTGCAATCCAAAATTTGCGGCTAAATTATGTTGAGACAGTACTCTATCAAAGAATGTTACGTAAGATGGCCTCAAGTCATCTTGGAAGCTTCTTTCTAACTCATCCATTTTAGTTGCCATTTGTATAAGAGTCAGCTTACCTGGGTCTATGTCTTCCCTTAGATACTTTTTGATGACTTCCTTTAAAGCTGTATAACGTTCTTGGAACCTAATTCCTCCTCCGTCAGCGCGGATTGTTTGGATCTTTCTATTATAGGCTCTCATGCAAACTTGGTTTAAAAATGAATCAGGATGCGTTCTGCAATAGTCTTTGAAGGTATTAAAATAGGTAGAGTTCTTCTTAGCAACGCTAAAAACGCCAGCTATAGCCCTTTCGTTAGGCTGAAGAACGTTCCTTAGAATGCCACATGATCTTAAGACTGCTAAACCCTTAGCTGCTGAAAGTCCTGGCATTGGTATCATTTCAAGTATTGGATCTGTTGCTTCAGAATAGGGTGCGCTTGGAATGACTATTTTCGAGAGAGCGCTTAAAGCTTCTTGATCTTGAGTTTTAGTTGTGAGCATTTCTAGTGATCTTTCTGGCCTGATTACTTTCGAGAGTGTCCGCATAGCTATATCGGCTTCATCCCCTTCATTTTCTCTCTTACTCTTCAAAACTGTAAACGATCTTTTAGAATATTCGCATAATATGTCAAAGTCTTTTTTATCCCTACTCCCTGAATTAGCAAGAGCTTTTGCTAAGTTTAAAATAGTACAATATGTTCCATCCTCTGCAAGTTTTTCTAAAGGTTTCTTAATATTGCCCTTATTAGCTGGTGTCAATCCCTCAGTTGGGACAAGTGAAAAAGAGTTATTTCTTGTGATGTAAAGTGATGGCATTGTTTTTTCCTATTTTGTTTTTAAGTGGTTCGCTACATCGCGAAGTTTAGCAAACTCTTCCAGGCACAGAAACACGACGTAAACCATTTCGATTTTCGAAGCTTAGTCTTGTAAAATCGTGTTATCTTTTGTAGCACTAAGTTTTTGATTAAAACTTCTTGTGTATTAATAATATAATGAAGAATTATACATAAACAATCAGACTATTAAAACATAATCATAATTATAAATGTATGTTTTGATTTAATTTTCATGGAAATGGATTTACTTGCGATTTTGCCTTCAGAGAAATAAATATATATACAAATTTTATTTTTTTTTGAGTTAAATTTAAATTTTATACATGTCTGTTTGTGTACAGGATCTCAAGGATTTATCAAAAAATCGAATATATACAACAATATTTCGTTTGCGAATAGAATATAAAATCTATGAAGCGTATCTGTTGATCTTGCTACAGGCCTCAGCTACTCTTAGAAGAGATTCTGGAGCATCCATTTTATCCATTTCGATCTCAACAAACCGGAGTTTGTCTGGATGCCTGCGGAGCTCTAGAAAGGCTTTTGCAAGGTCTTTTTCAGACTTTACTTTAGTTGTCCATATATTACTGCCAAGAGACTTAGGGAATTCTTTGTAATCCCACATCTGTATGGCATTATAAAGTCTTTCCGGACCGTGGATGACTCTTTCTATGGTATACCCATCATTGTTGATCAGGAAGATAATTGGAGTCAGGTTATAACGAAGCATGGATGAGATTTCTTGGGCGGTCATCTGAAAAGAGCCATCCCCAACAAATAGGATGTTTTCTCTCTCTTTATTTGCTGTAAGAGTGCCAAAAAGTGCACCTACACTATAACCGATCGATACCCAGAGGTACTGAGAGATAAAAAACGTATCTTTGGGAAGTTGCATCTCAAGTGCTCCAAACATAGAGGTTCCCACCTCAGCAATCACAACAGAGTCTTCTTTTAAGAAACCATTCATCTGGTTCCAAAGTCTTGCTTGCGTGATTTTGGACTTTTCCGCTTTTTGCGCTTTCGGTTTTGCTTTTACAATCTTGTGCTTTCTAGAAGATTTCGGAACCTCTTTTATAAGCTTTGGAAGAAGATCATTAAAATACACGTTTTCGTAATGCGCTTTTCGTATGGCAACATAGTTACTGTGAACTTCAATAGAGGAATGAGGGTTGATACTTACTGTAAATCCACCTGTGTTAAAGTCTGAAATCATAAGACCGAAAGTGATCACGCAATCAGCACCTTCTATGTACTCTTTCACATGATTTGAGCTGAGCGCTCCTGCATAGTCTCCTAGAAACAGCGGGTGACTTTCATCTATGATTCCCTTTGCAAGGTTCATCGATGCATAAGGTATATTCCCCTTTTCAACAAGTTGCTCAATGAGCGGGTACATCTTATGTCTGCTTGCGCACAAATCAACTAGGATGGCTGGCTGCTTTGCTTCTTTAAGCAGCTTTTTAATCTCATTTGCAGCCTCATCTAAAGATTCTGTATCAGAACTTGGATAATGAAGCATTAGTGGCTTTTTAGGGCACTTGACCTTTTTTGAGACAACATCTGTTGGGATCCCAATATAAACAGGTCTTTTTGTCTGCCAGCAAGTAAGTATTGAAGCGTCAATCATCTCAAGTGCATTCTCTTCTGTAAGCATGCACTGCATATTAGTGATCTCAGAAGACATCTTCATAAAAACATCGTAGGGTTTACCAGGAAGAGAATGGTGCATAACAAGCTTTTCTTCTTGGATAGGACGCGCCGGCATGCCAACGATATGGATCATAGGCACATACTCAGAATAGGCGCCAGCAACGCCGTTTAAAGCGCTCATCTCCCCTACCCCATACGTTGTTACAAGAGCTGAGAGACCTTTTATCCTGGCGTAACCATCTGCAGCATAGGCGCCGTTAAGTTCATTGCAAGTTCCCATCCAGTCCAAGTTTTTATCATCATCAACAAGATCTAAAAAACCAAGGTTGTAATCTCCCGGAACACCAAAGATATGATCTATCCCGACTTCACTAAGTCTCTTAAGTAATAGCTCTCCTACTGTAATATCCACGACACCTCTCAAATATTATGTATGTTCTTTTTTTAATATAGATAGAATATAAACACAATAAGTAGATCCTATATTGAAAATTGAGATGAGTAAAAAATAATAAAAATTTAACTAATCCCGTTGTTTTCAGGTAAAAATGGCTCTGTTCCTCCTAGAGGGTTTATCTGCTGTTAATATACTTATTTGATTTCATAGATTTATTAAAAAGTTAAACAATTATAATGTTGTTAATTTTAAATTGAATAATTGCATTAATTACAATATAAGAAATATAATGTCCGATTCTTAACTAAGGGTAAATTAGCATGACCGCTTTAGATTCTATCAAAGAGCCTCAAGGCAATACTCCGTTTAGTGAGAATCTCGTTTACGATAATTCTCACCATGAGATTGAAGAGCGCCAGCCAGTAAGTAGAGCGACCCGCATCTATTACACTGCTCTTATGGTACTCCTCTCCCCTTTTGTAGCATTTGCAAGAACCTCTCTTATGGTTCATAACTATCTTAAAAAAGAAGATACTGTCTATGCTAAGGCTCAAAGCCTATTAAAGACTTATGTGGTTTCCGATCTTTCGAAAGTCAAAAATTCTGATCTGGTAGAGCTTTCTGAGAAGATCGCAGGAATTGTAGACCCGTCTATCAAAGACTTAACGCTTGATATCCTATCTCTTGATTGCAACCTTGCAGATTTAAAAGAAATCCTAAAGGGAGCCAACATTGATATTAGAGGTGATAAAGGTTTTCTATTCAATAAATGGAAGAACTACGGAATTTCTAAAAAGCGTCATAGTTCGCATAAAAGTGACAAAGATGGTTGCTATAGCTTAAGAGATACTTTCTTTAAGCAGTTTCTGTTCTGGAAAGACAGCGAAAAACATAACACGAGATTTCAGATTGAAAACAACGCCTTTGAAGCTTCTGTTCGCAACTTATGCTCTAGCATACTCCATGCTCAAGACTACCTAAATTATAGGAAATCAGGCTTGCAGCAAGGTCAGTTTGGAGTGTCTCCATTTACCGAAACAAATCCTATCAAGATCACATTCAACATGGATAAGTATCTTGAAAAAAGGTCCTGCCTTGAAAAACACCTTTAATTAGCGCGTCATTTCAGATAATAACGAGTTATAAAGCTTAGAGTAGTTCACAGATACACATATATCTACCGGAACACCAAGCCTGTTTATAGTGACCATTCCATAGTACGGTCCAAGATCTTGATTAATATCTACACTTACATTTAGTATATTCCCAGTGTGATTATCTAAAAGAAAAGCAGCTGCAACCACAGTCCAAAAAGAAGGTTCGTATCCTCTCTTAAAAAGCTCAAGTGGATTTAAGTTCTTAAAAACAAACTCTGAGAAGATATTCCGATCAGATTTCACAAGATTTCTATAGAGTTCTACTGGAAGTGCTCTTATAAATGCCAAAGTGTCAATTGGAACAAGTGTAATGGGAAGATTTGAGTGAAATACGATATTAGCAGCTTTAGTATCTAGGAAAAAGTTGTATTCAGCGAATCTATTCATATATCCGTTATGTTTACCTACAAGGTTTCCTCGGACATTAATGGCACCACCTATAACATAGACCTTTTCTATCTTCTTTTTTATATAAGGCTCTTTGATAAGGGCTAGTGCCAGATTCGTTAATGGACCTGTGCAAAGAATCGTGACTTTTTTATCTTGAGCCTTGATTGTCTCGATCAAAAAATCAACAGAATCAAGGTCATTAACCTCTTCAATATTGTAAGGTAGTTTAATGTTATTTACAAAATCGGCTTTTTCTCTCCAGCTCGTTGGATACCTACCGTTTGGTGACATTGGATATTTTTTAGATTTGGCTACAGGGATATCTGGGTTACCAATAAGCTTTAGAAAGTTCAGTAAATTCCTAGCTCCATAACGGTAGTGTGACATTCCGTTACTCGTTGTAGTGATCGCAAGAAGATTGATTCTACCTGAGTTTAACAGGTATTTTATCCCAATCATATCATCGATTCCCGCGTCACTATCTATAATAAGAGGAATTTTTTCCTCTTCTGTAGTTTGTATAAGCGAGACACAGAAAGCTGAAATTAGTAGAAAAAAAAGACGCATGAGTTGTCCTCAAGCAAAGTTCATGAAGCCTCATTGTAAAAAACAAACTTTCACTTGCCAAGGTCTATTTTATTTCTATAGTATACAGAGGGATCAAATGAGGTTTTTTATGTATTTCGATATTGCTATATTTGCAGGTATTGGAATTTTGGCGGGCTTTTTTTCAGGGCTCTTTGGAATAGGCGGAGGGATCATCACAACGCCTGGCATGTATATGGTGTTTACAAGACTACAAAAACAAGATACGCATGCTATGCATGTTGCTATTGCAACTACACTTGCATGCATGATTTTTACAACTCTTTCATCTAGTTATTTTCATCACAGGAAAAAGGCTGTTAATTGGCCAACTACCTGGAACATGATCATCGGTGTTTTTATAGGTAGTTTTTTTGGAGCATACGTTTCCAAATTGCTTTCTAATGATATTCTAAAAATTGTATTTGGAGCTTTCCTACTTCTTTTAGGAGGAAGGTTTTTCTTTGCGAGAAAAAAAGCAGATCCAAATGCTATCTATAGTAAACCAAGTATTTGGGTTTTAAGTTCAATGGGCACAGGAATTAGCTTTATTTCTTCTCTTGTGGGTATAGGAGGAGGACTGTTCACTGTTCCAACACTTATGGCTTTTAAAATGCGCATACAAAATGCCATAGCTACTTCTTCATCGATAAGTTTCTTCGTTAGTATTTTTGCAACGACCTGGTATGTAATCTTTGGATTTTCAAAAGAGGCTTCTAGTACTTCTCTTGGATTTATCAGCCTGCCTGCATTTGTTACAATTGCGATTTTTTCAGTGTGCTTAGCGCCAGTTGGGGTTAAAGTTGCGCATTTAATCAACACAAAGCTTCTGAAGAAAATCTTTGGAGCTCTTGTGACTCTGATTGGTTTCTATATGATCTTTAGCTAAGAAGTCTTATTAAAGTCTGTGATACGTGTAAGCGTATAATCTCTTTCTACATCATTATAAGAAAAGCTATCCTGCTCCTTAGGCTTCTTCTTAAAGTCGTGTTTGATGTTCTTGTTTTTCAGAGTGTCATCGCCGTAATGATCTTTAATAAGCTTACCAATGCTTTGCAGTTGGCGTCTCATAGAAGACTGTTTGTACCTTCTGAACTCAGTGTACTCTCTAAGGCCTATTTGCTCTTCTAAAAGAAGCTGCTTTAAATAAGAAAGTCGAAATGTTTGACCACTTCTACATCTTTCAGCGTCTTCTATTGACTTGATTAGACTTGCGGCATTCCCCTTTCTTTCTTTTTTGAAAACAGCAAAGTCCTTTTTAGTTCCTCTTGAAATATGATTTCTAGTGGCGGATTTTTTAAAAATAACTTGCAGAGATGGGGGTGTATTAATTACTTTAGCATTCTTGAGATGTTTAGCTAAAGTAGCGGGAAAATCTGAGGGTAGTTTTATATCTTTTCTTCGAATGAGAGTAGAGCCAGCTTCAGTAGCTTTTTTTTGAACAGATTTTACCATGACAGATTTCCGGGTAAGTTTTCGGAGATAATAGAAAATTAACAAAATATTAATCAAATCTTAATATTCATGATTGCTTTCTATTTTCTTTTACCTGCTTGATAACTCACTGATACATGGTTATTTATTCGTAATTTTGGCTATGGCAAAAAAGTTGTTTTTTTTAATTATTAAGATTTGGGTGGATTATGAGTAAGACGGCATTAAAGGGAGAACCGGTAGAACTAGAGGGAGAATTTCCACAAAAAGGCTCTGTAGTAGCTGATTTTGTCCTTGTTGACAAAAGCTTAAAGGATTGTAGTCTTGCAGACTTTCAAGGTAGAAAAAAGCTTCTATCGATCGTTCCAAGCTTGGATACTAAGGTGTGTCTTCTATCTTCAAAAAAGTTCAATGAGGCAGCAAAGAATGATCCTAGTTTAATGGTTCTTGTGATTGCGTCAGACCTCCCCTTTGCTATGGAAAGAGTCTGTGGTTTCGAGAACCTTGATAATATTGGAACGTTATCCATGATGAGGAATAAGTCTTTCGGTAAAGATTATGGAGTACTTATGAAAAATGGTCCACTTGCTGGGATTTTAGCAAGAGCTGTGATCGTTCTTGATGAAGAAAACAAAGTTATCTATTCAGAGCTTGTTGAAGATCTTACTAATGAGCCCAAATACGAAGAGGCTTTAGCAGCTTTAAAAACTTAATAGTACAACAGTAAACGAGGTCAAACCTCGTTTACATTCTAATA
>JAJACS010000025.1 GCA_022601395.1 Chlamydiia bacterium | reverse complement strand
ACATATAATGTTTTGTGAAATCGAGACTTAAAAATACATATTTATTATTTTAATTTCCAAGATCTATCTGAGCGCTCGAGTTAAGTAGATTGTAAAGTTTTTATTTGAATCCTTCCAAAAGGCTCATTTTGCTAATTCTATAGGAAAAAAAGGCACCCCTATAGTATGTGTTGAATCCTATGGAATTTTTTACTTTTAGGTCATATATATGAAGACGACTAACTGGCTTAAACCACTTATCTGCCTTAGCTGCCTAAGCTTATCCCCTATCTTCTCAGAGGAGATCAGCGAGGCTGGCGGGTACGAAAGGCACGAGGATAAGATTTTCAGCCCACGCAGCTCTGGTAAAACAGACCCTGCCTATGATAACAACAAAGAGCTCGTCATGGACTTTTTGACAGCTATCAAAAGAAATGACACCTCCATGATCTCTGAGCTTCTTGCTCATAACTATAAGGTGGTGAACTTTGGAGAGATCGCTGAAACCTCATATAGCAAATTCACCGAAATGAGCAAAAACCTCAAAGTGAGGGTAAACGCCCTCCATAAAGCTCTTCCTGATTTTGACCTTAAGGTTTCAAGCCTTGTAGCAGAAGGGAATAAAGTCATTGTACAGGCAACCCTATCAGGCATCCAAAAAGGTGACTTTATGGGAATCGCTCCAACCAATAAGCCCGTTCACTTAAAATTCTTTACGGCCTTCACTATAAGTGATGAGAAAATCATCTTGGTCTCCGAGATGTGGAATGAAATCAATGTTATGAAGCAGCTCGGCTTTATCGTTCTATAAAAAAAGGGAGCTTTTTAAAGCTCCCTTTTTCATTTACTTGTACTCAGATGTCTCTGGCACCTTAATGTGAAATATCCTATTTTCAAGATCTATTATCTTTAAGACCTCTTTATTGAAAGCTTCCTGATTAAATTCAGCTTCAAAGTCTTCAATCTTTGAAAATACGTCAGGTTTCAGATTAAAAGTTAGATGCCCCTCTATTCTTTGAATTCTTCCATCATTTGTAAGAAGAGACTTCTTTTTTGCCTCTTTGTAGATCCCAAAAGATGTATCAATCTCTTCTTGTGTTAGCGGCTCATTATATAGCTTCTCTATCTCCGCAAGCATAAAGCCCTTCATCTCCTCTACTTTATCAGGAGCTGTTGGGAAAAAGATCGTTAGGATAGATGAGTCCATTCTCGGATGAAAAGGAAACTGTACATTTGCATGAACACCATAAGTCTCACCATGCTCTCTTCTTAATACCTTTTGTAGCTTGGTCTTAAGGGCATCTTGAAACACCATGATTTTTATAAAGTCTGCAAAAGTAGGGTTTTCTCCTAAAGAATGAATCGGGAAGTTCGATACAACGCTCGCTTCTTTCCCTATCCCCATTTTAAAGACTTTTTCATGAATCCCATCTGGGATCGTAAAGTCAGAAAATTTAGGCTCTGGAAAACTTTTTTCCGTATTCGGAATAGAACCAATATATGCCTCTAGATTCTCTATAAGCTTCTTCTCATCAAAATCCCCTGCAATAATCATTGTAAATTCATTTGGGTTTTGGAAAGCCATTCTAATCGCATTTTCAGAAGTATCCTTATTCAATTCATCCGTCTCAAAATCTCTATAGAAATAATGATCTGAATAGTTAAATCTCGGGATCGACTCTACAAAGAGATAGTCAGGATTGTTCTTCTTTGCCTTCTGCATTTCATCGTATGACTGAACCTGCTGATTCCAGCTCTCATCTCTGAAATATAAGTCTGAGAAGACTGACTGAATCATTTTAAAAAGATACGCCATATCTTCATTGTTTGAAGAACCATGAAGTACTCTTTCTGTGAATGACAGATTGTAGTTTAAGGAAACTTTTTTACCTGCAAGTGCATCGCCAAGTTCTACAGCAGAAAGGCCTGAGAGACCTGATTTTTGTGCATATGCCGTAGCATTTGCTGCGGAAATCAACTCCTCTTCTGGGAAAGAAGTAAGGCCATTATCTGCCTTCATCTTTAGTGAAAAGAGGTTTTCTTTAATGTCTGTCTTTTCCATGTAAACTGTAAGGCCGTTGCTCAAAACAACCTTAGAGATGCCAGATGTCTTATAGTCTTCTCTTGATACAACTGAACCTTTTTCAAATGGAGATTCAAGAGAAACTTCCTTTAAAGCTTCCTCTACCTCTGCCTCTACAACGATAGAATCATAGCTACTAAGGGATGCTTCTATGTCATTTTTAGCAAGCGATGTTTCTGCCTCAGGAGGTATATAAAGAACACCCTTGTTGGCAGATTTAGAAAAGAAACTCTTTCTTTCATTGATATCATCAAGAGAGATCTTATCTAAAAGCTTAAGCTCAAGTTTGGCTTCCTCTTCAAAGCTCATAAGAGTCTCTCCAAAGAGAAAGTGACTCATATAAGCATTTACATAGGTTCTGTTCTTTTGCTTGTCAGCATTCTCAATAGCTACCTTTAGATTTGATTTTGAAGTCGCCATTGCTAAGTCATATTCTTTTTCTGTAAACGATGTAGTTTCAAACTTCTTTCTTTCAACAAGTACCTGATTAAAAGCCTTAAGCGGGTCTTCGTCCCACGCAACACAGTAATTGTAATAGAGACTGCTATGGTAGTTAAAACGAGAAGAAGCAAACCCTGCCATTTTGAAGGGAGAATTCTCCCCCTGAGATATGTTTGCAAGCCTTCTATTTTCCATTGAAAATAGAAGTTGATCTTTTACATTTTCTAGTAAGTCTGCTTCTGTAACCCCTTTATTGCTTTCATTGAACTGAGCTATAAAAAAAGAATTTCCCATGGTCTCAGGATCTTTAATCACATTCACGAAGTTTTCTTCATAATCATCAATCTTAGGTACAACTGGTGTATTCACCTGCTTTGATTTAGGTAACGTTTTGAAGTATTTATCAAGATACCCAACAACTTCTTCTTTGGAAAAATCCCCTACAGCAACAAATGCCATATTCTCAGGTCTATACCACTTTTTATAAAAAGAACGAATCTGATCAGCTGATGCACCTTCTACTACTTCATTTAAACCAGCTGGAAGTCTATTACCATACTTAGTGTGCTCAAGAAGTGTCTCAAAAATTTTATTCGCTGTTCTTCCTTGGGATGAGTTTGTACGCATACGAAGCTCATCTAAAACAACTGTTTTCTCCTTTTGAACAAGCTCATCATCAATATTTGCCTTCATTGCAAACTCCGAAAGCATTGAAACAGCTTTTTCAAGAGAACCCTCTTTTGTAAGCGGCACTTCGAACATATAAACTGTTTGATCAAAACCTGTGTAGGCGTTAGTGTCGGCGCCAAATGAAGCACCAATAGATTCTAGAAAGTCCACGACTTCATAATCTGAATAACTCTTGGAACCTCTAAAGACCATATGCTCCAAAAAGTGAGCAAGGCCTCTTTCTGATTCTTCTTCTTGAAGAGAACCCACTCTAACCACAAGCCTTAAAGAAGCTTTTTCTTTGTCATAAGGATTTTCTTTCACATAGTAGGTAAGGCCGTTTTTAAAGTTGCCAATACACTGACTTTTATCTTGTTCACTTTTCTTAGAAACCTTTTCACATCCTGTAAAAAGTAAAACAACTAAAATAAGAATTCCACATAGCGACTGAATCCGTGACTTCATAATTCCTCCAGAGATATAATCGGTCAATCCTATCAGTGACGATTTTATTGCGTCAAACAATAAAAATTATGTTATTAGAAAAATCAGAATCATTTTATACTATTCTTATTAGACTATAGGACGCTGTATGAAAAGACTTACCAAGCAAATTATCCTCGCCTCATCGTTGATTGTCTGCGGATATCTTGGTTTTATGTCTGCTAAAATCTACCGCAATCAGGATACCATTTTATTCAAAGCTGTCCCCCTCTCTGAAGACCACGAGTTTTCATCTAAGCATGAATTTGAAGAGGTCTACCTAGATGGAAAAGACGGGGGCATCATTCATGCCCTTCACTACAAGGCAAAACAAAAGCCAAAAGGGCTTGTCTTATACTACCATGGAAGAGGGAGCAACCTAGCTGGTTACTGGAGCGAATTCACAGATGACTTCATAGAAAGAGGCTATGACCTACTGATCATGGACTATCGATCCTTTGGTAAAAGCCGCGGAGTTCTTACACAAAGCCATCTTTTGTCTGATGCTGTAAATGTTTACAAATACGCAGCAGAAAAGTACAAACCATCTGACATTATCTTATATGGAAGATCCCTCGGCACAGGAATTGCAACCTATGTCGCAACAAAGCATAAGGCAAAAATGCTGATCCTTGAGGCTCCTTATACAAGCATCCCAGATCTTGCTCCTGGAAAATTCCCTTTAATTCCTAAGTCTATTATGAATCTTCTTGTTAAGTATCCCCTTAAAACCTACGAGTGGATACAGTCTGTAAAGTCCCCTATCCATATTTTTCATGGAACAAAAGATAAACTCATTCCCTACAGCAATAGCGTAAAGCTTCACTCTCTTGCAAAAAAGAGTTCAGAAGTAGAGCTTACAACAATCGATGAAGGTGCTCATGACACCCTCAAGGGTCATGATGAATATCAAAATAGATTAGATTTTCTTTTAAACTAGGTAGTTTTTACTTGAATTAATCACCACTATGGCCAAATGATAGAATATCTATCATAAACCTAACATGAGAGGTGTATATGTTAGATCTACCTCCTGAACAGTTTCAGGCACAAAAAACTGAAATTGAACAAATTGTTGCAGAAGCTGCAAAAAGTAATCATGAACTTAAGATTGAAGACAGCACTTACACTTTTGCTAAAGAGATCCTAGAAACATTTGAAGATGGTTTCCAATGGGGCGATTTAGCAACCATGATACGCTCAAGCTTTGAGTTTGTCAAAAAGAACCAAGGCCTAAACATAGAGGAGCAAAGAGAGCAAATTGTTTCTATTCTTACCCACGTAGTTGACTTAACAGACACTCCCTACCTTCCAGACAATTATACAGACCCTCTTTTTAAATCTATGGTACCGCCTCTTGTTGACATTGTCACAAAAGCTGGTAACGGAGAATTTCAACTTATTCCAGCAGTTTCTGGAGAAGTTCCTAATTCTCACTCCTTTCAGGACTACATGACTAAAACAAAAGAAGCTTTTAAAGACGGCTTCCAATGGACCGACCTCGCTGTAATCATCAGACATACAATTGAGTTTGTTTCTGGGTTTCCTGGCCTTAGTCTTGAGAAGAAGAAAGCTTCTGTTGTAGACATTGTGCATGGCATTATCGATACAACAGATACTCCATATCTTCCGGATATTTTCATTGATCCCGTTTTTAAATCTATTGTGGGTCCTACAGTAGATCTTATCTTTGAAAAACTCGGATACTAGTTTTTTTTTGCCTCCAGTATTTCCTGGAGGCATTATCAAGTAAAAATTCTTGTTATTATCATAATTTTCTTGAAATAAACCTCTGTTGTTTGAATTATTGGCATTGATTTTCCAAACAAAAAGGGAAGTCATCGTGAATCATAAACCTTAACAAAGGTAAAATATATGTTAGATCTACCTCCGCAAGATATTCAAATGGAAAACACACCGACATCGCACTTTGAGCATTTCGTAGCTACGGCAGAAGAAACAGCTCCGGCAGTTGTTGACGGTTCTGTTGTTCCTGAAGAACATACAGTTTCAGTAGAACCTTCTACAAGTACAGAAGAACCTGCTGTTGTTGATGGCTCTGTTGTTCCTGAAGAACATGTAGTTGCTGTAGAATCTTCTGCAAATACAGAAGAGCCTGCTGTTGTTGATGGCTCTGTTGTTCCTGAAGAGCCCACTACTGTCGCTACTGAAGAAGCAGCTCCTGTAGCAGCTCCTGCTTTCACAGATGAAGAGCTTAAGCAAGAAGCTGAAACTTTGAAAAAAGTTTTCTCAGATGGTTTCCAGTGGAGAGACCTTGGAGCGATCGCTGGTCAAGCACTTGACTTTGTTATTGAAAACCAACACCTTGGTCCTGAAGAGATCAAAAGTAATGTAATGACTGTGATGAATCACCTAATAGACATTACAGATACTCCGTATCTACCTGATCACTTCACAGATCCTATGTTTAAAGCGATGATGCCACCTTTAATTGACCTTCTTGAAACAGTACTTGAAGGAAAATTTGTGATGCTTCCAACAGAAGAATCTGAAAAGCCTACAGGTGAAAGACTTAGCGAGTTTGTTGAAAAAATGAAAGTTGTTTATGCAGATGGATTTACCTGGTCTGACTTAATGGTCACATTAAAAACTTCTGTAGAATTCATGGGCTCTTTCCCTTATTTAGAGAGAGAAGAAAAAGAGAAGTGTGTTGTAGATATCGTGAATCATATCATTGATGAAACAGACACACCTAAAGTTCCTGATCTATTCACAGATCGTATCTTTAAAGCAATGGTTCCATCTTTTGTATCAGAGATCTTCAAAAGACTTCCATAAGACTACACTAATATATGAGGCTGCTTATGTAGCCTCATTTATTTAAACCATTCATCAATCAAACTTGCAACAAGGCCAGACCAGCCTGTTTGATGAGAAGCACCAAGACCTCTTCCTGTATCCCCATGGAAATGCTCGTAGAATAGAATATGATCTTTCCAGTGCTCTCTTTCTTGCATAACTTTGCAATCGCCAAAAATAGGTCTCTTTCCTTCAGCATCTTTTTCAAAAAGAGAAACAAGTGATTTAGCAAAATACTCTGCCATCTCACCCGCAGTGACTTTTTCACCGCAAGTATCAACAACAAAATCGTCTCCAAATTCCTTGTCCAGTTTTTTCAAAGAATCTATGAATAGGAATGTTGTTGGGAACCAAATAGGACCTCTCCAGTTTGAATTACCACCTTTAAGTGTAGCAACAGCTTCTGCTGGCTCATAGGTGATACTCTTACCAAGAAGGATATAAGGATTCTTTTCATAAATCTTAGAAAGAGACCTTAATCCAAAGTCTGAACGAAATTCCTTCTTATCCCAAACCTTTGAAAGAACTTTTTTCATCTGATCTTTCTTCATAAGAGCCAAAAGGTACTTCTTCTTTCCTTCCTGCTCAAAAGGAGTCACACAAAAATCCACAATGTCTTTTCTGTGAGAGAGGAACCACATAAAGTTCTGCTTAAATTCAGGAAGCTTATCTAGCTCCTCCTCAGAAATCACATCGATCGCATAAAGAGGAATGATCCCCACAAGAGATCGTACAAGGATTTGCTCATGTGTTCCATTTGGAAAACTGATTACATCATAGAAAAAACCATCTTCTTCATTCCAGATCTGTACTTCTCGGCTCTCAGCATGATGCAGAGCCGCTGCGATATAGACGTAATGCTCAAAAAACTTCGTTGCCATCGTCTCATATTCTTTATCATCCATCGCAAGTTCAATGGCCATCCTCATTAGAACTAGGCAGAACATCCCCATCCAGCCTGTACCATCAGATTGCTCAAGCATACCGCCACCTGGTATCGCAGAACTTCTATCAATAATCGTGATGTTATCAAGACCAAGGAAACCACCCTCAAAAACATTGTTTCCTTTTGCATCTACTTTGTTCACCCACCAAACAAAGTTAATGACAAGCTTTTGAAAGCACTTCTTCAAGAAAGCATAGTCCTTCTTTCCCGTGCGCTCAAACTCCATATTAAAGATGCGAAGAATCGCCCAACCTTGCACAGGTGGGTTCATCTCAGAAAACTCCCATTCATAAGCTGGTATCTGCCCATTCGGATGCTGGAACTGGTCAAACAAAAGCAGCCACAACTGCTCTTTAGCAAACTCTAAGTCAACAAGGGCTAAGCTTACAGTATGAAACGCTAAATCCCAAGCCGCGAACCATGGGTATTCCCACTTATCCGGCATAGAAAGAATCCGCAGAGAAAGTAAATGCTTCCAGTGCTTATTTCTTATCTCTTCTCTAATCACAGGCATATCTCGGCCAGGAATATCACCTTTCAACCACGTATCTACATCAAAGTTGTAAAACTGCTTACTCCACAGCATACCAGATAAGGCCTGCCTTTGAATCATTAGGACTTCTTCAGAAGCGTCTTTGGGAGAAAAAGAAGCATAGAACTCATCTGCTTCCTGCTTTTTCGTCTGGATGATCTGTTCAACATCTTCAAGTGGAGACTCATGCTCACTTCCTGTGAACCTAAAGTAAAAAACCTTAGAACTTTTTGCCGGTATCAACTGATCCTTGATGTGCAGACATGCCTTAGTTCCAAACCTACTTGGATTCACAGCTTCTTTTTCCGATGAGACTATGTATCTATGAAAAGCGTCTTTTACAAATTCTGATTGGTTGTCTTTACCATTAAGAAGCTTAAAGTTACTTTCGTTGTTTGTGAAAAGAGGATCTCCCTCTCCATAAAAGTACCTTCTTCCTATAGAATACTCAAAAGGAACAACCTCAATATTTGATGCTCCCGTATTATCTGCAACAATTTCGTTAACAGTGCCTTCTGTTTTTGAAAGCTTTATTTCGGGGCCTTTTTCACCGTTGCCTTTTAGTTTATAACTTTTTCTAAATGTCAGCTGAGGTATCACATCGATCGGTGCGTCCTCATCCCCTCTATTAAAAACCTCAACCTTTATCGCTATGTCATCAGGTGTGTTTTTTGCATACTCAACGAAAATATCAAAATACTTCTCATCGTCAAATATCCCTGTATCTATCAGCTCAAACTCTCTATCCGAGGTCTTTCTAGATTGATTCTCTTCTACAAGCTTTTCATAAGGAAAAGCTTGTTGTGGATACTTGTACAAGAACTTCATGTACGAGTGAGACGGCGTATTGTCCAGGTAATAGTAGTACTCTTTGACATCTTCACCATGATTTCCTTCTGAAGGTGATACTCCAAAAAGGCGCTCTTTGAGGATTCTGTCTTTTTTATTCCAAAACGCAAAAGTTACACATAAAAGCTGATACCTATCACAGATTCCAGCAAGGCCATCTTCACCCCACCGAAACGTTTTTGACTTGGCCATATCATGTGTAAAATACCCCCATGCATCGCCATTCTCAGAATAATCTTCTCTTATCGTTCCCCAAGATCGCTCAGAAACATAAGGTCCCCACTTGTGCCAGTGAAACACATGTTGTTTCTTATCACTCTCTTTTAGTCTCTTGTGCTCTTTAGTATCTTTAAGATGCTTAAACATAGGCTATAAACGGTATACACTCTAATACCCTTGTTTACTTGTTACTTGTTATATTTTCAATAAAATGAAAAAAAATTATTGCAATTGTCAATTAGAATTGCTATCGCTCTTACTTAAACAATAAATAGGAGATAACCATGGAAGCCATACAACTTAAAACAGGAACAGATGATGTTTTTTTATCAGAATTCCCTGAGCCAGCAATCAACAGCCCTACCGATGTTAAGCTAAAAGTATTGCAAGTTGGCATCTGCGGAACAGACCGTGAAGAGGCTTGCGGCGGAAGAGCTGATGCTCCTGCAGGAGAGAAAAATTTGATCATTGGACACGAAATGATCGGTCAAGTTGTTGATATTGGAAAAGATGTGAAAGATCTTAATAAAGGAGATTATGCTCTTTTCACAGTAAGACGCGGTTGCGGAAAGTGTGAGGCTTGCAAAGTTGAAGTATATGATATGTGCTATACTGGCGATTACAAAGAAAGAGGCATTAAAAGCCTTCATGGATTCCAATCCACATTTGTTGTCGATGATCAAAAATATCTCATCAAAGTACCAAGTAGTATCCACGACATCGCAGTTCTTACAGAGCCTACAACAGTTGTTGAAAAAGCCATTGATGAATCTTGCAGAATTCAGGTAAACCGTCTTCCTGCATACAAAAACCACAGGGACTGGCTAAAGGGAAAAACAGCCCTTATCGCGGGCCTTGGCCCAATAGGCCTTCTTGGTGCATTAGTTTTAAGGCTCCATGGCTGCAATGTTCTTGGCCTTGATATCGTAGATGAAAATAGCGCAAGACCTCAAATCTTAAAAGAGCTTGGCGGAACTTATTTGAACAGCAAAGAACACTCGATGGAGTCTATCCAAAAAGCTCATCCGCAAATAGATTTAATCTTAGAGGCCGCAGGGATCCCAAAGCTTGACTTTGACCTTGTACAAACACTTGGTATCAACGGTATCTATGTACTAACAGGTGTTCCTGGTGACGGACCGCCATTGCAGGTAAATGGAGCGAGTGTGATGAAACAGCTCGTTTTAAAAAACCAGGTGGTTTTCGGCTCTGTGAATGCGAGCTTCTCACATTTTAGAATGGCTGTTGATGACTTAGAAAATGGGCTAAAGAAATGGCCAGATACCCTGCCAAAGATCATTAGCCACCGTATCCCACACAAAGACTTTAAGAAGGTTTTAGCAAAACATACTTCCGATGAAATTAAAGTTGTGATCGACTGGGAAAAGTAGGGCTTGCAAAGAATTCCAGCCTGCTTAAAATTTTAGGCTTTTAAAAATAGCACAAGAAGATTGCAATGAAATCGAAGAACGTTTTGCTACTTATTATACTTGCTCTTTGCTGGGGGCCTTCCTTTTTCTTTATCAAGATCATTTTGGAAGAAGTACCAACGTTCATGCTTGTTAATTGCAGACTTGGCATTGCTGCGATTATTCTTATCATTATCGTAAAATGCCAAGGGAAAAGACTCCTTACATGGATACACCTTTGGAAGCAGTTTCTTGTTATGGGGATTAGCGCTTGCGCTCTTCCCTTTGTTCTTATTACCTATTCTGAAACTATGATCGAGAGCTCCCTTGCAGGAATCATCAACGGATCTTCTCCTATTTTTACAGCAATTCTTGCTCACTATTTCTTAGAATCAGAAAAAATGAATGTTAAAAAAATCATTGGAATTCTGCTTGGGTTCTTAGGGATCATTTCAGCATTTCTTCCTTCCCTACTAGAAGGTCAGCATGCAAATGTTCTTGGCATCATCTGCGTTGCGATAGCCTCCATTAGCTACGCTGTCGGCATGGTATTTTCAAGAAAATACCTTATGGCACTACCAAACTTAATAGGACCCACATACCAGTTAATTATGGGGTCTCTTGTTCTTCTGCCATTTACTTTTATTATAGACAAGCCCTTCAGCATTCCCTTTTTGTCTGCAAAAGTGATTATCTCTTTAATCTCCCTTGCAGTTCTTGGCACTGTACTAGCTTTCGTTCTATACTACGCAATTGTTAAAAAAGTAGGAGCGACCTACCTTTCTACCTCTACTTTATTATTCCCGTTTGTTTCGATATTTCTTGGGGTGATTTTTTTACATGAAACACTTCACTGGAATGCATACCTTGGCTGCTTTTTAATCGTGCTTGGCCTGATCACAGCAAACTCTCTTATCAACTTCAAAGACATCCTAGGTTTATTTAAGATGAAGAAGATGCAGTAAGAATCGTAAAAGGATATGCGTCTAGAAGCTCTGATAAGTCAAAGTTACTATCTATCTCGATCACTTCGTCCGTATAGATATCTCTGTATTTTTTGCTTTGCAACTCTTTTGGAAATGTCTCAAAAGACACCTTTTCAGAAGATGTGAAAAACCTTCTTGAAATACAAATCAACACTTCTTCTTGATAGATGCGGTAAAACGCTATATGCGTTTCACTTGTAAGAGGTAGTCTCTCATACGAACCTTCTAAAATAAGAGCCTTTTTTTCTTTTCTTAAGATCAATCCTCTATGCAATACATACATCTTTAAAGCATCAAAATCTCCCTTATCAACGCACTCTTTGATAAAAACTTGTGGATCACCTACTGCTGAAATCTCTTTAAGAAGCTCTTCTCTTTTGCCATAGTGAATAGCTCGTCTGTTATCTGGATCAACAAGGGAAAAATCAAACAGTTCTGTCCCTTGATAAACATCTAAAACACCGGGAAGAGCTATAGTAAGATTAAGAAGTGAAATAGAAGATAGAGCAGAAGGATGACGAAGCCCTGAAACAAACTCGCATAGAGATTTATAGAAAGGAGTCTTATCATCAAGTATCACCTTTACAAAATGCTCCAGTGCATTTTCATAATTTATATGGTGATTTACCCAGTTTGTAATCGCTTTGGACTCTCTTGCAGCTTTCACTATATAGTCGCAAACCCTTTCAATAAGGTTTTCTTTTTCATCTAAAGAAACAGGCCCTGGCCAGAACCCGACTAACGTTTGATAGATAAAATACTCCATATTCAGATCTGGGAAAATCCCCTCATCTGTAGGGAGTTTAAAGTGTGCATTCTGATCTTTCCAATGAGCTACTTTTTTCTCCCATATAGCAGGTATCTCTGAAAGGGTATTGATGCGCATACGCATCTCTGTAGACCTTTTAGTGTCATGTGTGGATGTTGTGATCCAGCCATAAGGAAATTTTTCAAGCTTATCTTGCATCTTCTTATGGAAATCAATCCCTTTTGTCCCAAAGTCATGAGGAAAGCCCCCCACCTCATTTAACGAAACAAGGCGCAGATAATTATAAAGATGAGTATCTTCAAACCCTTTTGCCATAATAGACGGGCTCAGCTGCTGAAAACGAAGAATAAACTCCTTCTCAAAACCAAGTAGCTTACTCTCTTGCAAAAAGAATAGATCTCTTAGGTAAGCAAAACACTCCTTTAGCTCTGTATACTTTTGTTCCGAATATTCAAAAGCCTCAAGATAAGCAGATTTATCTTCAGAACTAAGAAGTAAAATATCACCAGATTTCTCAAGTCGCATATAACTGCGGTACTTTGGAAAAAAACTAAACAATGCTACGATTGCAGCCTCAAGCTCCTCTTGAGAAAATGCAATTTCTTTTCTTTTTGTTCTCAAGCCGTAATAAAGCTTATGCGTTAGCGCCTTCATCTCAGATGTCATATACAAAAGAGCAAAAGTCTTTTTCTCTTCTGTTAAAAGCTCCACTTCATTGACTTCTCTCTCTATGAAAGTCTCATAGATCCTCGTAAAAGAGTCTTTAGCGTCCCTTCTTACAAAAAGACCATTCAAATAGTTGAGGTACTCGTAGCCCACAGTTCCTGACACAAGCCAGTTTTCAGAGATCCTTTCTACCTTCTCAAGGATCTTTTCGATAATGATATAAAGAGGCTTCGAAGAGCCCAGTTCATCGTTAACAGTTGAACGGTTCACTCCATACTTGCTTGCTATATACCCGATTTGCAACCTTCTAAAATAAGTAAGAGGGTCAAAAAATCCATCCGGATGATCGATCCTTATACCATCTACCCTCCCCTCTTTAAGAAGAGCAAAAATAAACTCATGGTAATCATCAAATACATGAGCCTGCTCCATCTTAAGGGCTGCTAGATGGTTGATATCGAAAAAGCGTCTATAGTTGATATTCTGAGGTGCATACTGCCAAAACTCTAAGAAAAAATGCTGCTTGTGTAATATCTTCAAAAGCAAGCTCGTATCCTCGTTTACGATAACAACACTCTCTTGGATATGCAAAAAAATCGCCTCAATCTTTAGAAGGTCTGCAAGCTCTTTTTTTATCTTTAAAAGCTCATAAGCTCTCTTTTCTTTTGAAGCCTTGTCCTCTCTCTCTACAAGATTTTTGCAAAGAAGCATCACTTCATTCACTCTTGTAAATAGCTCTGGTGGTACTTTAGCTCTTAAGGCTTCCAGTCTTGGATGCATCAAAAGAAACAAACTATTCGGGTTGATAGGAAGCTCTTTTAAATTCGCATCAATATAGATACCCTCATCTGTAGCGCGAATTTTAATCATCCCATCTTCTAAGGCTTTACTTGACGGAGACTCTAAGATCGGAACAAGGACTTTTCCTTGTAGAGTTTTGATATGTGGATTCCAGTTGATATCAAAGTAGTCTGCATAAATCGAGTAAGGTCCATTCTCAAGAACGTCATACCACCAAGGATTCTCCGTGAATGCTCCCATGTGGTTCGCTACTATATCAACTATAATTGAAAGCCCCAGCTCATCTGCCCTATTAAAAAAAGCATCTCTCTCATCTGCAGAACCAAGTTCTTTGTTAAAAATCTTAGGGTTTGTTACGTCGTAGCCATGCATAGAGCCTTTTGACGCCTGGAAAATAGGAGAAAGATAAATCGTTGTGATCCCAAGATCTTTTAAATAAGAAAGTCTTTTGCATGCATCAGCGAAGGTAAAATCCTTGTGCATCTGGAATCGATATAGATTTAGGAAAACTTTTTCCTTACTGCATTCTTTTAAGATTATTTCTGCAACATTAGTATCTGTCATTGAAAGCGACTAAATTCACAATATTTTTTAAATCCAAGTTGCTTGTAAATAAGGCACTGCTCTTTAAATGATTTCGCAACAGCAAAATGATAACTCTGCTCTCTTGCCTTAAGAAGCATCTTTATAGTGAGATCTGTAATGAGTTCTTTATTTCTATCTTCAAACTGTTCTGCAACAAAACATTTAAATCCTGCTATCCCAGCGCCCAAATAAAGCTCTCCAACTACTGCTGGCACCTCATCTATGTAGCCTACAAAAAGCTGTATGGGATCAGATCCATGAAAAGCAAGCTTTGAAACTTTAGCAAAATATTTTTCTATATGCTCTTTGTTGCTACTGCCGTTTGCATACACTTTTCCAACGTCTTGTATGCTTGATTTTGTAAGAGCTTGTTGTATCCTAAACCCTGGGATATACCTCGCTTTTTTCCTAAAACCATGAAGGTTCAAAAGCATACAATGATTTTGCTCTGTTTTTTCAAGTCCAAGCTTCGTAAGTACATCTGAAAGCATATCTTGTGGCATCGTAGGTCCCACAACCCAGGAAAAAGGTAGGTCCTTCCCTTTAAAATACTCAATTGTCTTCTGGATTCTACTTTCAATATTTTCAGGGATAAAACGTGAAGCGCAGACATAGTTGAAAAAATGCGAGGCTATTTTCGTGTTCACAACAATAAAATCGTCTTTTACAGCGACATACATCTCTGGGTGTCGCGATGCAAAAAAAAGCATATGCTCAATTGAGTTACGCTCAATCGCCTCTATCAAATGATCATCACTCTGATCCCTTAAAATCCAATTCCGCATCTAAAAATAAACCTTACAGTTAAGCTGCATTTTGATGAAAAGTTCGCTTCTGTCAAGATTTTTTT
This sequence comes from Chlamydiia bacterium, assembly GCA_022601395.1. Lineage (GTDB taxonomy): Bacteria > Chlamydiota > Chlamydiia > Chlamydiales. The sequence goes on along the minus strand of JAJACS010000025.1, from coordinate 13,192 downwards.
AATCAAAGAAGTTAAAAAATATTTATTCTTTCTATTTTCTTGAAAAGATCTTAAAATCTTTAGCTCTAATTAAGGTTTTTATATGGAAAAGAAAAAAGTCGCTGTAGGTCTTTCTGGTGGAGTGGACTCCTCCTTGTGCGCGGCCCTTCTTAAGGAGCAGGGCTACGATGTCTTTGGTCTATTCATGAAGAACTGGGAAGAGCAAGATGAAAATGGCATCTGCCAGTCTGCAAAAGATGCTGAAGATGTTATGAAGATCTGCGATCACCTTGATATCCCCTTTTATAGCGTGAACTTTTCCAAGGAGTATTACGAGACTGTATTTAAGGACCTACTCTCTGGACTGAAAAAAGGGTATACCCCTAACCCCGATATCCTTTGCAATAGAGAGATCAAGTTCAAAGTCTTTCTTGAAAAAGCCCTCTCTCTCGGTGCAGACTACCTAGCAACAGGTCACTACTGCCAAAACCTGAAAGAAGATGACTCCTATAGACTCCTAAGAGGACGAGACCTTAACAAGGATCAAACTTACTTTGTCTATACACTCACACAAAAAGAACTCTCCTCTGTCCTATTCCCTATAGGAGGTATGGATAAAGAGCAGGTAAGAGAAGAAGCTAAAAAAAGAGGGCTCATCACTCATGATAAGAAGGACTCAACAGGAATCTGCTTCATAGGCAAGAGAAACTTTAAAGATTTCATTTCAAATTACATCCCCATACAATCTGGCGATTTAGTTGATCAACAGGGAAAACGCGTTGGAGAGCACGCTGGGGCCTTTTATTACACAATTGGTCAAAGAAAAGGTTTAAATATTGGCGGACCTGGCGAAGCCTGGTTCGTATATGATAAAGACATCAAGAAAAATATTGTTTATGTAACGCAGGGACATGACCACCCTAATCTACATACGAATACTTTAGAAGCATCAGATCTAACCTTCATAGATCTCCCTCCAAAAGACTTCCCTTACCACTGCACTGCTAAGGTGCGCTATAGACAAACAGATACACCTTGTGTCATCGAAAAAGTTGAAAACGGTATTGCTACTGTTTCTTTTAAAGAGCCACAAAGAGCTGTAACACTTGGACAGTCCATCGTATTTTATAAAGAAGAAACTTGCCTTGGTGGCGGGTTAATTACTAAACGTAACTAAATAGATAATAGTTAATATTTAATTCCTTATTTTATTATTCTTTTATGTTTAATAAATCACCAGTTCATAATATAATACCCCACTTACTTTAATGCAGGATAACTTAGCAAAGGAAAATCCTATGGCAACCCAGACTCAAACTTTTAATGCAGCATCCCAAAGATATAAAATACAGCATCCAATTGTAGATGAAACAACTGGAACAAAAGTTTACAAAGACCCTTTCAACAAGCGAGTCATCACAGCTGAAATGCCAGCAGGTTATGATGAGACGCATACCCTGATTACAGGCTGTTGCCACAAAATATTTAAAGATGATGAGTTAGTCAACCACCTAGCTCCAAGAGAAGTGAATCAGACTACTGGCGCATTTGGAGATGACAGAGTTGGTCATAACCAAACCCAAGCTTGTACATGCTCAAAACCACTTGATGTAAGAGATATTGATCTTAGCATCAGACAAAATCTTTCTCATGAGCCTGGAGTACATAATAAGTATCACTTCACACCACTTAGAGTTACAACAAATCCTGATGGATCCTTAGACTTTGTCAACCCATACACAGGAAGAGTCATAGAAAGTATCGAAGATCCTATTACTCTTGCAGAATACAGCAGATCTGCCGATAGAGAAGACCCAAATGTTGCTATCACAAGAGATGGAGATGTAACTTTTGTTGATGATGATGAGACTACTATAAACCTTAGCAGATACAAGAAGATCCAAAACTCAGCTACTGTAAATGAGCAAGATAAAAAAGATAAGCGCCTTGCTATTACAGGTTGCTGCCACGCGATTACAGAGATCGGATCGATGAGAGCAGCTCATATGACAACATGTCCAAAAGACAGATCTAACCTTATCGGGTCTGAGTATGGCTACCAGCCTACTTATTTCCAAAACATCAATCCTTTTGTAGCCACAACAATGGAAGACCTTCTCGTACCAATGACTAACCTAGTTGGCCTTTTAGCTATGTGGATCGGTCTTGAAGTTGAGTCAGGACCACTTACTGGTACTGGAGCAGCTATTTGGGGATTATCAAGAGTGATTCACGAGGTTCAGAATATAGACCCTCGTCTACGTACAAGAGCCGATAGAGTTCAAAGAGTTGCCTGGAAAATTCTAGATGGGATTGCAGCTATAGCAGCCGGAACTCTGCTTGCAAGTGTATTTTTAACAAGCACTACAACGGCATGTATGTTTACAACCTTAGCAGTTACGCTCACGGTATTTACAGCAGCACTAGGTGTTACGGCACGAATGCCTGTTCCAGACGTGCCTCCAATGCCAGCGGCAGTAGTATAAACATTTAAATAAAAGGGGAAAGATATGACTACTTCACTTTTGAGAACGTCTAATATCAGACTACCTATTATGCAAAAAGGAAAAGCTGATCAGTATAGAAATCCTTGGAACGGAAAGATCGTAAAAGAAGCAGGTATCACGCCAGAAACACACGTAATCTCAAAATGCTGCCACAAAGCCCTTAGACTCGATCATATACGTGCAGATCATAATACAAGCTGCGATGGATCTATTCCTGCATCACTTCATGAAGATCTAAGCTTGTTGGAAAAATCCTCCGATAGACAAGAGGAAAATGCATTTAGTGTCACAATCATTACACTTGATGTAGAAAATCATGGTAAGCGTGATATTGCTGTAAACCCTTTTACAGGCGAAGAAATACTCGAAGACGTAAAAAACATTGAATTATCAGATTATCAAATTGATGATCAATCATTCGAGCCTGTAGACCCTGATTTTGCAGGTAATTTTGATAATCCTGTTACAAAAGAAACTTACACAAAAGAGTTTTTTAAGGGCGCTATTATAACAGATCAGGGCCATCTATTTGATAAAGAAAATCTCGAACGATATTTTTTAACAAAAGACCATGATGAATGCGCCCTTTGCAGGCGTACAATCTTTGTTTTAGAATATGTACCGCCTGATACAGGTTTAATAAAGGATAAGGTTTGTCGTAATTTTACGTTAGGTATGCTCTTGCTTGCTTCTGGAGTAGCATACATAGCTTTATTAACACTTTCTTCTTCAACGCTAGGAGCATCACTCCTTCTTTGTTCTGTAGCTGGAACGGCATATTCTGCTGCAGCTTCAAATTACCATAAAAGAGAAGGTATGACCCAAGATGAAAAGATTAAGAGTGTCGCTCTTGGAATACTAACACCAGTTGTTCTTAGTTACTTTGGAACGGCTGTACTTGGATATGCAACAATCACACAAGTTGCAACGGCTATAGCATTTGTGGCTATGCCATGCATTTACCACACAGCAAATACACTTGCTGAGTAATAAAGATTAATCAATAAGAGGAAAAAAATGGCTATTTCAGCAACTGTTTCGACTAATTTTAGAATGCCTATTTTGCGAGAAGGAAAGACAGATCAATATAGAGATCCTTGGAACGGAAAGATCGTAAATGAAGCAGGTATCACACCAGAGACGCACGTGATCACTAAGTGCTGCCACAAAGCCCTTAGACTCGATCATATAGAAGAAGATCACGATACAACCTGCGAAGGACATCGTACTAGGTCACGCCCTCCTGCCCTAAGGTTAAAACCGAAAGCTACAGGCCATAATGCTGAAAACGCTGCTAGCGTTAAAATTATTGAACTTGATGTAGAGTCTCCTGACGGCCATAGCCTTAAGCGTGATATCGCTGTAAACCCCTTCACAAATGTGGAAATTCTAAACGGTGAAAAGACTATTGTTGGCGCAGAATATGAAGTTGATGAAAATGTACTTGAGCCTGTTGACCCTGATTTTGCAAATGATTTTGCAACGCCTGTAACTAAAGAAAACTACACAAAAGAGTTTTTTAAGGGGGCAGTTATCACTGAAAATGGTCACTTATTTGATAAAGGTAATCTAGAAAACTGGCTACGTATAAAACATGACAAACCATGTCCTGTTTGTAGAAAAAAGGTCACTATTCTACGAGACAATCATCCGCTACCCCAACCACGCCCACGCCAACGAGGACTCTATTATCACCCAAGTGTATATACAACCTTCGTACCACGAAGAGCACCCTTAGTACCAAGAGCACCCTTAGTACCACCAGCACCCTTCGTACCAAGAGCACCCCTTGTACCAGGAGCACCCCTTGTACCAGGAGCACCATACGCACCGGCACCACCCGCACCACCAGTTCCTCCAGTTCCTCCTATCAACACACTCATAAGTTCTAGGAATTTAGGTACTGCAATCAAAGGTATGGCTATCGTTGCTACTACTGTTGCATACGTAAGCATTTTAACGTTTTCATCTGCAGCTTTAGGAGTTTCACTTCTACTTTATGCTTCATCAGGTGTTACTTTATCAGCTATTGGCTCAAACGACCATAAGAGACATGGAACGGATTTAAGTATAAAGATTCTTGTTTTAACAACAGGAGTTATTGCTCCAGCGGTACTTGGTTACTACGGCGCAGCTCTACTTGGATCTGCAGCTACCACACAAGCCGTAACAGCCTTAGCATTTGCAGCAATGCCTTGTATTTATCATACAGCAAACATGCTTACTTAAAAAAAACAAAAAAAGGATTTATTATGGCAGTACCGGCAGCAGCACCCCCATTGTCTAGCACTTTTTTAAAGATGCCTATCATGGTATCTGCTACTCACTATAGGAATCCCCACAATGGGAAAACGCAAATGATTCATGTAGGCGAAAGAGTATCCCCTTCCACGCATGTGATCACTAAGTGCTGCAATAGAGCTATTTTAAAAGCAGAACTTAAGCATGATCACGACAGACACAGTACTTGCGAAGAGACGATCCCAACGGATCTTAATGAATCTCACAGGCTTAAAGACCGCGCAACTGATAGACGTCTAGAAAATGCAGCTGAAGCGAAGATCGTAAGGATCAATATAGGATATGGCAGGTGGCTTGAAGTTCCAATAAACCCCTTCACAAACCATGAGATTAATGAAGTAACAGACCCTCTCACGTTTGATTCATTTAAACTTCATGAAGGTCATACTGAAACTCCTGCTGACAATGAAGAAACACAAACCACCTGTAACGCGCATAAATTCTTTAAAGATCGTCTCGTTACACAGTGTGGAACCGTATTTAAGAAAAAGACCTTTCTTGGGCGCGCTAGAACTCAAGATTTACACACATGCCCAAATCAGAATAGTAGCAGCTACAGTAGATGTAAAAGAACTCTGCATTTTGAAGGACATACCCCCGAACCTAGCACCTTAAGCACTACACATACACCAACGTATGGTACTTCATACTACAATGCTCCAGCATACACAGCTCCAGCATACACACCCCCAGAACCAGGAACGGGGATTTTCTCAAAACAACTATTAGATACAGCCTTAGGGGTTTCAGCAGTAGCTACAGGAGTCATTGGATACATCAGCCTTGTTGCACTTTCAACACCTATACTTGGAGTAACTCTTCTTGCTGCAGGACTAACATTTAATATTTTTTCCATGATTTGCTCTAATGAAATTAAAGATGAAGAAGCTGGAAATTGGAAGTTTACTTTTGTTGCCAATAACGCAACATCAAGCTTAGCAGCTTTCGCAGGATGCACATTTCTTGGTGCAAGTACTACTGTTACAGGAGCTACTGTTGTTGCTTCTGTAGCTATACCAATCATTTACCATTTAGCAAACATGTATTCATAACATGAGGAATCATTCATATGGCCATTAATCTTAGACATAATATCCTGATCCCTACGCAGGCAGATGGGGGCTTTAAACACCCTGTGTCAAAAGATGACATAGAAACAACTTTTAATGATCCTGTAATTACAGAATGCTGTAACAAAGTGCATAGCAAAGAAGTTCTTATCGATCACCTTGCTAAACGTGACAACTGCGAGCAGAAGTGCTCCAGTGAAGGATGCGATAAAGCGCTTAATGTAAGCCCTTTAAATTTACACCAGAGAATGAGTAGCACGCATGTTAATGAGTATAATATCCACCGTCTCATTAGAGATGATGACGTTAAGATACATCCTTTTACAGGGAAAATAGTCGTTGTAAGAGGTAGCATGAACTATGCCGCTGGATGCTGCAACTCTATTATCTCATCCCCACAACTAAGAAAACACTTTCGCGAGAGTACATTCGATCTAGGATCTTGCCCTAAATGTAAATCAAGTATTGATTATAAGCCTCTGGGATATCATTACCTAGATGATGCAAAAAATCATTTGAGTCTTTATGAGAATGTAGCAAGACTGACAGCTGCAGTAGCCGTTGTTGCTCTTTGCCTAGGAAACCCCCAGTATGCTCTTGTAAGCACTGGTATTGCTATAGCAAGCATCGGTCTTGGCATCCTATCTCACGGCTTTGCTAAAGTCGATGTAGAGCATGAAACAGGTGAAGTAAATAGTTTAGCAAGTTATCTTTTTAACTGCGGATCTATCACTTTTGGAGCTGGCGTAGCTATCGGCACATTCCCTTTTACAGTTCATTTCCTTGGCATAGGCGTCACGATCAGCCTCATCACAACAATTGCATCAAGAGTCATTGTTGACACCTGGGAAGCGCCTGCAACACGCTAGTTATATTAAATTAATTTTAGTCTTAATTATAATTATCAATTTAATTGTAATTAAGTCGTTTTTTCTGTATGCTTTCTGCTTTATTAGCAACTTAATGTTTTGAAAGATATGGATTTAAAAAAATTTAATAACGCTAAGCCAAGACCTCTTTCACGCTTTTTTTCAAGAGTTCTTGATTACTTCTTTTTCTACTGTTTTCTAATACTTCCTTTATTCTATGACTCCCTTCTCGATCACGATTATATGCACCTACTTTGCATCGTACTCGTACCACTTACTTGGATCCCATTTGAAGTATTGTTTATTAGGCTCCTAGGAACAACGCCTGGTAAAGCCTTTCTTGGAATACACCTCAGAAACAAAGAAGGAAAGAAACCTTCATTTAAGCAGTCTTTAAGAAGAAGCTTCTCCGTTTGGTTTAAAGGAATAGGTTTAAACCTTCCTCTTTTAAATTTAATGCTCTGCGTAAGAAGACTTACGGAGATGAAGGAAAAGAATACTCTTCCATGGGACGAGCAGATCGGCATCACGATCCTATACAAGAAGAAAAGAAAGATCAGAACCATCATTGCTGGTATATTGATTGGGTGTTTCTCAATATTCTACGTTGCTGAATATCAATTTAGAGAAGTCTTGACTTCCTCAAACCAAGAGTTTTTCTCTAAAAAACTCTTTAACAAAGACAAGTGGGTCAACTTCGACGATAAAGATGGCGCTTTTAGCGCGTCTTTCCTTGCTACTCCTGAGGAGAAGAAAACGAAACTTCCTATTCCCAAAACAAAAGATTTCCTTCCCTATACAGAAATCAGACACCAGATTAAAGAAGATGACGTGCTCTACGAGCTAAGCTACACAACTCTTCCACAGAGTCTGATGAAATGGAGCCCTAACCTTCTCTTAAAGGGATCTCTTAAGATCTTTGCATCAAGCCAATCAGGCATCAAAATCCTTAACAAGAGCACAAAAAGATACAAAAACATTCCCGCTCTTGAATTTATCATGCAAAAAGGATCTACCCATGAGAAATCAGGTAGACTGATCCTTGTAGAGGATACGCTATATAAGCTTGATGTAACTTACCCAAATGAAAAGAAAGAAGAGCTTCAAGAGAATATAGCAATCTTTCTACACTCATTTGAATCTAAGAAAAAGTAGACTTAATGATTTGTTTCAGAATTTGCATTGAATTTCTGGTACAGCCCTATCGCTATTATAAAAATAGTAGACATAAGAAGAAGTAGTACTGGGTAGATCATCATTTCAAGGTTTGTCTTCGCTGTCTCAATCGTTAGGACAAGCCCTTCTAGCGCAAGAGCTGTTGCAATAATCATCACAAACTTCGTAAAGGTCGCCCTTTCCTCTCTTGGAGGCCTTTCGTGCCCATGCTTGATCACTTCCTCTATTGCTAAGTATTTAGCAACATCAATAACAGCAATCGCAAATACCACAAGCCCAACCTCATCAAGAAGATTGTATACTGTAAACTCCCCTATATAAACATCAACACCTATGGAATATAGAGCATAGAAAATGATCCATATAGAGATGATATATAGAGTAGAGCAGCCAATAATATAGCCAACCTTTGAAAACCTATGAACTGATTTAATTTGCTTTTCCATATGCCTATATAAACAAACAACGTACCTTAACCCTTTTAATATAACAAAACAGCTGAAATATCAATTAATAATTTAAAAAACCAACATTGTAATTACTACTATTAACATATAGCTCTTAAATGTAGCAGTTGTAAATTTAGTGTTTTTTCAAGACCCGATCAGCTATAATGTATGCCAAAATATACGAAAGAGTAAAATGGCAGCAAAAGCTTCAAAATCAGCTACTATCTTAGAAATCCTGAAGGACCTCTATCCCGACAGCTCTAACTCAAGCTTGAGAAAATGGATTAAGCATAAAAGAGTATTCGTAGATAACTTGCTCATCCTTAGAAGTGACTACCCTGTTACAGAAGGCATGGAGATCGAGCTTGATCGAAAAAAGTCCTATTTCAAAGAAGATATCGAAATCCTTTACGAAGATCCTGACGTCTCTGTTATCTATAAACCTATCAAACTCTTAAGTGTTGCTACAGATAGTGAAAAAACAAGAACAGCTCACGATCTTCTAAAAACTCGCTACCCAAAGAAAAGAGTTTATCCTGTCCATAGACTCGACTATGAAACGTCCGGCGTTATGGTCTTTGCTCTATCAAAAGATGCTCGCGAATCTCTTAAAAAACAGTTCGAAGAACGCTCTATCAAAAGAATCTATGAAGTCATCGTGGAAAACGAAATGACAGATCCCAAAGGAAAATGGGAGCATTTTCTAAGAGAAGACGGCAATTACAAAATGCATATCTCTGAAAGTGAAGAAAATGCAAAAAAAGCCATTACATTTTTTGAAACAGTAGAGCTCAAAAAAGGACGATCTTTTTTACGGTGCACTCTCCAAACAGGGCGAAAAAATCAAATCCGCGCTCAAGCAGCTCATGCTGGTCATCCTGTGATTGGAGACACCAAGTATGGAGCTACCACAAATCCTATAGCAAGATTAGGACTCCATGCAGCCTCTCTTGGATTCACCCACCCAAGATCTGAAAAAAAACTTTTCTTCTCTTATAAAACTCCTTTAATGTTCAAAAGACTCTTTAAGAACATAGATCAATAATTCAAAATTTTCTATAATCGATATTAAGAGATTTGGAGAACTTATGAGAAAAATTTATCGCTGCCGTTGGGATAAAAAAGTTGGTGGGGTTTTTGGAGGTCTAGCTCAGTACCTTCGCTGCGACCCTACTGTTTTGAGACTCCTTTTTGTTGCCACCTGCATGCTTACCTTTTTAATTCCTGTAATCGCTTATCTAATCGCTTGGGCTGTTATTCCTCAGGGACCTTCAACGTATGTTGAGATTCCTTGCAAAAAGCTCTACCGCTCCAAAATAAACAAAAAGCTATCCGGCATTTGTGGTGGTCTTGGTGAGTATTTCAACATCGACCCTAATTTCCTTCGCATAGCAATTGTGGTACTCGTCTTTGTGTCTCTTATATTTCCTCTATGCATCTCCTATATTGTTGGACACTTTATTATTCCGGAAAATCCGAATCAGTAGTATGCGTAAAGCTTTAACATGCTTTTTCTTAGCTGCTTTTCTTTCAGCAGCGCAAATAGCGCTGCCAGCTTCTCTTTTAGTAGATAATAATGAGGTTTGCTGCGATCTCAAAGCCCTTCTTAAAGAACTCGGCTACTCGAGTGAATACGACCTCGATAGTGTCTATGCATATACAAAAAAACACTGGATGCAGTTTCCCAAAAATCGTTGGGAGTTTTCTAATATTCATGAAGATAAGAGAAATAAGCTTTTTGAATCCTTTAGCAAGCTAAACCTTATCGATAAAATAGAAGCAAAAAAAACTCATTATGATCTAGCAGCTATCCATGGAGCTACTCTTCCAAGAATAAGAAATAGAATCGCTTACCTCATAAAAGAGTGGGAAAAGGGAACTAGGTTTGATAAGGTCGTTTTCCTCACAGGACCTAGAACTCTTTTAAGTAGCTCTGAGAGCAAAGAACATCTTCTAGCAGCCTCTCAAGAGCTCCCCTTTGCAAAGGACGCTACACTGGATAGAGAGCTCCCCGTGAACGAAACACAGATGGCAAAGTTTATATATGAGAGCGCAAAGCTGCCAGAAGGGATGAAGAAACTTCCAGTAGAGTATGTCTGCGCAGATATAAAAAGTGCCCACCTATTCGCTCATATAACTCCCACAACATCTGATACAATCCTCACCTTTTTAGAGAATCAGCCAAAAGAGAAGAAAATCCTACTTGTCTCAAACCAGCCTTATGTAATGTATCAAGACCTCATCGCAAAGTACTTTTTAAAGGATGAATATGAAGTAGAAACCATCGGTGATAAGGCTAGAGACAAGATAGAAGTATCAGCCCTACTAGATAATATTGCAAAATGTCTGTTTTGGGAAACTCTCTCAAAAGACGCATCATTGCATTAGGTCTTTTTCTTTTCTGAAGAGTCTCTTATAATACTCTTTCTTATCACTCGATACTTTGGCACTTATTATGGAAAATCACGGAACTAAAAATGCTCTTGTTATTATTTTGCTCGGACCGCCAGGCGTTGGCAAAGGTTCCCAAGCAGAGAAGATCGCAGCTAAACTTCACCTACCTCATATCTCTACAGGGGATCTCCTAAGAGAGAACATCAAAAACGGAACCGATCTTGGGAAAAAAGCAAAAGACATTATGGAGGAGGGAAAACTTGTTCCAGATACCCTCATCAACGAAATGGCATTTGATCGCGTAAAACATCCTGATTGCAAAGAAGGCTATATCCTAGATGGATACCCAAGAACAACCGCACAAGCAGAAGTTCTTAGCAAACACCTTGGCAGCGACGCAAACATCAAAGTAGTGAATTTTTTTGCATCAGACAAAACTGTTGCAGCTAGGATTAGTGGAAGACTGATCTGCAGAAAATGTAAAACCTCTTTCCATAGAGAGTTCAAAAAACCAAAAGAAGAAGGGATTTGCGACAAATGCGGAGGAGAGCTATACCAAAGACCTGACGATCACATGGATACTGTCCTGAAAAGGCTACAGGTCTATAAAGAGCAAACTGAACCACTCATCAAGTTCTTTGATCAAAAAAAACTACTAAAGACCATTCACTGCGAAAAAGGCATGGATGAGATTTTTAATGAAACTTTAGACTTTCTTAAGTAAGGAGATAGATAACGTGAGTACAGATAGTGAAAGTGAGGCCATTGAAGCCCTGAAAACTGATTTGCAGAATTTCCACGATGATTGGGAAAAGCTATACGAAAATGAGGAAGCTTTAAAAAACCATATCTTATTAAAAAAGTTCTCCCTAGATATCCAAAAACTTGTCCTTGATGCTAAAAGACTCGAAAAGTTTCCAAAATATGAAGAACAGTCTCAAGTTGTTGTATATCTGCTAACAACTCCATGGGGCGCACCCTTTGTTGCTAAAACAACCCTTTTCGCTGCTGCAAGAGAATTTGACGAAGCAAAAGCAGAAGCTTCTTCATTATTTCATTTACTAAAAGACTTCATGAATTATAAAAGTGTTTTCAGTAACCAGCTCTATTGCGTACTAGAAGATTATCGCAAAGACATAAGCAAACCTTAAAAAAGGAACTTTATGAAAACACAAAGCATCATTATCTTAACCTTTGGAATCGTTGTACTCTCTGGCGGTGTTATGGGCTATGCTAAAGCAAATAGCATAATGTCTCTCATCATGGGAGGATCATTTGGAGCTCTTCTCATCGCATCAGGGCTTCTTGTCTACAAAAACTCGATCCCTTTCTTTTTTGTAGCAACTTTCACAACTTTATTTCTGCACCTTTTCTTCCTGTACAGGTTTCTAAAGACGATGACACTGATGCCAGCGGGTATCATGGTACTTCTTAGCACCGCTGTAGGCGCGCCTCTTTTTGCTTATCTTACAAGATATGTCAAAGAAAGATCGGTTGACGCGAAATAATAAAAGAGCTCCTTTAGGAGCTCTTTAACTACGCTTTGCCTTTTTCTTTTTGATCACCTGCATCAACGCTATATTTACTAAAGCATGGAGAACCTTTATACCTGCTCTCTACAACTTCCCAGTCAATATTATACATGAACACATCAATGTATCTTCCTCTATCAAGACCATACTCTGTTATATAAGCATGCTCCCAAACATCCATTACAAGAAGCGGTGTACCGCCTGCTAAATGCCCTAGATCATGCTCATTAATCCATACATTAAATAAATGACCTTTAATCGGATCGCGGTAAAGAATCACCCAGCCAATGCCTCGAATGAGTCCTGTGGACAAAAAGTCTCTTCTCCACTTCTCATAGCTGCCAAAATCTTCTACTATTTGTTTATATAGTTCACTTTTAGGAGAAAGACTGACTCCTTTAGAGAGGTTACCAAAATAAAGTTCATGAAGCCTCATGCCATCATACTCCCAGCCAAAGCGCCTTTTAAGAGCTCCAAAGGCAAGAGTTCTTTCCTGGTCATTTTGCTTCATATCTTCTAAGGCTTTTATTAGGTTATTCGTATTCTTGACATAGCCCTTATATAGGGTGAAGTGCATCTCCAGTAAGCTGTCAGAAAGACCCTTTAACTTCCCTAGCAAATGAGAGTAGTTCTTCGCTTTGAAGACAGGATCGAGCGAGGAGCTTTTACTATAGTTCTTTTTTAGATAATTCTCACAGCCTGTGTCAGCCATAGCTGATGTTAAAAATAAACAAGTTGCTAAAGTATATAGAATATTTTTCATAAATCCTCTTTAAGTAGACAAAGAATGAAGTCTAAAAAATGAGGAAAAATAGCACCAGAAAAACATAGTAAAATTTTAAACCCAGATATTATTGCCCCCAAAGCAAATAAATAAAATAATCCCTCCACTTTACTCCCGAGGAGAATTAAACT
>JAJACS010000024.1 GCA_022601395.1 Chlamydiia bacterium | reverse complement strand
CAGTTCCCCCTAGATTACTTTGCCCAGCCAAAAACTTCCAACCATTAGAAAGAACAGGACCTGGGCTAGGTGTCGGTGTCGGTGTTGGAGTAGGGTTAATATTTATAGGATTCGGATAATTTTTATTTATATTAATAAAGATTTTAATCGATAGTATTTACATTTTTACTTTATATATTAAATAGTTTATTTGCTATAATTGTTCTCGAAAGCAAAAAATAATTATAACGTATAATAAAAAGGTAATTAAAATGGTGTTCGGTTTATCAAATCCATTTGCTAAAAGAGAACCTCAATACCCAGAAGTGAGAGTTCCAGATAGCGATCAGATGCTACATGCCCTAGAAGGCACAATCAAGCCATCTGGCTACAACGGTGTAGACGCTTTTAAAACTTTTGCCCCTCTTTCACTAGATGTGGACAGGTATTTAAGGCCCACTCATGCTGATGCTCCCAAAAAGGCGATTGCTAAAAACGTAGCACGAGCTGCTTTTCACATCTTTGTGACATCTTGGACGGTTTTATTCCAAGCGGCTTACGGTCTATATAAAAGAGCTGAGTCTGAATATAGCTGCGGCTCTCATGCAAAAAGAATATTAAATCTCATCCAAACAGTTGGATATTCTCCTGGATACATCAAACACGTCCAGGATAAAGCTGGCGTTAATGTTGTGATTGCAGCAAACGACAGAAAAGGATTCATGAAGAGAATTAGAGAACTTGCTAACTGGGATGAAACCATCGAAAGTGGTATCCAGAAAGAAGCTGCTGCGATTGCTGAAAAGCTTCTTGCTATGCACCCAGATGAAAGACCTAAAGCATTCGATAGAATCATCAAAGCATTCATTGGTCACAGAGGGTTTGACGATGTACCAAGAGAAGAGCGCATCAAGCTTGCTAAAACTATGGCAAGAGGTGTACTTGAGAAAATTGCATCTGATGATGCTGAGGCAATTGTTGATGACCTAGCAGACAACCACCAAATCATCGGCCTTAATGAAAGACTACACAATCTTGCAGGCCTTTTAAGAAATGCTTTCGGACTTTCTAAAGATGAAGCTGATGGCGTTGTTGCAGAAGTAATGCGTAATGCAATTATTAAAAAACACGGATCAAAAGAAGCCTTTAATAAAGTTGTTCTTGGAAAGCATAAAGAACACATCGATGCGATTTTTAGCGCAGAAAGAGGCCGTCTTGAAGTTCTTATCCACAACTTAGAAATTCGCTACTTCGAACTATCTGCTTTACTTGAGCAGGCACGTATTGATTCGAAAAAGTTAAACGCTGCAAATACAGCAGATCAGATTAGAGCGATCATTAAAAATGACCTAGAAAGACTTAGCCGCGAGTTGAAGTCTGTAAACGCAGAGCTAAAGGCTGCCAATAATGACAAAGAAGTTGTTGAAAAAGGTGGCATAAGAAGAGGCGTTAAAGGAGGTTTTGCAGAGATTGAGAAATCAAAAGCAGAACTTACTTCTGAGATTGACTACTTAACAAGAAAGTCCGATGACATCACAAAAATGATCGTACATAGTAACGATCTACTAAGACGTGTTAACCGCGGCGAAGTAGTAAATCTTAAAGAAGAAGAAATGAAACGTTTACAAGTAGAAGCTGCAGAGGTACATGAGTACATCGGCGAGAACAAAGATAGACTTGCTAACCTTGCAAACACAAACGACCGCGAACTAAAAGCCTTCCTTGCTATTATGGATGTAATCCATAAAGAAGGAGCTCTTGTTGAACAAGGAGCAGCTCTTGATGCTGTTGCAAAACAAGTTGCAGATCAGGCAAATCAGTTCGACTCTACAACAGATAAGGTCTGCAAAGCTCTTGGTAGAAAAGCTAAAGTCAGACATTTAACAAGGTTTGATGTAATCCGTGAAACGTTCACTTCTTTTGGACCAGACTCTATCGCTGCAAGAAATGCATTCGGTGAGCTTAACAGAAGTCTTGAAGAGCACCAAAGAGCTTATCTTGCACAAGAAGTTGCAAAGCAGGCTGGAATTGAAAAAGGTTATACCGAAAGTTTATCAGGTGCTGCGGCAAACTTCGGAAAAAGATACATCCAGGCATACGTTACTGGCGAATCACCATCAGTTGACGGTGTATTCGTTGATCCAAACGTGATCCATAAGGTCATGAATAGCGAAGCTGCAAAAAAAATTGCAGAACACTGGACTATACTTCCTGGATCTAAAGGATTAAGAAAATTTATGTGGAGAAATTTTACTGCACCAGCAGCATAAAATCACCCACAATATAAAAATGTCTCCCTGGGGCGCGGTAACTCATCATTGCTGCGCCCTTTTTAGATATGCAGCGCCTTTGATGTAACCATAAGAGCTGCTTCTTTTATCGCCTCTGAGAGTGTTGGATGGGCATGTGAGGTGTGCGCTATATCATCAGCTCTTAATTTCTTTGTGATCGCAAGAACACCTTCTGCAATGAGCTCCCCTGCGTGAGGGCCTATGATATGCATCCCAAGAACTTGGTTCGATGCGCTATCTGCAATAATCTTCACAAACCCCTCATCATCCCCTATTGCTCTTGCTCTTGAATTTGCCTTGAATGGGAATTTACCAACTTTAACGCTAAGAGACCTTTCTTTTGCAGCAGCTTCTGTAAGACCTACACCTGCAACTTCAGGATCTGTATAAACAACGCTTGGTATCGCCATATACTCGATCTTAGGGCTTTTGTTAGCAAGTAGCTCTGCTACTGCCATTCCCTCTTCTTCTGCTTTATGAGCAAGCATAGGCCCATCAACAGTGTCTCCAATGGCGTAGATATTAGGAGTTGTTGTTTTAAAGCCGCTATCAATTGTGATAAAGCCTTTTTCATCAACAGAAACACCAGCGTTTTTAAGATTTAGGTCATCTGTATAAGGTCTTCTGCCAACAGCTACAAGAGCATGCTCTGCATTGAATTTTTCTATCTTTCCTTTGATCTCTACATCAAGTGATACGCCAGATGCTGAAGCAGACCCTTTTGTCACTTTCGCGCCAAGATGGAAAGTCAGTCCCTGCTTTGTGAGAAGCTTTTGCAAAAGCTTGGAAGAGTCGGTATCTAGTGTCGGACAGATGCGATCCAAAAACTCTAAAAAAACCACTTTGGTTCCAAGGCGGCTATATACAGAGCCAAGCTCCACGCCAATGATTCCAGCTCCTACAACAAGTAGCGTTTTAGGAACCTTCGTAAGAGCTAATGCGCCTGTTGAGGAGAGTATTTTCTTTTCATCAAATGGCAAAAAAGGAAGCTCTGTTGGCTTAGAGCCTGTTGCAATCACAAAGTTCTTTGCCTTTATCTTTTCCTTTCCATCAATCGATATTTCATCCTTTGATACAAAGCTTGCTGTTCCATGAATCTCTTTTACTTTGTTCTTTTTAAAAAGCCCTGAAATCCCTTGATTAAAGCCTGTGACAACAGAAGATTTCTTTTCTGTCATTTTAGAGAAATCAAGACCAAGAGCCCCTGTCTTGATCCCATAGTCGTTTGCCTGAGTTTGAACCTTATGATAAAACTCAGAAGAGCTAAGAAGAGATTTTGATGGAATGCATCCAACATTTAAGCAAGTACCACCAAGCACCGGATACTTTTCAACGCACGCAACTTTGAGTCCAAGCTGAGCTGCTTTAATGGCACAAACGTAGCCACCAGGACCTGATCCAATCACACAAACATCATACATAAAAAGCCTACGACTCTAGGAGCATTTTTGAAGGTTCTTCTAAGCAGTCTTTTAGATGAACAAGGAAGCTTACTGCTTCTTTCCCATCAACAATTCTGTGATCATAACTAAGTGCAAGATACATCATAGGACGAATTACAATCTGATCATCAACAACAACAGCTCTTTTCTTAATCGCATGCATGCCAAGAATCGCACTTTGAGGAGGATTCAATATTGGAGTAGAAAGAAGAGATCCGAAAACACCGCCGTTTGTAATAGTAAATGTTCCACCTTGCAGATCATCTATACCTATTTTCCCATCTCTTGCTTTTTTTGCAAAACCCATCACACCACTTTCAATATCTGCAAAGGATCTTTCTTCACAAGATTTGAGAACAGGAACCATGAGCCCTTTCTCAGTTGAGACTGCTATCCCAATATGATGGCCTTCGTTATAAACAATCTCATCACCATCAATGTACGCATTCACATCTGGAAAAGTTTTTAGAGCGGATGAACATGCTGTTACAAAGAACGATAAAAAGCCGAGCTTTACGCCGTGCTTCTTCTCAAAATCTTCTTTTTGTTTCGAGCGTATTGCCATTACTTTGGAAAGATCAACCTCATTAAAAGTTGTAAGCATCGCCGTTGTATTTTTTACCTCTACAAGTCTTTGTGCAATCGTTCTTCTTAAACCTGACATTCTTTGTCTTTTTTGGCCGTCATGAACAGGAGCTTTAGGCTTTGGTTGCGCAGGAGCAGCTGCTTGAGGAGGCGTTTTTCCAACACTTGAGAGGTACTCATCTTCTGACACTCTCACAGAAGCTTTTGGAGCAGCGCTTGCTGCTGGAGCAGCTTTAGGCGCAGAAGGCTCTTTTTTAGCCTTTTCAGCCGGTTTTTCGGCCTTTTTAGGGTTTTTTGCAGAAGGAGCTCCTGAGGGGTCAACAGAGCCAATAACCTGCCCTATTTGCACCACATCATCAACACTTACAGAAAGGGTCAAAACACCTGATTCAGGAGCATGAACGACCTGATTTACCTTGTCTGTTTCAAGCTCTAGGATTTCTTCATCTTTTGCAACACTTTCGCCACTTTGTTTCATGATTACAGAAATCGTTGCTTCTGTAATAGATTCACCGACTGGAGGAACAGTAATTTCAACTGTCATAAAAAAACCTTCTTTAAGAGCTAAGATGCGAAGTGCTAAATCTTATGACTCTCCAAAGGCTTGTTTCAGAAGCTTTATTCTTTCTTTTTGATAAAGCGCATTAGAACCAGCTGCAGGAGAGGCACTCCTTACCCTACCCACATAACAAAGATTTATTTTATTAGGAAGGATTTCATTGAATTGAGAAGCGATGTATTCATAGGCGCCAGAATTACTATGCTCCTCTTGTACGTAATAGCATTCCTTCATTTGTTTATAAGAAGAAAGAATCTCTTTCATTTTATCTCTATTAAACGGGTATAACTGCTCGATTCTTACAATCGCTATATGGTTTGCTTTTCTCTTTTCTCTTTCTTCAAGAAGCTCATAGTATATTTTACCAGAACAAACAAGGACTCTCGTCGCAGATTTATACTCATCATCATCATCAATTAAATCCTGGAACTGCCCTTCTGTAAACTCTTCAATATGACTTAAGCTTGGGCCGTAGCGGAGAAGTTTTTTTGGCATGAAAACAACAAGTGGGATGTTCGTACCGCTTAGCACCTGTCTTCTTAGTGCATGAAACACCTGCGATGGTTTTGTTGGCATGATCACATGCATGTTATAACAGCTGCAAAGCTGCAAAAATCTTTCTACTCGTGCTGAGCTATGCTCTGGACCTTGCCCTTCTGCTCCGTGAGGAAGCATCATCACAAGTCCGCATTTCAACCCCCACTTTGTTTCAGACGATGTCACATAAGTATCGATAATAATCTGCGCACCATTTGCAAAATCACCAAATTGCGCTTCCCAAATCGTAAGCCCTTCTTTGCAAACGTAGGCATATCCAAACTCAAAACCAAGAACTCCATACTCAGAAAGTGGAGAATTATATGCTGTAAAATGTGCTTGGTCTTTAGATAAATGATCCAATGGAAAGTACTTTTCACCCGAGGTCTGGTCTACAATCGTTGCATGCCTATGCGAAAAAGTTCCTCTTTGAGAATCTTGCCCCGAAATCCTTACGGGATGCTTGTCTGTGACAAGCGATGCGTAAGCCAAGTACTCAGCAAGCCCCCAATCGATCCCCTTACCTTCTTTTATCGCAGCGACTCTTTCAGCAAGTATTCTTTGGATCTTTCTATGAACAGAAAACCCTTCAGGCAAACTTGCAATGGCTTCTATGTACTGATCGAATTTCTCTTTCGAGTGAGTAGTATCAACGCTTTTAAACACTTCTTTTTTAGAAAGCTCTTTTGCTCCTTTCTTCTTCGAAGTCTTTTTTTTCTCTACCATCTCTTTTGTTTCAGAAAAAGCCTTTTCAAGCTCTTCTCTAAAACCTGATTCAAGCTCTTCTACTTTTTCAGAGCTTAAGACATTCTCTGCTAATAGCTTTTCTTTATAAAGAATACGGACGTTCTCTTTCTTTCTAATAATGTTGTAGTAATGTGGCAGAGTGAACGCAGGTTCATCTCCCTCATTGTGCCCGTACTTTCTGTAGCAAACTATTTCAAGAAACACATCAATTTTAAACTTGGCTCTTATCTCAGCTGCAAGTCTTCCAGCATAAACACAAGCTTCTGGGTCATCACCATTCACATGGAAAACAGGAGAGCCAAATGGTTTCGCAACATCCGTTGCATATAAAGTCGACCTCGCCTCTTTCTCTGTCGCTGTAAAACCTACCTGATTATTGATCACGATGTGGATCGTTCCACCTGTTTCATAACCTTCAACCTGAGAAAGCTGCATCGTCTCAAAAACGACACCTTGACCAGCAACAGAAGCATCTCCGTGAATTAGAATCGGAAGAACATTACCACCTGACATATCTCTTTTTGCTTTTGCCATCCCAACAATCACAGGATCAACAGACTCTAAGTGAGAAGGGTTTGCTGAAAGTGTTACTTTAAGTGGCTTGCCATGACTTGTCTCAATATCTGCTACAAGTCCAAGGTGATACTTCACATCCCCAGATCCTCCAAAAGAATCTGGTATATATGTCGGCTCAAACTCATAAAACATGATCGAGTAAGGCTTTTTCATAATATTCGCAAGTACGTTAAGACGCCCTCTATGAGCCATCCCAAACACAGCCTCTGATACTCCAAGGTCGGCACTCTTATCAAGAATCTCTCGGACCATGGGAATCGTCGCTTCTCCACCCTCTAAAGAAAACCTCTTCTGTCCTGGATACTTAAGATGAATGAATGACTCGAACATCTCAGCCTTATTCAAGTCTTCCATAACAAGTGATTTTTCCTCGCTACTTAAAGGCGAGCGCAGAAAAGGCTCAAATGAGCTCTTTATATACTCTTTGATCTCAAAAGAGCAGTGATCATACTCAAGTCCAATACTAGAGCTATAGGTCGCATCAAGCGCCTCTACGAGCTCAGAAAGACTTGCTGACTCCTTGTCTAAAAAGCCGAAAGTTGGCACTGCCGTTTCTGTGTCATTTGCGGAAAATCCGTGACTCTCAATGCTAAGATGCTCAATATCTTCTTTTTCTGTATTCGGTAGTACTGGATTTATCTTGGCTGCTAGATGCCCATATTTTCTATAGGCTTCAATCAGATCAAGTGAGCCATAGTCGCTTTTGCTCAGTGACTTCGAAGGAGCGCTTTCCTGAGATGGCATCTTTGGAAGTACTCTTTGCATAGCCCCTGCCATCTGCATCCCCTCGAAGAAGTATTTCCACGAATCATCAACAGATGAAGGATCACTAAGATACTGAGAGTACAGCTCTTCGATGAACTTTAAGTTCGCAAGGTTCGCATATTCAAAAGAGTGTGGATCCATAGTTTCCCGCAATTTGAAAATGAGGAGACTTCAATGAAGCTTCCTTACTTAATTTATAACATAATAAATATGAGTAATAAAGTTTATTATACAACTCATGATTTAACTAAATAAACATCAGATTTTTACAACTTTAATTCTATTATATCGATAAGTTGCTTCAAGCAGGCTGTTATTTCCATCAAGTTTTTATGAAGAACAAAAAAGTTTCCAAAAAATACCCCCCTATGTAAATAGAGCATTGAGGGTGAAATTTTCGAAAAGAAAAAAAATCCTGGAAATTATTTCCCCTGAGGATTAGACTTGCCCAGATTAGATAGGAATTTTAACAAAATAGAACTAAGTTATGAATGTAAAGAGCGAGAGACTAAAAAAGCTCGAAGTTGAACTTAAAGATTTGCAACAGTGGATGAAACTTGGCCTTGTACCTAAAAAGGACATCGAAAAGCATCAAACTGAAATGGAAGCTTTGCAGCAAAAAATCGAGGAAGAAAAAGAGCGCCTACGATTCTTAAAAGAAAATGACGAGCTAGAATATGCAGCTCCGAAAAGAAACCAACCTCCAAGGTCTGGCTTCCAAGAAGCTCACACAATCCCTGACGTGAATGTCGACGACAACATGACAGAGGGTGAAACAGAAAGCGGTAACGAAACCTTCACAGAATCTGAAACCATTTCTGATGATAGCAGCGACACTGTAACAGAAGATGTCACAACTTCTGACGAAGACGAAGACGACCCTTTTTCAGACAGAAATCGATGGAAAAGAGGAATTTTAGAAGATCCAGAGTCAGATGATTGGTAACTTAGAAAAAGATAATTTTCTAAGTCTTTACTTTCACATTCCCTTTTGCACTAAAAAGTGTCCCTACTGTCATTTCTATGTCACAAAACACACGCCTCTGCTAGAAAAACTCCTTGTTGAAGCCTTCATAAAAGAACTCTCACAAAATAGCGACCTATTAGAAAGCCGTGAAATCCCCTCTATTTATTTTGGTGGAGGCACTCCATCAAAACTTTCCATTTCATCTCTTAAAGCTATTCTCGATGCTGTTTATGAAAAGTGCCCAAACGTACTAGAAGGTGTGGAAATTACACTTGAGGCAAATCCCGAAGATCTAAACTTAGACTACCTAAGAAGCCTTAAAGAAATCGGGATTAACCGCCTTAGCATTGGAGTGCAATCCCTCGATGATTCCTCGCTTCAAACAATTGAAAGACTCCACACAGCACAAGAAACGATCGATGGTATCCAAAATGCTAAAGACTCTGGAATCTCAAACATCAGCATCGATCTGATGTATGATCTCCCAAACCAAACCTTAGAGTCTTTTGCAAGGACTCTTAAATCTGTAAAAAAGCTCCCCATCACTCATCTCTCACTCTATAACTTAGTGATTGAAGAAAACTCAGCATATTTCAGAAAGAAAGAGCACATTGAAAAAACTATGCCGAAAGATGTCACAAGCAGCGCTATGTTAAAAATGGCCATAGAAGCTTTTGAAGATGTTGGCCTAAAACGCTACGAGATTTCTGCATTTGCAAAAGATGGCCTTGTATCCAAACATAATACAGGATACTGGCTCGGAAGAGATTTTATCGGAATTGGCCCCTCCGCTTTTAGCTATATGAATCAATCTAGATATAAGAACATTAACAGTCTTAAAAAGTATGCAAATCTCGTCTTAAACGGTGATACAGCTATTGACTTTAAGGAGAAACTAGATGAAAAAAGCCATGCTAAAGAACTTTTTCTCGTAGAACTTCGCATGCTAAAAGGTGTGGATTTAAAAAAACACAATCTCCCTGAGTCTTTCCACAAAGAACTAAACAAAAAAATCGAAGAAAAACTCTTAGAGAAAGCCAACGGAACAGTGCGACTTACAAAAAGAGGTACACTCTTTTATGACGACATCGCATCAGACCTTATTTAGGTTCTTTACCAAGAACAAAAACGCATGGCCTTTTATGGTATCTTTTTAAGTTTTTATCTTGTTTCCACATAGAAAGAGGCTTTGTGATCACACTCTCTGTCTCTAAGGTCAAATCACAAGAAACAGAAAGCATAACATTCTTAGAGATGTTTTTTACACACGACTCAATAAGCTTTTCATTACGGTATGGTGCTTCAATAAAAATATGTGTGTGATTACTACTCTGCAAGTCTTTATCAATCGCTTTAAGTTTATGATAAAGCTCAGGATCTTTCCTTGGCAAATAACCATTAAAGGTAAACTCTTGTGTATTCAAACCTGAGTAAATAAGAGCAAAAATAATGGACGATGGGCCTGAGAATGTTTTTACCGAAATATTTTGATCTCTTGCTGCTTTAACAAGCTTTGCACCAGGATCAGCCATGCAAGCAAGGCCTGCATCAGAAATCAAACCCACTTTCTTATCTTTATGCAAAAGATCAGATAGCTCTGAAAAATCTTCATCATTTGTATGCTCGTTTAAAAGCTTAATCGGAATGTCTCTAAATGATCTTTCATCAGAATAAGAAAAACGTTTTAAGAATGATCTCGCATTCTTCTCACTCTCTGCAACAAGAGCGTCGATTTTAGAAACATAAGCTTCTAAGTTCATCGGCAAAAATTCGTCACTCTCTTGCTCTTTATCTAGAAGGTTTGGGAAAATATATAACATCGTTATCTCCGAAGGGTCGCACTTATTTGCATTTTTGTAAGTAGTTCTAGAAATAATACGTTCTCATCAACAGCAATAGATTTTGCTTTAGCTTCAGCATCAAAAAGCGCTCTTAATGCATCTTTTGCATATTCAGACGGCATCCTCGCTAGGGCTCTTTGGTATTTATCAAATGTTTTTGGCATGAGTCTTGGGAAGTGAGACATCGCAGCAGTATCGCCACTTAGCACTAAGGCCTGCATTTTTGCAGCAATCTGCAGATGGTACCTAAGTTGCGCAAGTAGCTGATGGAATGTCTGCGCATCTAGTTTCTTGCAAACTGCCTCATCAAAACTCTTTTGATCATTTCGAAATACAATCCCTTCTGAAAGGTTCCACAGCTTCTCCTCACTCTGAGAGCTCGAAACGGCTCTATAATCAGAAAGCGAAATATTCTGCGATCCCTTCGTGTAACAGATAAGCTTATTTAGCTCTTGAAGCATAATAGAGAGCTGCTTTTCAGAACTCTCATAAAGAGTGTCTGCAAGCTCCGGTGCAAGAGTTTTTCCATCTCTTTTAACAAAAAAACCAAGCCAGGAAATGATCCGAGCTTTTCTATCCCAAGGTTTTTCCTTGGTAAGATCCAAAGCAACAAGTTGCTTTGTCACTTTGTCATAAAAACTCTTCTCAAGTTTTTCGCCATCTAAAATTAATGAATAACAAGAAGCTGTTTCAAGATACGCTGCAAGGTCTTTTAAAAAGGCTTTAGAAGCCTTTTCAATCGACTTTAGAACGACGACTTTTTTGTCTGAAAAAAGATCTCCTACTTCAAGCTCTGATCTCAAAGAAGGAAAATTTGACTCTAAAGCATCTACATAAACAATAGTCGCGCCCTTAAAGCTTGAAAGAACTTCTTTTATGATCACTTCTCTTTCATAAAAGTCCATTCCTAAAACAGCAAATAAGTGATCGTCTGTATCACTAAAATGCTGTTTTATATGCTGTTTAAACGCTTGATAAGTTTGCAGTTTCACTCGGTATACCTTGTAAGGTTTCACCATAGTAAAAGAGAATCTTTTGCTCAACACTTTCATTCAGCGCATGATGGACAGGACAATTCTTTGCCGCTTTCTCTAAAATCGCCTTTTTCGCATCGTCGAGCTCTTCTGGGTAGTATATAGAGACAGTAATCTCAGATACCATTCCAGTCGCTGGATTTTTGATCTTTTTAGAAACTTTAGCGACAACACCCTCAAAAGGGATATTTTTCATCTTAGCAAAGATTCCCATCATCGTTACAACGCAAGATCCAAGCGATGCTGCAAGCATATCCGTTGGAGAAAACTGCTCTCCCTTTCCACCATGCTGCTTAGGAGTATCTGTAATCACGATATCCTGGGATGCATCCCCAAGAATTTTAGTAGAAAACCCTTCTACATACTTCACAAACATTTCAGTCACAACTCACCTCTATTTAACTAAAACTTTTAAATTAAATATTTTATGAGTTGATCGCGTAAAACGCAATCAATAAAGAACTCATTTACACTCAAACTCAACTACTTACTTAACACCCTTTCACAAGTACTTCAGAGTTAGCTTGGTAAAACTAACGCCTTTACTATAAAGCTCTTAATTTAATTCTACGAAAATAAGAAGAAAACTAATTAATTTTTTTCTATTTCATAAAGAGTTGTATTTGGCTCTGTTATGTATATGAGCCACTTTTTTATAAATTTATCTATTGACGAGCGCCCTAAAATGAGTGAGACTGAAAGTGTGGAGTTGCATTAACCAAGGTGCTAAGAGGATGGCTAAAGCAAAGAAAGGAAAACCTTCTAAGGTCAAGACCGCAAGCAAGGCTGCGAGTACAAAGACAAAGAAGAAAGGGATACTTTCTAGGATCATGAAAAAGAAAGGTGGAAAGCAGACAACTGCCGCAAAGTCTGCTAAGAAAACCACTGCTTCCAAGAAAGCTCCCAAGAAATCCCCTGTAAAAAAGACAGTAAAGGCTTCTTCTAAGAAGGTTACTACTAAGAAGAAAGTGGTGACCAAAAAGACCACTGCTCCTAAGAAGAAGACTAAGACTGTCGCTAAGACAAAAAAAACCTCAGTCAAAACTCCAGCTTTAAAAAAGAAGACCTCAATCCAAAAGGTCAAAACCGTAGAAGTTGAAGAGGTCATATTACCCGCGTATGAACCTGTTCCCTTTAAAGCTAGAGCCATCCTCTTAGAACCTGGGAAACTCCTAACCTCAGAGGGGTGGAAACGCCTCTTTGAGATAGCTGAGAGAAGTAACTAAAAATTTAACCTTTTCCCTTTAAGGAAAACTTTAGATTAATCTTAAACTACTGGTTTTTAACACTTAATGGCGTATAAATTACAAGTTTTATTGTTTTAATACAAAGCTTTTGTTATAAATTACGTGATTTTAGGATTAATATATAACAGGGTATGCTCCCATGCTAAAAGTGGACCTTAAAGGGAAAAAGGCCTTTATCGCAGGTATTGGCGATGACCAAGGATTTGGTTGGGCAATCGCAAAACAACTTGCAGAGGCCGGTGCAACAATTCTTGTTGGCACATGGACTCCCATACTAAAAATATTTACTACCTCTCTTGAAAACGGTAAATTTGATGCTTCAAGAAGGCTATCAGATGGCTCAATGATGCAATTTGAGAAGGTATATGCCCTCGATGCTTCTTTTGACACAAAAGAGGACGTTCCGGAGGAAATTCTCCAAAATAAGCGCTATATGAACGCTAGTAGCTATACAATCTCAGAAGTTGCAGAAGCTGTGCAAAAGGATTACGGAGAAATCGACATCCTTGTGCATTCTCTTGCTAACGCTCCTGAGGTAAAAAAACCACTCCTTGAAACATCAAGAAGCGGCTATCTAGCAGCTCATAGCAACTCTTCCTACTCATATGTTGGTCTGATCAAGTATTTCGGTCCTATCATGTCCACTGGTGGCTCATGCTTAACACTTACCTACATCGCATCAGAGCGTGCAATCCCAGGTTATGGCGGCGGAATGAGTTCTGCAAAAGCTGCACTAGAGAGTGACACAAGAACACTCGCTTATGAAGCTGGCAGAAAGTGGGGCGTTCGTGTAAATGCTATTTCAGCCGGAGCACTTAGCTCAAGAGCTGCAAGAGCTATTGGCGATAAGGGAAAAAATTTCATCGAAATGATGATTGAATACTCTAAGAATAATGCTCCACTAGACAAAGATCTAAAAGCAGAAGAAATCGGCAAGACAGCTGCTTATCTTTGCTCTAGTCTATCAAGTGCTGTTACAGGTGTTACTCTATACGTAGATAACGGTCTACATGCTATGGGGCTATCTCTTGACAGTCCTGCTCTTGAAGATCTAAAAGCTTCTCCTCAAGAGGCTGCTTTAAGCTAGTCTTAAGCTGCATGTTCAGTTTGAACCCTTCGTCTCTTCTTAAAGAGCGAAGGGATATTTTCCAGTCAAAAGCCTTATAAATCGACTTTGTATTTGGATTGATCGCATCAGGATATATCTGAGAAGGTCTATTCCCCATAGAAATCCCACCTAAAATATCTCCTGACCCTTCTATAACTTTAAATGTGAACTCTAACGTCCTATCGGATGTTTCAATACGTAGAGTTTCAGAAAGCTTGAAGATTGTCGCTTTTTCATGATCCACTGTAATGTTTACTTCATCATTTTTAAGAAGGAAAAAGTTAAGCTCAGT
This sequence comes from Chlamydiia bacterium, assembly GCA_022601395.1. Lineage (GTDB taxonomy): Bacteria > Chlamydiota > Chlamydiia > Chlamydiales. The sequence goes on along the minus strand of JAJACS010000024.1, from coordinate 16,065 downwards.
GATCACTTTCTTATCCTGCACATCAAGTTTTGGATAAGTAAAATCAACACTGATTACTCCCTCATTTTCAGAAGCAGCAACATCTACATTCTTTGTTTGGCAAACCAAGCTATTTGGCGCGTCTTCCAAAGATCTAAAAAGATAACTTAGCGTATGAAAACCATTTGGATAGCTATCCTTTTCTTTTGCTTTGAAATTCTCAAAGTAAAACAGGCTACTTGTTTCATCATTCTTAACAACAGCACTCATCTCATTAAAAATAAGATTCTGTGAAAAGCTTTTCTCCTTATTATCAGCCACAGCTTTTGGCATAATAAGAGAAGAAAGAAGATAGATATAGTGGTCATCAAATACGCACGCTTTACCTGATTCACAAGACATAAAGAGGTTAAATAAAGTAGGCCTCAGAAGACTCTTTTCAAAGTGCTCATGAAAATAAGGACCGGCGTAACATCCTAGGTCTTCATTCCAGAAATTCTGCAACACGTCCAAATATTTAGACGCTTGTACTGGTGAGTAGGCATGCATAAAGACAAAAGTCTCTAAATGCTTTGAGCTTATTACAAAAGGCTTCTTCTTTGGCTTTTTACCAATGATTAGGCTTACAAGAGGTTCTATATCCTCTCCATACCCATAGTCCGTATACATCTTCTCAATAAAAGATTTTAATCGAGTGATCGCTTTACTTAACTCAACCCTTAGAGGCTTTTCAATCACCTTAGAAAAAAGCTTATCAAGCTTATAAAGGATCACATAGATATGTACACAGGATCTATTATCATAAGGATTTGGGTACTGATGGATATATTTTGGAAACCCGCCTAAATTCGCATTTCTTGTCTTAACTTGAAAACAAAGAAGCTTTTTTAATAGGGATTTAGCTCTAAGAATATTATCACAATTCTTTGTACGGAAAAGGGCAAACACATAGCCAAGATTCAAAAGAAGCGAAGCTTTTTTTGAATTTTGATCATAGGGATCTTCTTCATCAAAATAAACAAGCTGCGTCTTCTCATCATAATGCTTGTTTGCAACTTCAATATTTTTTTCTACAAAATATCTTTTTCTGTCTTCCGACTCAAGAACGCCCATTATAGGCAATAGCCCCCTGCTACTTCAATGTTCTGCCCTGTGATATTACAGGCATGATCTTCCATAAGATAATAAAGCAAAGAGACGATCTCATCAAGTTTAATATGTTTACCTTTAGGCGTTTGTGGGGACTTAATATCTTTATCAACAGAGTTTTCTAGTACACCTGGAGAAATCATATTCACTCTTACATCAAAAGGAGCAAGCTCTTTAGCATAGGTTTTTGTCATATGATGTAACGTATGCTTAAAAATACTATAAGCTGGTATATAATTATTGACCCTTGAAACAGGAGATCCGCAAACACCCGTATTGACTACAGTGCCTTTTGTTTTGATAAGACTTTGCTTAAGCGCTGTGATAAGCGCAAAAACAGAATAAACATTGGTTTGAAAAATTTCGACGAATTCATCGCAGGTAGTTTCTGTAAGCGGCTTTGTTAAAAATGATCCCACGTTATTCACAAGAAAAGAAATATCCATATCAAGCTTTTCTATAAACTCACTAATCAAAGCTGCGGATGAAAAATCACCAAAAATGGCTTTTGCTTTGCAGCCTTCTTCTTCTAAAGAGCGGCACAACTCATTCGCTTCTTTTTCTTGGCGTTTGTAATGCACAAGTACAAAATATCCCTTCTTTGCAAGAGCCTTGACTATTTCTTTTCCAAGACCTTGAGCTCCGCCTGTTACAAGTGCTGTTTTCATATTTCCCTCTTGAGGTTAACAAAAGCTCCCTCGCAACCAAGGATTGCAAGCGGTTTTGTGATTGTTATTTCAGCTTTTTTTACTGCAAATCTAACAGTAATCGCATCGAGAATTTTTTTAGCAAGAACCTCTATCAATCCATGATGCTCTGATAGAGCAATTTCTTTACAAAGTTTAGAGATTTCTTCGTAATCTACAGTGGACTTTATATTATCAGATTTCGTGATACCTTTTGTAATAGAAAGGTCTATTAACAGCTCCTGAGGAATGTACTTCTCATCAGGATTCACTCCCACAAGACAGTCCACAGAAAACTGCTTAAAGCCAATAGTCTCATTTGGGCTCCGTGATTCATAATACCAATCTACAATCTCCTTTGTGAAGACATTAAGAGGTAGTTTTCTTGCGTAATCTACACTCACCCAGCTATAGCTTTGCCCTTCTTCATTCAAGATCACCTTTTCTTTTTCTTCAGTTGTCTTAAGATAGCCAAGATAATTGAAGTTAACAAAATGATCTTCTTTAAAAAACCCTTCTGGCTTAACTCCCTCAGAGAAACGTGCGAACTCAACTTTATGAAGGTGAAGGCCTGTCTCTTCTAAGGTTTCTCTTCTTGCGCAGTTCTCCAAAGACTCTCCGAAGTCAAGTTTTCCACCAGGAAGAGATTTCAACCCCTGCCATTTATGGGAATCAATAAGAAGGATATCACCATCGGGTGCAATGACAAGTATTCCCACAGCTACTTTTGGAAGTATTTGCTTTGTATTTCTCTCTAATTCTAGCATCTTGTAAAAGCCTCCTCTAGTCCTTGTATAATTCCACATTCATCTGAAACAGGAGCAATAATATCAGCCTTAGACTGTAAAGACTTCGGCGCATTTGCCATTGAAATTGCAATATCTGCTATCTCTAAACTCTTTATATCATTCAAGTCATCGCCAGCAGCTATAAGAGGTCTTTTTAAGGAGTACTTATCCATAAAATAATGAATCGCATTTCCTTTTGTAGCGCGCGCATCTGAGATGAGCATATACTGGTATTCGTCTGATTTAGGATCTTGAATAATGACAAACTCAAGTGAGTGGTTTTTTAAAATTTTCGGTTCAATATCAAGAAAGTTCTCTTTTTTTCCAATCGCTTTAATACAAGGAAACGACTTTTGTGATGAAATGTCAAAAGTCTCTACTACTTTCCAAGGTTTTGCAGATCTTGTCATCATTCGTTTTAGATACAACTGCATCTTTTCTGAATATCTCTTTGGCCTGTAGTAACAGAAGTCTCCTTTCTCAAACCCTGCATAGAGAAGAAAGTCATCTTCGATATCTTCAAAAAGCTCCTCTAACTCTTTCGCTACCTTTTCTCCAAAATAAAAGCTTTCTAGATGCTCTTTTTCAGGAAACTTAAATAAGTCTGCACCGTTTTGAGTACCAAGGAAAAAGGGGAAATTGCATTTAGAAAGAGCGTCCATAGCATAGACGAACTCCCTTCCTGTAACAAAAATGATTGAATATCCCATTTCATGAACTGAGCTGAGGTAGGAAATAACTTTATCCGGAATATGGTGAGAGTTATCAGTAAGTGTTTTGTCTATGTCTAGCGCAAGCGTTCCTTTGTCCATGTACACATCTCCTAAAGTTTTTTGAAATCTTAACAAATTCAAAAAACAAGAGCCACGATTTGTTTTTCAAAAACAAATCGTAGCCCGCGACTTTGTATGAGTACAAAACCTTATGATATGTGCTTTAATACAACGACTATTCGCTATTTAAAAAGTAAAATCCATTCCCAAAGAGAATAAACTGTAATTCATGTTACTTATTCTTACATTCCAAGGTGCTGTGACAGCATGTGTTGGGTAATCAGTTGATCCAAACACTAAATTTATAGGAGAAAGATAAAGATAACGATACTCTCCAAAAATTCTCATATGTTTGAATATTTTATACCTTAATCCTGCCTTAACCTGAGCTGCAAATGAAGTATCAAAGGCTCTTTTATCTGCATTAAAATGGTTAATTCCAACCTCTATAGGATCCACTTGCTTACTGTCTGCATCATGTATAGAGATAATTCCAGCTCCAACCCCTACTCCAATATACGGAACTATGTACTTATTCTCTAAAGCCACAGTACCATCGGCAATAAATACACCTGTTCTTGTCGGAAAAGTGTTTTTAAAGTCATGCTCGGGAAGTCTTGTTGTTGGATTGATAACTTCTGCTTTCATTTTATTAGTAAAATAAAACCCTTCAAACTCAACGCCTGGAACAATGCTCCAGCTCTTATCACTTCTATCTAGCCATTCATAACCGAGATGAAGTCCACCAAATCCAAAGTGACTAGTGCTCGCCTTTCCTTCAGCATTTACAGCTAAAGCACCACCAGCGCTCTCAGCAAAAAAAGCTGTCCCTTTCTGTGAGACTCTCGGCTTAAAAAAGCCCCAGCCACCAAAGCCGCCAAAATAGACACCAATCATTTTGGATGGGGTTTGATCGGCGCTATATTCTTTTGCAAAAGCTTGGTTTGCTACAAGAAATGCTACAGATACGATCAGTAGATTACTTTTATTTCTTAAAAAACGTGAAATTTTCATATACCCTCTTAAAAATAATTTCGCATACTTATTTTTAGAAATACTATATCTGTTAATTTCAGTACACAGTTAGAATTTAGAGGTTTGCATTGCAACCACTCTTTTGCATCTGACATGTCTATTGAAAGTATCAAAGTCAGCAAAATGGCTTTTAAAAAATTGATGATTATTGAGAAAATTTGCAAGTACAGAACAGCAATGGAAATTGCCACAAAGGAAGCATTCTATAAGTTTCAGTAAAATCTTCTAGTCTTTAAATATTAGATCAGCAAACCCAATTAAATTTCTAGTTTCTAAGCAGTTTTCTAGTTCAGATCTATTCAGCTTAGGTTTTGCTAAACAAGCCTCATCTAGAAACGCTTTTATATCTTTAGCAAAGAATGGTTTCTTCAAAATTTTGTTCACAAAATTGTTGATAACTGAGTTACTTAAAATACGACTTCCCTTTTCTTTATAAACAGCCTTTACTCTATTCATGAGAGGTTTATTTCCTAAGAAATGTTTATAAACTAATCTCTTGGAAACGATTGCGTAAAATTCTTTAGTTTCAGGAGAATTTTGAAAAGAGTGTAACACGCCACTCGCACCTATGGGAAGTTTAGACTTTACTACATCTGATATAAGAGAAGAAAATTCCATTTCTCCTAAATCACAATATTTAGAAAACACATAATCAACAACCTGCTTTTGTCTTTCCGTTAGAACCTCTTCCTCTTGAGCCTCTTTTACTGGAGTCACACCTTCTTCTTTTGTATAAGATGCCCCATAACTTTTGATCCACACTTCGATCTTGTCAAAGAGATGTCTGCTTTGAGATAGAGGGTAAGAAAAAGCGATAAAAACGAATTCTCTAAATGTAGAAAACATTTCTGAAATCTTGTTACAAAATTCATCACTAGTGCTTTTAGGTGCTAATGCAATAGCTTTAATACTCGCAGAAAGCTCAAAGTCTTGAGCTACTTCTAAGCTATGAGTCCCACCAGCCTGAAGCGGAGAACTTCTTGAAATAAATGAAAACATACCCAAACGTCTATTGTATTTAAAAGTTTAATTATAACACAATTAACTACTTTACTTGCACATTAAAACATCAACATCGTTATTAAATTTATTATTTTGCGATTAAGTTTATAATTATTCAATAAAACGCTATTTGAAGTTCTAAAATCCATAATTCTCTTTCTTTAAAATTATTTTTTTTTCATTCTTAACACTCTATCAGCAAGTTTTTTTTCATCAATACCACTTTGAAATTTCAGAGGTCGTACTCCTAGTAATCTTTATTCTCTTGGACAAGATTCAAGTCTTTTGCTATCAATTGATAAAAATGAAAGGTTTACCATGAGATTCACACTTCTTCTTGCAGCTGCTCTCTTTTTAAATGTTTTTTCTTTTACATCTGATATGTCTATCGAAAGCATTAAAGATAGCAAGATGGCCCTTGAGAAAATCGAAGAACAGCTTACTAACAGATCTGCAACCATCGAACAGAACCTGCAGGTTCAAAACAGCAACACAAATAGCACTTATAACGACACAGATGACACTTCAGATCAGTCTCAGGACGATTCCTCCGATCCAAAAATGCAAGAAGCAGAAGAGTCAACAACTCACAGCTACGAAAAAGCATTCATAAAAATGATCTTTATTCTAGTTGTGATCCTTGGTGTAGTATTCGTTGTCTTCTATCTCTTTAAAAGGTTTTCAGGCTCTAGAATGGCCATCTCAAACCATTCGAAATCTATCAAGATCATAGAAAAAAGAGCCATCTCTCCTAAGTCAATGCTTTATCTTGTTGAAATTGGCGGACAGAAAATTCTTCTTGCAGAATCGCAACTAGAGATCAGAAATGTCTCAGATTTAAGCTGGATAGAAAACTCTAAGCAAGGTCTTTAAGAACCTTCTTCTTTTGGGATATTTTCACGAACAACTACTCGACCATTCTCATGCTTGATCACTATCACTTCGCGTTTTTTCTCGATGGTTTCATGATGGAAGGTTATTGCCTCATAGAGCCTGTCATGAATCACAACTTTCCCAATAGGACGAAGAGCGCAATGAGTAAAGCCAACAGAGTCTGCCTTGGGCAAGGTTTCTTCTTCAAACCTCTCTAGAAAGTCCAGATCTCCTACCTGTTCTTTACGAAGTACTCTTTTATTTAAGTTGATGAATTTGTGCTGGAAATACCTCTTTATAAACAGAATGGCAATAAAGGAGAAAATCAAAGAGCACACAAGCCAAACGAGCCTGCTAACAAGAGATCCTGCTGCAAATGAAAAGGACTCAAAGTCAAGAAGACTGAATTTCTCAAGGCCTGGAAGCAGCAACATAAAGAGACTGATCACACAAAGTGAGATCCCAAGGATTCCAATACTTCCAAATCCAGGAATCAAGAAGATCTCTATAAGAATCAGGCAAATACTTAAGCCAAGTAGTACAAGAACAATGGAAGATACCGCCTGAATCGAAAAGCTACAAAGAATCAAAAGGCCAAGTGCTAAAAGGCCTGTACCACCCGATGCGTTGAAACCTTTTGTATTGATCTGCAGATAAAATGCCAATACTGTGATAACAAATAGAATACTTGAAACAGCTGGATGGGTAAGGAATGATAAGAAACGTACTTTCCAGTTCTCATAACTCACAATCGTAGCATTTGGGATCCTTCCCAAAAAAGGCTCTTCAGAAAGAGCATTTTTTTCAAAAGACCATTCATACCCACTAGCCCCTTTTGTATCTACAAGACTCGGGTCCACCATAAAATCTGCAACACCGTATTTTAACAGCTGATCTGCATTAAAGGTGAGCCACTCTCCATCTTTAGACAAAAGAATGTCTGACCGCTCTTTTTCAGAGATCACCTGATCATCACTATAAAGCTTCACAAGTTTACCATTTCTATCAACGATCGTAAGGTATGGATCCACCATAGCTTCTGCTATGATAGGACTTCTATCGTAGAATTTTGCGAGATTAATAAACTCGTTCGTTAGGAAGTTACGAAGTTTTTCAGAAGCAGACTCTATTTTAAAATTCGCCTCATGAGGAAGGCCGCCCCCAATCACTGACTTCTCATTTACAGCAATGAACCTGCACCCAAGAGCAAGCATCACACTTGTAGCAATAGCATACTCATCAATGTATGCAATAAGAGGGATTTGATGGTTAATATCTAGCTTTTGAAAAAGATCTACAATCTTAGCGGCTTGAAAGATCTCTCCTCCAAGGCTATTAATCTTCACTATAACAAAAGAAACTCCAAGCTTCTTATAATGTTCTAAGGCATATTTTACGTAGAGATAAGTTGACTGGTCTATGCGATACTCATTTTTAATGTCTAAATAGCCTATTTTATTCGGGCCATCTATACTGAAATGAATGTTCTCTTTCATTTCCTTTGTAAGTTCGCCTTCCGTGATTTCATGGATATCAACTGGAACAGATTCGTTTGTTAAATCTTCGATAGGCTGCACAGAAAATGCAGCCATACTTAGAAAAAAAGAAAAAAGAATTATGCAGATCTTTTTCATATGAACGCTTTACTTCAAACGTTTCGATCTAATCAATGTCCCTTTATCCTTCCTTGAGTCCATAGAGTTAAAAGCAAGTCTCGCAACAACAGATAAAGCGGTACCGAGCAAACCGAACAACACCACTAAAAAAGTAATCAAATGTCCTCAAGAAGTAAAGGTCTCCTAAGACTTCGATGTAGCATAGTTGTTTGATAAAACACCAGTACTGATTTTTTCATCTAACTTCTCAATATATTTGCAAAATGCGCTAGAAGCTTTTTCAAGATGCTCCTTTGTGTGCGAAGATGAAATAAAGTTAGATTCAAAAGGTGACGGGGAAAGGTAAATGCCAAGCTCAAACATCTCTATAAAGAAGTCATTGAATATCGCTCTATCAAGTGAAAGTAGATCTTCAAAGTTTTCTACTTTTTCAAAACCAAAGAAAAAGCTAAACATCGAACCCACTTCATTCAAGCAAATAGGCAAGTTACACTTCTTAATCGCTTTTTTAACTGGAGATAAAAGAAATTCTGCTTTGTTCTTTAAGTCTTCATAAAAACCCTCTTCAGAAAGAGCGCAAAGTGTCGCATAGCCGCCCTGCATCGCAACGGGATTCCCTGAAAGAGTACCTGCTTGATATACATCCCCTACTGGAGCAAGCATATCCATAACTTCAGCTCTTCCTCCCACAACACCTACGGGATACCCTCCGCCTATAATTTTTGAAAAAGTCGATAGATCGGGCTTAACATTAAAGTATTCCTGAGCTCCACCTTTTGCTATCCTAAAACCAGTAATTACCTCATCAAAAATAAGAAGAGCTTCTTCTTTTTTTGTGAGTGATACAACAAGATCCATAAACTCTTTGGTAGCTGGAACAACGCCCATGTTACCAGCAACAGGTTCGATAATAACTGCAGAGATCTCACCACTACACTCATCAAAGCAATTTTTTAAAGCTTCTTTGTCATTAAACGGGAGTGACCTTGTGTGTTTTACCACATCACCAGGAACACCTCTAGAAGACGCATCCCCAAAGTGATGAGAAACTCCAGAACCAGCTTTTACAAGAAAGCTGTCACTATGGCCGTGGTAATGACCATTAAATTTTATAATGATATTTTTCTTGGTAAAACCTCTTGCTATCCTCATAGCTGTCATCGTAGCTTCAGTGCCAGATGCCACAACTCTACTCTTTTCCATGGTAGGAACAAGCTCTTTTAGCTTTTCTGCAAGTTGTAGCTCGATCGGAGTTGTCATGCCAAATGAAGAGCCTTTATCAATCTGAGACTTTGTTCTGAGAACTACATGAGGGTCCACATGCCCCAAAATCAGCGATCCCCAGGCCATATTGAAGTCAATGTACTCATTGCCATCAAAATCCCAGATAAGGTCTCCCTTGCCTCTCTCAACGATAATAGGAGGAATCCCGATCCCTGTAAAAGCTCTTGTCGGAGAATTCACCCCTCCTGGCAGAGTCTGGAGTAGTTTGCTAAAAATTTCTTCCGATTTCGGTCTTGCTTTTACCATAATTTCCCCTTCAAACTAAAATTTAGTTTTTGTTCTTGCAGTAATCCTTCAAAACGTTGAACATTAATGCATTGTTCAATAAGAATAAAGCTTAAAAATCATAAAATTAAAACATTTGTTTTATTACAGGTTAATATAAAAACTATTTAAGACCTTGAAATTAAGAGAAATAAACTTGAGTTTATTCATTTATCTAAATACAATAATGTACACAAGGGAAAATAGAAACAATCAAAACCAAGAGTCTATTTTATGGGTGATATAGTAGAAGGAATCACTGAATCTTCTGAAGGATCAGGATCAAGCTCCTTCAATGGAATGAATTACAATCCGGGTTTGGAAGGTGTTTTTCTGATGCACAAGTCAGAAGAACTTCACCAAAACCGCCTATTGAAACTTGATAGGAAACAACAAGAAATCTCACATACATTAACAGAGCTAAAAGACCATCTTAAAAGGTGTTATAGAGAACTCAAAAAGCCTGCTGCTGACGGCGAAGAAAGAACGGTTGATCTTTCTGAGTATAAAGATCAAATTATGCAGCTTTGGAATGAGTGGAAAGAAGAACTTAAAAAGAAAGATCTAGACGAGTATAAGAGTTTATCTAATGTGCTCGATCAGCTTGATTTTTCAAAGCTTTCCATAGAGCAGCTAGATGATAAGCTGATCCCGGAACTTGAGAAGATTCAAAGGTTCCATGAGTTCAAATATCAACAAATACCAAACGAATTGAGGATGTTTATTGAGCTTTTTACTATCCTAGTAGAAATCTTAAAAGAGATACCCAAAAAATTTGCAGAGGTTAATTCCCATATTAGCCGTAACGCCACAAGAGGTTAAAATGCGCATAGACGAAGAAAAGCTTAAAAAAGCTCTTAGAAAAATTGGCAAGAACGTAGATGGTTCTAACCATATGGAGACAAGTCAGTTTACAGAAGAAGATATTTCTCTTCTTTACTCACTTGGATATGGACTATATGAAAAGGGCGATTATAAAGACGCAAGAACTGTCTTTCAGAGGCTTGTTTTCGCAAGACCCCATGAGATTAAATATTGGATGGGTCTTGGTGCAGCGCAGCAGATGGTGAAAGATTTTGATGATGCACTCACATCATGGGCTATGGTTTCATTAATTAATGATAATGATCCCCTGCCACACTTTCACGCAGCAGAATGTTACCTATCGCTTAAGCAATATGATGAAGCGACAAAAGCGATCAATAGCTCAAAAGAAAGAGTTAACCATAAACAATACCCTGAGCATCGATTAATCGAGCAAAAGATCAAACAGCTCGAAGATGCATGGGATAGTGCAATAGGTTTATAAAATGTTAGATTGGCTCTACAGCAGCGTTTCTAATGGAGTCTCATCCATTGCAACTACAGTGAATGAGATTTTCCATCCTCAAAATGCAAAAGATGGTTTGCAAAAGGATACCTTGGGCCTACAGCAAGCAGCAAGCAAGCTTGTTGAAGAGTTTAAAATGCCTGAAGATCCAAAGAAAGAGGTGCGCATACCTGCTGCACCTGTTTCTATTAACAAGCCTGCGAAAGAGCCAACTAAAGTTGTTCGAACCGAAGAATTTGAAAAGCGGTTTCAGGATAAGATTGAAAAGAGCCCTGCTCTTGATGATGTAGAACTTGCTTTTCCAAAGCCTATCATCCCAATTCCTGGTGAGAGAACAAAACCTTTTACAATGGACACCCCTGCCTCACTTATCATCGCAGAAATGATGACAAGAGCGCAGATGTCAGCAGCATCTGTAGAAGAGCCTGCTACATTGAAGCTGGATGCTGTTGAAAAAAGACTTCAAAGAGAGAAAAAAGCTCTTCGAGCAGCTGAAAGGCAAGCATTTGATACGAAGAAAGCTGCAAATGAGTGGGATCAAAAGTCTCGCATTACAAACTACTTATTGTCAGGCGCAACTTTCATAACAGGTGCTGGACTCATGGCATCTGGGATCCCTTCTGGTGCGATCCTTATGACATCAAGTGGAGGATCGATTGCAGCGCAGCTTATGGAAGATTATGGCGTTAATGAAAACATCGTAAGTGCGACATCGATCGGAAGTGGGCTTCTTGCTCTTGCTGGAGGTATCCATAGCTGGTATTATGCACCGCAGCGAATGGCAGAAGGAATGTCTGCAATAATTACAAATGGAGCAAGTGTATTTACAACACTTGCAGGCGCATTTCAAACCTATACAGGTTACAAAAGAAATGAAAATTTAAGTGAAGTAATGAAGCTAGAAGCTTTGCACACAATCACAGAAACGAAAGTTAAAGTGCTTCTAGATAAATTACCAAGTACCACTGCAATGTTTCAAAATTCAACAAAAAGTTTAAGCGGCATGATAAAGGGCCTTGCACGCTGTCATAAAAGATCGACAGATGCTTTTAGGATGGCAATGGCTGCTTTTCCAGCTTAAATAAAGGAGATAAACCATGGCTGAAGTAACTTTAGACAGCTCTTCTATGCAAGAAGCAATGCCAATGGACCAAGGTCCAGGTAACTTCATCATCAAAACTTATGATGTATGTAAGAAGATGGAAGAGAAGACAGAGAAATTTGTTAAAGGCGCTAATGAAGATGAAAAAGATGTTCAAGCTCGCTGGAAAGCTGCGAACGAAGCTCGCAGACTTAAAGAGCTTAAAATCTCAAACATGCATATGAATGCAGCCTACGTTTCTATGACTCTTATGGCAGCTAACGTTGCCTGCTCGCTTGCAGGAGTAACGATGAACCTAAGAGCTGAAACAGGTGGACTTGCTCCAGTTGTGCAAAATTACGTAAAGAGCGGCGGAGAAGTTCTTACATCTCTTGGTAGAGCTGTAGGAGATCATGGAGCAAGACTTGCTGAGAGTTTCCAGCAGTCTAAAATCCAAACGATGAACTCCCTAATCTCTAAAGATACAGAGAAAGGACAAACTCTTTGGGAAGTCACAAAACGTGATAAAGAATCAAGAAAGGAAGACATCAAGCAGATCCAGCAAAAGACAAAGCAGGGAACTGAAGATGCGATCCAAAAATCTGCAATGACCTATAACGTTGGTCGTTAATCTTTTATAAAGGGTCTTTGCGCTTTCAGTAAAGACCCTTTTTTCTACTCTCAAATCCTTTGCCATCAAACCCTTTTTCCCCTACTATCCAAAATGAGGGCTTGCGCGAGGGGTTATGTCTGCTTTAGCACAGTATTTTGTAAGAAAACTGCGTTTTTTAAACACACTTGGTGAATACACAACATTAATTACTGATGTTGTCTATGCTACGATAAAGAGACCTCCACCGTGGTCTCTTATGCGTGAGCAGTTTTACCATATAGGCGTTCTTTCATTACCTGTTGTTGCAATGACAGGATTTTCAACAGGACTTGTACTTGCTGCTCAAAGCTTCTTTCAACTTGCAGATAAAGGCCTTGCTAGTGCTACAGGTATCATGGTTGCTAAAGCTATGATTACAGAACTTGGGCCCGTGCTTACCTCTTTTATGGTCACAGGAAGAGTCGGGGCTGCTATGTGCGCAGAGCTTGGTACTATGCAGGTTACGGAACAAATCGATGCTCTAATCACAATGGCTGTCACACCTAACAGGTACCTCGTTGCTCCAAGGTTTATAGCAGGTACTATCATGATGCCACTACTTACTATCTTTAGTGTTATTATGGGAATTTTTGGAGGCTACCTTATCGCCGTATACTTTTTCCATATGTCTCCTTCTTCTTATTTTGATCCTATGCCTCAGTATGTTACTAATTTCGACTTCTTTGTTGGCGTTGTAAAATCATTTATCTTTGGGATATTCATCGTAACCATCTGCTGCTTCAAGGGCATGAAAACAACTGGCGGTGCCGAAGGTGTTGGAAGAGCAACAACAAATAGCGTTGTGATCTGCTACACTTGCATTTTGTTTTCTAACTTCCTCATTACTGTTGGTTTAAATATGGTACAGGAACAAATCAACCGGTGGTTCCTATGATTGAGGTAAAAGATGTATGGAAGAATTTTGAGGAAAACGAAGTCCTTAAAGGATTATCTCTTACTATCGAGGATGGTGAAACGCTTGTCATCTTAGGCAGATCTGGTGTTGGAAAAAGTGTTTTACTTAAACATATCATAGGGATTACAAAACCAGATAAGGGGTTAATCGATGTTGATGGTCAAATCATCACAGAACTCACAGGAGAAAAGCTCACTAAAGTCACCAAGAATATGGGGATGCTTTTCCAAGGTTCTGCACTATTTGACTCTATGAACATCGAGGATAACACAGGGTTTTATTTAGCCCAGCATGGGGATCCTAAAACTGGGAAAAGATACCCAAAAGCTGAGCTAAGAGAGATGGTCGCACATGCTCTTGAAATGGTCGGTCTAGAAGGTGTTCAGAGTAAAATGCCCTCTGATCTATCTGGCGGTATGAAGAAAAGAGCAGCTCTTGCAAGGCTGATTGTGTATAGACCCGCTTACCTACTTTATGACGAACCAACCACAGGGCTAGATCCTATTACTGCTATGCAAATCAATGAACTCATTGTAAAAACGCAAGAAGAGCTCAAGGCTACAAGTATAGTCGTTACACACGACGTTATTTCAGCTCTTTTTGTCGCAAATAGGCTCGCTCTACACAATGATGGGAAAATTGCTTACGTTGACACTCCTGATAACTTCATGAAAATCGACGATCCTATTATAGACTTTTTAAGAAAAACGATCTCTCAAGATCCAAGAACCTTTAGAGGCCACTAGATGCTATCACAAACAAAGAACATGCTTATTGGACTTTTCGTTGTCGTAGCTTGTGGCTTGATCATCGGGATTGTTCTATTTATTGAACCAAGCACCGGTGATGGTAAGCAGGTACTCAATATCAGGTTCTCAAACGTGAATGGGATCACAGTTGGAACAAGAGTGACTTTTGCAGGTAAGCCTATCGGTGAAATCGTTGAGATCAATACCATACCAAATGCTAGAAACCAACCTTCTGATGAACTTGGTCAAATCTACTACTACCAACTCGTCGCTCATATCGACTCCCGTATCAAGGTATATACAACAGATGAGTTCTCCGTGCAGACCTTAGGTCTTCTTGGGGAAAAGTCTATCGCGATTATCCCAAAACCCGTACCTAAAGGAATGCATCCAAAACTTGCTACATCGAACACTCCCCTCTATGCAAACTCCGTTGACCCTATACAAAGTGCCTTTCACCAACTAAGCGAACTCTCTGAAAAAGTAGAAGATGCAGTAGACAGCATCGTCACATGGATCGACAATAATGGAAACGCTCTTGGAGAAGCCGTACGCTCATTTGACCGAGCTATGAAAGAATTCGGCGATACGATGGCCTCGATCAACCAAGAAGATCTTATACAAGATGTGAAGGTTGCAGTGAACACCTTCACTGGCACTACACAAAAAATCCAAGATGTCATCTGTGAGATGGAAGATGATCAGGTCTTCAAAAACATCGGTATTACAGTCGAAAACTTCAAGGATGCAAGTGTCTCCTTCGATGATATTCTAGCAAATATCAAGCATGGTAAAGGTACCATCGGAAAGCTGCTATCAGACGATGACTTTTACTTAAAAATCATGTCTGTTCTGAACAAAGTTGATATCGCAATGAACGATATCAACCACTATGGAATCTTGTTCAATATGAACAAAGAGTGGCAAAGAACAAGGCAAAAACGCATTACTATCTTAAATGCCCTCAAGACACCAAATCAGTTTAAAGACTACTTTGAAAAAGAAGTCGATATGATCAACACCTCTATGGCAAGGATCGCTATCCTTATAGAGAAAGCAGAACAAACTCCTGAGAAACAGCGGATCTTAGAGAGCAACCTCTTTAAGAAGGACTTTGCAGAGCTCCTTAGAAGAGTCAATGAGCTTCTTGATAATCTTAAAATGTACAACGATCAGCTAGATAGCGCTGACATGGAGTCTTGTAAGTAATGGAAAAATCCCCTTATTCCCAGCTAAAAAAAGGCTCGATACTCATCGCAAGCCCCGAGGTAGAACCCTCTCTTTTTGCAAGAAGCGTGATCCTACTCTGTGAACACAGCCAGGCAGGGTCGTTTGGGCTCATCCTCAATAAGCCTGTCCATGTAGATATGCCAGAAGAGATCCTTGATATGAAGAATATGGCAAACTCCTCCATATATGTCCGCGCTGGAGGACCTATCCAGCCTAACCAGATGATGCTTCTTCATGACAATGAGGAGCTCGCCTCTACCCTTAAGGTCTGTGAGAACGTCTTTCTAGGAGGAGACCTAGAGTTCCTCCAAGAAGCTGTTTCAGCCTCTTCTGGACCTTCTGTGATGCTTTGCTTCGGCTATGCTGGCTGGGGGCCAGGTCTTCTCGAAAGAGAGTACCTAAACGGCGCCTGGATCCTCTCTAAAGGGTCCCACGAGTATATCTTTAAGACCCCCTCTGAATCCCTCTGGAGACAGGTACTAAGAGATAAGGGTGGCAAGTACACAACGCTCTCACTCATCCCTGAAGATCTAGATCTAAATTAATTTATATATATAAGTTAATTTTTAAACTCTATCTTTACAACTTTAACTTAATTTCAAAACTTATTTTAAAAATTTAATTACCCGTTATTTTAAATTTTAAATACGTCTTTTAT
>JAJACS010000023.1 GCA_022601395.1 Chlamydiia bacterium | reverse complement strand
ATATATAGAATATATATTCAGAAAAAGCTTGGATGGTACCTTAGAACGAAGCTATGGCTTTTTATTAAGCTCGTTGAGCTTGCCATTTTTGATAGCCCCATTATAAAGCCTGTCATTCATATAGTTAAGATTCACAATTTTCATATCGGGGTTGTAGTAGCAAGAAACAGCCCCAAGGTTCGAATTGGTTCTTATGATGATTTTTGATTTAGCAAGAAGAAGCATATCAACAAGAGCATCTCTTCCTTTTTGATAACACTTGTTACTTGCATAGTGCACAGGCTCTTGCATTCTTTCTGCATCGGTATAAACAAGCCTATTTGGATAACTTGCAGAAAGTCTTTCAACAACTGACGGCTCATCTGTTGCAAGGAAGATCACAAAGTCCACATCACCAAGAGCTCTTAGCTCTTTGGTTAATGCTGCTGTTAGCATGTCATAATCTACATGGCACGCCTCAAGATGCTTATCTGTTCCTCTATAGTGGATCCCTACGACAACCTTATCTTTGAGGTTTCTTTGATAAAAGGACTCCACCTCATCTAAGATCTCTTGTTTCACTTTGATATATTTATCAATGAGACCCTTAGCATATTTTCTACTTAGGTAATAATGCGCAGCATTCCCAATCGACCCTTTTTCATGATCGCCAATACGCTTCAATATTGGCCTTTTAACAGAGTTAAGTCTGTTTGGGTAATGTAAGATATCAAAATAATAACTCCACCAATTTGAGCCCTTAGAAGGCTCATAATAGAGCCCCTCATCTCTCATATCAATCGTTATGGAGATATTAGGGTACCTCTCATATAGATCCAAGTAACCAAGAATAATGTTAAAGTTATGGAAAAACCCGCCACCGCCAACATATAGAGGAGAATCGATAAGGATCTCACGTGGATACTTCGCGTGCAGAGCATTCATTGACGCTATGCAAGTAAGAATAAGAAGTAGTTTAGTGAGAAACGAATTCTTTAGCTGTCTCGTAAGAATTTTTAATGCATGCATTTACAGATGCTCCTTTAAGGTAATTTCCTATTAAAGAAATTTTCGGGTGACACTCTTTCAAGTGCTTAAATAAATTTTCCCTACGATTGTTATGATAAAGAGGATATTGAGGCAAGATTTTATCGTATCTTGTCACAAGTTTTACATCTGGGTTTTCATGCATACCAAGGTGCAAATAGAGAGCATCTAGTGCAATATTGATTAAAGTCTCATCACTATAATCTAACATTTCTGGATGTTGCGAGCCGCCGAGCATTACAGTGAGTTTTGTTGCATAGGAAGATTCATCAAGGTATGGAAAAATCTCTGAATCAAAGACCACACCTAAGATTTTTTCTTTTTCAACACTTGGTACTAGATACCCAAATCCTTCTTTAGGAAGAACCTTTTGTTTAAATGCAAAGTTTACACAAGCAATTGAGCTTGATGGGAACTCATGAAAAAAACGATCTTTTTCTCTATCAAAAGGTGTATGGATCTTTTTTACAACCTGCAGAGGCAGTGCTGAAAAAACATGATCCGCTTCATAAGTATGGGTATTTGTATGCACCTTAAGGATCTTTTCACACTCTTCTATTTTTGTTACTTCTGCGCCGTGAATAATACTAGAAGAAAATTCCTTCTCTAATCGATCGATTAGAGTATGCAACCCCCCTTTTAAATTAAAAAGTGCCCCTTCTACTTTTTTTGACTTTTCTTTTTTTCTTTTAAACATCCCCTTTACGATTGAGCCATAGCTACTTTCTAGCTTTTTCATTTCAGGAAAATAAGAGTTTATCGAAAGCTTATGCATATCTCCAGCACACACACCAACAACAAAGGGCTCAACAAGTGTATCAGTAATATAATTCCCAAACCGCCTTCTAAAAAATGCTCCTATTGTTTCGTCTTCTTGCGAACCCTTTTTAACCTTCGATTCTTTAAGAAGAGGTAAAAGCAATTTTCTTCCAATACTTGAACTAAGAAGCCCTACTGGAGAGGTTGGCACTTTTTGTAGCTTTTCTTTTGTATAGAGGTATTTCTTATTCGATTTATTTGATGAGTAAATGATTTCTTTTTCTACACACGTATCTTCGATTAAAGACATTAACTCTTTGGATGACTTTGTACGGAAAGTTTTCGGTCCAAGATCAAAGACAAGTCCCTCTTTACCAAACGAGCGTATCACGCCACCTGCACTTTCATTTTTTTCAAGGATCGTAATTGTTGTCTGTGGCATATACTTGCGAAGATACCAAGCTAAGGAAAGACCCGATATCCCAGCGCCTAGAATAAGAACTCTTTTGTTACTCATAGGACGGCTCCCGTTTTTGCCTAGCATGCATATTTTGATGAATTTTGGAAAACAAAAAGGAGTGATAAAAATATGAATAAAGAAAAACTCACAACCTACCTGAAAGACCTGCAACTTGCTATCTGCACCTCTTTTGAATCCTTTGAAGTTTCCAGCAAATTTGAGAGAAAAGACTGGGACTATAAAAAAGGTTCTGGAGGCGGCTCTATGAGAGTGCTTAGAGGTGACGTCTTTGAAAAAGCCGCTGTGAACTTTTCTGCTGTTTCTGGTGACACCTTTCCTATGAAAGATGGCTCTGGACCTTTTTTTGCAACTGGAGTGAGTCTAATCACACATATGAAAAACCCTCATATGCCAACTGTGCATATGAATGTCCGCTACATAGAAACTGATGAGGGCTCGTGGTTTGGCGGCGGTTACGACTTAACTCCTATGGGCTTTGCATACGAAGAAGATACAAAGCATTTTCATAGCGTTGCAAAAGAGTCTTTAGATCCTATCGATCAAACGCTCTATCCAGAGTTTTCCAAAAATGCAAAAGAGTATTTCTATATCCCTCATAGAAAGAAAGAGCGCGGCGTTGGTGGTCTGTTTTTCGATCATTATAATACAGGAGATCCTTCTCATGACATGAAGGTCTTTAGAGCTATTGCAGAGAACTTCCTAAGTGCAATTATTCCTATTTATGAAAAAAGAAAAGACTCTCCTTTTACACAAGAGGATAAAGCAAAACAGCTAACCTTAAGAGCGCACTATGTTGAGTTCAACTTGATCTACGATAGAGGTACGAAATTCGGATTTTCATCTGGAGGAAACCCTGAGGCGATCCTTTGCTCGATGCCTCCAGTTGCTGCTTGGTAAAGTTTAAGCTGACTTAACAAGATCAACAAGGTACTTCACATTATCATAAGGTGTATTTGGGAGAAGTCCGTGACCAAGATTGAAAATATATCTTTTGTCATTTTCCATCTCTTTAAGAGTAGAAAAAACCTTTTGCTTGATGCAGTTTTTTTCTGCTTGTAGAAAGTCTGGATCAAGATTCCCTTGAATCGCGATATGCTCTGGAACAAGTTTTTTCAAGTCTGTAAGAGAGCTTTGCCAATCAAAACTAATCGCAGTAGGACTGAGAGAAATCAGTTCTTTAACATAGTGGCATGAACCTCTTGAAAAAACAATCACAGGAACATCGGGAAGAGCTTTTAAGATTTTCTTAAGGTATTTCACACAATACTGCTCATAAGAAAAAGGGTCTAACACTCCTGCCCAAGAGTCAAAGATCTGAACAGCGTCAACGCCAGCATCCACTTGTATCCTAAGATACAGTATCGCTATATCGGCCATAAGCTCTAAAAGCTTGCTAAAAGCTGCTGGGTCTTTATACATCATCACTTTGGTGTTTCGCAGAATGTGATGCTTGTCTGAATCTAGCAAGTAACTTGCTAAGGTAAATGGCGCTCCAGAAAAACCAAGCAGTGGAATTTTCAGCTCTTTCTTTAGAAGCCTCACACTATTTGAAACGAAGCTGAACTTGCTTTGCATCTCCTCTTTACTTGGACACTTCAATGTGTCTATTGAGAACTCGCTTGGAGAAAGCTTAGGGCCTTGAGTTCCATAGAATAGGTCAAAACCTAGAGCCTGCAAAGGTAGTAAAATATCAGAGAATAGTATTGCAGCGTCAATATCAAGCTCGTCTACAGGAAGAAGAGTGATTTTTGTAATGAGTTCTTCATGTTGAAACATATCCAAAAGGGAATGCTTTTCTTTGATCTTCTGATAAGAAGGCATATACCTTCCTGCCTGGCGCATGAGCCAAACAGGAGGTCTTGAGTGATTTCTGCCTTGCAAAGCATCTAATAGAAGAGTGTTTTGCAAAGCATTTTCTTTTAACAGTCCGGCGCTCATTCAGCTAGAAGTCTCTCTAGTATTGCGTCTGTTGTAAAGCCAAAGTGCTCAGCTAGATCACTTGGTGGCGCAGAAGCTCCAAAGCCTTCCATGCAAATCGCGATCCCATCCAGACCTATCCATCTGTGCCAACCAAAGCTTACACCAGCTTCTATGCTGACGCGTCTACCAGTATCTTTACCAAGTACTGATTCTTTATAACTCTCTGACTGCTTTTCAAATAGTTCCCAGCAAGGCATAGAAACAACACGCACCGCTTTTCCATGCTTTTCTAAGGCTTTTGCCACATCAATTGCAAGAGACACTTCTGATCCTGTTGCAAGAAGCGTAAAGTCAGGAGTTTTTGTTTCTTTTTTCACGATATAAGCTCCCTTTCCAACACCATCTTCAAAGGTGTGATGCTGCGTCTCAGCAAGAAGAGGAAGTTTTTGTCTGCAGAAGATCAAAGCTGTTGGCCCCTTATACTGAAGAGCTGCAAACCAAGCAGCTTTTACTTCGTGGCTGTCAGCTGGTCTTATCACATGAAGATTTGGAATCGTTCTTAGTGAAGCGTAATGCTCAACAGGCTGGTGAGTAGGACCATCTTCACCGAGGAAAAATGAATCGTGAGTGAATTGGTAGATCACATGATATTTTGAAAGACTTGCAAGACGTATTGCATTTCTCATGTAATCAGAAAATGTTAAGAAGGTGCCTATGTATGGCTGAATCATATCTGTTTGCCAGATCCCTGCAGCAGCAGTAGCCATACCAAACTCGCGGATACCATACTTGATATTGCGGCCTTCAAATTTTCCAGGCTCTATGATCGGAAAGTCTTTCATCATTGTGCAGTCAGAACCTGACAAGTCTGCTGACCCCCCATATAGATAAGGTAGCTCTTGTCCAAGAACTTGGAGAACTTCTTGAGCAGCGTTTCTACCACCTGCTGGGCTTTTGATCTCTAGCTTTGTTAGCTTACTTTCTAAATCATCAGGAAGTTTTCTATTTTCCATCGCTTTATACTCATCAAAAAGCGAAGGGTTTGCAGAACGCCATTTATTGAAAAGCTCGTTCCAAGCTTCTTCTTCTTTTTGGCACTTTTCTTTTCTCGCATCGAAAAAAGTTTTCACAGGCTGTGGAATATAAAAATCTTCCTCTGGAAGGCCTAGGTTCTTTTTTGTAGCTTCGCACTCTTCCGGTCCAAGAGGAGATCCATGAGCTTTATGCGTTCCTTGTTTCGCAGGAGACCCCTTTCCAATGATTGTATGTGCAATGATCAGAATCGGCTTAGTTTGATTCTCTCTTGCTTTGTTTAGGGTCGTCTCTACTTCTTCTACGTTATTGCCATCCATTTCTAGCACTTCAAAGCCATAAGCTTTAAAACGCATTGCCGTATCTTCAGAGCCTGATTGCTCAAGAGGGCCATCAAGAGTGATCTTATTGGAGTCAAATATCAAGATAAGATTATCAAGACCAAGGTGACCTGCTAAGCTACATGCTTCTGCAGAAACACCTTCCATCAAACAGCCATCTCCTGCTAAACAGAAAACCTTGTTTGAGAAAATCTTATGCTCTTGTGTATTGAACTTTGTTCCTAGGATTTTCATACCAAGAGCCTGACCAACAGCATTTCCTACACCTTGACCAAGGGGACCTGTTGTTGTCTCCACACCATCTGTGTCTCCATATTCTGGATGCCCAGGTGTCTTTGAATGAAGCTGCCTAAAACTTTTTAAATCATCTAAACTGACGTTAAAACCTGCTAAGTGCAAGCAGGAATAGAGAAGCATGGAGCCATGTCCTGCTGAAAGAATAAATCTGTCTCTGTTTCTCCAGTGGGGGTTTGCAGGATTGTGATTCAATAGACAACCATACAAGCATGCTCCTATTTCAGCACATCCCATAGGAAGTCCTGGGTGTCCAGAATTCGCTTTCTGCACAGCTTCAAAAGAAAGCTCTCTAATCGTATCAGCAGCATTACTTAAGATTTTCCTTTGATCTTCATCCATAACAGTTTGATCTCCTAAATTACATTTTGCCAGTAGTACATTTTAAACACTTAAAATTTAATTCTCAAAGCAGTATGCTTATCTTAAGTTTATGCACCAGGATTTAAAAAGGTTAGTGTATGATTTCTCAGAAGATTCGTAAAGAGTTTTTGCAGTTTTTTAAAAACAATGATCACAAAATTGTTCCCTCTGCGCCCGTAATTCCACATAATGATCCCACTCTTCTATTCATTAATGCAGGAATGAACCAGTTCAAAGACATTTTTACAGGCAAGTCTCCCTCTTCTTATAAGAGAGCAGTTACTTCCCAAAAATGTGTTCGTGTTGGAGGAAAGCACAATGACTTAGACAACGTAGGTCACACAACAAGGCATGCAACCTTCTTTGAGATGCTTGGCAACTTTTCATTTGGTGACTATTTTAAAGAAAAGGCCATTGACCTCGCCTTCGAGCTTACCATGTCCTGCTTCAAATTTCCAGAAGACCGCCTGATCGCTACTGTCTATCAGGAAGACGACGAGAGTTTTGAGCTTTGGAAAAAACATCTACCTGAGTCTCGTATCATCAGAATGGGAAAGAAAGATAACTTTTGGATGATGGGTGATACTGGGCCTTGCGGACCTTGCTCCGAGCTGCACTATGACAAAGGTGAGCGTTTTGGTTCTGCTACATCTCCTGCAAATGATCCGGATGGAGAAAGATTCCTCGAATTCTGGAACCTTGTTTTCATGGAGTTCAACTGCGGCTCTGATGGAAAGTTCTCTAACCTGCCAAACAAAAGTGTAGATACCGGTGGTGGACTTGAAAGAATCGTTTCTTTAATTGAAGGTGTTGATAGCATCTTCCAGATCGATCTATTTAAAGAGCTTATCGCTGAAATAGAATCTGTTCTAGGAGCTGTATACGAGTACACAGATTCAAGAGCTCCCGCATTTCATGTGATTGCAGATCACATTCGCTCTCTTTCTTTTGCAATTGCAGATGGAGCGCAGCCTGGAAATGTTGATCGCGGCTATGTTCTTAGAAAAATCTTAAGAAGAGCTGTTCGTTACGGAAGAAAACTTGGCGCAAACGGCCCCTTCCTTGCAAAAGTATTCCCTAGGCTCCTTTCTGTTATGGGAGATGATTTCCCAGAGTTAAAAGCTTCACAGAGTAAAATCTGCGAAATCCTTACCCAAGAAGAAGAAGGATTTTTGCGCACCTTAAAAAGAGGTGGCAACATTTTAACTACTGTTGTGCAAAAAGCAGAAAGCACAAAGAAAAAAGAAATCAGTGGTGAAGATGCATTCAAGCTAAAAGACACCTATGGCTTTCCCCTTGAAGAAATCCTCCTGATTGCAAAAGACTCTAGCTTAAAGGTGAACCTTGATGCCTATCAACTTTTAGAAGAAGCGGCAAAAGAACGCTCTAAAAAAGCTAAGGAATCTCACGAGCAGAAATTTGAAATCAATGAGTTTGAGAAATTTGTTAAAAAACATGGTCCTTGCGAATTTGTTGGATATACAGAGAATGAAGCAGAATCTACGATTCTTGAGATCATTAAAGACGGCAAGCCTGTAGAAACTCTTGATGATTCAGGAGAAGCCTACATCCTCCTTGATAAATCTCCTTTTTACGCAGAAAAAGGGGGACAAATCTCAGACGTTGGAGAGCTAAGGCATTCTAGTGCGCACTTTAAAGTAGAAGAGACCATTGCGCCTCATCCAGATCTTATCATCCATCGCGGAAGCCTTGTAAAGGGCTGCCTTTTAGCAGGAGAACCTGTGGCTGCTAAAATCAATATGAAACGAAGAGAGCTTATTGAAAACAACCATAGTGCCACCCACCTATTACACTTTGCTCTGCAAGAGGTGCTAGGAGAACATATTAAACAAGCAGGATCTCTTGTTGAATCTGACAGGTTAAGATTTGATTTTAACCACCATAAGTCCGTCACACATGAAGAGCTTCGAGAGATCGAAGATATTGTAAATAAGAAAATCAGTGAAAACGCTCCTGTAAAGACTTATGAGTTGAACTATGATGAGGTTCAAGAGAGTGGTGAGATCAAACAATTCTTTGGTGATAAATATGGCTCTGTTGTGAGAGTTGTAGACATCGCAGATTTCTCAAAAGAGCTTTGTGGAGGGACGCACGCTCCTGCTCTTGGTCGCCTTGGTCTGTTTAAGATTTTAAAGGAATCAAGCATTGCAAGTGGTGTTAGAAGAATTGAAGCGCTTACAGGGAAAGCTGCTCTAAACGAAATGCACCGCATTGAAGATCATTTTCAACTTATTGCTAAAAAGCTTGAAACACCTCATTCAAAACTCTTTGAAAAACTCGATCACCTTCTTGATGAAAATAAGCAGCTTAAAGCAGAGCTTAAAAAGCTTCGCTCATCAAAACTTGGTGCTCTTGTAAAAGAGCTTGCTAAGAGTGTAGAAAAAGAAGGCGACATCTCTTTTATTGCAAAAGTTGTTGATATTGAATCAAAAGAACTTTTCCCTTTTGCAAATACCCTCTCTGGGCATATAAAGGATGCCATTATTCTTCTTGGAATCAAATCTGATGCTAAATGCCAACTCCTTTTGAAAGTACCTGATATGTACTTTGAAAAGGGAATCAAAGCAAATGCCCTAATGAAGGAGATCTCTCCCCTAATCCAAGGATCAGGAGGAGGTAAGGATGGGCAAGCGCAGGCAGGAGGATCAGACCCAAGCGGTTTAGGTAATGCCATAGACAAGTTTAAACAGCTTTTGAAGACGTGTTAGAAAAACTAAATAAAAGTCCTTTTATACAACATTTTAAAGACGCTATTCACAGTGAGACCTCTCTACTGTTTGAAGGTCTTTGGAACTGTCCAAAAGCGATACTTAGCCTTTTTGCGAAGAAAGAGCTTGGCCGTACTGTTGTTATTATTACAGCTAAAGAAAAGCAGGACAGACTTCTAGATGATATCAATTACTTTGATCATCACGAAGCTCTCGAGTTTCCCGCTTGGGAAACACTTCCTTCGGAAGATATCAAGCCAAACCTTGATATCGTTGGAAAAAGATTTTCCATTCTTAATACGATTGCAAAAAACCATACGACCAGAATCGTTCTTGCTCCTCTTGGTGCATGTTTACAAAAAGTTCTCCCCAAAGAAACTCTTCAAAGCCTTTTTCATGATATTGAAACAAAGCAAGAACTTTCTTTCGACGGATTTGCAAAGCTTCTCGATGACCTTGGGTACTTAAGGCGCCCTGTAACATCTGATAAAGGAGAGTATTCTGTTCGTGGTGGGATCATCGATGTATTCCCTATCTCAGCTTTCAACCCCTACCGCATTGACTTTTTCGGAGACACTGTAGAAAGCATCCGCTCTTTCGACCCTACAACACAAAAATCCATAGAGAAAGTAAGTAAGATTTTTGTAAGCCCTGCTGACGAAAGCTTACTCCTTAAAAAGTGCAAAAATCCTGTTTCCCTCTTTTCCTATTTTGAAAATCCTCCTTTTATTATTTTTGATGATCTTCTTGCTTTAGAAGACAAGTGGGTGTCTTATAAAAATCTACCCGGATTTTCAAGTGATTACACTTTGACTCTTGATGACCTTCTTAAAGATCTAAACGACCATAAGAAGCTGTACTTCACAAACGAAAACATTGAGTCCCTTTCCACAGTAGCATTTAAAGATTCTTCAAAAGCAAGAGCTGAGATGAAACTCAGTACTCTTTCTTTTGATATGTTCAATAGAAAGATTTCCACAAAGCGCATGGTGCATCCATTTGCTAAGATCCATGAGTTTTTCCTATCACTTGATGAAGATATCAAAGAGCCATATGAAGAGCTCATTAGAGCTCTTGATGAGTACAAAGACCATAGCTTAAATTTACACTTTATTCTTTCTACAGATGCAGAAGAGAATACTCTTAGAAAACAGATAGAAGAGCACCAAATAACCCTTCCAGAGCATGTACATTTTGAAAGAGGGTATTTAAGCTCTGGTTGTGTATGCCTCGACACCAATACAGTTCTTTTTCCTGCAACAGAACTTACAAACAGATATAAAGTACGCAGAAAAAAATGGCGCAACACCTACCATACACCTGCATCGGATTTTCATGAGCTTGACGTGGGTGATCTTGTTGTACACTTCCACAATGGAATCGGTAAATTTCTTGGGATTGAAAAGCAAAAAAACCACCTTGGACACGTAACTGAGTTCATCATCCTAGAATATGCAAGCGCATCAAAGCTCTATGTACCGCTTTCTCAGTCTCACCTTGTGAGCCGCTACATTGGAACAAAAGAAGAGTCCCCTACTCTTCATCAGCTTGGCACTACTAAGTGGCAAGTAGCAAAAGCAAAAGCGCAGAAATCCATTATGGGATATGCCAAAGACCTTTTGCACCTGCAAGCTGAGAGAGATGCTAAGGGAGGGTTTGTATACCCTGAAGATTCCGAAAACATGCTTCTTTTTGAAGAAGAGTTTCCGTTTATTGAAACAGAAGACCAGCTCAATGGTGTCGCATCTATAAAGAAAGACATGGAGTCAGGAAAAGCCATGGACCGGCTTGTTTGCGGCGATGTTGGGTACGGCAAAACAGAAGTTGCTATGAGGGCTACTTTTAAAGCTGCTCATGAAGGCAGGAAGCAAGTCGCTGTACTTGTTCCTACAACAACCCTTGCGATGCAGCACTATGAGACGTTTAAAGAACGTTTTGCAAACTTCCCCCTTAATGTAAAAGCACTATCAAGGTTTATCTCGTCTAAGGAAAGTAAACAAGTTTTAGAAGGTCTTAAAAATGGTTCTGTGGACATCATCATTGGAACACATAGGCTGATCAGTAAAGACGTCGCATTTAAAAACCTTGGCATGATCATTATTGACGAGGAGCAACGCTTTGGAGTAAGAGCCAAAGAATACCTTAAAAAAGCTAAACTTGGAGTGGATTGTTTAACGCTATCTGCAACACCTATTCCAAGAACACTCTATATGTCTATTATAGGTGCAAGAGATCTCTCTGTGATCAACACTCCTCCTCAAGATAGACTTCCTATTAAAACGATCATAGCAGAGACCGACAGCGCCCTTATAAAAAACGCACTTTTAAGAGAGCTTTCTAGAGATGGGCAAGCATATTACATCCATAACAGAGTAGAGTCGATACACAGTAAATACGAAGAGATCCAGAAGCTTGTACCGAGCGCTAGGATTTCTTATGTACATGGCCAGATGCCAGCAGAACGCATTGATGAAATTTTTCACGCGTTCAAATCTGGAGCGGTAGACATCCTGATCGCTACAACGATTGTAGAAAGTGGCATAGACATCCCTAACGCTAATACCATCCTCATTGATCGAGCAGACAGGTTCGGTCTTGCAGATCTTTATCAGCTAAGAGGTCGAGTGGGAAGGTGGAACCGCCCTGCTTATGCTTATTTTTTAACTCCGCAAAATAAAGAGTTACCAGAACTTTCCCGTAAAAGGCTACAAGCTCTTGTAGAAACCTCTGGTTTTGGTGGTGGAATGAAACTTGCGCTAAGAGACCTTGAGATAAGAGGTGCAGGAGACATTCTTGGAGTACAGCAATCTGGACAAGTATCTAGTGTTGGATTCCACCTCTATTGCAAGCTCTTAAAAAGAGCTGTCGATGCAATTAAGAACAAAACCGTTACAAGTTTTGTAGAAACAAAGATGGAGTTTACCTACCCGGCTTCTCTTCCAGAGGATTATATTCCTGAGACCTCTCTTCGTCTTGAGATTTATCATAGGCTTGGAGAAACAATGTGTAAAAATGAGCTAGATAATATCTTAAAAGAGCTTGAAGATCGCTTCGGCAAGCCACCTTCTGAGGTAATATGGCTCTACCACCTCACCTCTCTTCGCATCTTTGCATCCAAACATAGCTTCAGTTTGCTAAAGTTTGAAAAGACCTCTATGCGAGCAAATCGCCAAAAGGGCAAAGTCATCACTAAAAAATCTCTTCTGATTCCTGAATTTGACAATCCTGAAGAACTTGAGAAGTACGTAGTCATGATGCTCAAGCACAACTTCAAAATTGCATAAATATCCACCCAGCTACTCACTCGATGAATTAACATTCGTTTTAGAATATTAATTCTATATTTTGTTTATTTTTAAAATTATCTTTACTATAATAGAGGAATAAATATTAATATTATAGGAAATAATTATGTCGTCAATAGATGGAATAAGCATAGGAAGTTTAGATTCCTCAGGTATGTCAGAATCACTCTTTAGCGATGCAGGTTTTAGCGAGCATGAGGTTGCAGAAAGTGTAAAAGTAATAGGAGATTTAACAGCGGAAGTTAGCTCACGTTGCAAGGCAAAAACATCTCCTACAGGAATGGTTCGTACGTTTAAGCATGCTGCAACCCAAGTTGGAAGAGCTACTCAAGTTTTTCAAGCGGTTATAAGAGAAAAAGAGTTTAGAAAAAGTGCAGACGCACTTACTGACGCATCAAGAAAAAGTCCAACAGCAGACCCTACACAAAACCGTTCATTTCGTGCACTCGTTGATTTACCTGTAATTTCTCATGCAGATGCAAGTAAAAAAGCGAAAATTCTTCATCTTGAGGATTCCTTAAGACTTGCAACTTGTGTACAAAAAGCAGCAGAGCCACTTCTTTTTGCTGAACAAGCAGAAACAGCCCCCCCAGAGTGTAGTTATGAATATGCACAAGCTGTGCTAGATAACCCAGATGAGCCCCTGATTGAAAGAGGTAAACTACTTGGACGAGGAGCCACTTCCAATGTTTATTCTGCTAAGCTTTGCGGCAGAGAAGTTGCTATGAAGTCTATGACAAGAAGTGATGACTACACAAAAGAACTGCGCCTAATGCAAACGTTTGATCACCAAAACATACTTTCCTGTCACATGGCTACAGAAAAAACAATTTTTACAGATTTTGCGCCTAATGGAGACTTTGAAGGCTTAACAGATAGTCCAGGGCTTACAACTGAAGTTTTTAGAAACCTTGTATCAGGAGCTGCTGAAGGAGTTGCTCATATGCATGACATGGGCTATGTACATAGAGACCTAAAACCTCTAAACATCCTTGTTGGTGATGAAGAAGCTCTTGTAGCCGATTTAGAAACTGCAATACCAGTCACAGAATTTAAGCCACACTCAAGAGGAACTTACTACTTCATGGCTCCAGAAGTGATCAGAGGAGAAGTCGACAGGGAAAGCGAAGACGAAATTAAGACTACAGATACTTACACCTTTGGAATTACCCTGTTCCGCCTTTTAAAGAAAGCTGAGATCTATTCACCTTATGTAAGTGAATACGCTCCACAGGGTAAATTTAACTCCATGGGCGTGATGGCAATGACTATTGGGGATTTCGATAAAGAGCTCGATGCAGAGCATCTTATGCCTCTTCTTGATCAAGAGAAACTAAGACAGCTTGATCCAACAGGAGAAGTCACAAGAGTTATGATCGACTGCTTAAGAAGGGACCCTGCAGCAAGACCACAGATGAGCGAAGTAGCAGAGAGACTTGCTCTTTATGAGGACTGATTCCAAGGGAAGCTAGATCGGTGCCAAATCCAGTCTCCAGCTAGACGTGGAGCTAAAAATCATTGAACATGCTCTTTTTAAGAGATAGCATTTTGAGCTGTTTACTTGTAAATAGCTTACTATAAGTCACTAAGTGGAAATTCAGAAATAATTTAAATAAATATTTATTCACTTTTAAACTTATTTTTACTATAATTAGAGCCAATTAATAACATTATAATAATAGGAAAGGTTATGTCAGTTACAGATTCAATGAGCATGGAAAACTTTGATGCAACAGGCGCATCAAGCACATTATATACAAACGCTGGAACAAGCCCAGAAGCAGTCACAGATAGCTCTTCTAGTATCACAGATCTATCAAGAGAAATACTCTCTAGCTGCGCATCTAGAATAACCTCTCCAGAACTTGCTGAAACAGCAGAAAAAGCAGATGGGAAAAAAGAGGTTTTACAGCGAGTAAAGACTGAAAGAGATTGCAGAAGAAATGTACTCGCGCTTATCGATGCACCAAGAGCCCCTATTGATAGAGATCCTGCACAAAACCGTTCATTCAGCGCCTTAGTTGATCCATCATGTATCTCTAAGGAGCAGACCGATCGAAAAGCAGATCTTTTTATGATCGATGAAAGCATTGAAACTGCTGAGCGTGCACATAAAGCTGTTGCACCATTACTCTTTCCACAAAAAGTCGGAGCCAGAACCCCTGAATTTACATACCATTTTGCAAAAGAAACACTCACAAGACCAAGTAGCGCTCCTGCTGTGTTAGAAGAAGGAGGATCTCTTGGATCTGGAGCTAACTCATCAGTGAAAGAAGTGACTGCTCTTGGAAGAGTTTTTGCGAAAAAGAAACCACTTGCTCATAGAGCAATTTCTTATGACGATGAATTTTCTCTTACACAAAAGTTTGATCATCCAAACGTAATTTCATGTCACCTTGCAACAGCAGATGAGATGTTACTTGAGCACGCACCAGGCGGCGACCTAGCAGGTGAAATAGAAAATGCGGACCTTACATCAGAAACCCTTACAGGATACCTAGCAGGGACTGCTTTAGGACTTGCACATATGCATGAAAAAGGATACATCCACAGAGATGTAAAGGCTGGAAACGTTCTTATTGGAACAAATGGCGCTTTAGTTGCTGATCTAGAAACTGCAGCACCTGTTGTTAATTTCCCAGTAAAAGATCTTAAGGGAACTGTAATATACCTACCTAAAGAATATATTACTCAAAGAGTTGATGTTGACAACCCAGACTGCGTAAAGGCTATTGACTCATTTACTTTTGGTATGATGATCTATCAATTCCTTAAAAACGATGAGATGGTTTCTCCATATGTAAATGAAGGTCATCCTCTTGGAAAGTACGAAGCAGGTTTTCCCGCTATGTATGCGGTCATGTCTCATCCTGGACTTACTGCAGCGATTATCGCCCCTCAGTTAGATGCTGCAAAGCGTGCAAGGCTCGACCCTACAGGGAAGCTATATGACATTATGATCGCTTGCTTAAGTAGCAACCCAACCGCAAGACCACAGATGACTGACATCGCAGCAAGACTTGCTACTCAAGAAGTACTAGATGATGGCGGTGATGATCATGCAGCAGCTGGAGATCCTGCGTGATGGTAAATGGTCATCTACTTGGAGAGACATTCCAAGATGGACCAGCTACTATATCCGCATATGTATAAGATTAACTTTACGAGGATAACATAAGCGTAACTTTTGACTCCGCATACGGAACAGCTAGTGACTTTGAAGCCACTATGGAAGATGCTAGCATCCATCCTGATGAGATTCTTCAGGCAACAAGTAGTATTGATGATCTTCAAGAAGCTGTGATGCTGTCCTGTGCTGATGATGCAGATCAACTAAAAGCAATCGACTCTTATGCTTTTGGCATGAGCATATTCATGCTTCTAAAAAAAGATGAGTATACCTCTCCTTTTATAAGCGATATCAACGAAGGCACAAGGCTCGGAAAATACAATAACGAGTTAAGTTTTTCTCTTGCTGTAGCAAACTATCCAGAGCTTACTGTAGCTCATCTATGGCCGCTACTTAACGAGGAAAAAGTAACAAGGCTTGATCCAACAGGAGAGCTAAGAGAGCTTATGATGAGGTGCCTTAGTGAAAATCCCCTAGCGCGTCCATCATTTGAAGAAATCTCCGATCTTCTTAGGTAATCGGATTAAAGGTAGGACGACACTTCTAAAAGGTTACCATCTGGATCATTGAAGTAGTAAGAAGTCATTCTACCAAGAGAGCCTGTTCTTTCTACAGGACCTCCCAAGATTTTGACCCCTTCGCTCTTTAGATGCATTTCAAAAACAGAAAGTTGCATTTTTGTTATAAAGCAAAGATCCAAACTCCCAGGAGTTGGGAATTTTGCCTTAAGAGCTATCGCCTCTTCTTTCGTATGAACGTTAATCTTGAAATGATTCGATTTAAGAGCCTTTCTGCTCTTTTGAAAGATCTCATACTCAAAACCGAGAACTCTTGTATAAAAGGCTATACAAGCGTCTACATCGTTTGTTGTAAGAACTACATGATCGATCCTATCAAGCACCTTTGAACCACTCGTTAAAGTTTACAATGCCGCCCTGCTGTAGGATGATGAGTACAATAAGCACAGGGATGATATAACGCATAAAAAAGCGCCAAGTTCTCCAAAAGTGAACCCACTTTGATTTTTCTGTATATTGCTCTTGTATCACCTCATTTTTCATGATCCATCCAACAAAAAGAGTGGTGAGAAGCCCTCCCACTGGAATCAGCCAGTTAGAGACAAGCAGGTCAATTGTATTAAGGAAGTTTCTTCCATAGATCTGTGACCATGTAGGGAAAAGAGAGCCTGAAAAAGAAAGGGCTGATGGGATCCCAAATGTAAACGTACAACAAGCAACAAAGATCACAGCTTTTTTTCTACCCCAGCCAACAAGCTCCATAATATTTGTTGCTACCACTTCGATGAATGGAATCGATGATGTAAGAGCTGTGAAAACAAACAGGGTAAAAAAGATCGTCGATACGATCATACTTCCAGGAAGCTGAGAAAACAGATAAGGAAGGATCTTAAACACAAGCCCTGGCCCCTCTGATGGTTCTAAGCCAAAGGTAAATACTACAGGGAAGATCATAAGAGCTGTTAGGATCGCTACAATGATGACCGAGCAGCCAATAATCGTTGCAAGTTGCGGGATGTTATCTGATTTTTTCATATAACTTCCGTAACTGATCATAATCCCCTGTCCAAGGCTTAGGGTAAAAAAGGCAAGGCCAAGAGCTTCCAAAACACTTGAGAAATTAAACTTGTCTAGGTTTGGACTAAAGATAAACTGAAAAGCAGGATTGAACCCTTTTAACTGGCAGCTATAAATCAACAGGACAAAAAGAATCACAAAAAGAGCCCTTGTCATCACTTTTGCCCAGAACTCGATTCCTTTACGAACGCCTGAAAGAACAATACGCATTGTGATCAAAGTAAATAAGAAGTGCCAAAGGATCGTGATCCCACCTGCAGAAGATAAGGTGTCAAACGTCTTTGCGACCTCAACAGCTGTAAGGCCCTTGTAGAAGCCATTGAGTGACATCACAATATAACTCATACCCCATCCAGCGATCACGCTATAGAAGGACATGATGAAAAAGGAGGAGATCACACCGAACCACCCAGCGACCTTCCACTCTGACTTCTTGCCTGAGAGAGTCCCAAAAGCACCGATTGCGGCTCTTTGAGAAGATCTTCCAATCATAAGTTCTGCAATAAGAACAGGGATTCCTATGACAAGTACGCAAACAAAATAAGAGAGAAGAAAGAGTCCTCCTCCGTTTTGCCCTACAACATAAGGAAACTTCCAAAGAACTCCAAGTCCTATAGCAGAGCCAATAGCGGCAAGAATAAACCCTGCCTTTGAGCTCCAGTGTTCTCGTTTTGTGCTCATGAGCCCCCTGCTGTCTTAAAAATCATATCGAAGTCAAACACCCCACTTTTCTGTACGATGATAACAAAAATCATAAGAGGAACCAGCCATCTTATAAAAAAGCGCCACACCATATAAAAAACTTTGGAGCCACCTGCTGACAAAAACTCATCCTTGCAGACTCTTTTATCCATAACCCAGCCAATAAAGATACTTGTGAAAAATCCTCCTATTGGAATTATCCAAATCGAAACGATGTTATTCACAGTATCTAAAAAGTTCGAGCCGTAGATCTCTTTCCACTGGGGGAATAATAAATTAGTTGCTGCAAATGCACTTGGAATTCCCACTATTAAAAGGGCAAGCCCCACTCCTAAAACAGCTTTTCTTCTTGTGACTTTGTAAAGCTCCATAATATTTGCAGAAACTGCTTCCACAAGAGGTATTGCAGAAGTTAAGGACGTAAACACAAAAAGTATGAAGAAAAGTGTTGAAAACACCAAAGCTCCTGGAAGCTGCGCAAAAAGGAATGGAAGAGTCTTAAAAATCAAACCTGTTCCTTCTTGAGGTTTAAATCCAAAGGTAAACACGATTGGGAAAATTGTAAGAGCTATCAAGATAGCAACCACAATTACAGAAAAAGCGATCACACCAGCAAGCCTGGGGATACTATCCCCTTTTTTCATGTAGCTTCCATAAATGATCATGATCCCTTGTCCAATACTAAGCGTCCAAAAAGCAAGTCCAAGCGCCTCTATGGCAGAAGAAAGTTTAAATTTAGAAGGATCAGGGTAGAAGATAAAATGAGCTGCCTCATTAAAGCCTTTTAAAGTAAGACCATAAATAAAAAGGCCCACAAGAACGATAAGAAGGGCTTTTGTCATAAATTTCGCCCAGTACTCAATCCCCTTACGAACACCAGCTAGAACAATAAGAACAACGATTCCAGTAAAGACAAAGTGCCAAAGAAGTGAAATATATCCAGAACCTTGTAGCTGATCAAAAACAAGAGACACTTCTTCCTTGCTAAGACCCTTATAGAAACCGTTAAGCGACATCAATACGTAGCTTAAGCCCCAACCCGCAATCACACTATAAAAGGATTGGATCAAAAAGGAAGCGATCGCACCAAACCAGCCTATCGCTTTCCAGCTTTTATTCTCTGGGGAAAGGACATCAAAGGCCCCAACAGATGCTCTTTGGGTATGCCTTCCTAAAATGAGTTCTCCCACCAATATAGGGATCCCAACAACAAAGAGGCAGACAAAATAAGCAAGAAGGAAAAGTCCTCCTCCATTTTGCCCAATTGTATAGGGAAATTTCCAGAGCAGACCAAGACCAACAGCTGATCCTATTGCTGCAAAAACAAAACCTACTTTAGAGCTCCAATGCTCTCTCACGGCACTCATCTTAAATGCTACCTTTTACTTCGTTAAAAAAATGATAAATATAAATGGATATGGGTAGAAGCTTGAACATGGGCATCAGCCCGTGAATGTAGCCTCTTTCTTGGTACGAAAAAAAAATGAAGGTTTTGTCTCTTTCATTTGATATATTGAAAAGTAATAAATACCACGCAGTTTAATGCGATTCTCTTTAATGGTCAAGCTTGCATATAAAGATCGGATTTATTCATTAGTAGAATCAGAAACTCCTGTCAGGCATCCAGCTCTTGGTTCCTGACAGGATATTAAAAAATAAATATGGTTTTTGCTAAAAGAACTACGCAGCTTTCTTTGTCGTTTTAGGCCCTGTTGTTTTCTTGTTTTTTGGCCACAGGATCTTCCTAGCCCAGTAGTTTGCACTCCATGGATCATCTTTAGTAAGAGTTCCATCTTTTTTCATAATACCTGCACTTCTTCTTAGATAGTCTCTTTTAGCACTTACGCTATAGTTGTGCCCGTAGCCAAGAGCTCCAAAATGAATGACCTTAGCCTTTTTTCTCCCATTGATAGTTTTTGTAGCAAAAACCATCATTTTCTTACCTTTAGCGGTAGATTTTACAGGCTTATTAAGGCGCCACTTCTTTCCTCTATAAACATAGTACTCTCCAGACTTCTCAAGTTTAGAGAGTTCTACACCACCTTTTTCCATATCTTCCTCAACTGTTATTTGTCTTTTTTATAAGGCCCTTTGACCCTTCTTTTAAGCATCTCATCAGATCTTTTCAAAATAGCAATCCCTTTCTCAATATGATCTGGCATGAAATTTTCATAAACATATTCTGAACTTCTTTTTGTTTTCACACCCCCTCTATTTAGAGGTAGGTCTGATATTAAAAGAAGAGCTCCAAGAGTAAACTTCCTTTTGTAGCTTGCTGAGAATAATGTAGCACATTCAAGCTCGAGACCTTGAGCTTTAGATGCTTTTAAATCCTCTTTAAAGACCTCGTTGAACTCCCAAAACCTGATATTCGAGGTATAGGTAATTCCAATATGATACGGAACTCCCTGATCTTCAAGAACATCAGTAACAGCTTTTTGCATAAAGAAATTGGCAAGAGCAGGCACCTCTGGCGGAAAGTAGAACTCCGAAGTTTTCTCTCCTCTTATACTTGCCACAGGGACAAGGTACTCTCCGACTTTATACCTTCTTCTTAAACCTCCACACATTCCAAGAAGAAGAGCTGATTTAACTGGCAAGAAAGAACAAAGGTCCACCGTTAAAGCTGCAGCTGGAGAACCAATCTTGAAATCAAGTATCGAGACATTTTCTTTTGGGCAGTGAGCAACCTTAAACATAAGACCTTCGACAACCTTTACTTTCTTTACTTTTGCAAAGTGCTCTACATATCTCGGAAAGTTTGTAAGCAAAAGATGATCGCAAAATTCGTCTACATCACAGCCGGAGTATCTCTCTAAAGTATCCCTTGCGAATTTTTCTTGGGGAACGTCTTCATCCCAAAAATCTTCTTCTTTTTCATTTTTGTCTTTTGGAAAATGTGACATTTCTTTTTTTGCACCCGTTAATATGACCTAACTCAACGAATAAATCATTATACTATTATTTTTAACAAAAATAGTTTTCCCGAAGCCTTTTCTTAATTCTTTCTTTACACTAGGATAAACTTAAATATCTCTTTAGGACCGTCATGTTACCTGTACAAAGACACACAAGCACCTTCTTTTCTAGAGAACATATCGATCAGACGATATCTGAAATACAAGAACGCGTAAACACTATAGCGAGAAAGAATCTCTATACAATCGGCATTCTTGAAACAGGGAAGAAGATCGCTCTTGCTGTAACCTTTATTTCCTTTGTAGCGGGATTCCCAGTAGCTTCGATTGTTTGTGCTGCATTTTATGGCGCTATTCTTGATGAGCAATGGACGATGAAAGACAGAAGGAGTGAAAGATTACTGGCAGCAAACAGAGAACTCTCTCAACTTCTTTCTTCATTATCAAACTTAAGCGCAAAACAAATCGAGAAACTGAAAAAACAAAATAGGATTTTAAAAGCATCTACCACATCTCTACAAACTTCGGTAACCTCCTTAGAAAGATCGGTAACCTCTTTAGAGACACTGGAAGAAAAGACAAGAAAAGCTCAAGCTAAATACGACGCTACTCTCTTGAAGCTTGGGGAAACACAAGCAGCTCTTTCTATAATCGAAAGACGACTTGATAAAGCTATTAGTAATTTAACCAAACAAGTCGATCGCTTAACGAAAATCCATTGAAAATTATCTTAAAATCCTCCAAGATGGGGCTTTGTTTAACAGATTTACAATCAAGTAATTAAGGAATATTATGGGAAAGGTAAGTTCTAATGATGTAAAAAACGGTATGAAGATTGAGATTGATGGCGAGCCCTATACCATAGTTAGCGCAGATTTCGTAAAGCCCGGAAAAGGACAAGCTTTTACAAGAACAAAACTCAAACACCTTACATCAGGAAGAGTCATTGATCGTACTTTCAAGTCTACTGATAAGCTTGATCTTGCTGATGTTGAAGAGAAAAAAATGCGATTTTTGTACAAAGAACAAGAAAGCATCGTGTTTATGGATGACCGCACTTATGATCAAATCGAGATCCCTGCTGATGCAGGAGATGCATGTAGCCAGTGGCTTTTAGAAGATCTTCTCTATGATATTATCTTTTATAAAGGTTCTGCTGTAGCGATTTCTCCTCCAACTTTTATGGAGCTCACCATCACAGAAACAGACCCTGGTGCTCGCGGTGACACTGCATCTGGAAGGGTGCTGAAGCCTGCTACTCTTGAAACTGGCGCTAAAGTTCAAGTTCCAATTTTCATTAATGAAGGTGAGAAAATCAAAGTAGACACGCGCACAGGAGAATATGTCTCTCGCGTGTAGCATACAAAGCCTTACTTCTCTTATAAAAGAGCGATCTTCTATGCTAAGAAGCGTTCGTTCTTTTTTTGATAAAAGGGATGTTTTAGAAGTAGACACCCCTATTTTAAGCAAACATGCTCCGATAGATTCTTCCATTGATATCTTAGAAACCATGGCAACAGACCAAACTAAGGGTTACTTCCACAGTTCCCCTGAATACGCCATGAAGAAGCTTCTTGCAATGGGAGCTCCAGATATTTATCAACTCTCTCATGTTTTTAGAAAATCTGAACAAAGCAAAAAGCATACCATCGAATTCACCATGCTTGAGTGGTATCGGATTGGTTTTTCTCTTGAAGAACTTATGAGCGAAACAAAAGAGCTTATCGCTCTATTCATCGGAGATGTCCCCTGCAGGATTACAGATTATTGCAGCATCTTTAAAGAGCGCTTTAATCTTGATCCTGAAGAAGACTCTCTTCAGACTCTTCAAGAAGTTTCCAAAGATTTCGGCCTTTTTGGCAAAGATTACGACAGACAAACCTACTTAGACTTTCTTTTTGACATCGCAGAAAAGACTTTCAGTACTGACTCCCTGGTCTTTGTAACAGACTTTCCAAAAGAACAAGCATACCTTGCTAAAACTCACATCAAGAATGGCAAGGAACTTGCCATGCGCTTTGAAGCTTTTTATAAAGGCTACGAGCTTGCAAATGGCTTTGATGAGCTACAAGATTCAAAAGTGCAAAGAAAGCGCTTTAAAGCCTCTTTAGAAAAACGAGAGAAGATGGATAAACCTTCTCTTCCTATTGATGAAGATTTTCTAGATGCTCTTGATCATCTTCCTGATTGCTCAGGTGTCGCTGTTGGCTTTGACAGACTCATGATGCTCAAGACGCAATCTCATGACATCAAAAATGTCACCTACGAGGGGATGTGACTACATCCATCCTTGTACAATAGGATAGTGCCTTCCTACACCAAACGATTTCTTAGAGACTCTTAAGATCGGAGGTCCTTGCCTTCTTTTGTATTCCGCTCTATGGATTTTTCTAACAAGGTTCATAACAGTCTCTACAGGCACCTTATACTTTTCCGCAATGTTATCTACACGAAGGTAATCCTCTACATAGCCTTCTAGAACATGATCCACAATTTGATAATCTGGAAGAGCATCAAGATCTATCTGATTAGGCTTTAACTCTGCTGATGGAGGTTTATCAATAATGCGCTGAGGAATCGCTCCAGGCGTTTTAGTATT
Source organism: Chlamydiia bacterium (assembly GCA_022601395.1). GTDB lineage: Bacteria > Chlamydiota > Chlamydiia > Chlamydiales. The sequence continues at coordinate 6,857 of JAJACS010000023.1, read as the reverse complement.
TATAAACCTGCATAGTTCATAGACTTTTGTTTTTACAACATCTCCTATCACACCAAGGCCGCCACACATATCTCCGTAAAGAGTGCAGTATCCCATAGCAGTCTCACTCTTATTTCCTGTGCTTAGCACAATATAGTTATGCTTATTGGAAAGGGACATCAGCATGATCCCTCTTATACGAGATTGCAGGTTTTCTTCCGTGACATCTTCTTCCTTCCCTTCAAAAAAAGGATCCAGAGAAGAGAGCAGTGATCCCATTCCAGGCTCTATCGGGATATCAATACATTGGATTCCCAAGTTCTTTGCAAGAGCGTGTGCGTCTTCGACGGATTCTTTTGACGTGTATTTAGAAGGCATGCATACGCCTATCACATTCTCAGGTCCAAGTGCCTCTTTTGCTATACAAGCTACAAGGGCAGAGTCGATCCCTCCAGAAAGCCCCAGACAGGCTTTTTCAAAATTAGATTTTTTGAAATAGTCTTTCACTCCTAAGGTTAACGCTTCAAAAAGATCGTTCATAGGATCATACTCAAAGCTTGCAACGCAGCTTGGATGCTCAAGGTCAATATGCATTAACTCTTCTTGAAAACCTTTTCCTAGCCGGCAAAGAGTTCCTTCCTTACCAACATAAACACTATAACCATCGAAAATGATCTGATCATTTGCTCCAACTTGGCAACATAAAATTACAGGACACCCCAAAGACTTAGCGGCCTTTTCACATACTTTAATACGCACATCAGGCTTTTGAAACTGATAGGGTGACGCAGAAGAATTTATAAGTAAATCAGGCTTATACTTTACAAGCTCCTGTATAGGGTCTCTTTCATAAGAGGTCAGGTCTACATAGCCAGCGTGCTGCCAGATATCTTCACAAATCACAATCCCAACTCGCTTGCCCTTAATATCCCAAATCCTTGTCTCTTGACCCGGCTCAAAGTACCTTCTTTCATTAAAAACATCATAGGTTGGCAATAGCCATTTATCTTGAAATCCAAGCAAATGACCATCTTGTATAATAGCGACACTGTTAAAAAGACCTTTTTCTCCATAGAAAAGATTGCGTCTTGCAAGCCCAACAATCGCAGCAATCCCATGTGACGCTTTAATGATCTGCTCAAGATGCTGTTGCATCCCATCAATGAAAGAATTATGGAGAAGCAGATCCTCCGGAGCGTAACCACAAATTGTGAGTTCTGGAAATAAGACAAGATCGTATCCATCGTCGCGAGCTTTTTGGATCGTATCCGTAATCATTCTTGTGTTCCCATCTAAATCCCCTATTTTGGGATTTATCTGCGCTACCACAATCTTCATATTCTGCTTCCTTGGTTATTAGCTGCCGAAGTCATCAAGTATAATACTTTCTTTTGTGACTCCATAATTATCTAAAAGCCTCATCACACTCTCATTATGAAGAGGTGGTCCACAAACATAGTAGAGACAGTTCTCAGGCTCTTCCATATTTTTTAGCTGGCCTTCTTCAAAAGCCTTAAATAAAAAGGCTGTCTTCACTGGATCTTCTTTGGGCCAGCCCTTCTGAAGGTCTTCTTCCGTTGGTTCTGACAGTACAAGATGATAGGAAAAGTTCTCAAACTCTTTATCTAAAGCTTCTAAATCTTCTTGATAAATATTTTCTTTTAAGGACCTTGCTCCATACCAGTAGTTGATTTTTCTTTTTGTTTTCTTATTTTTAAATAGATCCATCACGTGGGATCTTCCAAAGGATGAGCCTGCTCCCCCAATTAAAAACACCACCTCTCTTTCGTCATGAATCATATGAGATTCGCCGAAAGGACCAGAAAGGAGCACATCATCTCCTGGTTTTAAGCTAAACGTATAAGAAGAGCAGATTCCCCAAGGGATTCCACTAACAGGCTTCCCTGCTTTCATAGGAGGAGATGCTATCCTAATATTAAATTTTAGCTTGTTACCTTCGTCTGGGTAAGAAGCCATCGAATAAGCGCGGATGACATCTTCTGGCAAACTTGAAAAATCAATCGTTTTATCAAAAAGCTGAAACCTCTCCCAATCTTCATAGTACTTAGGATCCATTAAGGATTTCCAATCAGAGGTGTTCGTCTTGAAGGGTTTCACATAAAACTGCAGATAGTCTCCTGGCTGATAGGTAACAGAGTTCTCCTCCACCTCTACCACAAGCTCTTTAATAAACGTTGCCACATTATCATTCGATAAAACCTTTGCTTTTATCATCTTAAGTTCCAAAAGATTTTCTGGAAGTTTTATCGAGAGGTCTTCTTTGACCTTACACTGACATGAAAGTCTCCAGCCCAGCTTCAGCTCTTTTGGAGAAAAGGTCCCTTTGTCTGTTTCAAGAGGCTCTCCACCTCCTTTTACTACCTGAACTTTGCACTGTTTACACGTGGCCTTACCACCGCATGGAGAAGGGATCGCTATATTTTGTGACGAGAGGGCGGCAAGAAGGGTCGATCCCCCTGTAGTTTCCTTAGTCATGGAAGGATCTTCATTGATCGCAATTTTACATGGGGCAGAACTTACCAAGTAGGATTTCGTTACAAGGATCATCACTGAAAGAAGAACGCCGATTACGATAAATGCTAGGATCGCAATGAGTATAAGTGTCGGATTGATATTTAGACTTTCAAACATTGATTGTTACTTTTCTCTTTTTACATTCACCAGCAAAAAGCGGGTTTGCACTCTTGCTCTGTAAACTGTTGTGTTTTGTTCTTTTTTATGCTAAAAACTTAAGGGTCTTCGGAAAAAAGAGAAAGAAGTTTTTACAAGTTATGAAACAACAAAGAGAACATTGGGCATCTAGAGTTGGCTTTATCCTTGCTGCTGCTGGATCGGCTATCGGAATTGGAAGTGTATGGAGATTTCCCTACACCGTAGGAGAAAATGGAGGAGGAGCGTTTGTTCTTCTCTATATTATTTTTACTTTTGTTATTGGATTCCCCCTCTTTATTTCAGAGCTTACTATAGGGCGAAGGGCTCAAAAAGCCGCTGTGTTTGCCTATGCAGACCTTAGCAAAGGCAAGGGCAACTGGAAGCTTCTTGGATGGCTGAACTTAATCAGCTGCTTCATTATTTTATCATACTACAGTGTTGTTGCAGGTTGGTGCCTTAGCTATGTTCTGATGTCACTTACGCAGTTTTCTCAAGGAAAATCACCAGAGCAGATCAAGCATGTTTTTGACATCTTGTTCACCTCTGCCGATGTCAACATCCTTTGGCTCTTTATCTTTATATTGATCAACGTTGGTGTTGTTATCTCAGGGGTAAGAAAAGGGATCGAGTATTGGTCAAAAATTTTAACGCCTGCTCTATTTGTGATTCTCATAGGTCTTTTTATTTATGCGACTACCATGCCTGGCTTTTCAAGAGCAGCAAGCTTCTTGTTCTACCCAGACTTTAGTAGACTGACTCCAAGTGGTGTTTTAAATGCACTTGGTATGGCATTTTTCACCTTAAGTGTTGGCCTAGGTATCATTCTTACCTATGGTAGCTATATGAAGTCCTCAGAAGACATCACAAAGAATGGCTTTATTGTAACCATGATGACGCTTCTTGTGTCTCTTATAGCTGCTCTTATGATCTTCCCGATTGTATTTACCTTTAATTTTGCACCTGCGGGTGGTCCAGGCCTTGCCTTTAAAACTATGCCAGTGCTTTTTGCACAGCTTCCTGGCGGCCTTGTCATCTCAACGGTTTTCTTTGTACTTCTTGTCTTTACTGCTCTTACTTCATCCATTTCACTACTTGAGATGCTTGTTGCAAACCTTATCGAGCTATTTAAATGGTCAAGAATCAAAGCCTCTATCATCGCAGCAAGTATTGCTTTTGCTCTTGGTGTACCAAGTGCCCTCTCAGGCTCAAAGACCCTTTTTCCAAATTGGAAAGAGATCTACGGAAAGGACTTTTTTGATACGATGAACTACATCACCCAAAGTTGGATGATGCCGGTTGCTGGCTTGCTTACAACGATCTTTATAGGCTGGATCTTGAAAAAAAGCGATGTCAAAGCAGAACTTACATCAGGTTCAAAAATCTGGTCTAAATGGTTCCCTGTATGGCTGTTTCTCGTTCGATTTATCGTACCTGCTGCCATCATCGTGATTGTTTTACAAGAAGCTGGGATCGTGAATTTCATCGAGCTATTTTCAAATACCCAATAAAAGATCATATCTTTTATAATAGACTGATTATTTTGAATTATTCTTAGGAGAATCTCCATGACCAAAAAATCACTGCAAATTCATAGTGAAAACATTTTGCCAATTATCAAAAAATGGCTTTATTCCGATAAAGATATCTTCTTAAGAGAGCTTGTTTCTAACTCTTGTGATGCTATGTCAAAGCTCAAGATTTTGAGAGACAAGGGAGAGATCGACTTCAAAGACGAAGAGCTCAAAATTGAAATCAAAATCGATAAAGAAGCTTCTAAAGTTGTGATCACTGACACAGGTGTTGGAATGAGCGCTGAAGAAGTTGAAAAATACATCGCTCAGCTTGCTTTTTCAGGTGCTGAAGAATTTATGTCGAAATACCAAGAAGGCTCTGAAAAAGACCAAATCATTGGACACTTCGGCCTTGGATTCTACTCTTCGTTTATGGTAAGTAAACATGTTGAGATCGATACGCTTTCTTACAGAAAAGATGAAAAGCCTGCTCACTGGTCTTGCGATGGCTCATCCGAGTATGATTTGGTCACCTCTAAGAAGGAGACAAGAGGATGTGAAATCACTCTTCATATCGATGAGGAGAACAAAGAGTTTTTAGAAGAAGCTAAGCTAAAGGGTATCTTAGAAAAGTATTGCAGCTTCCTTCCCTTCCCTATCTTCTTAAATGATACTCAAGTGAACGATCAAGAGCCACTATGGCTTAGAAAACCTTCTGATGTAAAAGATGAAGAATATCTTAAGCTCTATAGACACCTTTACCCTATGGAAGAAGACCCGATCTTCTGGATCCACCTAAACGTGGACTACCCATTCCATCTAAAAGGAATACTTTTCTTCCCAAAGATCACAAAGCGATTTGACTTCCAGAAAACAAACATCCACCTTTACTGCAACAGAGTCTTTGTCTCTGATAATGTAAAAGATCTGATCCCAGATTATTTGATGGTTCTTAGAGGAGTTCTAGATAGCCCTGATATCCCACTTAACGTATCAAGAAGTTATCTGCAAATGGACTCTACTGTCAGAGCTCTATCAACGCATATCGCAAAAAAAGTTACAGACAAGCTTGCTAATCTGTATCAAAGTGATTTCAAAAAGTACTCTGAGACATTCTCAGACTTTGAAACTATTTTAAAGCTTGGGATCTTGCAGGATACCAAATTCTTTGAAAGAGCTAAGGATCTTCTGATTTGGAAAAACACAAATGAAGAGTGGACATCCATAAAGGATTACAAAGAACGCTGCGAGTCTAAACACAAAGATAAAGTGTTTTACACAACAGATGAGAAGCATACTTCACATTTCCTTGAAATGTATAAAGACAAGGGCATTGAAGTCCTATTTGCTTCTGCCTCTCTTGACTCACCTCTTATGAGCTTTCTAGAAGGGAAAGACCCTTCTACAAAGTTCCAAAGAATTGATAGTGCAATCGATGAAAACCTCATTAATAAAGAGAAAGAAGATTCTCTTCTTGATAGTGAAGGAAAAACAGAAGCGACCAAGATGGCAGACGCCTTTAAAACTCTGCTATCTGATGAGATGCTTGATGTAGATGCAAAGAGCCTATCATCAGACCATCTACCTGCTTTTATCATGATCGATGAGCAATCAAGACGTATGAGAGACTACCTAGCAATGACACATGCAGATGCTGGGAAACTCCCTCAGAAAAGAACACTTGTTTTGAACACAAACAACAAGCTGATCAAAGCAATCTACAATCTACAAAATAGTGATGAAAACTTAGCAAAAGAGCTGTCACAGCAGATTTATGATCTCTCTCTTCTATCGCAGAAAGAGCTTGATCCTAGTCAGTTCTCAACCTTTATCAAGCGCTCCTCGGAGGTGCTTGAAAGGCTCGCTGCAAAAGCAACACTTTAAGTAAAAGGCCGCAACTAGCGGCCTTTTTTTTTACCCTCAACACTACTACAAGAAAGTTATATTAGTATAATTTTTACTATTATACATTTTTTAATTTAGTACATAATTAGTATGATCAATGCTATAATCCCCGATTTATTAAAGGGTTTATAAAAAAGGGTCAATTATGTCTTTTCCTTATGGGTACTATCAACCATATTACCAGCAAGCTCCTCAGCAATCATATAGCGCATATGCAGTAAGCAACGTTACGCCTATAGTACCTAGCGTTTCCTATAACCCTACTGTTTCAAGTCTCATGCATGAGCTTACCAACTCCTCTTCATTTATGAGAGTCGCTCCAAGAGGAGCCCTTTCCGGAAGAGTCCATGTAGAGCCCTCTGGGATCTACATGGAAAGAGCTTACCAGCCAAAGACCATGATTTATTCATATGGCTCTTTTGACCCATATTTAGATGCTCAGATCTTCAAAATCTGCGAACTTACAGCTCCTAAGCCAAAAGAAGAGGTCTATCTAGAAATGCCGTTTAGCTTCACAGCAAGCCCCCAAGAGACTCCTTATATAGGACAGGAAAGCTCATTTAACCCTGATAAGCCTTATCTAGAGGTGCCATTTAGCTTCACTCATGAGGCTACCGCTCCCCCGTCTTATGACGAGCTATATGGACCTGAATCTCAAGATCCAGAGGCAACTTTCGTAGAAATGTCATTTTCCTTCAAAATAACCTAAATCGCTGGTTTTACGTAATTTATGTAAACCTGTCCATTTCCTACCGCTTTTTTGTATAATAGTTATTATTTTAAACTATA
>JAJACS010000022.1 GCA_022601395.1 Chlamydiia bacterium | reverse complement strand
CGCTAAAAAAGACCCAAGGCAAGCTAAGATGAGTAGTAAACTAAATGGGGGCTCTTTTACTTTTTCCACAAAAACCTTCTTAGATGATTTACTTTTTCATAAACATTTGTGAAATATTCAGCAACTCTTAGCTTTTTGGTTTCTCAGCGTTATGAAAATCTTTAAGCTTTTTAAAGAGATAAAAAATAAATAGGGAAAGAGCCACAAATAAGATAGGAAGTGAAAGAGGGATTACCGTCGCTGGAAGCGATATGAGAACAACAAATATCACACTTAAGCTCAAGTTAATAAAGTTTATGATTGCTGTTGTTGTTGCCTTATTTCTATTCGATTCAAGAGCGAGGCAAATGACATTTGCTTCTATGATAGGCTGACCTATCAATGCAAATGTAAAGGGAATAAATAGCGTGTATATATTAAGAAAATTAAATCCAAAGAAAACGAGCATCACAAAAGCACCAACCGCTGTGATCACGCAGGCATAAAGCACAAGCTTTAGCGGCGCTATGTATTTTGCAAACGCTGCTGATGTTAAAGCGCCTATCACAAGGCCAAGAGATGGCATCAAGTTTAAAAGTCCATATTTACTAGGGTCAAGACCAAGCTTATCCATAGCTATGAATGGAGCGGCAGTGGCAAAGATGTAACTAAAGGCTACAGCAGCCCCTATAAGCACTCCCCCAATAACAACGTTTTTATCTTTAAATTTAGAAAAATATTCCGTGCCTATATTTTTGAGCTTGGTTGCATGAGGATCTTTCTCAAGATTCGTTTCAGGAAGGATCTTCACAAGAACGATCAGAAAAACGCAGTAGATAAGTAAAAAGTAAAAGCAGCTTGCCCAGCCAAGATACTGCGTTAAAAACCCACCAATTGTAATTCCAAAGCTTGGGCCTATTGCAAAGGCAAGAGTAAGGTAGGATAAGACCTGGGAGTTCCTTGGAGGCTTGTAGAAGTCCCCAATCACTGTAAAGATGACTTGTATGCCAGCAGAAGCTCCAAGGGCAAAAATAAGCCTTGAAATCGTCAAAAGCCAAAAGCTATCTAAGTGAAAAGATAAAATGCTTAACAGAGCCCCGATAGCGGCAATCGTAAGACCTATATAAAGAGCAGGTTTTCTACCAAGCCTGTTTGAAATCGGACCATAGAGCAGCTGGCCCACAGCATAACCAACGAGATAGAAGGTCATCGTAAGCTCTGATAAATCGTCTGATATTCCGAAATGCTCAGTAATAAAGGGAAGAGCAGGAGTATAAAGAACAGCTCCGATTGTCCCTATGCATATAAGCAAGAACATAAGGAATAGTGGAGGCTCTTTAATCTTTACATCATCTGTCATTTCATACTGCAATCAGGAGTGACTAGCTAAGACAACATTAATCAAACTTCCTGCAAGAACAGATTTCTTTTCGATAGGAGAAAGGCCCATTACTGTTTTAAAAGATGTGTTTTTTGTTTTGTTAAAAACCTCTACATGGTCTTTTTCAACACCATCTTTCACATCTTTGATCTCTAGTACATCTTCTTGGTCAATTTTGTCATAATCACTCTCGTTCTCGAAAGTAAGCGGAAGTATACCAAAGTTAATCAGATTCTTTCTATGTATACGAGCATAACCTTTAGCAATTACAGCTTTTACACCGAGGTATCTAGGAGAAATTGCTGCATGCTCTCTTGAAGAACCTTGGCCGTAGTTTTTGCCTCCTACAATAAGAGAACCCTTGTCTTGAAACTTCATCGCTCTGTCATAATAAGACTCGTCCACTTGTCCAAAAGTGAATTTACTGATCTCTGGGATGTTACTTCTAAATGGAAGAACCTTAGCACCGGCTGGCAGAATCTCATCCGTTGAAACGTTGTCACCCATTTTTAGTAGCACAGGGCCTTCAATATGTTTTGGTAGCTCTCCGAATTTTGGAAAAGGCTTGATGTTTGGTCCCATGATCAGCTCATGCTTGTGGCCATCGTCAACAGGTTTTGTAAGGGTTTCAACGATCTCTATTGTCTCGGGCTCCTTGAACTTTGGATAAGGCATATCCAAAGTCCGAGGATCCGTGATAACACCAGTAAGAGCAGACGCTGCTGCAGTTTCTGGACTACAAAGGTAAACTTTATCTTCTTTTGTTCCAGATCTTCCAGGGAAGTTTCTGGGATTTGTTCTAAGACTGATCTTGTCTGTTGCAGGGGCTTGACCCATACCAATACAACCGTTACATCCAGCTTGGTGGATTCTTGCACCTGATCTTATTAGAGAGTTCAAATAGCCAAAGTTTGCGAGGTTCTCTAGTGACTGTCTTGAAGTTGGGTTGATATCAAAAGACACGTGGTCTTTTGTTTTCTTTCCATCGACGATCATTGCTGCAATAGCAAAGTCTCTATAGCCTGGGTTTGCAGAAGATCCCACCATGCACTGGAAAACATCCTTACCAGCTACTTCTGTTACAGGCACAACATTACCAGGGCTACTTGGGCAGGCAATAAGTGGCTCAAGTTTAGATAAATCAATTTCTTCGTTTTCATCATAAGTAGCATCTGGATCTGCTTTTAACTCTGTCCATACCTCTTCCCTACCATGCTGCTTTAAAAATCTTTTCGTTTCATCATCAGATGGAAACACTGTTGTTGTCGCTCCAAGCTCTGCACCCATGTTCGCAATTACGTGGCGATCCATAGCAGAAAGTGTATCGAGTCCTGGACCGTAATATTCAATGATCTTTCCAACGCCGCCAGAAACGTCATGACGCCTTAACATCTCAAGGATCACATCTTTTGCACTCACCCAATCAGGAAGTTTTCCTGTAAGCTTGACTCCCCAGATCTTAGGCATCTTTACATGGAATGGCTGCCCTGCAATCGCAAGTGCCACTTCAAGACCGCCAGTACCTATAGCAAGCATGCCGAGGCTACCAGCTGCTGGTGTATGACTATCAGAGCCTACCATAGTTTTTCCAGGTAGTCCTAAGCTTTCCATATGAACTGGATGCGATACTCCGTTACCAGGCTTACTAAACCAAAGGCCAAATTTTCGAGCAGCGCTATATAAAAACAAGTGGTCGTCAGGGTTTTTAAAGTCATTTTGGATGATGTTGTGGTCCACATACTGGCAAGAAACTTCTGTCTTCGCTTTTTTAAGACCCATAGCTTCAAGCTCAAGCATTACCATAGTGCCTGTAGCATCTTGCGTAAGAGTATGATCTATCTTAATTCCTATCTCTTCTCCTGGAACCATCTTTCCAGAGACTAAGTGTGACTCAATGAGTTTCTGTGCTACGTTTTTTCCCACGATACCATGCCTTTTTTATGCCCTTCTAAATCGCAGATTAATCCATAGAAGATTTTGTGTCTAAAATTATCTTTACTTTGTAATCATGCTCCTAAAAAAGAGAAGTTTAGGTATACTTTCTCTTCTTATTAACTCAAGTAGAATCCCATGAAGAATACATTTACTGATTTCATACACGCTCGCATAGGGCCCAAGTTCAACCTTAAATCAAGAGTTCATTCACTTAATAACCAGCCATTTAATGGAGCAAATCTTTATCTAAAAAGAGATGACGAGCTGAGTTTTGGCATAAGTGGCAGTAAATATCGGAAATACTCTTCCCTTATCCCCCATCTAAATAAGATCCGCTGCAAAGATGTTGCTCTTGTTGGAAGCGCAAACTCAAACCATCTTGTTGGCATCATGCAGCTGCTGAACGAAAATAACATTCGGGCCACGATCTTCACAAAAAAGCCAAGAGAGGAGAAAGGGAATCTCATCTTCTTAAAAACCCTTGCAAAAGGATCCTCATGGCACTACCTAACAAACGATCAGTGGCAAAACAAAGATGCCATTATCAGTAAGCTCATTAATCAAGATACTTTTTTCATTAAAGAAGGTGGAGATATGCTTGAGTCGATGCCTGGGATGATGAGTCTTTGCCTCGACTTTAAAGACTCAAACTATGATCACATCTTCCTAGATGCTGGAACAGGATTCTCTGCTATCTCTACAATACTATCTGCAAAAGAGCTTGGTATAAAAGCGCATTTTCACGTAGTGCTTATGGCAGATAGCAAAGAGCTCTTCTTAGAAAAACTCTCTTACTACAAATGCCTTTTAGAGAAAGAGCTTGGAGAAGAAATCACCCCAGCTGATTTTACTCTGCATTTCCCAAGCCTTTGCAAATCTTTTGGCTCTACCAATGGAAAAGTCTTTTCATTCATAAAAGATTTCGCAAAAGAAGAAGGGGTTTTTCTTGATCCTATTTACTCATCGAAGCTTGTGCTATCAGCTTATGAAATCATCATGCAAAAGAGCCTTCGTGGAAACATCTTATTTGTGCATAGCGGAGGAGCGCTGACACTCATGGGATTTTTAGAAAAACTACTCTAAATTAATAGCGGATCTGATCTCTTTTTCCAGAAGTTCGGTCCATAATCGTATGTGAGTTGAGTGCCTTTGGGTATTGCATGCTTTGCAAACAAAATAACGTGGCAGATTCCCCCACTGATCATCCAAGTAGAAAATAGATTGGGCTCATCACAATGATTGATGAACCTTGTATAGTTGCCTCTTTTCTGAGCATCAATCACAAAGGGTGTTTCATAAATCGCAACGGTATAACCAAAGATATAGTCATTGAACTTGTCTTTTCTTGACTGGCGTTTTCTAAGAACGCCTGTATACTCGCCAACAAGCATATATTCCGTAAGATCTTCTCCTGCAAAAAGGCCGTAGCCAATAAGTGGATCAATCCACTTTACGTACGTCTTAGGGAAAAACCTTTCTTTAAGAGCTGCTTCATGCATGCAGCACGTCCAGTGATTTTTCCATTTAAGATCGCTTTTCCTAAAAGCCCTCTTAATATTTTTGCAGACAAAATTCAGGTAGCTATAGTTTTTGAACTCCAGGCGATCTTGGTACTTTATCTTGAAATGCTTTTCTACTTCCTTATCCGTAAGGTCAACAATCTTATCTTCATTACGCATGTATACAGAAAGTGCCGCATGCGGCTTATCAAGGCAGCTTATAGGCCTTCCAAGCAGCTCTGCAATCGCTTTTGGCGTTAGACCGTAATCGTTTTCTTTATCTAAGAGCTCTTTTAAGTTCTGAAAGTACTCAGGCTTTAGATACTCGTATTTATTATAGATAACAGCTAGGTGAACAAGTGTGTTTCCATCCTTATCCACTGCATCTATATCTTTTTTATGAGCCTCATAAAGTTCTGAGAACGATACTTTTTTAAGGTTAAGGAATGGAAGTTTGATTTTGCTACTCATAAACTTGATACGGTATGTCTTCTTCTTATCATTGGGATGATCTCATTGCGCCTAATCGGCTGCAGCCTGACATTCATCTCTTTTTCAGGAACCCGGAAAGCTTCTCTAATATTTTGCTTCTCTGCTTCTTTATAAGGCGAGCGCTCTTTTTTCCCTAGATGAATATTAAGCGATAAAAACCCTACAAACCTGGCTTTGAAAAGACGGTCGTAGGTGTATTCACCACCAAGGGTGAACCATTTAGAAATATGAAAAGCAGCATTCGCTCTTAAGCCAAGAGCATTTCCCGTTGGAAACCTGCCTGCATTTTGCTTTAAGAGGTAGTAGGGTCCAGCTCCAACATGGATCTGAAAAAAATTAGAACCTGTCACAGCTCTTCCAGCAAGCTCTAGATCAACACAAGGAAGAGCGTATCTTGTTTGGAACGTTAAGCCATCTGCTGAGAGTGAATGGATCTTTTCTTTATACCTCTGTCCTATAGGATAGTACCCATTCAACCTTAGGTCTATAATTTTAGTTAAAACTTCAAACCCTGCTGCAAACTGTGATGTATAGAGATCTTTCCACTTTCTGAAATCGTAAAAGGCATTTAACCCGATAGCAAACTGATCACTCTTTGTAATGAACCTGCAGCCTGCACCAAGATTTGATGCAAAATAACCGTTATTGAATACATGAGCTCTAATATCTGCAAGAGGAAGTACGTTAGATTCTGATTTAGGAATGATGAAAGCTCCCAAAGTTGAGTACCCAGTATCATAGCCAAGTCCTCTATGCTCTCTGTGCTTGAGTTGAACAACAGCTGTAAGTTCTGAAATTGAGTACATTGCGCAGCTAAGGTAGCCTTGAAAGACGCATATAAAAAGAAAAGTCAGTAAAGTTCGAATCAGCACAGTTATTGCCTATTGAGTCGTTTGAAATAAAGAGTAACTTCTCAAGAAAAATAATCGCAAGGGTCTAGTTATAAACTCTAGCTTGCAGTAGCTTTAATATACCCAAGAGCCGCTTACTTTATTTGAAGAAACAGCGTCTATAACGCTTTTTAAGAACGCTTCTACACGAGCATCAGATGTATACAAAGCGCTTAGCGATAGCATAGGAGTCCTTACATTAAGAGCATGGAAATCTCCATTTCCTTTGAACTTTGATAACGTAGGTTGAGAACCAAGAAGTACATCAAAGAAGCCAGGGGTTTCAAAGGTAGATCTAGCATTTTCATCCGTATGGAAAAATAGTAATAGCACTTTCTCACCCTCTCTTACACTGTTAAGTGCTCCAGGCATAGAGCTATCTTCTCCATCAAAGACTTTGGTCGTTTTCCCAAACCTAGTCTGATACATAAGCAAGTGGTCAACACCAAGATCTATTTTGTGCTTCTGGATATAATTGATGAAAGCCTTAGCAAATAAAGATGCATTTAGACCAGAAAAACGCTGCCCGATTCCAGAGTGATTGGGAGCTGTTATAAGCAGAGGCTTTTCTGTTTTTGGTAATGAAACACCTTTTCCAAACATACGAGATATAGCAGCAATAACAGGGTTGAAAAGGCCTTTCAGTACTTTTGCAAACGTACCTAATATTTTGCGTATTGTGCATGTCATTGAAGTGGCAAAAGATGGTTGCGCGCGAGCACCTAAATTTTGGATTGAGTCTTGATCTGCAGGAGCCACAGGTAAGCGTTGCGCAGGTAACTCAACTCTTTCCAAAGGTACTCTCAAATTAACAGGCGATACTCTTGGCATAACATCTCTCTCATATATAGATCGTGAATGATTATACCAAAATCAAGAAAAGTATTATATTAAAATATTTTTTATTCTAAAGGGACTGCGATCTAGCTCTATCTTTAACAAGAAGATACACTACTCATATTTCACATTTCCAGAGATCGTAAAATTGAACTCTTTGTTACTGGATTTAAAAGCCGCTTCAGATCCGCCAGAGTTTTTGATAGTTAGATTTACGATGTCCGTCGGCCCATTGATAGTGGAAATGGCATGGGGGTTTTGGGTTGTGTTACCAAAGAACCTTAGAATAGAAGCTCCTGCGAAAACAGCATTAAACTCATTACCTGAATATAAAATAGATGAAGAAGTCCCGATGGCATTATTTGTCACGTTAACACTAGCTCCAGCACGAACATCAACCAAGGAGTCAAAATCAAGATCAATCCCAACTTCTGGAGCATTTCCAGCGGGTGTTAGTTTATTTCCCTCTATGTTCAAGGTTGCTACAAAATCGGTTCCTCTACCTTTGAGATAGATTCCTTTTTGATTTGATGAAATTGTGTTATTGGCAAATGTAGCTTGAGGTGCTGCAACTGTAGTGCTGTTTAGCGTACATCCATTCGCTACTTGGTTAATTACGTTATTCTTGACGAAAACAAGTGGGGAGAAAACACTTATTTTATTCTCCCAATCAACCGCAATCCCAGTGTTTAGGCTTGTGGCAGATTTACCAGAAATCGTGTTTCTAAGAATGCTGAGTTTTCCACCAAGCGCGCCGCTTTGATTTACAATATCTAATAAACGTATCGCAGTAGATGTACTATTTGTTGTTGTGAAGTTGTTGTCTTGTATCGCACAATTATTACTATTATTTTGCAGAAGCACTGTTGCATCTACACTATTTGAGATGAATTTACATTTCTGTACTATAAAGTCTGTTTTAGAATCTGCAATCACAGAGTTTCTTGTAGTGTTTTGGACATTTATTCCGTTAACAAAGGCCCCATTCTCTAAAACAATACCAAACCCATTATTTGTCATTACAGGGTCTCTTCCTGGTGTTTGTGCAGGAAGGATAAAGAAACCAAAGTCTAGCTCTTGACCAGAGCCGATAAAGTACTGGGATTCCTTCATAACAAGGCCCGTATCATAGCCATTTGTTGTACCATCACCTGCATAAAGGTAGATAGCATCTCTCGCAACTGAGTTTGCTTCAGCTTGAGCAAGTGTCGTATATGGGCTCTCAAACGTACCATTACCAGCGGCTGCAACACCAAGACCTAAAGGAGGTCCTTGGTTATTTACGAAGACAACGTTATTGATGCTAAACAAACTTGCGTCATAAAACCTATGATCTTTTTCAAATGTCTTATTCTTCATTGGAATGATCTCATTCCTACGAATCGTCTGAGTTTTGACAGCCATCTGATTTCTATAGGGTCTGCACCATGGGTTGTCTTTTTTCATTGCGCCAGCCCAGCGAAGCTTCTTCTCTCTTTTCCCAAGAGGTACTACAAGTGATGCATAGCCAACACCTCTTGAACGGTAGAGCTTGTCATAGGTATACTCTCCACCAACTCTAAACCACTTAAAAATAAGCTCTAACTTTGTTCGAATGCCAAGATGGTTGCCAATCGAAACTGGATTACCATTTTGCTTAAAAAGATAATAAGGGCCTGCTGCTGCATAAACATCAGCATACTTCCAGCCAGAAAAATTACTTGCAGAGAGTTCTAAGTCGGCACTTGGAAGAGCATACCTACAGCTCTGTTTAAGTAGAATCGAGTTCCCTTGCAGGCGAGAAAAAGTCACAGGAGTATGCTTAAACTTTGAACTAATTGGATAGTAACCATTGAGCCTTACTGAGAAGACATTCATAAGAAGCTCGAGACCGCCACCAAACTGATTGGTCTCAAGACCTTTCCATTTCCTGTAGTCATAGAATGCGTTTATTCCAAAAACGCCCCAGTCTTTAGACGTTCCAAATCGAAGAGCACCACCAAGATTCGACGCGTAGTATCCATCATTAAAGATGTGTAGTTTTGCGTCTAAGATCGGCTGTACTTCGTTTGTCCAAGAAGGTGTCATAAATAGAGCAAGCGTAGAATAGCCTTCATCATACCCCATACCTCTGTTACCGCGATATCCCGCGCTAATAGTTGTATAGGTTGCATCTAGACAGTCTGTAGTGACAAAGATTCTTTGATCTTCTTCTGCGAAACAATATAGAGACAGCAAGAAAAATAAAATAGAACTACATTTTCTCATTAAAACACTCTTCATTAAAGAGTTTTTAACCTACAAAAAAAAATTGCAAAAGTCAAAAGAATTAGTCTTAAATTGAATCAACTTGATTAGTCAAGAAGGGAAATTCAACAATTTAATCCTTAAGAAGAGTAACGAGTCTTACTATGCTCTATAGCATTTCTCATTTCTCCTTTAGAAAAGGACAGAATTATACGTATTACAAATTCAGCTAGTTGCGGATCTACTTTCTTCTTTAAGGCAAGCTCTCTTATGTTATCTATAAGAAGCTCTTCCCTCTTTGGATCGTATATAGGTAAATTGTTTCTATCTTTGATTATCGCTATCTTCTTAGTGAGTTCAGATCGCTCCTTAAGAAGATCTATCAAACAACTGTTAGTCTTAGATATTTGCTCTCTAAGCTCGCTCATTTCTGAGAAACAGGTTGCATCCATATTATTAGTAACTATCTTCTTTTCAACGGAAAAGCTCGAAAAAATTATAGCAAAAAAAGCGAAGTGTTTGATGATTCCTATAAGTTTAATAAAGACCTAATAGCTTCCACCAAGCCCCTCCTAGAAACATCCAAATGATAATGTTCATCACACCGAATATGAAACCGAATTTCCACCAGGCTCCAACTTTTACATAGCCTGCTCCAAATAAGATCGGCGCGGGGCCGCATCCGTAGTGAGTAAGGCCTCCAAAAAGGCTACTGAAGAAAGAAAGTGTTAATGCCGCATACATAGCAGGTGTTCCAAGAGCTACACTTAAGAAAAGAAATGGAGCAAACATAGAACCTATGTGTGCGACATTACTTGCGAAGAAATAGTGACTGAAAAAGTATACAACGGCAAGTACAGAGAAAGCCGCCTTCCAGTCTAACCCTTTTAAATGGCTCACAACATACTCACTGAACCACTGGGTAAGGCCAAGCTTGTTTAGATAGGTCGCCATCATAATAAGAACAGAGAACCAGATAAGCGTATTCCAAGCTCCTTTTTCCTTTATGATCTCATCCCAGGAAAGAACCTGCGCGATAAGAAGGAAGCAAAGGCCAATAAGAGCTGCTGTTGTAGCGCTCATTTTTATCCAAGAGCCGGAGATCCACAGGAACACAAGAATAATAAAAACAGTAAGCATGATGTACTCTTGCGTTTTCATCTTGCCAAGCTCTTTAAGTTTATCTAAAGAAAACTGCCTTGCATGTGGTGTTGCTTTAAGCTCTGGAGGATACATTTTATAAAGTATAAGAGGGATCAGTGCGAGACTCAATAACCCAGGGACAGAAGAGGCAAGGGCCCATGTTCCCCAGTTTATATCTGCTCCAACTTTAGCTGCCATGTCTGCAACAAGTGGGTTACCAGCCATTGATGTTAAGAACATCGCACTTGTAACCATAGCCCCTTGGAATGCTGATAAAAACAGGAACGATCCTAGCTTTCTTGGGTGAGAATGCGGCTCTGAACCAAATGCTTTACATAAGGAGCTGACAACAGGAAAAATAATTCCCCCAGATCTTGCTGTCAAACTAGGAATAGCTGGGGCCAGTACGAGATCAGTTGCCATGATCCCATAACTCATACCTAGTGTGCTTTTTCCAAGAACGCTGATAATGCCATAAGCAACCCTTGCTCCAAGGCCTGTCTTGATAAACCCCCTTGCAATAAAGAATGCAATTACAATGAGCCAGACAACAGAATGGTTGAATCCGCTAAAAGCTTCTGGAAGAGTCAGGGTTTTGGTAGCTGTAATGAGTGTGAGTCCCATAAGAGCCATGGCTCCCATAGGAAGGGGCTTTGTGATGATCCCAATAATGGTAAAGACAAAGATCGCAAGAAGATGCCAAGCTTCTTTTGTAACTCCTTCTGGAACTGGGGAGAACCAAATAAATAGTCCTATGATAATTGCTATCAAAAACGATACAATGTTCTTTGCTACTGGGCGCACGAAAACCTCACAACACGGTAAAAATTAAATACGTGATTGATAAAGCTTTATGTTTTTTTAGATTTAATGCAAGTTTAACAGAAGAAAGAACCGAAAAAATTTAAACTCTTATGAAAAGCCAAAAGGACATTCTTTTTATCCCTGAGCAGAAAACTGATAAGTTTTATATGAGTCCCCTTCATGTGACTTTTAAACAGGATCTTGCCAATTTAAAAAGAACGCTTTCAAAGACTGACCTGGATAGCTTTTTAACACTGCATCAAAAGGTGGAGTCTAAACCTAAGGAATGTATTAAGGAGATCGACGCTCTTTTAAAGAAATATGCAAATGTACCTGAGATTTACAACCTTCTTAGTTATGCCTACATCCGAATAAGAAAGATTAAAAAAGCTGAAAATCTTACAAAACTTGCTTATGAAGCAATCCCTGATAATTTATTTGTAAAAATCAACTATGCAGACCAGTGCCTTAGAAAGAAAAAGACACAGGAGGTTGAAAAGATTTTTGAGGGCCATACTGATTTAAAAAAGCTCTATCCAAATAGAGCAGCTTTTCATGTCTCTGAATTTGTGGGCTTCATGAACGTCATGGGCTTCTACCACCTTTCTGTAAAGAAACGTGATGAAGCAATCTGCTATCATTACCTTTCCCATAAGCTTGATGCAAAAAACACTTCAACAAGGCTACTTGGTAAGAAGCTCTATAAAATCTCCTTGCTAAAGAAATTCATTTCTCGTTTTAAACCCAGTATAGTTGAATAGATCAAAAAGATTCGTTGTAGGCAAAATATCTAAAAAAGTAACTTTACAAAAAGACACTTTAATATCGAAGTAGGTATATTATTCAGACTTTTTTATCGTTTTATGAAATTAATATATTTTAATCCTGACCTTTTCATCATAACTATTATTTTTCTTTTTCAAATCAACTAATATCTGCTATAATCACTCCTTAATATGGGCAATCCTATTGGAGGAACAATGAAACATTTATTTAAGAAAAAAAGGCTACTTGCTCTTTGTGTAGCACCACTACTTGCCGCATCTCCTATCCTTGCCGAGAGCGATGAAAAAGCTCCTAAGCAAGAAATCGTAGTAGATAACAAAGGTAAAGTTGATGAAATGAGCCAGTTAATGGCCAAAAGACTCGATCTTTATAAAAAGCTTGCAACATACAAGTGGAACAATAAAGTACCGATCGATGAACCGAAAAAAGAAGAAGCATTTCTTATTGCTATCGAAGAGAAAGCTGAGAGCAAAGGTGTTGATCCAAGAATTGCAAGAGCATTTTTCGAGTCACAACTAGAAGCTGCAAAATCTATCAAGATACAGGCTTTTGAGCAGTGGGTAAAAGAAGATGTCCATAAGCACGATGAAGTCGTAAACATTGAAGAAACAAACACTCTTATTGAAGAGTGTGATGATGAGCTTTTAAACATTATGTCTCAGAAATCTAAAGATCTCAAGGATCAGAAGAGAAAAGATCATCTTAAGGTGATGATTTCAAAGGCACTAAAAGAGAGTCATATTCCAAGAGATTGTATCGATAGTGCTACTAATTTCTAATTGATTTACGTGCATATTATTTAAATCCTCGTTATATATTGTGATTTCTTCAACAGAATCACATTGAAACGAGGATTTTTCATGAAAAAACTACTACTACGACTGTCTATCTTTGCCATCCTTTCTATAACATTACCTGCTACAGCTTTTTCTAAAGAGGAATCTTCTCAGACAAAAGAAAACTACGACATTCTTGGTCTTGGTTCTGCATTCATTGATTATATATTAAAAGTTAACGATGAAGAGCTGGAAGAAATGAAATACGACAAAGGTACATGGGCGCCTATTGAATATACTTCCTTAAGAACGATCTTAAAAGAGAAAGATACAAAACTCATCAACACAACAGGCGGCGGAAGCAGCGCTAACGTCATAAAGGGCTTAGCGAAACTTGGACAAAGGTGTGCTGTTCTTGGTAAAATAGGAGCAGATGAGCAGGGGTCATTCTATCTAAAAAGCCTTAAAAACATTGAAATTACTCCCTTTCTACACCAAGGATCCCTACCAACAGGACAAGCTCTTTGTTTTGTGACACCGGATGGTCAGCGTACAATGAGAACATACCTAGGAGCGTCTCACAGCAATGAAAATATCGATATCAACCCAAAGATATTCAATAACATCAAGCTCTTCCATCTAGAAGGCTATCAGCTTCAAAACCCCAAACTCTTCAAGGAAGCTATCGAGCTTGCTAAGAAACAAGGGGCGAAGATCACTTTAGACCTTAGTAGCATAGGTATTGTAAAAACTTACAAAGATGATCTTTTAAACATTTTGCCAAAGTACGTTGATATTGTCTTTGCAAATGAAGCAGAGGCATTTGAGCTCACACACCTCTACCCGCAAGAAGCCTGCGATTTCTTGGCTACATTTTGCGATGTAGCAGTTGTCACCATGGGTAACAGAGGCTCTTGGGCAAAAAGTGGTACGGTCAAGTTTTACACTCCTGCAATAGATGTTAAGTGCATCGATACAACAGGTGCTGGAGATCTATTTGCATCAGGATTTCTACACGGTTATCTAAACAATGAAAACCTTCAAAAGTGCGCATGGATCGGTACTTTTGTGGCATCTAAAGTCGTGCAGCAGTATGGCTCTGAGGTTGATGACAAACTATGGAAAGAAATTTACAAAGGCCTTGATGAAAGCGCTTCTAAAGAAGTTGCTCATAATGAATCATAAGCATCTTTGATGCTTTTTCCTATTGATTGTCTATCAAGTTCTTGATCAAGAAACAGAATAAATTGCTCAACGGCTTGATAGACAAACATTTCATAACCGTAGACAACAGAACATCCTTTTTCTTTTGCAAGCTTCAAAAGTTTTGTTTCCTTTGGACTTGCTACAATGTCCATGACAACAGCCCTATTAGAAATGCACTCACCTCTAAGTGGTGTACTCATCTCATCATTCATGCCGACAGTTGTAGTGTTGATAATCACATCTGGGCTCTTTACCTGATCATGGGAAAAGTCATCAAACCCAACGCCAGTGCAGCCGAGTTCACTAGCAAGAGCTTGCGCTTTCGAAGCTGTTCTATTAATGATTATAACCTTGGCTCCGGCGCTTAGCAGAGTATAAACGATCGCTCTCGCAGAGCCGCCTGCTCCGAGGACAATTACAGTTTTTCCCTCAAGTTTTGTCGAGGCTTCAAGAGCTTTTATAGCTCCTATTCCATCGGTATTGGATCCCAGGAACTCTCCCTGCCTTTTATAAAGGGTGTTAACGGCTTTTATTTTATTCGCACGATCATCAAGAGACTTGCAAAGAGCGCCTACATCTTGTTTAAAAGGAACTGTTACAGAAAACCCATGGAAAGGAAGTTTTTTTGCACAGTTTACAAACGAAGATAGTTCGTCATTTTCAAGCTTAATCTTTAAATAAACAGCATTTTCATTGAGATCTCTAAAAACCTTGTTATGAGTAATGCGGGAAGGGCTCTGCGCTACTGGATTCCCAAGAAGTGCAAAAACTTTTGTTGCTTTGTTAAGAGATCTATATCTGTAGATATCTATAAGATCAGAAATATCAAGTTGACCAGGAGCAGATTCTTCAGAGCTCTCCTTATCTATCACATAGTTAAATGTAGATCCAAAAACAGGAGCTAGAATCCGAGTAAGCTCTCCCTTCTCTCCCATACAGATCCCGGTAAACAGAAAGTCTTCACTAAGAGATCTTACAAGAGCAAACATGCGAAGAGCATCTTCTGCATGATTTGCCATTGTTGCAAGTTTGTAGGCGTCTGCATTCTTAGATAAAAGAACTCTTTTTGTTAGCGAGGATAAGTCAGAGTCTGTTTTATCGAAATCATGGTAAGAAAGGATCAATTTAGTTTTTGGAAACTCTTCATTTAACCTTTTTAGATGATCGTCAGGCGTATCGTATTCAAAGTCTACAAAGGTAGGCTCTAAGCTAAGATAGGGCTTTATCAGCTCCCATCTCTTCTCAAACGAACCCTCAAACATCCCCCCTTGAGAAGCTTTTCTGCACGTGAGTATCGTTTTAAAAGGAGCAAGCTCTTTAAAAAGAGTTTTTGCCTGCTCTTTAGTTAAATCCTCAAAAGTATCTAATCGAATCTCAAAACACTCTGCTTTTTCAGCTGTTTTTTGGATAAGGTTTAAAGATTCATCAAAACTGCTTTGTAGGACAATCGTTAACATGATTACTTCACTGACTTAAGAATGGTTTCTTTTTTATTATTAACAACCTGAACGAATTCTGAAGAGACTTCGCTTGCCACCTTACCAAGAGGGCCTAGATAGGCCTTCAGATCTTCGAAGGTTTTTTCAAAGCCTTCGGAGTCCCCTTCATTCACGATATTTTTCAAAAACTGTGTAGCCTCAGAAAATGCCTTAAGAACTTCAGGGCTTTTTGGGTTCTGCATCTGTATGTCTGCATAAAGAGATTTATCCTGTGATAGGATACGTCCACTCATCAAAAGCTCTATCAAATATACAGGACTTGCATAATCAACAAGCTCTTGCATTTCGACATCTAAATTCTTCATGGTAAGAACATAAACAATAGAAATAAAATGTGTAAGACACTGAATAATCCCCATCATCTTGTCATGGTTTTTGGGAGAGGTTACCACAACTCTTGCATGGGCTTTCTCAAAGAAGCACTTTATACAGTCAAGTCTTGGTGTCTCTTTTAATGGACAAAGAACAACTGTCTGGTTTTTCATGCCGCCGCTTGAAGGAGCAAACATTGGATGCATGCCTATTGCATGAGCTTTCGTTTTTACCATAGCATCGCATGGCTTTTCCTTTAGAGAACATACATCGAGAAGTAGATGATTTTCTGTTAGATGAGGCGTGATCTCTTCAATAACCGAAACAGTTTCTCTTATTGGTACAGATACGATAATAACGTTGCATTTTTCAACTAGATCAAGGTTTGAGAGCTTTGATCCTTTATCAGAAACATAAACACTGTGTTCTTTTTCAAAAACCTTCTTTAGGAAGGAGCCCATTTTTCCATCGCCCCCTATAATGCCTACATCAAAAGATCTTTCTCCCATACACCCCTATAAAATTTTAATCTGAGTCTAGCCTAATCTCCCCAAATAGATAAAGAGGGTTTTATTAAAAAACCTTTAAAGCAGAAGTCTAAAGAGACAAGGATTGAAAATTAATATTGTATCTGTTATAATAAACCTATTAACTAAACAAACGATACAATGAACAAGAAAAAGCTTAAAATCAGTCACTTACAGACTATTTGCCAGCAAGGTCCTCTTGCTAGCGCTTCTGCTTTTTCATTTTACTTCTTCTATTTTGGCGCTTAAGCGCCATTGAAATCCTAACCCATCACATCCGTATATATTCATGAAGCTAAAGAGCCAACGGGGTCCTTTTGCATTTTCTAGTGGTTAAAAAAATAGGAGAAAAAAAGTGTTAATCAAACTTCATAAATCAAGTTCAGAAGGTGAAATTAATCATATTTCACATCTTATCAATGAACATAGTCTAAGACATCTTCCATGTCTACAGAACAAGCATATTGCAGTTGGGGACCAAATGCCAGATGCCCTTCTTAAGGAGCTTATGGAAACAGAAGCTGTTGAGAAAATTGAGAAAATAGAAAAACCCTACAAGCTTGCTTCAAGAGAGTTCAAGCCCCAAAACACTGTGATCAATATCTGCGGAGTAAAAATCGGAGGGAAAGAGATCGCCCTCATGGCAGGACCCTGCGCAATAGAAAGTATCGAGCAGCTTATAGAAACAGGACTTCTTCTTAAAAAGTCTGGTGTGAAGATTTTAAGGGCTTCTGCATACAAGCCGAGAACCTCACCATACTCTTTCCAGGGACACGGAGAAGAAGGCCTTAAAATGCACAAAGAAGCAAAAAAGCATCATGGACTGCTTATCGAGACAGAAGTGATGGATGTTAGAGATGTGCATATCGCTGCAAAATACGCAGATATTTTGCGAGTTGGCGCAAGAAACATGCAAAACTTCGATCTTTTAAAAGAGCTCGGAAGGTGCGGAAAACCTGTCATCCTTAAAAGAGGGATGTCTTCTACTGTTGAAGAGTGGCTCATGAGCGCTGAATACATCATGGCTCATGGCAACCCTGATGTAATTCTCTGCGAAAGAGGGATCAGAACATTCGAGAACTCCACAAGAAACACTCTTGATCTATCAAGCGTTGCCGTTGCAAAAACACTAACGCATCTGCCGATTATCGTGGACCCATCACATGCAGCAGGAAGGAAGGATATTTTAGAGCCACTCTCTCTTGCCTCTATCGCAGTCGGTGCTGATGGGCTACTTATCGAGGTGCATCATAGACCAGAGGTATCTATGTGTGATCGCGATCAGGCGCTATCTCCGGAAGAGTTCCATAAAATTGCTCTCCGAGTACAACTGATTGCCGAGGCAGAGGGAAGAGTTGTTGACCTTTCGTAAATATTGCAAATGTTCTATGAATATGAAAAAGAGGTGTTTTTATGTATATGGATGAGCTAAGAAAACAGATCGAAGAGATCCATGAGGATCTCTTAAATCTTTTGAAGAAACGATCAGATGTCACAAAGAAGATTGCTAAAATCAAGCAAGAGAACAATCTTCCAATTTATGATCCTTTTAGAGAAGAGCTTCTTATTGAGAATATGAAAAAGCTTGCTGAGAAGAAAGAGATTGATCCTCAGCTTGCAGAACTTATGCTTCGCATCATTTTGACATTTTCTAAAAAAGAGATGCAAGATGTGCTAAAGGATAAATAAATGACAATCATTACACTAGGGCCCATAGGTACTTTTTCTGAAGAGGCTGCAAAAAAGTACTACAGCCAGGATGAGATCATACTTAAGGGCTCTATTGCTGATGTTTTTTTGGAGCTTGCCAAGGATGAGAATAATAAAGCTCTGCTTCCTTTTATAAACACGACCTCTGGCATTATTGAAGAAACGATCCTAGGTCTTATAAAGAATGAGTGTTATATCTGCTCTAAACACTCGCTTGAGATTTCCTATGTAATCGCCGGAGAAGCTAGCCTTAGCTCTTGCAGCAAGCTCTATGCGCACCCTCATGCTTATATGCAGTGCAAAGACTATCTGCAAGGGTTTCAAGGAGAGATCATTCATACAAAGAGCAATAGTCATTCTGCGAATTTTGCAAAACAAGACCCACTATCGCTTTGCTTAACAAGCTATGAAGCCGCGAAAAAACAAAACCTGTTTATTGCTTTTAAGGATATCAAAGACAGGGCTGACAACAGTACGTACTTTGGAAAAATCAGCAGAATACTCCCAGATAAATCACATAAAACTACGCTTATCAGCCTTGGATACAAGTGCTCAAAAGAAGCCCTTTTATATGCCCTAAAAGGCTTTGAGCTCTACTTCATGGTTGGAAAGAGTATTGCCATTTGTGAAATTCCTTCAGAAATAGATTTTGACAAACTCCTGTCAAAAACGAATCTAGATGTTCATTGTAATATTTTGGGCAGGTACTAAACGCCCCATTTATGCTTTAAGATCTCAAGAGTACCATCAAAATGCATCTCTTCGAGTACATCATTGATATTATATAAGATGATATCTGATCTTTTTGGAAGTGCTGGGATATACTCCTCTTCGTATTCATCAAGGGGGTATACTCCAGGATTACTACGAGTAGGTTTTGAGAGTTTCTCAGACTTTACTAAATATTGATGCGGATCATTTGAGGGTGAAAACAGAGGAGTTTCCTCGTCGTTATAGCTAGGATCTGTATGGATTGATGTAGGACTTTGAGATAAAAAACCCCCTACTAGCGGATTACTTTTTGATAAGAGCGGATCCTTTAAGGCCATTAAAGGAGAGAGAGAGTAGCTCTCATCAAAAAGTATAGTAGGGGTAACTTTGTTTAAGCTTGTGCCAACTAATACCATATTAGCTTTTAGTCGTTTTGAGATCTCTTCTGCTACGTTTATCTCAAAACAAGTAAAGCTATTAGGATCTATACCAGGTAGTTCTTCCGTTTCGAACTTAGTTTCGACCGATAGCCTCGAGAGTGGATGATCACAGCTCGCGTCCCCTTCGATGGTGTATGTCCACCCTGATACTGCAATTGCAGTGAGGCATATCGTCAATTTAAAGTTCATTTTTATCTCATTAGATAAATGGGTTAAAGTATAATTCCTTACAAATCTGTTTGTAAACTTCATCAATAATATGTGTAGATTTAGGTGTGATGAAGATCGTGTTTTCCCCAGCTAGTGTTCCAAGAATATCAAGTGATAAATCATCAATGATATCTCCAACGAAAGGAGCTAGTCCTTCAAGAACGGTAACTACAATCAGAGCTTCGTTCTTCTGGATGTCTTGTACTCCAAGCTTAAGTACTTCTTCGTGTACGTCTCTTGCTGGTAGTGAGAATACTCTCTTACCATCAATCGCTTTCTTAACAACGTTTAAGGCTTTTAAATCCCTTGAGATTACGGCCTGGTTTGTTTCTATCCCAAATTGATTCTTAAGTAATGTGATCAAATCGTGTTGTGTATCGATTTTCTCCTGAGAGATCAATTTAGATATTGCTGTCCTTCTTTTTGTAATATTATTCATGTTTTATATACTCCATATGTTGCTTCTAAAATATATTTTATACTGTTTGGAATAAAATTGCAATAAAATAGATAAATATCCTCAAATTATCCATTTTGAGCTCAAAATAGTGAATATTTATTCACTATTTTGAGCTTCTCTCTAGTAAAAACTGTTTGGATTATATCCCGTTTTATTCATGAAGTATAAAAATGAAGAATCTTGTACTATGACAAGGATCGCTTTATATATAGGAAGACCCTTATGAGGAAGACCTTAGACCTACATACAACTATAAAGACCCATACAAAGATCGAAATAGAGCCTGATTTCTTTGCAAACGAGTCTTTCTACCATAAAATTAAAGACTTAGGGAAAACTATTGTTATTATCACCCATACAAAGCTCAAGAAGCACTTCGGTCACTACCTCGAAAAACGCCTGACCGCTCACGGGATCGAAACAAAGCTTCTCGACTTCCCATCAGGTGAAAAGGCTAAATCAGAAGAAACCGTCGCAAAACTCCAACATAAGATGCTTGGTATGCACCTTGGCAAGGATACTGCAATACTTGCCCTTGGCGGGGGTATCGTGTCTGATGTGGCTGGGTATGTGGCTTCCACCTATAATAGAGGCATACCTCTTATCCTATTCCCTACATCGCTCCTTGCTATGGTAGACGCTGCTATAGGCGGAAAGACTGGTGTAAACACGAAATATGGCAAAAACCTCATCGGAAGCATCTACATGCCTGAGATGATCTTTTTGGACCTTAGAATGCTTAATTTCCTGCCCGATGTAGAGTGGACAAATGGCCTAGCTGAGGTCATGAAATACGCAGTATCTTTGGATTCCCACGTTTTTGAGATACTCGAGAGTGGTCTTGATAAATGGGCCTTAAAGGACCCCGCATTCGTTCAGGAGCTCATTTCCCAAAGCTGCCAGCTTAAAATCTCTGTTGTTGAGAAGGACACTCTCGAAGGGGGCTATAGAAGAGTGCTTAACTTCGGTCATACAATCGCCCATGCAATTGAGGTATGTGAAGAATACGAGCTCGCCCATGGGCACGCCGTCATCATCGGAGTGCTTGTAGAAGCATACATCAGTATGAAAGTTGCAAACTTTAAAGAGGAAACTTTCGATAAGATTGTCACTCTAACAAAAGCTTATAACTTCCCATTAAAGCTTTCTAAAAAAACAACCAAAAAGAAGATGATGCATGCTATGCAATACGATAAAAAATCTAAAGATTGCACTCCAAGGTTTGTTCTATTAAAATCGCTTGGAGAAGTCCATTCGTTTGATGGAGAGTATTGCACTGAAGTAAAAAGCTCCATTATAGAAGAAGCTCTCGACTGGATGTTCACTCTTTTAAAGGAAGTATAATGCCAAATTACGAAATCACTCCCTCAAAGGTCTCTGGAAGTCTTAAAATCCCCACTTCGAAATCTCACACCCTACGTGCGATACTTTTTGCTCTTCTTGCAGAAGGCAAGACTACGATTCATCATTATCTAAACTCCCCTGATGCACTAGCTATGCTGCATGCTATTAAACTCTTCGGAGCAAAAGTACAGGTAGAGGAGTCTAAAATCACTGTAGAGGGCGTAGCTGGAAAGATCAAATGTTGCGAGGATGTTGTCGACTCTGGGAACTCTGGGATCGTATACCGCTTTATCGCTGCTATTGCTGCCCTTACAGATGCTTACACGGTTGTTACAGGAGATCACTCCATAAGGCATCAAAGACCGATAAAGCCTCTTCTTGATGCGCTCGAGCAGCTTGGATGTTTTGCTAAATCCTCAAGAGAGGACGATCATGCTCCTATCATCATTAAAGGTCCTATAAATAAAGAGTCAGCAACTCTTGAAGCAAAAGACTCTCAATATGTTTCAGCTCTTCTTATTGCTGGCGCTTTTGCAAAAAAACCTTTCGAGATCCATGTGAAAAATCCTGGAGAAACACCATGGATGATGTTAACTCTCGACTGGCTCGATCGCTTTAACATCAAATATGAAAATCACGATTTTAAAAGATATAAGATCTTTGGCGGATCGAAAATCAAGGGCTTTGATTACACAGTACCAGGAGATTTTAGCTCTGCTGCATTTCCTATAGCAGCAGCACTTGTCACAAAATCATCTGTAACAATACATCCTATTGATATGAATGATTCCCAAGGAGATAAGCATCTGATAGATGTCCTTATAAAGATGGGAGCTTCTATAGAGATCGATGATGAAAAAAAGACCCTTACTGTAAACAAAACAGATAAGCTTCTTGGCATGAAGATCGACCTTAACCCTATGATTGATGCGATTACGATCCTTGCTGTTATCGGCTGCTATGCTGAGGGAGAAACAGTTCTTTATAATGGAGAAATCGCCCGCAAAAAAGAGTGCGACAGAATCCACTGTATTGCAAAAGAGTTAAAGAAGATGGGCGCTGATATCGAAGAGAAACCTGATGGGCTTATCATCAGACATTCTAAGCTAAATGGCGCAAAGCTAAACACCCATAAAGACCATAGGCTTGTACTTTCTCTTTCTGTTGCAGCACTTGGTGCAAGCTCTCCTAGTATCATTGACGATGTCGATGTTGTTAAAAAAACCTTCCCAACGTTCTGCGAAGATATGAAACACTTAAATGCGAGCATAAAGAAAATCCCATGATTATTGTTTTGTTTGGCTTCAAAAAGTGCGGGAAGACTTACTATGGAAGACTTCTTGCAAAAAGAATGCACTTTACCTTTATAGACACAGATAGACTTATTGAAGATCTATACTTTAGAGAAGAAGGTTACAAAATCACATGTAGACAGATCCATCAAGACCTTGGAGAAAGTGCTTTTAGAGCTTACGAGCAAAAAGTGATCAGTGAAATCAAGCATAAGAAGAATGCTGTCATCTCTGTTGGAGGAGGTGCTGTGCTTCATGAGAACAACCTTCTTGCACTTGGCAGGATTGGTACCCTTGTCTACTTAAAAGCTAGCAAGGAAACGATAGAAAAAAGAATCCTTTCTGATGAGCTTCCCTCATACTTAAATCCTCATGAACCCGAACAATCCTTTGAGAGAATGTATAGAGATAGAGAACCAAAGTACGTGCAAGTAAAAGCAAGAGAAGTTGAGATAGACAACAAGAAGGACGATGAGGTTCTAAAAGAGCTTGAAGAAATAATCAAACAAACACGTGAGATCAATCATGGCGCAAAATAGTTTTGGAGATATTTTTAGGATTACTACTTTTGGAGAGTCCCACGGCAAAGCTCTCGGTGTGATCATCGATGGCTGCCCAGCTGGGCTTGAAATCACAGAAAAAGACATTAACGATGAGCTCTTTCTGCGCCAGCCTGGAAAAACTGAGTTTACAACGCCAAGAAAAGAAAAAGATGAGGCAAAGATCCTCTCTGGCATTTTTGAGGGCAAAACCACCGGGGCCCCTATTAGCATCGTAGTATACAATCATGATGCAGATTCTTCTAAATATGAAGCGATAAAGGATGTTTATAGACCTGGCCATGCCAACTTCACATACCTCGAGAAGTATGGGATCTTTGACTACAGAGGCGGCGGAAGGTCTTCAGCAAGAGAAACAGCTTGTAGAGTCGCCGCAGGCGCTGTTGCAAAAAAGTTCCTTGCTAAAGAGAACATCCACTTATGTGCCTTTATAAAAGAGATCGGCGGGATCGAAGCTGATGTTAAGCTCGATGCAGACACTCTTGCATTTAGAAAGAAAGTCTACGAAGATCCTATCTTCTGCCCTGACAAAGATTCTTCTGCAAAAATGATGGACCTTATCAAACTCTCAAAAAGTGAAGGTGATTCTCTTGGCGGGGTTGTTGAGCTCATTTCATCAGATCTTCCTGTAGGACTCGGAGACCCTGTCTACGGTAAGCTAGAAGCTAAACTTGCTTACGGAATGATGACTCTTCCTGCAACAAAAGGTGTGGAGTTTGGTTCTGGATTTTCTGGATCTAGAATGAGAGGTTCCGAACATAACGATCACTTCATTTTGGATGATAAGAAAAACGTAAGAACCAAAACAAACTACGCTGGAGGCACTCTTGGCGGCATTTCCAACGGCATGCCTCTTAAGCTTAGAGTAGCATTTAAGCCGACCTCATCCATTACAAAAGCGATCCCAACTCTTACTGTTGATAAAAAGGAAACCACGTTTAATCTTCCAGAAGGCTCTCGACATGACCCTTGCGTTACAATAAGAGCTGTACCGATTGTAGAGTCTATGGCAAGTATCGTACTTGCCGACTGTTTGCTACTCAACAGATGTACCCGCATCGATTAATTCCACGGGGTCAAAAGAACCTTCAAACAGGCCGCGATCAGCAAGCCAGTTGTAGATTTTTTTGATCCTCTTTGTGTTAAGCTTTTGATCCTTTGCAAGCAGCGGTGCTGTCACCTCCCAGGCTTTTTTCTCCCATGGGAGTTTTTTCTCATCAAAAGAGCTTTCATATAGAAGGTAGGCTTCTTCTTTATTTGCAGCTGCAAATAAAATGCTCTCTTCTATTGCATCTTGAAAAGCTTTAACCATTTTAGGATTGTCATTTATAAAATCATCTTTCGAAACAAAGACCAGTTCTGGATAGCTTGGAAAGTTAAAATCTTCCCATTTGAAGCATTTCACTCTCACACCTTGATTTTCTAGTTGATACATTTCAATATTCCAGTAGACCCCTGAAATAACATCAATAGCGCCTGTATATAGAGCTGTTGAAGGATCAAAGCTCAGAACCTTCTTTTCCTTAAAAGACACGTTATAATCGCTCTCTAGTGCGTCAAATGCCGCCTTGGATAGCGTATCTCCGAAGTGCCCTATGGTTTTACCTGAAAAATCCTCAAATGAGGCAATTCCAGCATCTTCTCTTGCCATAAGGGTATAGAGAGGCTTATCGATAAGTTTACCGATCACTCTAAAGTTTTTTGTCTTCCCGTAGACCCTTAAGCAAAGAGGTAGGTAGTAAAGAGAGATCTCTACATTATCTGAAAGAAGATACATAAGAGCATCAGGTGGATCTTGCAGGCTGATGATTTCAAGATCGACTCCATGCTTTTCAAAAATCCCCTTTTTCTGCCCTGCATAAAGAGCAATATGATTGGGATTTGCCCACCAATCAAGAAGAAGACGCACCTTTTTTTGCGGTTTATTCTCTTTGGCGCAGCTTGTAAAAAGAACGACTACGCTAAGTAGCGCTAGGAGAAAATTTCTCATGTGGTTTCCTTGTGAATAGAGTTTCTAGAAGATTCGAGATGTAGTAAAAGCTAAGGGAAAGAATGAGCAGGCATAAGATACTTGCGCAAACGGACTCTAAATCAAAGTTACGTCTACTGATCTGCATAAAGACGCCAAGGCCCTTTTGAGCGCCTGCCCACTCCCCTCCAATCGCGCCTACGCCTGCGATGCCGCAGGCAATACGTAGTCCTGAAAAAATATGAGGCCTTGCAAAGGGCAGTTTTACAGAAAGAAGATAGAGAGCACTTCTTATCCCATGTGTTTTGAAGTAATTTTCGTAGGGCTTTTCAGTAGCCTGGAAACCTTTGTAGAAGCAAGTAGCAAGAGGAAACAGGATCATAAGAGATGTAGGGATAACCACGGCAAAAAGAGACCAGCCGAACCATACAATAAAAATAGGAGCAAGAGTGAACATGGGAATACACTGCATCGTAATAAAAAAGGGCTGAAGTAACATCTTCATGATCTGAAACCTTCCCATGAGAAGAGAAAGAGGAAAGGCAAGCAGTATTGCTATTAAGATGCTAAAAAGCATCTCAGCACCTGTTGCTATAGTATGACTAAGAAAAAGAGGAAAAGCAGATATGAGCTTTCTTATGACACCAATAGGAGTTGGGAAAATAAGGGATACATCCTTAAAGCTTAAGCTTAAGAGCTGCCAAAATGTTAAGAAAATCAAAAGGGTAAGAATTTGCAGTAAAAGAGTTTTCTTTTTCATGAAAGGACCTCTTTAAGGGATTTATCACTTAAGGTGTAGACAGTATCTGAGAGCTCTTTTGCATCTAAGATGTCATGAGTGATCTGCAGAATCGTTAGGTTGTATTTCATTTTCATCTTCATAAGGATCTTAAAAAGGATTTTTCTTCTCTTGGGATCTACTGCAGAAAAAGGCTCGTCGAGTAGAAGATAGGGCCTTTCAAAAAGAAGAGCTCTTGCAAGAGAGACTCTTTGTCTCATGCCTTTTGAAAGTGCACTTGGAAAGTAGTCCTCATAACCGCAGAGACCCATTTGAGAAAGCATTTTCTGAGCTTTTTCTCTGAAGGCTTTTTTCTTTCCGAAGTACTCTTTAAATCTCTTTAACTTGAAGGGGTTTTTTATTTTGAAGACTAGGAGAAGGTTACCCATGACCGTTTTATGCTCTAGAAGAAGATCTTCTTGCATCATATATGAGATCTTGCTCATGTAGCATGTTTTATTATCTATGAGAATCGAGCCTTTTCCTGGCTTACTCAAGCTTGTGATTAGCTTGAAAAGCGTTGTCTTGCCAGAACCGGATGGTCCTAATATAGAGACCACATCACCTGGATGCACTTTCAAAGAGAGGTTTTCAAAAAGGATGTTGTTTGGGTAGCCGAAGGTAACGTTTTCAAGTTCTAACATAAAATGCCCTATATTAGATCTGGGCAGCACTGTAAAAACATCAAAAAAACTGACATCCCTACGCTGGCATAACCCAGATCAGGTGGTACGGGTATTTCTCAGCTATATGAATAGCACCCCGTGTCAAAGTGTAGTATTTTACGAAAGAATAAGTATCTTTGTCAATCTAGGATATAAGATATCTAGACAGTCACCTTTTGCTTAAGAAGCTTTTCCATAATACCAAGTGGAGAGCTTTCTTTATGCTTGAGGCCTTCTAAAGAAAGATAAAAGCTCTGCTCAAAAACATACTGCCCAGAAACAACCGCGTGAGATACCTGGTCTGTAAAGCAGGTCCATGAAGATCCTGTTGGGAACTCTACCCTTTCTTGATCTACTTCTTTTTGGTAGTTCTGATCCGCTTTCATAGAGTTATGGATACCCAGCATATAGTGATCGTAAAGGATCCTATAGGATTTTGTGATTCCAAGCTTTTCCATGACTACTCTAGAAAGAGGAAAAGGTTTCTTAATTTCTTTTAGGAATCTTTTTGCAACAGCCTCATAAGGCTCTCCAACACGCCATACTCTTGGCTTGTTAAATGGATTCACATTAGTGAAAAATCGCAGGATTCTCATTCCGCCTGTTGGGCTTGATGGGAAGGAGTCTACGTGTAAAAGAGTGTCATTTTTCCTGTAGGAAGGAGCTTCTCTTCCTTCAATCTCTACAGGCCTGAAGCTTGTTCTTGCAAGAGTTAAATGATCTTTATATTCAGGGAAAAGAGAATGAACAAACTCATTCACAACACTTGAGTATCTTTTCATCATTTGATGGATCACATCCTGTGTTTCAAATCCACCGCTGCAGCCTTTCAGCTCATCCTTTAATGGATCGTAACTGATGTTTTTACGGTCTTTTGAAACAAGCTCAGATGAGAAGTTTGCTTTCTCTTTTTCTTCTACGGAAAAGTCTAGCTTTGGAAAGTAAAGTACCTGACCACTCTCAAGGCTAGCAACGCATTCATCTAATTCAGCTTTTTCAAGTTCTAATACCCAGTTAGTGTAGGGTAATGCTTTGACTCTTTTCATGTACGGGAACCCTTTTAAACATATTTACAGTTTAAAAGGGTATTCTACCGAGGAAATATTAAAAAACCTAGTGGATCTTTTCCTTATTAGTTCGAGCGATGCTTTATGCTTTTACAGTAACAAGTTCAAATCACAAAGTCGCTTAGTTAAATTCGTTGGTGAGAGAGATCCCAATACGGTTGATCTTCAAAAGAGAGAAACGATAGACTTTCTCGGTTCATCGTTTTGAGCCAATCAGGAAAATGCAAAAGTTCTACTAAAGGTTCATCACGAGGAAACTCAAGTACCACACCGACCCCTCTGTTTTCGGGATCTTCGTCTTCGTAAGGTACCCCATCCCAATTCAGAGGACTTAAGTGAGGAAGTAAATCTCTATGACGATTAAAATATTCTGCAATTGGATTCCATCCTATTACAAGTTTATGCAAATTAAGATCCCTGAAGTTATCCGGGAGATTTTCAATCAGGTTATTAAAAAGAGACATACACACAAGATTTCTAAGTTCGCAAATGCAGCTTGGTAGGGTTTCAAACCTATTATTCTCAAGATCAAGAAGCTCAAGTGCTTGAAGTCTAGAAAACTCATCAGGAAGGTCACTTAAACTGTTACTTGAAATATCTAGAAGCAATAGATTTGTTAGATTTCCTATCTCCGGCGGTAATTGTGTCAACTGATTGCGAGGAAGTTCTAGTTCTTTTAGGTTTGTTAGATTTCCTATAGATGGCGGTAATTGAGTCAACGGATTGCCATCAAGCTTTAGTGTTTCTAGCTTTGTTAGATCTCCTATAGAACTTGGTAGCGCAGTTAATTCAGTCCCTTCAATTCTTAGGTGAGTGAGATTTACTAGACTTCCTATTTCATTAGGCAAGCTTGTAAAACGACAATCAAGTAAATCAAGATCTCTTAGATTTGTAAATAAACCAATCTCAGGGGGTAAATATTGTACATCAGGGGATCCAATTTCTAGACCTGTAACTCGTTGTAAAAAATGACTCTTTTCTGGGTTTCTTAAATTTCGCATAAAACCAAGTATAACACTTGTATCCGCTATATTAACGCTGGGACTGATTCTCATCCCCATATTTGGTATCACTTGTCTTATGAAAGTGACATAGGAAGTCTTCATTTCATTTTCAAACTTATATTCTACACATCTTAAGAGTTCTTCTATTTCATTTCGAGACGGTTTTGCATCAGTTTTAACGCTTGGGGAAAATCTGTTCCCTATAATTTCTATAAGTTTAGCTTCTACCATCAATTTCTCATCACGACTTGGTCTTTGTAGCAACTCTGTAAAGCTTACGCCTAGCTCTGTTTCACAGAATACATCAAGTTCATCTTTGCAAAGATTTACAATAGAATTTGGGTTTAATTGCAAATATTTATTAAATGTATATAGAGTATCTCCTACTCTTTGCAAAGCTAAGTTACGTGTGATATCTTCTGGAATATAAAGTTGACCTACACCATCTGCAGGACTCTCTGGATAATAAAATCCTTTACAAGAAGTTTCTTTAGCTCTTTGTAGAATTTGCCTTGCACAGTCCACTATAGGTCCTACAATATAATCTTTCTCTAGATCTCCTGTAATAGCTCTTCTGGCAACTTTAGCGAGATTTGCCCACTCTCTTACTGACTCTTTTGATGATGTAGCAACTGTTGCGAGCTCATTTATACGGTCTCTTAGCGGCAACAACTCATCAGCTGTTAATTTATCCCCCTGTGGGATCCCATTAAGCATACTTCCAATCTCACCTAAGGTCATATCTTTAAAATTAACATTGCTTTCTGTTTGCGCATAACTCATTCTTGATCTTTTACCTGTTGGTTCTATAGACATAACTAACTCCGATCATCTTTATTTATTTAAAAACACTATTATAACAAAATTAATTGAAAACTGACAGGCATAAAGCACTTTACTTTAGTTAGTTGTATATATATTTAAAAAATATCCATATAACGAATAGTTGATAGTACATTTTCTTTAACTAAGTCATTAATTTTGTGATTTGTTATAATACCGCTGTTTTTAAATTAAGGGGGAAACTATGGCTTCGATAGCAATTTCAGATAAAGAATTGCGAGCAGACCGATTAGCTAGAGCATGCGATAGAAGAACTGGGCATCATATAGATGAGTATCGTCCTTCTTACAATCCCATGAGAAGCTTTACCTACTCAGAAGATACGTATCGTTCTACTGGAAGACCTAAATATGTGATTGATAGCGTCTCAAATGGCAGGTACTATTCTATTGGCGGGATGAAGCTAAGAGGAGAACACCTAAAGCTTATCTTTACAACTATCCTTATAAGACTCCCCTACTCAATAGCAAGCTCTAGTGTAAACCTTGCTAAAAGCCCTTATCATCTTCTTAGAAAGGCAGAAGCTGGAGAAGAGTTCCCTCTTAAAGATAGAATATCTACAGCTGCTCTATCTATCGTTAAAGCGATATCTACTCTTGTACATGTGATTCTTCTGGAAATCACTGCTATCTATGGACTGATTAAGCCTGTAGCTGGCCGAAATCTTTATCAAGACCTTCAGATACTCAGTCCAAAATGCGGGATACAGAGGATTGATAGGCTAGAATTGCTTTCTCATCATACGAGAAGAGTAAATTAAATATTTTAAAAAATAATTATTCCAAATATTACAAAAATTGGATTAAGTATTTAAAAGACAATATTAAAATAAAATTTATATATGAAAGCATTAATATCGACGATAGTATAGGTGATATTCGAAAAAAAATATTTATTAGAT
>JAJACS010000021.1 GCA_022601395.1 Chlamydiia bacterium | reverse complement strand
GCTGCTGTAGTTTGCTACATAGACCTTGCTCCCATCTGGGGTGATCGCAAGTGCAGCGGGGTTAGTTCCAACAGTGATTTCTGAAACTGCTGGATTATTGCTATCTGTGCTAAAAACACTCACGTTGCCGCTACTGTAGTTTGCTACATAGACCTTGCTCCCATCTGGGGTGATCGCAAGAGCAAAGGGGTTAGTTCCAACAGTGATTTCTGAAACTGCTGGATTATTGCTATCTGTGCTAAAAACACTCACGGTGCCGCCGCCGTTGTTTGCTACATAGACCTTGCTCCCATCTAGGGTGATCGCAAGCGCTCTGGGGTTAGTTCCAACAGTGATTTCTGAAACTGCTGGATTATTGCTACCTGTGCTAAAAACACTCACGGTGCCGCCGCCTTGGTTTGCTACATAAACCTTTTCGTAAAGAACAGCAGCACTGGTTAGTAGTGTAGAGCTGCAGAAGATCGCTGTAAAGGCTCTAAGATAAGTTGAAAATCGCATACACAACCTACGGGTATAGAATAAAAATTTATTTTATAGCTAGATCAACAAATTTAGTAAATCATCTTTCAGACGAGAACTGGAAAAGAGATTGTAGAATCTCCCCTTCTTCGCTATGATTACTCTTATGAAATGGTTACTTCTTGGACTTGTCCACATCTATCGCTTTTGCATCTCACCTTTCCTGGGAAATTGCTGCAGGTTTTACCCTAGCTGCTCAGAGTATGCTTTGATTGCTCTAAAGAGACATGGAGCCATAAAAGGCTCCTATCTGATTGTAAGAAGGCTTCTTAGATGCAACCCCTGGAATGCAGGGGGCGTAGATGAAGTACCATGTTCGAGAAGCCTTGATTCTAAGGAATCTTAATCTTCATACCTGGCTTAATCAGACCAGAAGACTTAAAGCCATTCGCAATTTTAAGATCTCTAATTGTCACATCATACTGCTGAGCTATCTTCCAAAGAGTCTCCCCTTTTCGGACTGTATGATACACAACCTCTTGAGTCGGAAGAACTGTCTCATGCTCCTTTCCATGTGATTTTACATGAACATCCACTTTTGTTGAGAATGTTGGAAGGAATCTCACAAGTGCCTTGTTGTGATCATAAGGATAAGGTATTTTCTCACCTGCAAGCTCATAGAGCTTGAATCCTGCAGATTTAAGCACTGCGTCTGATCTTGTTGAAACAATTAGCTCACGAGAAAACATTTCTGCTTTAGGAGTCTCTTTGTCCATAAGAGAAAGAAGATATACAACACTTGCATCATCAAGCTTTTCTAGAGCAAAAGTTCTGTCATGATCAATCAGGTATTTTGCTGCAAATCTTGACTTCTTCTGAAGAAGATCCATAAGAAGTCTTCTTTTGTTCACCTCAGAAAAGTCCTGCGTTTTTGCAAGATAAAGATAGTAGTTGTTCAAAAGCTCCCAGTCCGCATCAAATGCTATCTGCAGCAGCTCATCATACTCTAGTGTTTTTTCCATGCGGTTAAATAGCATCCAGATGCAGTGAAACTGCGGAGTGAGATAGAAGGCTTCTTTGAGTGAATCTGGAACATTGCTTACCTCTCCAATACGCTGGATCTGGAAGTATAGCCCCTGCGCTGTAAGCGGCCAGCTTTCTTGGTTGGCAAACTCTGCTAGCGCTTCGAAGTGCTCGCTCTCAAGACCTGCAAAAATCTCAAGCTTTACTCTTTCTCCACCTTCTTTATGGATAAACTCAAGCTCTCTTGTTTGCAGATAGGTCCCAGTTAACGCTCTTTGAATGTCGAAGTGATGAAAAGATACTAAGCAAGCGAGTGCAAAATCTCTTTTTGCATAGCCATCTTCTACAAGCTCTTTACTACCAAGCTCGATAAGAAGATCTTCATAACTATAATTAAAATATTCACAAAGGAGTTCAACGCCGCTGATGGAAACATAGTAGGCTTGCTTTTTCTCTTTTACAGAGTAGTTCTTTTGAGGTGCTAATAATGCCTTAGGACTTGAGTTTTTGAACGTGATCGTGAAAAAAGTCGCAAGTAGTCCAATATTCAAAGCACCGCTGATGATCAAGCCATGTGTCAACCACCTGTATTTCTTGAACCAGTGATTTTCCGCTTTAGGAAAATCTTCTTCTTTTTCTTCTATTTTTTTTGCCATGCTTTCATACTCCTTAAAAAGAAGGCAGGCCAAATAGCCGCACTTCTAGCAAACATCCTTAAATTTGCATTTTAAACAAATTTTTTACCTTTCTTCAATAGATAAAATCTGTTAGATTATAACTTTATTTCATAAACTCTGAAGTTTTTATTTGTAAACAGCTTATAACATTATGCTCATACCATTATCTTGGCTTAAAGAATATATCGATATCAATTTAGAACCTGAAGCACTAGCAGACGTGCTAACAGAAGCAGGTCTTGAGGTCGAAAAAATTGAAAAAATATCGTTTGGATTCACTGGAATCGTTGTTGGAAAAGTTGTGAAGGCAGCCCAGCATCCTGATGCGGAAAAACTCCGAGTTGCTACTGTATCAGACGGAGCTGAAGAGTTCCAGGTTGTCTGCGGAGCTCCCAACTGCAAGGAAGGACTTGTTACTGCATTTGCAAAGACAGGCTCTACTTTAACTGATGAAGACGGGAAAACCTTCAAGATCAAGAAAAGCAAACTAAGAGGTGTAGAGTCTTTTGGTATGCTTTGTTCAGAAAAAGAGCTAGGCCTTTCATCTGAGTATGATGAGATTATGGATATTGGCGATCAAGCTCTTATTGGCAAAAGCATGCAAGATCTCTACGGTGATATCATTTTCGAAATCTCCCTTACACCGAATCTTGGTCACTGCATGAGCATAAGAGGCATTGCAAGAGAGGTTGCTGCTCTTGTAAATACTCACTACGAAACTCCAAAGGTCAGCCTGCAAGAAGCACAAGATCTACATACTGGCGAAAAACTCAGCGTTTCTGTTGAAGATCAAGAAAACTGCCTTAGATATGCTGCTAGATATCTGGAAAATGTAGAAGTTAAACCTTCTCCAGACTTTATTATTGAAAGATTAGAAGCCTCAGGCTTAAGACCTGTAAATAACATCGTCGATATCACAAACTATGTTCTATTAGAATACGGCCAACCTCTTCATGCTTTTGATTACGACAGGCTAGAAGGTAGTTCTATCAAGGTAACGCAAGCAGAAAAAGAATGCCTTGTTACCACACTAGATGAAGTGGAAAGAAAGGTTCTTCCCGGCACACTTCTTATTGAGGACTCTGAAAAACCTATCGCAGTTGCTGGTGTTATGGGATGTCTCAATACAAGCGTTACTGAAAACACCACTCGCATCGCATTGGAATCTGCCTACTTCGACGCTTCTTGCGTAAGAAGATCTAGCAAGTCGCTAAACCTTAGAACAGACGCTTCTTCTCGTTTTGAAAAAAGCGTAGACCATGAAGCGGTAGTTCCGGCTCTTAATAGAGCTACTCAACTTATGCAAGAGTATGCAAACGCCCGCGTTGCAACAGAAATTATCGATGAAAAGTTCTCTTCTTTTGCAAAGAGAGAGCTACTATGTAGACTCACGCGTGTGAACAAAATACTTGGAACAAAGCTAAGCCTTGACGAAGTGGATGTCATCTTTAAAAGACTTCGCATGGAAACAAAAGTAGACCTTGAAAATGAGTCTTTCCAAGTGACGATTCCAAGCTTTAGAAACGATATCACAGCTGAAATCGATCTGATTGAAGAAGTTGCTAGGGTCTATGGCTATAACAACATCGAAATCAAACAAAGCAAAACTTACTTTTCAAACATTCCTCACTGCAACTTCTACCTAGTTGAAAAAGAAGTAAGAAAACGTTTGATAGCAGAAGGACTGCAAGAGAGCTTAACATGCGATCTTATCAGCCCAAAACTGGCACGTCTTGCACTAGGGTACAGCGCACTTCCAGACAACCCACTTATCCATGTGCTTCAACCAAGCTCTGTCGACCAGTCCATTATGCGTCCTTCCCTACTTCCTGGCATGCTACAAATGATCAGACATAACTTTGACCATAAAACATTTTCACTTTCTAACTTTGAAATCGGACTTGTGCATTACAAGCAAGACGACTCTTTTCATGAAAGAGCAGTTGCTGGGATTGTTCTTACAGGAGAGAATGCTCCACACTTCTGGGAAGAAAAAACTAAAGAAGTAGATTTTTTTGATCTTAAAGGGATCGTGGAAAACCTTGCAGAAGGTGTTCATATTGATTCTTTAACTTTCACAAAATCTAAAATTGAAGGGTTCCATCCAGGAAAGCAGGCTACTATAGAGTCTGATGACGCAAACCTTGGAATTATTGGAGAAGTGCATCCAAACATCCTGTCAGAGCTTTCCATAGATAAGCGCGTGTTCTTTGCTGAAATTGACTTGCAAGCACTCTTTAAAGCATCGAAAATCAAAGAACTTCAAATGAAGCCCCTTCCCCAATTCCCGGGAACAGAGCGTGATTGGACCATCACAGCTACAAGCGATACAGCGCTTAATACAATCTTAGACTCAATTCATAAAGTGCCATCAAGACTTTTAAAAGATGTACACCTAAGAGACCTTTATACAAGTGAAAAGCTCGGGAAAGACAAAAAGAATATTACCCTTCGCTTTACATATAGAGATGATAAGAAAACTATCGCATTTGAAACTGCTGATAGAGAGCATGCAAGAATCCTTGCAGGTGTAAAAAGCAAGCTTTCAGATGAGATTGTAAACGACTAGAGCTGGTCTATATATAAATGAATGATATTGAAGATCTTTTTCTCTAGATCTTTGTTGAAAAACACATGCCCCATACCTTCGATCATATCAAGCCATGCGCCAGGGATACTTATCCCTAACGCCCTTCCATACCTTGGAAGCGCAATAGGATCTCTATTACCATGGATCACGTGAGTAGGAATTCTAATTTTTTCAATAATGTCTTTTTCTTTAGATGTGGCACCGCCCATTACCTTCTCATGATTATTCCCGAGTGCGATCATCTGTACAGGACTTCTTAAAAGTCTTTTCGTATACGTTTCTGCTAAGGCTTCATCAAATGGAAAAGTTCCATTTAAGTACTCCCATATCCTCATAAAACCTTTAATTCTATCTTCTGGAGAATTGCCCTCTGACCTTTCGTTAAAAAGCGCCCAAGAGCGGGCTATGATATTCTCCTCACCATCTGTCAAAGGAATGTCGTCGATTTTAGTATGTGCAATTGGTCCAGATGAGATGGGCGTAATACTCAAAGCTCTTGCAGGATGCTCTAAAGCAATGTGCTGGCATATATGCCCGCCCATAGAATGGCCCGCAAAATGCGCTTTTTTAATATCGTATGCCGCAAGAACGTTTATCGCATCTCTTGCTAAGTCTTTAAGCGTGTAAGGATCCTTACTAAACTCAACTGCGCTTGAGCGTCCTATGTCTCTGTGATCATAACGAATAACATAGTAATACTTACTAGCTAGTTTACAAAAACCATCAGACCAAAAATCGCCAGGTGCCATAGCACCTGAAATTAAAAGCAAACATACTTTTTTGGGGTCTCCAAAAGCTTCTGTATAAAGCTCAAGCGCTCCTGAAGGGATGACACGTTTTGTAGATTTCATAGGAAAGGTAATACCCGCATTTTATCTCCAACATACACACTTTCTGTTTTTTTGCTAAATATTCAATCTGAATGAAAAAACTTACAGTTCCGTATGCTAAAAACAACCTCCTTATATAATCAAAATTAAAAATAACAATCTTTTATTACCTATATCCAATAAAATTACTTTTAATATTATTAACAATATAAAACATGACTACAAAGTGCTATAATCCCCTCTAGTTGTAAAACAGGAGATAGAGTATGTGTACGAGAGTGGATACAGCCTACCAGGCTGATGCGGTGTTTATTGGAGGAGGACCTGTCGGTCTTTTTACTGCCGCACAAATGAAAGCCCTAAACCCAGATGCTAAAGTTACTGTTGTCGAGAGATATAACGAATACAAAAGAAAGCATGTTTTAATTATTGATTCATCTTCTTTAAAAGGAATGGCAAACCATCCTGAGTTGAAAAAATTTGCAGAGATGATTAAGCAAACAAACACAATTGCTACTTCCAAAATCGAATCAAGCCTAAAGAAAATCGCAGAAGATTTGGGTGTACATGTCATCCATGAAAGAGTAAAAGAACCAGGAAAGCTTCACAAAAAATTTAAAAATGCCAAAGTGATTTTCGGTACAGATGGAGCACACAGCA
Source organism: Chlamydiia bacterium (assembly GCA_022601395.1). Classification (GTDB taxonomy): domain Bacteria; phylum Chlamydiota; class Chlamydiia; order Chlamydiales. Next base: position 25,383 of record JAJACS010000021.1, on the reverse strand, counting down.
CTGTGCGAAAAAAAATCTTTGGGAACAAAGAGTCTGAGAGACAAACTGTTTCTCATATTGCAGAAGTTAAGTATTTAGTTAACGGTCACGGTCACAACACAAAGCAAGTCCTAAAAAGCAGCATGAAACACTACAGTCACAGATGGGTAACTGAGCATGTTGGCAAAAGAAATGCCCAAGGCAAAACCCCAATCACAATACGACTTGCTCTTACTAAAAGAGAGTTCGAAAGCTTAAGAAGCTCTGGAAAAGCAACCTTCAAAGATCCGCTTAGGCTAGACACTGAAGCAGAAGAAATCATTCCAAGCAGTTTACAAAGAACCATCAAGAAATGGCTTGATACAAAGAAAAAGCTCTACAATGAGAGCCCAGAGGACATCAAAATTACCGCAACAAACCTCGATGTTTATAGAAGTGAAGAGTTTGTAACAAAAAAGCAAGATGTTACATACGCACTAATAGGCGATTCAGCATTTGGAGTGCCTTTTTTTAGGAGTCTCAATAATGGACTTCTGTGCGCAACTAAAGCTGCAAAGGAGTTTGCTCCGCACCTACATACTTCAGAAAAACCCGACCTATCAGAAGCGTCTAGTCGTTATAAAACATATGTAACAAGCCTCGCAAAGACACAAATCCAAAGAGCTAAGATCAAAGGATTCGTGCTGAGCGTCTACTTTAGAGCTATTAGAATAGTCTCGCAAATCACATTTTTACCATTTAAAGAAAAGCTGATCGATTTCTTTGTGTTCACAATTTGCTTTGCAAGAAGTTTTATAGATAGATCCGCTTCCCTTCTAACACTTAGGAGTTCTAGTTAAAAGCTAGACTCCTGGTACAACGCAGCATCTCGCTATATAGGTTCTTTTCCTGCAAAAACCACTCACTATAGGAGTGTCTTGAGACCTTCCTTCCTTTTATAATCCTATATACACTTGCCTATTTCTTCTACGTCATGAAAAAACTATTGAAGAAATAAGGCGTCTCGTTCATGTTATGAGAACTAAAGTTATAAACAGTTTATACGATTAAGGGTCGATTAGGTCAAAGTATGAAAAAAAGTTATCTAGCACTTGTTGGAGTTGCACTACTAGCTCTTTGCAGCTGTAACAAATCAGAGAAAAAACATAAAAAAGACGTCGTCACTCAGCGTTATATACACAAATATGGTTACGATGTATCAAAAGACGAATGGGATGCAAACCAGTTTCCTGGCCAAGTTGTTACCACACTTAAAAATGGTGTTTCCATTGCTTCTACATATGAAGATGGAGTACTCCATGGGCAAACAACTTACACATACCCTCACTCTCAAACTCTCGAATCACTTCATTTATATGAACATGGTAATCTGACAAAAAAAATCAGTTACGATTTAAAAGGCATCCCTCAAAAGGAAGATACTTTTTTATCTCCAACACATGTGAAAACAAAGTTTTGGTATAAAACTGGAACGCCAATGTGTGTAGAAGAGAGAGTCGATAACAACCTGATAAATGGCGAATACTACTCACTTCAAAATGAAGCAGAAAGCAATGTTAGAGATGGCATGGGAACCAAGACAATCCGCACACAAGATGGCAAACTATTTGCAAGAGAAGTCATCGAAGAAGGTATTGTTATTGGAAGAGAGTCTTTCCATCCTAATGGTTCTCCACATGTTGTTTTTGCATACAGAGATGGTTATATCGACGGTGAGAAAAGAGTGTTTGGCCCAACAGGCGATCCAGTCATGCTTGAGACTTACACAAAGGGTAAGCTTGATGGCCTTTGTACTTATTTCCAAAATGGATACAAGTACCTAGAGTCACCATTTACTCTTGGAAGAAAAGAAGGTATCGAAAGACAATACATCGATGGTGAGACTCTTGTCGAAGAGACAGAATACCATGATGGTCAAAAACATGGTCCTTCTACTTTCTACAGCGATGGAATCTCAAAAACAGAGTGGTACTACAACAACGAGCTTGTTTCTAGAACAAAGTTCGAAGAACTCTCTGAAAGAGAAAAAATGATCTCTATCATGAACGAAAGAGCAAGACCTAAAGCACAACCTCTTGCTGACGATCATGAAGATGAATTTCTTGAGGCACTCGAAGCTGAGTCCCGGGATCAATAAATTAAATGAGTAAGGCGGGCCAAAAGCCCGCTTTTTTTTTGCCTATGTACCCACATTTAAAATACTACCTCTCAGTTGCTTTCCCATTAAAGCTTCGGATCTATCTGACAAATCACTCCCTCAAAAAGATCAAACTTGAGAGAAGTGCAAGAAATCAAGTAGAGTGTATTTTCTACCCTGAAAGCAGCCCAACAGACGTTAAAGCACATGAGTTGATTGAAAAGACTCTGCTATGGATGCAGCTCTATTTCTCAAGGAAAGATCCAGGGTTCACCCTACCTCTTGAACCTTTTTCTACAGAATTTTCAGGAAGTGTTCTTTCAAGACTTTCTAAGACGAGCTTTGGAACGACTCTTACCTATAAAGAACTTGGCACCCTTATTGACAAGCCTGATGCAGCAAGAGCTGTAGGAACGGCCTTACACAAAAATCCCTATCCCTTACTCATTCCCTGCCATAGAGTCGTAAGCAAGAAGGACATTGGAGGATTTGCTTATCCCATTGAAATTAAGAAGCTACTACTCGCTTTTGAAAAAGGAAGTATCTAAACATCTGGATGGGAAGCTATCTTATCCATCTGCTTACGCATTTTCTCATGAGATGAGTCGCATGCACTTGCAAGCAGCAGAAGAGCAATAGAGCTCAGTAGTAGACACTTAAACACATAGACCTCTAGGTAGAATTCGCAGCTCTTCCCTATGTATCAAAACCCACCCAATACTTCAATTAATTTGTATACGTAATATAATTTACGATTACAAACTATTACAAATTACACAGTTAATTTAATAAAAAATTATCTTTCCTAATTACAATAGAATTAAATTTAAAATTTTATATAATAAAGATTAACGACGTGCATGATATGCACACCACGATAAAAGGCTAAGAAATAGTCTTTTAATGATAAGTACTTAATTGAGCTATACATGAAGGATGTAGAATGAATCCGGAAACTCTTCAGAAAAAAATCGCGAAACTAGAATCGCTCTATGACCAGCTCCAGTCCGAGATGAACTATTTGGATAATCTGCTCAAGGAAGTTGGCTTCGAAGAGGGCCTGAAAACTCTTAAAGAAGCAGCAATAGAGCTCAAAGAAAAGAAAAAGAACAGCGACAATAACAAGTTCTAAATCGACCCCTGGATCACTCAAATTACGATAACTCAGGCACTTGCTATGTGTCTTCAGTAGCTCCGCACCCATGGAGATCAGCTGTATAGCTTTAAAAGCCATGGTTAGAGCCTGAGTTATCTCTATTTATCTATTTAAATTTATTTTATATAACTGACTTTATTAACATAGCGTGATATAATGATATCCATATAAAAAATGGAGATTATTATGAGAGTTACTTTCAGCCCAAATACAACAACTAGAGAATTCGATAAACATGAATACTTCCAACCTGTTGACGAGTCCGCACCAAGACCAGACAGAGATTCACCCGAAGCGTTTAGAGATATTACAACCCCTACAAAGGGTAGCATTCTAGTTGCTCGTAAAACCCCTGAGCATCTGAATAAAATTGCCGAGGATCTAGGCGTAGTAAATACGGCAGATGGCGATCTTGAATTCAACTCTACAGTACTCGTACAGCTTCTTACGAACGTAACTTCCCTCTTCTCCCGATTAGAACGTGACAAAGCAGACGCTGAAAGTGAGCACATTGCAGAAGAGCGCATACAAACAGAAATCGATCCACATCTTGATCGCGCTAGAGAGTTAAAAGAAACTATCAGCACACTTTATGAAGATACGAAAGCTAAAATCGAGGCATCTAGACCTAAAGCATCAGGTTTCAAAAAAGGCCATAGAAGACGCAGCAGTGACGCCTTACCTGGTTTTTTTATACAAAGAAGCTCTAGAAGCCGAAGCTGCCCTACTCTGGCCCTAGATTCTTTAGGAGAAGAACAAAGCGAGAGCCCTTCTGCTGTAACAAGTCCAAGAGCATCTCGGGTATCAAAAGCTCCTTCATTCAGAATGCCACCTAGATCATCCTTAAGAGAGGATGAAGAAGACACCCCTGAAGCCCGCTGCGCTGGCCTTAACACTCATAGACTTGGCGCTCTAAAAGAGGAACCATCAAACGGAAAAGATCCAGCTATTCACAGTGCTCCAAGAAGATCCCGAGTATCCAGAGCTCCTTTACACTCAAGACCACTTGAGGCCTTAGGAGAAGTAGACGAAAGTGAGGCTCCAACTCCTCCTGTAAGAAGAGTTTCAAGCGCACCAACATTCAACCTTAGTAGTTTAGCAGAAGCTTTAGATGAAGAAGGCCGCCCATAATTTAACAAGCCGGATAGGGTTTTAAGCTCCTTTCGAATTTAACTCAGACTTTTCTTCGAATGGGAGCTTTCTAAATGGCTTTGGGTGCTTTGATGGAGTAAACGTTCTTACCCTTGGCTCGTGCGTGCACTTTGCGGAGCAGCAGCCCATTAACTTCTTAGCGCAATCCTCACATGAAATAAAAAGCTTATTACAATCCATATTTGCGCAGTTATAGTACACCTCACAAGGGCAGCCACAATCGTGGCAGTGAGCAATCACCTCAGTTGTCTCCTCAGAGATCGGAACAGCCATACGGTCATCAAACACAAAAAGTTTTCCCTTCCAATGCTTAGACCCTTCTTCTAGACCATATTTAATCACTCCACCATCTAACTGAAACACAGAATCAAAGCCTTTGTCTTTCATAAGACATGAGTACATCTCGCAGCGGATGCCTCCCGTACAATACATCATGACTTTCGTCTTCTTCGTATCATAGGTCTTTTTGAGCTCATCTACATACTCTTTAAAGTCTCTAAATGTTTTGAGTTTTGGAAGAAGCGCTCCATCAAAATGACCCACTTCCCATTCGTATTGATTACGAACATCCACAAGAATGGTATTCTCATCCTTTGCTTCAAGCATCTGCTTCCAAGCATTTGGAGCTACATGCTCACCTGTTTGAGCCATATCAACAGAACTATCAAGAGCCGCAAGCTGCTCTCTATATTTAATCGTAAGCTTTGCAAAAGCATGACTCTCAAACAGGTGCACCTTCACATCCATATCCTTTAGCGGCTCAAACGCATTTAACCACTTAATGTAGTCCTCTGCCTGATCCTCATGTATACTCATTTGACCATTTACACCCTCTTCATTGATGTAAATGCGGCCTTTTGCATCTTTACCCTGAAGATACTCTTTATGAGCCTTAATAAAGGCATGAGGGTCTTTGATTTCGTTAAAGTGATAGTATGCGAGGACAAAATACATGTGCTAAACCTAAATAATACTATTTGTAAAAACAAATAGAATAAAGATCTACTGCATGGTTGTCAATAGTGATTAAGGATGCAAATCCTGCATTGTCCTTGCATGGTGATTATGTGTATGAAAACGGTGCGCCTCTTTTGTAAGAAGTTGCTTTAAAGACGAAGGACCCGCTTTTGTAGAATCTTTTTTGAAGAAACGGAAAATACTTTTTTTTACGCCGCTACCCTTATCAGCAAGAAAGCTTTTTTTCTTTTTTTGAAATTCTTTCTTTGTTTTAGCCATACGCTTTGGGTTAAGAAACTTCAGTCTAAGCTCCACGGCCCTTATATTCTCTAGAACTTTAGATTCTGCAAGACGCATAGACCCGCTTACAGAACCCTCTTTTAGAGCCTTTTTTTTAGCAGTTGTTACCTGCCCTAGAAGACCGCTTGCAAGACCTTCTATCCTTGCATAGCTCTTTTCTGAAAGAAAGGATGTACTATCTAGAGCTTTTCTAAGCTCTTTCGATCTATGCACAAGAGTCTCTGTAGCAGCTCCTCTATGCCCTGTTAGCTCGATATGAGAATCCATTTTAACTTCCCGATTTTGATTTTAGATGGTCTTCATTAGGGGGACCTAATTCCCCAGCTCTATTATAGCATATTTTAAAAATAATATGTGACTTTTATACCTTCTAGATTCTAATATCTTTATTCAGAGCGATTTGCAACATCTCCCCCCTGAGCTACACTAGAAGGGGCTCTGAAGACTCAAGCCCCCCCTCTTCACAAGCAGATTTATCCTTGTGTTAAATGTAAAAGCGCGATAGCATGTGTGGTTTAATTTTAATTGTTTAACTACAGAGGTAGTCTCAATGTCACGTTATACTGGCCCTAAAAATCGCGTAGCTCGTCGTTTCGGAGTGAATATCTTTGGGCGCCGCCGCAACCCTTTACTTCATAAGCCAAATCCTCCTGGGATGCACGGATCTAAAAGAAAAAAGAAATCCGACTATGGTACACAGCTTGAAGAAAAACAGAAACTTAGGGCTGTTTACGGCATGCTTAGCCAAAAGAAGCTTATAAACTATTACAAAAAAGCAGAAAAAGCAGCTGGAAACACAGCGCACATCTTTGCTGAACTTCTAGAATGCAGACTAGACAACATTGTTTATCGTCTTGGGTTTGCTTCTACAATATTCCACGCGCAGCAACTGATCTGCCACGGACACATTCAAATCAATGGTAAGAAAGTTGACAGAAGATCTTTTCAGGTTAAGCCTGGAATGGAGATCTCTATCAGAGAAAAATCAAAGGGCAACGCTCTTATCAAAGAAAATTTAGAGATGTGCACAGAGAGACCAGAATACGTTTCTTGCGATCCAAAGCAAATGAAAGGCCAACTAGAAGTTGTACCTGCATTTGACCAGATCCCATATCCACTTCCTATCAACTTGCCACTTGTATGCGAGTTCCTAGCACACACTTGCTAAGATAGGATTTGTACAAAGATTACAGATAAAGCCCGAAGTTTTTTACTTCGGGTTTTTTTTTGATCATTTGTGATCCCTTCTATCAAGTAAAGCTGTTACCTGCTTCTCCTTGAAAACCTTTTCCATAAAGATAAAAGAAAGCAAAAAGACTATGCATCCAGAAAAAAGATAGACTAAATTCATCATAAATTCGCCTCGAACCGAGAGAGCCTGGCAAAGGAAAAACAAAGACTTCTTTCCAATACATAGGAAATATAAATAGGTAACGCCGGAGGCAACAAAGCCGCAGGCAAACGATTTTACATAGGACCCCACCTCAAAGACATCCTTCCCCCACCTTCTTCTAAAAGCCACATAAAGGTAAAAGAAGTTAAAAATGCTCGTTAAACTTGTTGCAAGAGCCACAGAAACAGCCCCCATGTGGAGACCAAACACGAGGAAGGCATTTGCAAAGGCATTGATGAGCACACTTAACAAAGAGGCTTTCATAGGAGTCTTAAAATCATGACTCGCATAAAACGAGCTTGCAAAGATAAGCATTGCTGCATGAGGGAAAAGACCGAGGCTATATGCGAGCAGGCATTTCGATGTAGCAACACATGAAACGCTTGAAAACTCCCCTCTTGCAAAAATTACCATCGTAGCAAGCGATCCAAGAGAAATCATGCCAAAAAATGAAAATGACATAAAAGCAAAAGACTTTTTATAGCCGTGCTTAAAGAGTGTTTTGAAATGGCCTTCATCGGATGCCTTTATCGCCCTTGTTAGAGGAGGAAGAAGTGCCGCTGTAATCGCTACACCAAATAAAGCAATCGGCACTTGCTGAATCCTAATGGCATACCACAGGTAAGCAGGGCCAGAAGCATCTGCAAACCTTGCAAATACGCTATCAAGCAGTGAGTTTATCTGTGTTGCTCCAATCCCAACAGCTCCCATGAAAAAGGGCCTCACCATCCCTTTTAAGCTACTATGAAAAAGTCTAAAAGAAAAAATCTCTTTTATACTCATAGAAGAGCGGAACATCCGAAAAATAGGGAAAGCCACGATCAACCATTGGACAAAAAATGAAAAGATTACGCCGATGCCAAGAAGAGACTGACACCGATCTTTATGCAAGGCAGCATATGCCATCCACATAATCCATGTAAGATTAAAAAATACTGGGGCTGAAGCCGGAAGAAAGTATTTCTTCTCACACTGCAAAAAGCTGCTTGAAAGCCCATAAAGGCAAATAAAAATAAGGGATGGGAACATCAAACACGTAAGAGAGAGTATTTTTTTAAATGAATGAAAATCATTCAAAAAATGATGCAGTATGGAAGAGCCGATAGTCAGAGCTAGCACAAGAACTGTTGAAAGAACACAAAGGGAGTAAAAAAGATCCCGCGCAAAAACAAACCCTTCTTTTAATGATTTCTTTTTGACAGATTCAAAAGTGGGAACAAAGCTTGAGGAAAGAGGAGACTCTGCTATCACCCGCCTTAGAAGGTTCGCAAAGCGAAACGCTACCATAAAGTCTGCAATAAGCACCGAAGTGCCGAAAAAAAAGGCCAGACAAACATCCCTTGCAAGACCAGACAGCCTGCTTAATATCACCCCAAGCGAGTAGAGTGAAAAGGATCTTGAGAGTGTTTTGGTTGTATCTTTCATAAACTTTGAATCTTATTGTCAAGATCATCGCAATCTTTTACACTTTTATCATATTTATCACTGTGAATTAAAGAAACCAAATGAGTAAAAAACTTGCACCAGAAGAGCTTTTGATCGGAGCGCATATGTCCGCTGCCGGAGGCTGCTTCAATGCTCTTGAAAAAGGCAGTAAGATCGGAGCTACCACAATCCAGTTCTTTACAAGCAATCAGAAGCAGTGGCATGGCAAGCAAATCTCAGAAGAAGATGCTGCGATCTTTAGAGAGCTTAAGAAAAGCACGTCTATGCAAAAGATCATGAGCCATGATAGCTACCTGATCAACCTTGGCTCCCCTAAACCAGAGCTTTTAGAAAAAAGCATCAATGCCTTCAAAAAAGAAATCATGCGTTGCCATCTACTCGATGTAGACTACTTAAATTTCCATCCGGGAGCTTATACCACATCGGATGAAAAGACAGGACTCGATACCATCGTAAACAGTCTACTCTCTTGCAAGGAACTTGCAAACAAGGGCAACACAAGACTGCTTCTAGAAACAACAGCTGGGCAGGGAACAACACTTGGTCACTCATTTGAGCAGATCGGCTACATCCTAAAACACGTTAAGAATGAGATCCCTATCGGTGTCTGCATGGACACATGTCACACCTTTTCAGCAGGCTATGACATCACAAGTAAAGAGGGTTGGGAAAAAACCCTAAAGAGTTTTGAAACACATATCGGTCTTGAGCACCTCTACGCTTTTCATTTAAATGATTCAAAGTTCCCAATAGGCTCTAGAAAGGACAGACATGAGAATCTTGGAAAAGGCTGCATAGGCCTTGAATGTTTTAAATTTCTTATGCAAGATGACAGGGTAAGACATTTACCAAAATATTTAGAAACTCCCAATGGTGAAACCATGTGGGAAGATGAAATTGCACTACTCAGAGAGTTTGCAAAGGAGACACCATCATGAGTAACCCTCAAGCAGAAATAAGCAAAGACCACAAGAGGGATCTTTCAATCAAAGAGCTAAAAAACCTTCCAAGTGATGATGTCCTTGGCAAAACACTTTCCCTTTGTGGTTGGATCAAAAGTGCAAGACATCAAAAGACATTTTCTTTCATCGCTTTAAATGATGGCTCAACTTTCGCTCCTTTCCAAGTAGTTGTAACAAACGAAACAGAAGGCTACGACGAGCTTCTTTCTGAGCTAAACACTGGAGCTAGTGTAAAAGTCACAGGAACGATTGTTCAAAGTCCTGGTAAAGGTCAATCCATCGAGATGAAAGCTGAAAAAGTTCATCTTTTCGGGACATGCCCAGCAGACTTTCCTCTTCAAAAGAAAAGACACTCCTTTGAATACCTCCGAACTATTGCGCACCTAAGACCAAGAACAAACACACAAGGAGCTGTTGCAAGAGTACGTAACGCCCTTAGCTTTGCATCGCATACATTCTTTCAGAAGAAAGACTTTATGTACTTACAGTCTCCTATTTTAACAGCTGCTGATTGTGAAGGAGCGGGAGAGCTTTTTCAAGTAACGACACTCCCTTTAGAAAACCTTCCTAAAACAGAAGAAAAGCAAGTCGACTACAAAAAAGACTTTTTTGCAAAGCCTGTATATCTTGCAGTTTCAGGACAGCTAAACGGAGAAGCATATGCAACAGCTTTTTCAAACATATACACATTCGGGCCGACTTTCCGCGCGGAGAATTCAAACACATCAAGACACCTTGCTGAATTTTGGATGATTGAGCCAGAGATGGCTTTTGCTGATCTTGAAGACACAATGGACATCGCAGAAGAGTACCTCAAATTTGTTCTAAAAACAGTACTCGATTCCTGCCAAGAAGATCTCGCTTTCTTTGACCAGTTCATCGAAAAAGGTCTTCTAGCACGTCTTGATAATGTGATCAACGCCGACTTTGCTAGGATCTCATACACAGAAGCAATAGACATTCTACACGCCTCTAACAAGAAGTTTGAGTACCCTATTGAATGGGGTTCTGATCTACAATCAGAACACGAGCGCTTCATCTCAGAAGAACACTTTAAAAAGCCTGTCATCTTGTATGACTACCCAAAAGACATCAAAGCTTTTTACATGAGACTCAATGATGATGGAAAAACAGTACGTGCTATGGACGTTCTTGTTCCAAGAATCGGAGAACTCATGGGTGGCTCTCAAAGAGAAGAGAGACTCGATGTTTTAGAGGAAAAAATCAAAGCTTGTGGCATGAATGTTGAAGACTATTCTTGGTATCTTGACCTAAGACGTTTTGGCACGGCTCCACACTCTGGTTTTGGAGTTGGCTTTGAAAGGCTTGTGCAGTTTGCTACAGGTATAGAGAATATTAGAGATGCGATTGCATTCCCAAGAGTTCCAAACTCCTGCGAATTTTAAAACAGCAAGCTTAGCACACCTCAGCGAATGCTGACGATATCTGGTAGAACTTCTTTTTTTCACTCTTTGTATGAAAAAGTGAAAAGTACCTTCCTACGTACTTTGTTAAATGCTCTTCGCACTCCAAAAGTTCTTTCTTGTAGAACTTTTGCCTCTTATCAAAAAGTACGCTTAACTTTTCCATGTCATATAACGTTAGACCTGGGAAATGCTGAAGCCTTGGATGCACGCTTCTTGGCACGCTTAGATCAAAGAAGATTCTTTTCCTAGGGGCTTTATCTGAGATCTCTTCGATCAGATATTTGTCATACTTACCAGCTATTATAACAACATCGTAGCTAGAAAGGTTTTCAAGCTCTTTGTAGTCACTAACCTCAACCCCTGAATATCTTTTCTTAAAAGAACAATCTACTTCATGGTTTGTACAAAGTTTTATCTTTTGAAATGGCTTATACATAAAGGCAGACAGAACGCGTCTATTAATCTCTGAATTTCCAAGAAAGAGTGCATTTAATCCCTCAAACGAATCAAAAGAGCATTGCAGCTGCTTTAAGATCACAGCTGATAGATGATTCCCTTCTTTTGAAAAAGAAAAGTCACTTCTTGTGTACTTACCAAGTCTTAAAGACTTTTGAAAAAGATAGTGAATCGAAGAGCTAAGCTCTCTTGTCTTCCTAGCTCTTTCATAAGCAAGCTTCACTTGGGATTGAATCTCACTCTCCCCAACAAGCGCACTATCTAAACCACTAGACACTCTAGCAAGATGCAGGAATGTATCTGTGTCAAAATAGGAGTACAAAGCATGCTCAAACGCAAAATTTACATGCTTTCTAAGTATGTTTAGAATCTTCACATGAACTTTAGTTGTTTCTTTTGCAGAAAAGTAAATTTCAGCTCTATTACATGTAAGAAGAAGTACATACGAGCACCCAAGAGAACCCTGTTCGGCAATAGAAAAAGCCTTCTCAAAAGCTCTTGTGAGCTCCTCTCTTAAAGTAAAAGAAGAGCAGGTATGATTGACTCCAACAACTGCAATATCCATAAAAAACTTGGGAAATCCAAAAATGGTGTTTATAGTCGAAGGATTATAAACTTTCTAGGAAGAATTTAAAAAAAGAAACTTTCCATATCAAGTTCTCTTAAACAAAGATCTCTTGAAAACCCCTTTCTTAAAAAGGAGGAAAGAAGTTTGCGCTTGCTCTCCATGTCCAAAGCGCCCTTTGCCCTCTTATGAATCGCATCTTTTTGCATCTCATCGGTAACAAGGTCTGCAACCATTGAATCAATATCAAACCCCCTACCTCGCAACTCATAATTCAGCTTCGCTTTTATGAGTTTTGGTCCATAGCTTGTTGCAAGTTTCTTTATGCGAGACTCTAAAACTTTTACGTCTGAGATATAGCCATAACGAGTAAGCTCTGCGAGCGTCTTTTTGATCTCAGAGCTTTTGTACCCTTTCATTTTGAGTTTATCGGAAAGCTCGAAACTCAAATAGGCTTTCCTTGCTAAGAGATTTGTTGCGGCTTTATAGATACCGATCTTCTTCTTTTCTTTTATCTCTTTCATTATCAAACACTTTAAAAAACTTACTTCACAAGCTGTTAATGTATAATATTTTGCAGTATTATTCCCACAACACTTCCTTTTAAAATATTTTTTTGTCATACTGAAAAGTAAGTAGAATCATTGTTTGGGGAAAGCAGGTATGACAGATCCAATTAATCCAACATCAGGACACCGTGGCGCAGGCGGCGCTAGCAAACCAAACAAGCCAGATCCTTCAGGATTTAAGGCCCACATCGACAAGAAGGAAGATGATGGCTCCACTCCAAAAGGTGGAATGATCATGAATAAATGGGGCCTTAGTAAGGCAGAAGTGAAGAAATTCTATTCAAACTTCTGTAATTTCATCGTTTCTCGAATTAAGGCAGATGAGGCAAGAGCGAAAAAAGCTTCTGCGAACCTCAAAGCTTCTGAGACAGGAAAAACTCCCTCTGACTAGCAGAGAGCAACCTCTTATCGCACTCACCGTAAGCTGTTTACATAGACATCTCGCGTATGCCCTTCATAATAAGCTTGTTATAACATAATCGATCTGAAACACCCTTCTGAACCTATCTTTTAAAATCATTATTTGCTATAATGGACAGTGGATAGGCACGTAATGCTATCCATTAATCGGAGAATATGAATATGACAGAACCAGTAGATGCAGTATCAAGCGGCGATGCAGGGAGCAAAGTTCAAGCTCAATATGACGCATACCAGGCTCAAATGGATCAAACAGATACAAAGAGCACTAGTAAAAGCGAGCCGAAGTTTGATAAAAGCCTCGGTCTAAACGCAGATCAAGCTAAGAAGTTCTACTCGAACATGTGTAACTACCTTGTTACAAGTAGTAAAACAAACGAAAAACACATGAAAGAAGCGAGTGCAGAACTGAAAAAGGCTGAAACAGGCAAGGCATAGATAGAGAAGTCTAAAATATAGACTTCTCTTGTTTTTTTAGCCCTCCTCGTGTTATGCTATTTTACTTTGTAAACCATTGTAATGCATAACCTTATGTCTCTAGACTTTCAAGAATCTTTCCAAGCCTCTGAACAGGACGAAAATAGTCGTCTTGACCTTCTACTCAAGAGCAAATTTCCAGAATATTCTAGAAGCTATTTTCAATATCTCATTGAAAATGGCCATATAACCATTAATGGCAAACCTGCAAAGAAGCGCTCACTACTCCAAGAGGGCCAGCTTGTAGACGTCAATTTCATTGCAAAAGAAATCCTTAAGGCCAAACCTGAAGATCTCCCTCTAGAGCTCCTCTATGAAGATGAGGACATTATCGCGATAAACAAGCCAAGGAATCAGGTGGTCCACCCAGCTCCAGGGCATAGCTCTAAAACGCTTGTAAACGCCCTTCTACACCATTTTCACAATCTAATAAGACTTGATGACCTTCGCCCAGGGATCGTCCACAGACTCGATAAGGACACCTCTGGTGTGATTCTTGTAGCAAAGAACCAGAAAGCACATGAGAAGCTCTCAAATGCCTTTAAAGACCGCAGCATGAAGAAAACTTACCTAGCGCTTTGTTTAGGCCACCCTAAGGATCAGATTGTCGAAGGTGCCATAGGTAGGAATCCTCATGACCGCAAGGCTATGAGCATTCAAGATGGCGGTAAAGAGGCTGTTTCTAAAATTACTACCTTAAAGCATAAAGAAGGTTACTCTCTTGTTCAGATCGAACCTCTTACAGGAAGAACGCATCAGATTAGAGTTCATTTGCAATCTCTAGGATGCCCTGTTCTTGGAGATCCACTTTATGGGGCTAAGAAACTAAATGACAGATTAAATATTGAGCGTCAGCTCCTACATGCCCATAAAATCGCATTTAAACACCCTATTTCGGGCGTATCTTTAGAGATTGTGGCAGAGATGCCAGAAGATATGAAGGTCTTCGAAAATCGCCTTCTTTGAGGCATAAAAAAAATCCCTTTTGGAAGCCCAAAAGAGATTTTTGTCATTCGATAGTCTACTTAGAAATTCTTATCCAATCGAAGCAAATGATTGAGTCATTTGGTTAACAGCATTGTTTACACTTGTTCCGTCTGATAAGAACGTCTTACCATCATCTTGAAGCGCTTTTGATGTTGTACCGGCTCTATCACCTTCATCCTGAACGATACTTGATTGGTTCATTACAGCAGAGAACTCACTCTGCTTTTCCTGATCTTGCTGCTGCTGATTTCCGTTTGTCTTGAATCCGTCTAGCTGTTCGTCCATTTCGGTAGCTGCAATACCAACACCACCACCTTCAGCTTTGAAGAATTTATCGTTGTCTAAGAATGTTTTAAGCATACCAAAGTTTGTTGCACCACCGATCGCTTTTGCGAAAGCTTCCTGCATCGTATGTAGAGCTTGAAGTCTACGGATAAACTTACCCATAAGACTGTTCGGACCGTAATCCTTTTCAAGCTGGTAATAAGTACTAGCTACTGAATACATCCATTTAGGCATGAGTTTCGAGTAGTCTTTAGAACTTTCACCCTTCTTCGCACCGCCTTTCCCATCTGACGCTTTACCAGTAGAAAGAGAAGATCCTGTCTTCGCTTCTACTTTTGCTTTTTCAACAAGCTTAGCTTGTTCAATCTGCACGTAAGTTTTTGGTGCGTTGAAGTCTACGACCATGGGTTGCACACTACTTGTTGCATCAACCATATTAATTCGCCTTTTTTATATATTATTACTAGTAATATCAATTGGGGCAGTAGTCATGATAAGACCCTATCCCACACTACTAATTATATCAAATTAATATTTTAATTAGTATGTTTTAAAATAATATTTACAATATCTTAACATGCAGCCGCTTACGAAGTTGACTTAACAAGATTCTAAGTTCTTAGTTATAAGCTTCTTATGGGAGCTTATTCTTATGTGCCTTATCGTAAACAACTTAGACAACCTCTCTCTATGGTGTATAGAGGGATTTAAGAATTGAAAAAAGTTCTGCCTCTTTTCAACAAAAATGTTGACTATTTAATCCAAACATCTTACTTCATTAACATGTAAATTCTTTTTAGGAATTGGGTCTCACTGGAGACTTTGTGAATGCAGTAAAATCTTTGATTCTTGGTTTTAACTAGTTAAAACTCTGGATTTAAACCACATGTTGCTATAGAATATTTCAACGTGGTCATTCAGAAGAACCATTTATCATCTAATTAAGGGATCGAAATATGAAAGAATTCGTTGAATACATCGTAAAAAATCTAGTCGACCATCCAGATAAAGTCGTAATTAACGAAGTTGGTGGAACTCACACTTTGATTATTGAACTTAGCGTAGAGAAATCCGACATCGGTAAAATCATCGGCAAAAAAGGTAAAACGATCAACGCGATCAGAACTCTTCTTATGTCGGTTGCAAGCAGAAACGGTGTTCGTGTTAACCTGGAAATTCTTGAAGAAGCAAATCAAGAAGAAGAAGCTAACCAACCAGCTACATAAATAAAGCCCGAACACCTTCGGGTTTTTACTCCTTTACATGTTCTAACAAAAGATTACTCCGATCTTTTTACACTCGAGACAACCCCGTCCCTAAGTCAATTTTAATACAATTATCGAAAGTACACACTTGTTCACAGCTCGTGAACTACAGGCCCGGCTTAGGAAGGTAAGGCGTAACCATCGCCTTTCTTGAGTTAAGAGATCCAGCTTCATAGAAAATAGCAGCATAGGAAGCTTTTGTTTTTACATCTGGAAACTTGTGTTCTGCTCTTAAAAAACTCTCTTTGAAAATTGTAGAAAGTTCCTTTGCATGCTCTCCGAAAAATGCAAGCTCGATATTAGCTTTCTGCTCTTGCATCTTAGGCGATTTTCTCATAGCCGTTAAATATAGCTTTAAATGCTCCACAGAAAGATCACTAAACGGAACCCACACCCACATCTGATCTTTATGGTGAGACTCTACTCTCTCTCCCTTAAAGAGCTCCTCAGCGCTTGCTACTGTCGATACCATATGGATATGTAAATCAAATTCTGGCTTTAGCTCGTTTAACTTTAAAGATTCTTCATACCACTTGTCACAAACTGCAATCTTGTTCTCATCAAAGGTCTTGTAATTCGAAACAAAGATTTTTGTCTGCCCTACCCTGCAGCAACCATTTTGAAGTTTCGTATCTACAAAAAGATTGGATGGCTCATTCTTAGAACACTTAATCAGGTTTTCAGAAATCACCTCTTCTTTCTTTTTGTAAATCACACTGTAAATTGAGTGAAGATCAGAATTCTGAAGAAGCTTTTTACATGCAGACTGCACAAAGTTTTCATCACGGGGCACATCATCAAAATGTATCGTTTCCACTTCTTTTTTAAGCATGATCGTTTTCATGCGGTTAAGAAGTGAGGCAACGCTCTCTACATCTTTCTTTGTCATCTTGGTAAGAAGGTCTGTATCATCAAGTATTGCCACTAAGTAATGCAGATACTCTAAATACTCTCTTGTTTCACTTACGTAATAAAGGCTGCCTTTCTCTAAGATCTCAAGCCTTTTATAAAGCCTTCTTAAAATCCTATAATCCGATGGTGTTTTTGCCTTTGATTGCAGCTCCTTTACCTGAGAATCTATACTTTTTCGGTCCATGCCAGAAAGGCCGTATTCATCATGAATCGTAAAGGCCACCTGAGCAATAATCACATTTGCAGCTTGTGCATCTGCGATATTTACTGTCGCTGCCGTTTTTGTGTTAAGCTGCGACTTATGGTGATCTATTACACTGATCACTTCTAGATAACCTGGAACCTTGGTCTCATCTCGGTTGCAGAAATCACGCAGCGTTGTTGTGCCAAGCTGAACATTTTTTAAGGCTGATGCATGAATCACTCCAACAGGAATCTGCCTATCTTCAGGACCTGGTATATTCACTGTAAGATAAGGGTAGCTTCCCATCTTACTCTGGATTTCTTCTACATCTGTTCTATGTGATAAATACTGAGGGAGATATCCAAACACTTCTGTTTTGATCTTATAGCCGATATCAAGCGTGTCAATGTAAAGCCTAAAACCTCGAAATACATCATTAAGCTCTTTAACAATCTTCTCCAAATAGAAGAAAATAAGAGGTCTATTTTCAATGATCTTTCCAGATTCATCAAATAGATCTGAGTTCTTCAAATCATTAAGATGTCTTAAGAACGTATCAAAGTCTGTGATCTCAGATGACTCAGCCGCTTGCATGAACTCTTTAAATGTACATGCGATCCCTGATTTTACGTTAAGTACACTTTGCAAAAACTTTTGTAATCTTTCTTGCTGGCGCAAGGTAAACTCAATCAAGGCCTCACAAGAGGTAAGAGATAATGAGGCTACCTTATCTAAAAAACGAGAAACATCATCTCTTGATATTTCCTTCTGAGAAAAGAGTGTAAAAAGCATGATGTGTATCTGCGACTCGAACCACTTTAAACAGTGGTTAAGTGACATAATAACTTGCCGTATACTTTCCACATCAAAAGGTCTCCAATCCCCTTTGTAATAACCCTCTTCGTCAACAAGAACCACAGCATTAAGAGTTCTTTCTCCATCAAGACTTAGAGAGTTTTCAAAAGGTCTTCTCTTTGCAAACCCTGCCTGTGTCATAAGATCAAAAGATCTTACTGCAAGCTGCGTTCTTTTTTTGGAAAAATAATTAAAAAAGTTCGGATGTATCGTATCAAAAAAGAGAAGCTGTACTTCTACAGAAGACTGAGGAGGACCAAGAGGAACATTCCAAATATGAAGGTTTTTAGAAACTCTAGCAGAAAAGGCATCTACAAAACCCCAAAAGGAAGAGACTATCGTATCTATATCAGGCGAGCCATGCGCTGTAACAAAGTGTGACCCTTCGTAAACTTTTCCCATTCCAATAGGGAAAAAAGTCTGATAGTCGTCTCTTGGGATCCAGCGGCCCATGATCAGAGCTCTAATCCTATAGTTCTCTTCATCTCGCAACTCAGAGAACTGATTCATCCAAAGTTCAATACTATTGATATTGTAACGATCTAGGATGTTTTTATTTTTAATTCTATCGATGAAGTCAGTAACTTCAAATAGTAGAAAGCCGCGATCTTTATGGGCTTTGATGAGTTTGATTAAGTGTTTGTTGACAACATCTGATCTTTGATACTCGTTAAGAGCTAGAAATCCATCAGTACTAAAAGAAGCTATGGCTTCTTCAACACCTTCGAATGACTTCTTATCAAATGTATAGTTACCTAGCAGAGAGGATGGCATGATGTTTAAAAAATCCCAAAAAAAAATCCGGATTGAGCAGGACTCGAACCTGCGACCGCCCGCTTAGAAGGCGGGTGCTCTATCCAACTGAGCTATCAATCCAGAAGATGCCAAAATTCTACTCAGAATGCAAATGTTTTTCAAGAGGTTTTGTGTATGAATTACATAGATACTTAAAAAAGTAGGTAATTCTTGCCCCTTTCAGCACCTAATACTATATTCTAGTGTCTTTTTTAGGAGGAAACTTTGAAAATTATCGTAATGGGAGCATCTGGAAAAGTGGGAAAAGCTCTCGTTTCCCAAATTAAACAAGATCAAGACCTGACTTTATATAAAGCACTCAACCGGCCAAATGAGAGTTTTGACGGAGCTGATGTTGTTATAGATTTTTCAAATGCTAGCTGCTTTAGAAAAACTCTTGAGCTTTGCTGCGAGTCAAATACCCCCCTTGTTTCTGGAACAACGGCCCTTGCCCCTGAGGATTCCTCGCTTATGAAAGAGGCAAATATCCCCATTTTGCATAGCACAAACTTTAGTATTGGCATTGCTCTTATCAAGAAATTTCTGAAAGAAGAGCGCCTTCATCTTCAAAAAGGGTATATTGATATCATCGAAACCCATGACATCTCAAAAGTAGACACCCCAAGTGGCACCTCTCTTTCTCTTGCAGAGAATTTTGAGCAGAAGAATGTTTCTTTAGGAACTCCTATAGCTAGAGGCGAAGAAGATCTTGTGATCTCCTCCTTGAGAAGAAAAGGGTCAAAGGGCTCTCACGATGTTGTAATCGATTTAGAAGATGAAACTTTAACCTTATCTCACATGTGCCATTCAAGATCAGCTTACGCAAGAGGAGCTCTTCTCTCTGCGAAATTCATTATAACGAAAGAAAGTGGGTTTTACACTTTCAGCTCTGTTTTCCAGCCTAATCAAAGCTGCTCACTATTGTTTTGATTTGAAGTTACAGGTACTATTAGCCACTTATTTCAACTTGTAAAGAAGTCATGCAAATGTACAAAACTGCAACAGTTGCTCTTGGAGGTAACTATGACCACTCTAAAGAACTGGTCATAGAGGCTCTTGAGCTCCTTAAAAAGCTCAGCAAAATAGAATTCAAACAATCCTCCCTATATCAAACAGCTGCCATAAGTCCCATTGCTCAGAGCGACTTCATCAATGCCGCTTGCAGCTTTAAAACTGACCTCTCCCCTCATGATCTTTTCCATGAAATGGAAAAGATCGAAAAATCCCTTGGCAAAGTTCCAAAACCAAAAGATTTCCCTAGACCCATTGATCTTGATTTGCTGTTTTATGAAGGGGTCTTTTCAGACAGGCCAGAACTCACGATCCCTCACCCTCTTTGGCAAGAAAGGCTATTTGTTTTAGAACCTCTCTCTGAAATCACAGACTGTGTGATAGACCCTAGAACAAACACTCCCATTTTCTTAAGTCAGCTTATAAAGAAGCAAAGCGCACAGGAAGTAAAAAAGCTGCAAACCACCTAAAAGAGTGTAAACAAAGAAAAAAACTTGGTAATATTCAGCTTTATTTTAACAAGTGATGATGAAAAATGAGCCATGTATCTATCGGAAAAATAAAAGTTGGAGATAAACATCCTCTTTGTTTTGTACTCGGACCCTGCGTAATCGAAAATGAAGAGCACACTATGCAGTGTGCTAAAACTCTTAAAGCGATCTGCTCAGAAATCAAAGTTCCTTTTATCTTTAAGGCTAGCTATGACAAAGCCAACAGATCCTCTATTAAAAGCTTCCGCGGCCCAGGCCTTAAAGAAGGTCTCCGCATCTTAAGCAAAGTAAAAGACACTCTTTCTGTTCCAGTAACAACAGATATCCATGAGCCCTCTCACGCAACCTTTGTTGCAGATGTTTGTGATGTTCTGCAAATCCCTGCATTTTTGTGTCGGCAAACAGACCTTCTCACTGCTGCTGCAAGAACCGGCAAACCTATCAATGTAAAAAAAGGGCAGTTTTTAGCTCCTTGGGACATGAAAAATGTTGTAGAGAAGCTAAAAGAGTCAGGAGCAACTGATATCATCCTAACAGACAGAGGGACATGCTTTGGCTATAACAACCTTGTCACAGACCCAAGGGCGATCCCTATTATGAAATCACTCGGCGCTCCTGTATGTTTTGATGCTACGCATAGTGCGCAGCTTCCTGGTGGACATGGTCACATGACAGGTGGACAAAGAGAATTTATCCCGCACCTTGCAAAAGTGGCTATCACAGGTGGCGCGAATATGATATTTATGGAAACGCACCCTGACCCTGAAAACGCTAAGTGTGACTCTGCGACAGTATATCCTATGAAACAGATAAAGGAGCTCCTTTTAGAGCTCAAAGAGCTTTATAACTTCACACACAAAAAATAAACATGAAGTTTAAAAAAGCACTCTTTTCTACTCTTTTTCTTTTTTCGCTCGTTGTAGGATATATTGGTTACTATAACATGCATATCCTTCCAAAAGACGTCAAAAAATATAAAGAGTTTGTTGAGAAAAACAAAGAAGACCAAAACAAGAAACAACCCGATACAAAGCAGCTAAGAACACAAATACAAAAAGACATCTGGCAACAAGATGACCGCGGAAGGCTTCACTACCGCATTAACGCAGAAAAATCCACACTGTATCTAAAGCCCCAAAAAAATAAGATCGAAATGCACGAAGAAATGGAAAAGATCTCCTGCCTTCTGCAAGAAAAGATCTACTATCAAAGCGGCAATCCTATGCAGGAGCTAAGAGCCATCATAGCAGACCATGGGACCTATGACTTTAGTAAACATGAATTTCTTGCAGAAACTGTATTCTTAGATTTTTACACCTCAAAAGGACATGACCTTCCACATTTCAGTGAGATGACTTCCCCCTTTCTAAAAGGACTTGCAAAGCAAGTCTCTTTTACATTTTCAGCAGATGGTCCTTCTTTCCATGCAGAGAAGTTTCAAGCACAAATGCAATCAATCGGAAATATTAAATGAGAACACTCTTTTTTATACTCTGCGCTATCAGCTCTATCTGCCATGCAGACTCAAGCTCCTTCATCTCTTCTGATCACGCTTGTTTTGACGACAACATCCTATTTCTTTCCGGCAAAGTAAGCCTAAGACACGACTTTATGCTACTAAGAGCTGCAAAAGCCAAACTCTTTGACTATAACAAAGATTGCGACCCTAACTTTTGTAGAGCCGAGCTATTAAACGAAGTGTTTTTAGACTTTGGAAACAACGTACATCTTTCTTGCCAAAGAGCGAATATTGATCTAACAAAACTTAATGGAACGCTAGGTTCACATAAGTCTCCCATTATCTATACAGATCTTCTAGGGCAGCAAAAAGTCCCTCTAGAGATCCATGGGAAGAAGGGATACTTTGAAATGATTAAATCCGAAGAGCCTCGTTTTCTTTACCCTTGCGATCTAAAACTTTTGAAAATCTTTGACGATGTTTTTGTGAAATATGGCAATCATATGACACTTTTTGCAAAAGCTGCACATTTTCAGAAATACTCAGCTAACTCAGCGCGATATATCAAAGCCTTTGGTGACGATACTGGAAAAGCAAAGTTTGTGCATTTTAAAGACCATGTCTTTGCGGATGAAATGATTCTGGATTTATGCACGAACAATATTTCCATGGAAAATATCCATGGAAGCCTATGCTCCTCATACTTTGCGCAAAAGCAAGAAACAAGCTGCGATGTCACAGCAGATCATCTGCACTGGGACCATAAAAATCACCTCATTACACTGAATGGAAAGATCTCCATCATCGATAAAATTCTCGGAAGTGTTGATGCAGAAGACACTGTTAAAATCCAAGAGATCAAGCAGTACGGCCATTTTGTCATACACTCTATCACCTGCAGTGGCCCCTGCCAGATAAACAGCTTCGATACACTCCAAAAGGAGGAACAAAGCATATGGTGCTGCGGGAAACTTCTTTTCGATAGAGACTCCCTCTCCCTTGTAGCAAGCTGCCCAAAAGGAGCTAAGATCGATCAGCAAACCCTTTATAAGAACAAATCACTTTTCATCTATTCTGATTTTGCAAGCGTTGATTATAAGCTAAGAGACATGAAGTTTGCAGCGCATAGCATTCATTTTAAAGGATCTGTAAAAATTCTTGCAGAAGACGCTACACGACCTCTTCGCTTTGGTTTTGCAAATGAGGTTACTCTAAACCCCACTACACAAGAAACCACTCTAAGAGCAAAAAAGGGAGAAAAGGTCCTTTTTTGGAACGAAGAGGAGAATTTACGCATCAGCGCAGATGAAATCTTTGTAAGTTTTGATGAAAAGCTCAAAAAGGAGAAGATTCAAGGCGTTGGCAATGTCCGCTTTACATTTAACAGTGAAGAAGAAGATAATTTTAAAGAGATTTTCCCTAAATATATTAGGTGTAAGTAAGCAATTATGACCTTATTAGAAGTTAAGAAGTTAAAAAAATCTTACGGGCAAAAAACAATCTTGCACTCATTATCTTTCGGTGTAAAGAAAGGTGAAGTTGTTGGCCTACTTGGCCCAAACGGCGCGGGGAAAACAACGGCCTTTTACCTTACCATGGGGCTGATCTCTCCAGATAGTGGGAGCGTAATCTTTAGTGGTAGTGACATTACAAATAAGCCCATCCACGAAAGAGCCAAAATGGGTATGGGATACCTTGCGCAAGAGCCTTCTGTGTTTAGGCAACTCAGTGTTGAAGATAACATCCTTTGCATCCTAGAAATGGTTGAAAAAGATCCAAAAGTTAGAAAAGAGCGGCTTAAAGATCTTCTACAAGAGCTAAGGCTTGACCCCCTTGCTAAGAAAAAAGCCTGCACACTCTCCGGTGGAGAAAGAAGACGCCTTGAGATCACAAGAGCCCTTGTCACAAAGCCCTCTCTACTTCTTCTCGATGAACCATTTGCAAACATCGATCCTATTACAATCGCAGATGTAAAAAAGATGATCCGTCTTCTTAAAGAAAAAGGTATCAGCGTTCTTATCACAGACCACAATGCAAGAGAAATTTTTTCCATAGTAGATACAAGCTATCTCATTCAAGATGGAGCTGTTACGCTTTCTGGAAGTGTTGATGAGCTTATGAGCAGCAAAGTCGCAAAATCCACCTATCTTGGTGAAGACTTCACACTCTGAAGAGTTCTTAGTGGAAGAGTATGCAAAAGATGCTCTGCCTCTTTAATGATATCAATCGGCGTAATCGCTTCAAGGCAATCACTTTTTAAAGAGCCTCCACAACCTGGCATGTAACAAGGTCTGCAAATAAAGTCTTTGGCAAAAACTTTCGCGTTTGGATTATTCCAAGGAGCCCAGTTTTTCTCAGATGTGGGTCCAAAAAGAGCAAGTACAGGCGCTTTTAGAGCACTCGCTATATGAAGTGGGACAGAGTCGACACAGATAAGAAGTTTTGAAAGCTTGATAAGAGCTCCAAGCTCTTTAAGCGAGGTTTTACCACTGAAATCAATCACATTCTCTGAAGCAACAAGCTTTTGTATTTTCTCGTTCATCTGCATTTCTAAAGGATCATTAGAGGCTGACAGAATGATTTTAAAACCCTTTCTTGTAAAATAAGAAGCCACGTCTGCAATGGTTTTCTCAGGAAGGCATTTAAAGAGCCAGCGAGATACTGGATGGAACAAGATGTACTCATAAGGCGCTGTATCATGCATTTCAAGAAGCATCTTCACTTTGCTTGTAGCATCTTCACTTATCTCAAAGGTAAGATCTCTCTCATCAGTCTTTGGAAAAATCTTTAATGTTCTTAAAACATCAAGATCACGCTCAACCGTATGCCTCAGTCCGTGGCACTTTTTTGTAATATGTGTATAGCAGCTTTTCTTACCCTTCATGCCGGAGCCTTCTGGATCGAACCCGACTCTTATCCTGGCTTTTGAAAAAGAAGCCGCAAGAGCCCCTCTATCACCTTCAGTAAGGTTGATTACAAGGTCATAAGATCTTCTCTTAATTTCCTTTAAAAGCTTGTATTCATATATGAGCTTTTTAAGCTTTGGAGCGTTCTTTATCTTTTTATCATAGAAAACATAGTCATCGATCGCTGGGTGTCCCTCAAGCATCGGATGAGTGTCTTTGTAGATATATGCGTCGATATGTGCATCTGGATAGGATTTTTTAAGATTGGAAAACACGGGTGATGCCAAAAGAACATCGCCATGATGTCTAAGTTTACAGACAAGGATACGTTTAACAGAGGACATAAGCACTTTTTTACAGAGAATTGTACAAAAGAAGTTAGTTATTGAAAAGGGACGATGCACTCTATTCAGAAAATGTATTACGCAGGATTACGGGGCAGCTTTTTTTCCTTTATACTTTCTACTTTCACAGTCTCCTCATCCAAAAGCCTTTGCGCGGCAATACGTTGATCTCTCAAGTCTTGCTCAAGTTCTACTCGGCTTTCTTCATTTTCGAGAAATACTTTAGTAAAGACCCCAACAACTACAACAGCAACAACAATAATAATACAACTAATACTGCTAAATACTACACTACAATATACAGTAAAACAATAGATAATATATACTATACTGCAGTGACATAGTATAATTATTATTATCATTGGCCTGGGATAGTTATTGATAACTATCTCATTTACTAAAGATTCAAAGGAGTGCATGACCCATATATAATAATTAATAATTAATATTATTTGACCTTGCCCACATGGTGGATCTCATTGGTTGGGGGACA
>JAJACS010000020.1 GCA_022601395.1 Chlamydiia bacterium | reverse complement strand
AGAATGTAGCTAAACTTATTACCCTCAGCAAGACCCAAATAAGCTAGCCCACATTTGTTTTAACCAAAAATTACCCATTTTTATCACCTTTTTAGAGCCTTACGAGAGTAAGGCTCTTATTTTTTAGTTAAACTAACTCATGAAATTCACAAATAACAATCAATTAAACAAAAGACTTTAATACCCCTTATAACTATATTCCGAATTAAGAGGTGTAATAGGGAAGTCCTTATGGATGTTGTTATTTTCGGAGCTAGTGCAACAGGCACATATCTTGCTAATGCTCTCTCAGCAGAGGGACATAATGTTACCCTCATTGATTCTGACCCCGACGCTCTTTACAAGTTCTCTCAAAACACAGATACCGCAACCATTTACAACACTGCCACTAACTGGAAAGTTTTAGAAGCTGCAAAGCAAGAGGGCAGCCCCTCTTTTATAGCAGTAAGTGACTGCGACGCAGACAACCTTGTCGCATGCGCCATCGCAAAAAGACTCGAATACTCTCTCACAATAGCAACCGTTCGAGAAATCTCCTTTGTGGATAGAAGTAAAATCGACTGCAGCATTCTTTTTGGAGCCGACCATATTATTGCACCAGAGGTTGTCGTTGCTCACGAGATTTTCAAAGCAATCTCTAATCCTGGAAGTCTTTCTATAGAGAATTTCTTTCACGGGAAGCTTCAGTCTCAAATACACACCATTCCAAACGAGTGGAAGTACATCGATACAAAAATCAAGGACATTGACTTTACCAACCGATTTAAAATTGCACTCATAAAAAGAAAGTCAAAGCATGAAGAAGATATCTACACCGATAGTGAACTTTTATATCCTGATGAAAATACTAAAATTGGGGCGGGTGATGAAGTCACATTTATTGGAAAGGCCGATGACATGAGAGGTTTACCAGGTATTCTCGGCAATAAAGAAAAAAAACTCTCATCTGTCTTTATCTCTGGCGGCTCTCGTTATGCGGCTCACCTAAGTCATATCCTTCATGATCGCAATGTCGAGGTGAAGATTGTTGAGGAGGATTGCAAAAACTGTGAAAAACTCGCAGAGGAACTAGAATTTGCCACAATCCTAAATCACGACATTACAGACCTTGATTATCTAATTGAAGAGAGCGCAAAGGAGTATGACACTTTTGTTGCATGCACAAATTCAACTGAAAGGAATCTACTAGTAGCCACTCTTGCTCAAGAAGCAGAGTGCCAAAATGTTGTTACTTTCGTCTCAAGCAAAAGATACCACCATCTTCTAAAACGACTTGGAATTTCATTTGCTCTTTCTGAAATCATCTCCCTATCAAATTTAATTCTCTCATATATCTATGGCGAAATGATCACAACTGTCAGCTCAATTTACCACAATCAAATGAAAATCCTGGAATGTCTGGTTGGAGAAAAAAGCCCGGCAAACAACTTAAGCATTGGAGATCTAGGAAAAAAACTCCCAAAAGAGAGTGTTCTTTCATTCATGGAGAGTGATGGTGAGGCTATGTTTGGGGATCTTGAAAGAAAACTCAAACCTGGCGATCGTATCATCATCATAACAGCATCGAGTAGCACTCAAAGTGTTAACGCACTTTTCTAGGGAGCATCATGAGATACAAAGAAGTCGCAAACCTCCTTTCCTTCTACTTATACTGTCTTACAGCTGTTCTTTTCGTTCCACTATGTGTATCCATCTATTTTGACTTTATCATCGAAAGACACATGCACCCCTACCCTTCAAGTTTCCAAGCCTTTGCCTATACTTTTGGCATCACTTTGGCTCTTGCTCTGCTCTTTCATTTTACATCAAAAGGTAACTCAAAACAGTTCCACAAAAAAGAAGCCTTGTTCCTTGTAGTTCTTGTTTGGATTTTTTCAACTGTTATTGGAGCTCTTCCATTCACCATCACTAAAACACTTGAAAATCCACTAGATGCCTATTTCGAATCTGTCTCAGGATTTACCACCACAGGATCCTCTATAATACTTCCAAAAAAATATGACGCGGATACTGGTGAAGAAATCCCTTACGTTGTTAGGAAAGCTCAATCAGACGAATTTTACGTCTATTACGGAACAATCAAAAAAGTCACAAACCTATTTACAAGTGAAGACATGCAAGGGTTTTCAGCTATTGCAAAACCTATTCTATTTTGGCGCAGCTTTATCCAGTGGCTTGGCGGTATCGGCATTATTTTTCTTTTCATTACCATCTTACCCACTTTAAATATCGGCGGTAAATTCCTATATGAGGCCGAATCACACCCAGAACTTTCTGAAGGCTCTTATCAAGAAAACCTCAAGCCTCGTGCTAAGTTAACAGCAAGCTATCTCTGGAAAATCTATCTCGGCCTCACACTTGTTGAAACGCTTCTTCTGTACTTTACAAATGCTGAAATGCCTTTCTTTGAAGCTATGCTCACAAGCTTTTCAACAGTTTCTACTGGAGGATTTTCTATAACCGAAGCAGGCATTGGTGGTTATAACAGCCACCCTATCACTCTTTGGATCATCATTTTATTTATGATCTTCGGAGCTATAAACTTTGGTATGTACTTCAATCTCATCACCGGAAAATTTAAGAAGCTTCTCAATATTGAGTTTCTATTGTTTCTTGTGTTTATTGTTGTAACGGTCAGCCTTGTTGTTTGGAAGCTAAGCTCGCAACACGATTTCGATTACAGCTTTATACAAGGAACTTTTCAAACCGTCTCCTCCATTACATGCACAGGATTTTCTACTGCTAACTATGACATATGGCCTTTCCCGTGCCAGGCCATTATGCTTGTTGTGATGTTTATCGGGGGCATGACAGGTTCAACAAGCGGCGGCATTAAAACAGCACGTCACCTAACGTTATTTAGAGCCTTTAAACAAAAGATGTACCTACTTTTTAAACCCGACATGATTAAAGTGCTTAAACTGGGTGACTCCCCTATTGATCCAAAAGCTCTCAATAATGTATTCATATTTTTTTGGGTCCTTGTCATTGCCTCTGTTTTCGGCTCTTTGCTTATGATCTTCAATGGGATCGACCTTGAAACTGCTATTGGCCTTACCTCTTGTACGATCAACAACGTAGGCCTAACTTTTAGGATGGCTGGCCCCGGTAATACTTGCGCATTTTTACCAGTATTTTCTAAAATTGTAGCCATTGTATGGATGCTGTTAGGTAGGCTCGAATTTTTTGCTATTTTAATCCTTTTAACACCATCATTTTGGAAAACAAGGTAATATGAAACACGCTCAATTCCAGATATTTACGACCTATGAGGACGCTCTCCATGAGCTAACTTCTCTCGGCATGGAGCATCCCTATAGCATAGAGGAGCAAGAAGGACTTTTAATAGGCGGTTTTTTTGAAACGGTCCCAACAAGAGACCTTCAAAACTCTATACTAATCAGCGCCCAAGACGAGATCGACTGGGACGAGCAACTTACCTTTAGCCCCTATTATAAGGAAGGTGTGGTAGAGATCGACCTTGCGGACTTCTCAAGTACCAACGATGGCAATCTATTAAAGCTCGTGGCAGGCCCTGGGTTTGGGGATCTCTCTCACCCAACCACCCAGCTGATGCTTGAATCTCTTCCAGATGTCGTTGAAAGCAAAAACGTCATCGATATCGGCTGTGGCAATGGCATTTTAACCCTTGCAAGTCTGCTTCTTGGTGCAAAAACAGCCTACGGCATCGATATTGAAGATGAGGCCTTAGAGCATGCTGAAAAGAACGCAAAGCTGAATGATTTACCCCCAAAACTATTCCGCAAGTCTTTAAATATCAGCGAGCTAGACGACTCCGTCTATCTTATAAACATGACGCTTCACGAACAAATCGAAGTGTATAAATCACTTAAACCTCTTAATATAAATGGTTTAATTTTAGTTTCTGGTCTCCTAAAAGATCAAAAAGAGTCGTTTTTAGACCATTTTCTCACCTCTAATTACACCTTAATAGAGGAAAGGGAAAAAATGGGCTGGATTTCCCTTCTGATTCAAGCATAGACTCACCTCTTATCCGTCTATAAATAAACACTTTATGTATCGTTTGAAATACTTCTTAATACTATATTAAAAAAATCTTTATATATGCTATAATAATTACAGGACAATAAAGTAATTATCAGGAGAACCCAAACATGGCTATTTATTCCCCCTATACAGATAGGTCTTTTAGAGACCCCAGATCTGCTGAATACAGGCGAACCTATGAGAACATGAAAGAGATGTTCCACGAAGGAGCTGACCTAGAAGAAGGTACACACACCCTGCCTGTTATCAATGACCCTACAAAAGATGGCCCAGGAATTCGAAAAGCTATCCCAGCAACTGTACCACCAGGCAGAAGAGCAGAAGAATATAAAAAAGCTAACCATGACCATTTAGGTGTACATACTATTAATATTGAAGACATCGATGCTCACTCTGAGGCTGGTCAAACAAGAACAATAGCACAAGCACACTTCCTCGGACCAAAACATGGAATGCACGGTAAAACTGGAGCTGCTATCCAATATATGCTGAACGAGAGAATCCTAGAGCTCGAAGAAGAAGTCAGAGAGTACGACTCCGATGTAAGGGAATTTGCTAGCCTAAAAGAGCAAATCTCAGGAATGAAAGCTGATCTCGCTGTACTTGAAAGAACTCGAGCCAATGCCCATTCTAAAGTAGCAAGTCTGGAAGATGACAAAGTAGCATTAGTAGCTGAGGGAAAAAGATTAAGTGCAGACATAGAGAAGCTTGGTGCTAGTGATGGTGATCATGAAGAAGAGTTACAGGCTTTATTCGAGTCGCAGAGAGCTCTCTATACGAAAGTTGGTGAAAAGCAAGACGAAATCGACGACGCTCATAGAGCTGCTAGCAGCGCTGACGACAACTTTCACAGAGTAGATGCTGATCTAAGCACACTTAGAACCCGATACAATGAGATCGACACTAAGTTTTGGGAGAGCGTTATTCTTAACAGAAGAGCTCCTCGAGTAACAGGTTGCAAAGTAGAGTTAAAAGAGCTCAAAAGAATGAGAGATTTCGTCCTTGCGAAAGCAAGAGAGCAGGAGAGAAATCCTAGAGTTCAATTGGTTGCAAACAGATCCTATAGAGCTCATCACAAAGGCGATCTACCTGAAGGAACAGGTGTTCTTTCAAGGGGTATTGATGTTTGGACTCATACTTGTACAAACTACGCAGCTACAAAAACTGCAGAAGTGCACGAAGAGCAAGCTAGAGTACGAGAAGAGGAAATGCTCGCAGCAATCGAAGCTGAAGAGCAAGCGCTAGAAGCTGCAAGACTTGCAGCACTAGAAAGAGCTCGCGAAGCAGCTAGAGTCCCTTCTGATGAAGATAGTGCATACGCAACTGGAACTGCATCTGTAGAAGGTGGCAGACAACCTCAAGGTGCGTTCGCAACTGGATTTGGACAAGACGACATCTCCTTATCAGAAGATTTAGGCTTTGAAGACATATCTAGAACACAAAGTCCATTTGAATCAATAAAAGGCACTCTAGACTTAGCTTCTAGTCCTGGAAATATGCTTGTAATGTCTGGTACAGATACGTTTTTCTCTGTCAAGATAGATCAAAAGAGAAGAGCTGATACAGTCTTTATTCAACTGGACGATCTTTCTGGAGCTGGAGTGTACGTATCAAAGAAGGATTCTGCAAAAGTGATAAAAATACTAAGGAATGTCTTGTTTGAAAATGCAAGAAAAGCTTCAGAATCAAAGCTGAAGCCTGAAGTATCTAGACACTTTATAGCTACTCATGATACTCCTCGCCAAACATACGACAGAGCTTTTACTTCTAAACCTGGTATTGATTTAGGTGCTAAGAAGTATCACCCAAAGGCAGATTGGTTTGACAGAACATTCTAATTCAAAAATAAAAAACTAAAGAATGAAAAAGAGAGCACAATGTGCTCTCTTTTTTTATTTGAAAGGTCTCGGTTAGATGCTTACATCATTCCGCCCATGCCGCCCATCGGGCCCATGCCACCCATTCCTCCCATGCCACCCATTCCGGCTGCCATAGGATCCATCGCAGGAGCTGCGCTTTTTGGCTCAGGCTTATCAGTAATCATCGCTGCAATTGTTGTCAGAAGAGACGCTATTGAAGATGCATTCACAAGAGCACTCTTTGTCACAAGAACAGGATCTATCACTCCTGCTTTTAGAAGATCTTCGTACTCACCTGTTAGGCCATTATAACCAAAACCACCTTCAGCTTGAGATACTTTCTCCGCAACAACAAAGCCTCTTTCTCCACAGTTCTGCGCAATAGCAACACAAGGAGCAAAGCAAGCATTCTTCACAATGTCAACACCAACAGCTTCATCACCCTCTAGCTCTAAAGTGTCGAGTGATTTAAGTGCTCTAAGAAGAGCTACGCCGCCACCTGCAACAATGCCACCAAGAACAGCTGCTCTTGTTGCATGCAGAGCATCTTCAACGCGAGCTTTCTTCTCTTTAAGCTCAGCTTCAGTAGCTGCACCAACATAAACAACACCCACGCCGCCTGAAAGCTTCGCAAGGCGTTCATCTAACTTCTCTTTGTCATAATCAGATGTGCACTCTCTTACCTGGTAACGGATCTGGTCAACACGTGACTCAATCGCTTTTTGATCACCAAGACCATCAACAACAGTTGTGTTTTCTTTTGTCACTTTTACAGACTTAGAAGAACCAAGTACTTCAAGACCTACTTCATCAAGCTTTAAACCAACTTCTTCGGAAACAACTGTAGCACCTGTAATCGTTGCGATATCTTCAAGCATTTCTTTTCTTCTATCACCAAACCCTGGAGCTTTAACAGCGCAGATAGGAAGTCCGCCTTTAAGCTTGTTTACAACAAGTGTTGCTAAAGCTTCAGCTTCGATATCTTCTGCAATAATCAGAAGAGGCTTTTGACCACCTTCCATCACTTTCTCAAGAATCGGTACAAGTTCTTTCGCTGAAGATAGCTTCTTATCCGTAATCAAAATCTTTGGAGAATCAAGCTCTACTGCCATCTTCTCACCATTTGTGATGAAGTAAGGAGAAAGGTAACCATTATCAAACTGCATACCTTCTACAACATCAAGTGTCGTCTCAATCCCTTTCGCCTCAGCAATAGTAATTGTTCCATCTTTACCAACCTTCTTCATTCCATTTGCAATGATCTCTCCGATCTCTTTGTCATTGTTTGCAGAAATCGTTGCCACTTGTTTGATCTCATCATGATTGCTCACAGAAATAGCAAGACCATCAAGAGCTTTTAAAACATGGTTTACAGATTTTTCTATCCCACGCTTCACGCTCATAGGATTAGCACCAGCTACAACATTTTTAATTCCTTCAGAGAGAATCGATTCTGCAAGAACAATCGCTGTTGTCGTTCCATCCCCTGCTACATCGCAAGTTTTGGAAGAAGCTTCTTTTACAAGTTGAGCTCCCATATTTTCAAACTTATCTTTAAGAGTGATCTCTTTAGCAACAGTAACACCATCTTTTGTAGAAAGTGGAGAACCGAACTCTTTTTTAATAACTACATTTCTTCCCTTAGGACCAAGAGTTACAATCACAGCTTTTGAAAGAGTCTTCACCCCTTTCAGAATCGCCTTCAGCGCGTCTTCATCGAATTTTAACAGTTTAGACATAGGTGTATCTCCTTTCCCTTATTGTATTACAGCTAGCACATCATCTTCTGACATGATTAGATATTCGTTTTCATCATTCTCTTCTGGCTTCACTTCAACTCCTGCATAAGAGGAGAATAGGATCTTATCTCCAATAACAACCTCAAGCGCATGTAGCTTGCCTTCTTCATCTGTTTTCCCAGGACCAACAGCTACAATTTCTCCTTGCTTAGGCTTCTCTTGCGCAGAATCCGGCAGAAAAATCCCACCCATTGTAGTTGCTTGCTGCTCTCTTTTCACAAGGATGCGTTTTCCAAGTGGCTTGATCTTTGGCATTGTCATAATAATCTCCTATACTGATGAACTTTTTCGAAGGAAAAGAGTAGGAAGTTCCGCGATTTTTGTCAAGGAACCGAAGGGAGTATTTAGCAGAAAAGAAAAACAAGTGCTAATTTTAGCATGTTTAGGTCTTAGGTGATTTTCCCATAGATGAACATGCCCACTTCCTCTAGCGGACAAAGATCACTATATTGGAATATTTTGCTTATATAGAAGAGTCGTAAATTGTTTTGAGCAAGACTTTTTCTGGCCAAACTAATACCCCTAAAGGTAAGATCTACTATCTTTTCAAAAATAAGTTCACTGTGGAGATATAATGCAGATTAAGACAACTACACTGGTGTTATTTCTTTTTCTCTCAAATTTTAGCCTTTTTCTTTTTTCCGAACAAACTGATGACTTTCAGACCTTACAAGGGAAAAAAACTAAGACTTGGGAAGCCGTACTAGAAACAGACTACCCTTTTCTAGAAAAATGCGAGAACCTTTTCCGCAGTAACTCAAACCCAAGCACAAATGCAGAGAAAATACCCAAGCAGTTGCACTTCATATGGGTTGGCCCAAAAGACTTCCCTTCAACCTCTGTAAAGAATGTTGTTTCTTGGATAGAAAAAAACCCTGGTTTTCAGGTGTTTTTTTGGAGCGACAGAGAAAGACCTCTACCACATAAAGATATTCAAATGAAAAGCGTGCACGATTTCAAGTGGTCTTTCCTTGAGGAGTTTTATAACGATTCCAATAACTATGCTGAAAAAGCAGACCTTTTAAGATATGAGATCCTGTATCAGTTGGGCGGGATTTATGTAGACCATGATGTTGAATGCTACAAATCATTTAATAATTTTTCAAATTCATATGATTTTTTCTGCGCACTAGAACCTCCTCACACACCCATTGGATCCACTGCAATTGAAGCCTGCAATAATCTGATCGGCTCTTCTCCCTCTCATCCAATCTTAAAAAAATCTATAGAGCTTTCTAAAGCCGATTGGGAGTTTTACAAAAATACTTTCCCCGGAAATGATGTTTTGTCTGTTACAAAAAGGGTGTATTTCAGAACATTTAGAGCTTTTGCAGAAGCTGTAAAGTCACTCGCCTTCGACCCAAAGTATACTAATATAGTTTTCCCTGCAGGCTACTTTAATAAGATCGAAGACAAGTTCGGACTGTATGCTCATCATTTTTATGAAGGAACTTGGTTTGAGTCAGAAACAAAATTTGAAAAAAATGTTAGAAAAAGACTTCTAAAGATTTCCAGAAAAAACAATCAAGTCATGCTGATTGTTTTTGCGTGCTTTGTTGTACTCTGCCTTGTTATTATAGGACTATCTCTTCAAATCAGGTCCATTAAAAAAAGCATTGATCGATTTAGCAAGCTCAAGTGAGATCACTCGCCTATTAGTTAGTTTAAAATCTAAGGGGATTCTAGCTGGTCCTGATGAATCCCTCTGTGACTTAACCAAAAGAGTCAAGCTCATCGAGCAATTCTCCCTTAACTCAGCTGAAATGAAAGAAAAGTTAGGATTTAATCCGACTAAGTTCATGAAAATTACAGATAACATTTTAGAGCTAGAAATAGACTGGCTTTTTGAACTAAAAAAGCGATCTACTTGTAGCTTTCTCCAGCCTGCGTGTACCTGGATTCACCACCTAGATGGAATGAACTATCCCATCATAGCCATATCCAAAATAAGAAAAGACATGAAAAGCGAAGCTCTTAGGCATGAATTAGTTCATATTGTTAGAGCAAGTTTTAACGAGCCTATTTACGAGGAGTACATAGCCTACGCCTTTTCTAAATCAAAGTGGAGAGCTTTTTTAGGACCCATTTTCAGACATAGCTATGAATGCCTAGGGTTTGTGTGTATATCTCTTATGGTTAGTCTGCTTCAGCTATTTATTGAAACCTCTTGGTACTCTGTAGGTACTTACGCTTTTTTAGTGGCCGCAGGATTTGCAAGACTGATCTATCACCACAGGGTTTTCAAAAAAGCTTTAAAAGCCATATCAAATGTGTTCAGGGTAGACAGTCCAGAAAAGATTGCTATTTTTTTAACCGACTATGAAATCCGCTATTTCTCTAAAAAAGACAATTCAGAAATCAAAAAATACATTAAGAAGCAAAAATCACCCCGTTGGCAGCAAATTTTGCTCTCGTATCCTTTTGACTAGCCTGTTTTTAGAAGAGTTTCATCTAATACTTTTTCAAAGCATAGCATTAGTGCTTAGAGTATTCCGGTCTTAAGTACTTTTCTCTTTTTATAAGGAAGCTCTCACGAGCAATTTTATCTACCTCAATCAGCTTCCATGTAGCGAATCTCTCAGTCTCTAGAATGTTCCATACACTGCAGCCACCACTCGCCTTGCAAAAAAGCTTCTTTTTACTCTCTGACATAGCTGAAAAACTCTTTTTGAATTTTTTTGGGTAAAGACTTTTTAGTATCCCAAGAAGAGCAAACTGCACCTTCATAGGCCTATATGCCATAGGATTGTCTATCACAATCAGCACTCCATGACAGTCTACCCCCTTATAGGAACCGTAGAAGGGCTTATAATGAAAAGGTGTAAAATGCACACCTGGTAGCTTCTGTTTGTTTAAGGCTGAAGCAAACTCATCCGCATCGATCCAGCTTGCACCAACGACCTTAAAAGGAAGAGTATATCCCACTCCAATATTTACTAGTTCAATCTCTCCAAGCATTCCTGTAGAAGCACAGAAAAAAGGCGTATCAGACTCCGGGATATGAGGACTTGGTGGGATCCACTTCAGCCCGGTATCCTTGAAGTCCATCTTCCTTGACCAGCCCTTCATAGGAATTACCTTTAGTTTGCACTTAAGGTTGTACTCTTCATTAAAAAGATGGGCAAGTTCTCCTATAGTCATGCCATGGCAATAGGGAACATTGACATAACCAATAAAAGAGCGCCACTCAGCTTCAAGCATCGGACCATCTACAACCATCCCGCCCATAGGGTTAGGCCGATCAAGAACGATCACCTCAATTTTCCTTTTTGCCGCTTCTTCCATAATATAAAAAAGCGTGGTTGCATACGTATAAGGCCTTGTTCCAATGCCTTGTATGTCATACACAAGGGTATGGATCCCTTTAAGCATTTTGTCATTCGGTCTTCTCGTTTCTCCATGCAAGCTATAAACTGGGACACCTTTTAACTTCCCATGCTTTACCTTTTCAAACGCGTAGGAAGAACCAGAAAGTCCATGCTCTGGAGAAAACAAGGCACTAAGAGTAAATGGCCTATCTTTTTCTAAGAATAAATCTGAAGTAAGTACAAGTTTGCCATTCACCCCTGTATGGTTCGTAACAAGACCCACTCGCTTTCCTTTTAAGGAAACGTCATGTCCTTCATCAAAAAAGCAATCGACTCCAAGTCTTATTTGAGCATGCGAGATACATGCGCAAATCATAGATATACAAAGGAATAGCAATCTTGCTTTATTCATAGAACCAACTGAGTTGCAAACAAAAAATATATGTTTTTATTTGTTGTTATTTGTTAAATAGAAACTAAGTAGGATTTTATCTTACTCTTTATATTATTGGATATCACATGAAACCAATTTTAAAAGATTATTTTAAGCTCACCGAGGCAAAAGAGATCATAAGATCTGTTAAAGGTCACCCTATGCCTCTTGAAAAGCGCGCGAAACTTGCAGTCGAGCTTGCAGCTCTTATCCTAAATTGCTCCTACTATTATCAAACCAAAGAAGAGAGTAAACAGCAAAAAGATCTAGCAAAACTCATGGCAGATCCAATAGGAAAAATCTTCACAACAGCATTTGCAGATCAAAGCTTTAGACCAAAAAGTCTTGCTCGCATTGCAAATCAAATGATCTATCTTCTCGACTACTTCGGCATTCCGAAGTTTATGTCTTTTCCTAAAAGACTGCAACTCCAAGCGTTCAAGTCAACAGGCGCCTCTATGCCTCAGATACTTGTCCCCCTTGCTATGCAGGCTATACGCAAAGAAACTTCAAAAGTAATCATTCCCGGCGAGAAAAAAGCTCTTATATCTCACATAAAAAAGAGAAATGATGAAGATATTAGACTTAACCTAAACCATCTTGGTGAAGCCATCCTCGGAGAAGACGAGGCTACCGCAAGACTTGATGTTTATTTAAAAGATTTAAAAATCGCACGCATTAATTATGTCTCAATCAAAATTTCAACGATCTACTCACAGATCAATCCTATTAGCTGGGATAACACCATTGAAAAAGTCGCAATCAAGCTAAGAAAACTCTACAGAACAGCGATGAAAAACCCCTGCTCTATTGATGGCGGAAAACCAGAACCTAAATTTGTAAACCTTGATATGGAAGAATATAAAGACCTGCATTTAACAAAAGAGGTCTTTAAAAAAGTTCTTTCTGAAGATGAATTCAAAGACCTATCTGCAGGTATCGTACTACAAGCATATATCCCTGATTCTCACCTTATACAAGTAGAGCTTACTGAATGGGCTATGAAAAGAGTCGAAAATGGCGGAGCTCCCATAAAGATACGAATCGTTAAGGGTGCCAACCTTGCGATGGAGCAGTTTGAGGCATCACTTAAAGGCTGGCCGCAAGCTCCCTACACATCAAAGATGGAATCAGACGCCAACTACAAACGCATGGTCAACTACGCTTTTATCCCAGAGCATGCCAAATGCGTTCATATAGGAGTGGGCTCACACAACCTTTTTGATATTTCGTATGCCTTGATTCTCGCATCAGAGAACGAAGTGGAAGACTACATCATCTTTGAGATGCTAGAAGGGATGGCAGACCACGTAAGAAGAGTTGTCCATGAACTTTCTGGAAAAGTTCTTCTATATTGCGCTGTTGCAACAAAAGAAGATTTCCAAAGTGCTATCGCCTATCTCATCAGGCGCCTTGATGAAAACACAGGACCTGAGAACTTCCTTCGACACATGTTCAACCTAAAAACAGGTAGTGACATGTGGGATGCACAAGCTAATTTTTTTATCGAAGGTGTAAAGGACATTGAAACATGTCCTTTAGGCGCTAGAAAAACACAGAACCGATTTGATCAAGTAACGGAAGTAGATATTAATGATCCTTTTGAAAACGAGCCTGATACTGACTTCTCTCTTCCTTCAAACGTAACTTGGGCACATGAGATCATCAATAACTACAAAAGCAGAAAATATGATCCTATTCCTCTTGTAATCGGCGGCAAAGAGATTCATGAAGAGACGCCAAGCGGCAAAGGGTTTGATCCTTCAATTCCTGGCGAAGAGCTTTATACCTATTCAAATGCTACAGAAACGCAAGTTGACGAAATTCTTGGCTTCGCCAAAAGCGCAGAAAAACGCTGGAGCGAAACATCTGTTGATGAACGCTGCAAAATCATGGCTAAATTTGCCCATCTTCTTAGAGCAAGGCGAGCTCATATGCAAGGGATTCTAATGGCAGATGGCGGTAAAACCATCATTGAAGCCGACATCGAATATTCTGAAGCTGTCGACTTTGCCGAGTACTACATAAGAAGCATGCTTCGCTGGAGCAGCTTCAAGGACTTAGACTTTAAACCAAAAGGAACCGTTCTTGTCACACCTCCTTGGAATTTCCCCGTATCTATTCCTGCAGGCGGTGTAATAACAGCTCTTATCACAGGCAACTGTGTCGTGTTTAAACCGGCTCCGGAAGCCGTACTCTCTGGATACGAAACAGCTAAACTACTTTGGGAAGCTGGCGTTCCAAAAGATGTTCTACAGTTTATGAGCTGCGAAGATGATCCTGTCGGATCCAACCTGATTAAAGACTTTAGAGTGGATAGCGTAATCCTTACAGGAGCGACTTCCACAGCAAAGCTATTCCTAAAGATGAAGCCTGGTCTTCAGCTTAGCGCAGAAACTGGCGGAAAAAATGCACTTATCATAACTGCTGCTTCTGATAGAGACCTCGCAATAAAAGATCTAGTAGCATCGAGCTTTGGTCATAATGGCCAAAAATGTAGCTGCGCATCTCTTGCAATCCTTGAAAAAGAAGTCTACGAAGACAAGACATTCCTAAGACAACTAAAAGATGCTGCAGCAAGCTTAAAGGTCGGATCCGCTTGGGATCCTCAAAACAAAGTATCTCCTCTGATAAGAGCGCCTGGAGAAGATCTAATGAAAGGACTTACTACTCTCGATCCCGGTGAATCTTGGCTGCTTAAACCAAGACAAGATCCTACGAACCCTTGCCTTTGGTCCCCTGGAATTAAGCTCGGCGTTAAAAAAGGAAGCTACTCACACCAAACAGAATTTTTTGGACCACTACTTAGCATCATAAAAGCAAATGATCTTGAACATGCTATTGAAATCGCAAATGGAACACCGTATGGCTTAACATCAGGAATACACTCTCTTGATGAGCGAGAAATCCAGAGATGGGAGCAAGCTATCGTCGCTGGAAACTGCTACATCAACAGAACCATCACAGGAGCTGTAGTTCAAAGGCAACCCTTTGGAGGAACAAAGAAAAGCTGTTTCGGAAACGGTTCAAAAGCTGGCGGACCAAACTACTTACTGCAGTTCATGCACATCAATCAAGCAGGTCTCCCAAAAGAAAAAGCTCCAGTGAATGATTTTGTAAACAAACTCTCCACATTCCTAGAAAAGTTTGATCTAACAGCAGAAGAGCTCGGCACCTGGTATGCAAGTATCGCAAATTACGCATTCTGGTGGCAAAGACTCAGAAAAGACTACGACCCTACAAAAGTGGTTGGGCAAGACAACATCTTCCGTTATGTAAAAAGAAAAAAAGTTGTCATACGCCTGCACCCCGAAGATCATCCTTTGGATTATTTAAGACTGTTTGCAGCAGCGCTTACAACGCAAACCATGGTAGAAATAAGCTGGAACCAAAAAGGAAAAGAGTTTCCTCCATCTGCTAACTGGTCACTTCTTCTTCCTATATTCAATATCAAAAATGAGACCGAAGAAGACTTTATCCATAGAGTCACAACAGGCGGCGTAAAAAGAGTGCGGATGATTTCAAAGCCATCAAAAGAACTACTAGAAGCAAGCTCTTTATCCACTTGTTATATCGATGCTTCCCCTGTCCTTGCAAATGGACGAATAGAACTACTGCATTATTTAAGAGAAGTAAGCATCAGCTCCGACTACCATAGATACGGGAATTTAGGACTTCGTGAAAACGAAATCAGAAAGCCAATTCGGTAAACCTCGGGTCAAACTACAAAAGCTGGTTACTGATAAAAACTCGTTGAAGAACCAAAAGTGCCGTATGTAGTAACAACATCTCTATTAGTTTGATACATGTGCTTATCTTCGCAGAAATTCAAATCCACATCGTATGCGTAACGCATGCGATTATTAATAAAATAACTGTATAGCTTGCGTATGCCTTTTCTTGAAAGAATCATAGAGTATGCACCAAGTCTATGTTGAATACTTTGAATATCATCATCTTTATAAGGTTCATAATCTTTAGAGGTTATTAGAGAATAGTCGAAATCATTTCCAAAATTCTCTTCGAATGAATTCCATTCAATTGTGCCATTCTTTCTAACAAACCGAGAGCATATATCTGTATATAGAAATTCCCAATCTGGATCTATTTGCTCTAGCTCTTCTACTAACGAATCAATGATCTTTGGGTCTTCAACAATAGCGACATCATCTTCAAGTATCCAAATCACATCATAATCTTTTTCTATAGCATGTTTAAGAATCGACAGATGACTAAGGAACACTCCTATTTGCCCAGGTGAAACATTCCTTCCTGTGCAATTCTTATGTAAGCAGTGCCTATAGAAATCCTTTAACCTTCTCCTTTCAATTTCTTTTCCATAGATAGCTGAAAAGCGATTCACTCCTAATTCAAACTTATCTGTTAAAGCCTGGATATACGACCAGCGCTTTGTTTCCCTATCCAGATTGATAACAAAAATCCTGTCTATCTCTTTCAAACCAGAAAACTCAACCATTTCCTCAGTCTTTTCTAAAAACGACTGTAAGTCTCTGGGAGTTTGACAAAACAGCACACTATTTAATAGCATGATAGAAAAGGCCAACTTAATACCACTTATTACTCTACTCATAATCACTCCCAATTTTTGCTTAAACTAGCGAAAGTTCTTAATTAATGTTCCCTGGATATACCCGCATTCCATAAATCATACATATCCATACAATTTTAAACTATTGATGAACTCTCTCATCAAGAGGCTTTAACCAAATCATTCCCTTTGCTATCCTCCTATGTCATGCAACTTAATGAAACACAACAAATCGCTGTAGACCATATTGAAGGACCGCTTCTTGTGCTTGCTGGAGCAGGTTCTGGCAAAACGCGTATCGTCACTCAGAGAATCGTAAGACTTCTAGATATTGGCGTTCCAGCTTCAGAAATCTTAGCGCTAACTTTCACTAACAAAGCAGCTGATGAGATGCGCTACCGCATCAAAAAAAACTCTAATCAAAATGTTTTAACCTGCACTTTTCATGCTCTTTCTGCAAAAATTTTAAGAGAGTCTATCCATGAGATCGGGTTCCAAAACAACTTTACCATCTATGATGAAGAAGATAGTAGAAACCTCATCAAGTCCTGCTTTAAAATTCTTGGACAGAAAGATGACAAGTCCTCTGTAAGGTCTGTGAAACAAGCTATATCCCAGGCTAAAAATGAATTGCAGAAACCAAGTGATCTAAAGGACCCTACTTTCTCTTCGCAAGAATTCACTCTTCTTAAAGAAGTCTACACTCTCTATCAGCAAAAGCTAAAAGAATACAACGCCCTTGACTTCGATGATCTACTGTTTCTTTGCGTACACCTTTTAAGAACTTCTGAAAAAGCAAGGGATTATTATCAAAAAAGATGGAACTTTGTTCTTATTGATGAGTATCAAGATACCAACACAGCTCAATACGTGCTTACAAGACTCCTTGTAGACAAACATGAAAATCTCTTCGTCGTTGGAGACCCTGATCAATCTATCTATTCCTGGAGAGGCGCCAACATCTCTAATATCTTAAATTTTGAAGAAGATTTTCCGGGCGCTAAAGTAGTAAAGCTTGAGCAAAATTACAGAAGTTCAAACCACATTCTCTCAGCAGCTAATAGCCTCATTAAACAAAATGAAAGTAGATATGAAAAAAATCTCTGGAGTGCACTTGGTGACGGAGAAAAAGTGCAAATTAACATTTGCGAGAACGAACACGAAGAAGCGCAGTTTGTTATGAACACCATTATGGATCATGAAATGAAACATATTTCTCTTGATCACATGGTTATCTTCTATAGAACAAACTCCCAATCCCGTGTATTTGAGGACTTTCTGCTAAAAGAACGTATCCCCTATGTCATTATTGGAGGCATCTCTTTTTACCAAAGACGTGAAATCAAAGATATGCTCGCACTTTTGCGTATGGCAATAACAGATACTGACTTTATCTCTTTTGCAAGAACGATCAACCTTCCTAAAAGAGGCCTTGGTCCTACAACTCTCGGAAAACTAAGAGATCTTGCTGAAAAAGTTTCTCTCCCCATTTGCCAAGTATGCAAAAAAATTATAGAGAGCAAAGGCTCTTATGAAGATTTAAAAATTTCTGCAAAGCAGCTTGCTGGTATTACTGAATATTTTGGAGTGATCCAGAAAATTAAAGCTGATGTTCAAATGGAAAGACCTCTAAAAGAAATCCTTAAGGAGGCAATAGAATCTTCAAAATATCTCCAGCACCTCAAAGAGGATAAGGAAACTTATGATGATCGTAAGTCAAATCTAGACGAGCTAATCTCCAAAGCTGCAGAGTGGCAAGTGGAGCGCGACAGCTCCTCTCTTGTTCTCTTTTTAGAGGAACTCTCTCTAAAATCATCTACAGATGATCATCATAAAATGAATGAGTGCGTAAAACTTATGACCTTGCATAACGGCAAAGGCCTCGAGTTCGATATTACCTTCATAGTTGGCCTTGAAGAGGACCTTCTTCCTCACATCAACTCTAAAGACAACGCCGAAAGCTTGGAAGAGGAAAGAAGACTATGTTATGTCGGCATGACAAGAGCTAAAAAAAATCTCTACATGACAGGATCTAAATATAGACTTATTTGGGGAACTCCAAGAATGATGCATCCAAGCAGATTTCTTGATGAGATTGACTCAAACCATATTAACTGGCCAAACCAGGACTATACCTTTGATGATCCTAACCTAGAATTTTCAGTGGGAATGCTTGTATTTCATAAAGATTTCGGAAAAGGTGTAGTCAAAAAATCCTACTCAACTTCACTTGGAATCACTTACGATGTTTTCTTCCACGACTTGCATACAACAAAATCTCTTGTTGGAAAATTTGCAAAACTTAAGTTAGTGTAGTCAATCAAGGACACAAGTTTAATTGTTTTAAATAATCTAGGATTCTATACTCCGCCTTTCTAGTTAACCAATATTTAGGTTTCTAAACATGAAAAAAACCGCCCTCATCCTCCTTTTAAGCATACTTATATCCTTCAAAGCACCAATGATATACGCAAGAATCCATCTGAATGCTGAACAGATTTCTGAGTTGTACGAGAAACATATTAAACCCCTCAACAACCCAAGGTTTCTCAATAAGTACAACAAGCTGCCTCTACACAAAAATAATTTACCATGGGACTGGAGAGGAAAAGACTTTCCTAGAGTGATTGCCCTTTTAGAGTTTGAAGAATATGTGAAAGCTCATTC
Organism: Chlamydiia bacterium; assembly: GCA_022601395.1. GTDB lineage: Bacteria > Chlamydiota > Chlamydiia > Chlamydiales. The sequence goes on along the minus strand of JAJACS010000020.1, from coordinate 14,465 downwards.
TATCTGTCCAAAAAATGCTGTCTACTTTAATTTTACACATGATCCCGAAGCTTATATTCTTAAACCTGAAAAATCAACTTACGTTAATTACAGTTCAGAAGATGCTAATACTGACCTACATACTTTGAAACTAGAAAGAGATGATTATGATTTTGCTATGCTCAACCAAACTCTTGAGCACGTGTATGACCCGATTACTTGCCTAGAAAACGTCAGAAAACACATGAAAAAAGGAGGAATCCTTTACTTCAATGTCCCCGCATGTAACATCCCCCATTCAACTCCATATCACCACTATACAGGCATTACCCCTACTGGCGTAGCGGCAATTGTCACATCAGCGGGTTTCAAAGTACTCAAAATTGGTCAGTGGGGTAATCTAAGATACATAAATTATATTTATTCAAAACATACTTGGCCAGACTACCTTCAACTAAGGAGGTATCATAATGAAATTCAAAATCCCGCAATCGCATGGTGTTTTGCTGAAGCAATATAAGTCACTAAACTAATCTTGTTTATTTTTAGTCCTATTTACTAATCCTGGGTGTGAGCACACCCAGGATTCAAAAGCTGCTCTTTCTTAAATTACTTATTGGAATTTGGTAGTTCTATAGAAAAAGTCTTAGGCTTCTCAAAGTACAGCACGCTATCTGGCGCAAGCTTAATGTTTTTTATGCTATGTACGAGAGTTTCAATATTATGAAAGCTCTCTTTTTCAACATGCTCTTGTAGCTTTTCCTTTGAAAATAGAGCCATATTTGCACTCTGATTCTCATCCAAATCTTTGAAAACAACCACGTTACTTTGCTCTTTCTTTTCTTGTACCTCAGTATTCTTCACTGCGATCGCATCTTTTTTCTTTCCAAAATTAAAACACTCAGCATCTGTTAGCAACATAGATAGTATGCATTCATCAAACCCTAGTTTTTCTTTAAGAAGAATATTGTCTGAAAGCACTGCAACATAATCAGAAACAGCAAAAGGCGACTTTAATCCATGCAGCAATAACTGCTTAATCTTATTTGTATTGTACGGCTCAACAAAGGAAAATTCGACACCTTTATACTTGCTCTCTAATTGCTTGTACTCTGCAATACTAGAAGAAGCACTTTGATACATTACCATAAGATGGTTGATTCCATAACCAAATCTTTCAAAAGCATCAAGACAAAGAGAAAGTTGCTTGGGGTTATTATCCGAAAAAATCACAACATCCGTTTTGCTCGAAGGAAATAGAAACGCACTCTTTTGTGGTACGAAATATTTCTTCTGCTTAAAACTATCTTTGAAATTTTCTGTCATCTTTTCAACGAACCTTCCCATCCCTCTTTCACTTTCAGGGTCCGCCTGATGAACATAAAGAACCTCTGGAATAAACCTTACATGCCATTTTGCTACTTTCAAAAGCGACAACATCATAAGCTGATCATCTTTTACAAAGGCTCTATCTTTTAAGGGGTGTGATTCTGGAGTTAGCTGTTTTAAAAGACCTGCATAGTAAGTCTTTAAGTGTGAAAGCATCCAAGGTGTTTTGGTTGCTTTAAACTCCCTTAGCGTCCAATTCACTGTAGGCTCTAGTTCCTGTTTCCGAAGACTAGGGTATTCTACACACTCACCATACGTAAGCCACACATCTGGATCAATATATGTTTCATTCAGCCTTTCTAGAACATTATCCGTAGCAAGCCAGTCAGAAGCTTCTAGATGTATTACCACTTCATCATCGCTGCAGCTATGGATTGCGTCATAGAATGCTTGAAACAGTTGCTCATCACCTATGTTTTTTACAAACTGTACTTTGTTTGTAAGTCCTTGCTGCGAAGTGTATTCTCTTGCTCTATTAATGTTTGTGTATCCCTCACCTTCATCTAGATATACAATGCGATAATTCTGATAAGATTGTGAAAAAACTGACTGAAGGTTTTTTTCACAAAAATCCCCCTCTTCTGATGAAAAAATCAAAACCACAAACGATTTATTTATTGTGGTTGCGTATTCATTTTTTAGCTGTACCCCAACCTGAGCTATCTCATTTGACTTTCTAAGCTTCATCCCTGTATATTCCTTCACTACAAAGACAGGAACAAGAAGCAAAATAATTACTGCTAAGACAATCTGAACTGTATGCTTACCCTTCATAACCTAACCCTTACAAACCTCACCTACTTCTCAACCTAACTTTAAGAACTTAAGGTGTCAACCCTTGTTTAAATTATTTTTATTACTTTTTTTGTTGAAATGGAGAATCGTCATGTAATCTAACCTTTAGACTCAACACAAACTCTTTTACTCTCCAACTCATTGTTGAACTCAGATGAATTACTTCCAGATTCTTACATTACAAGAAATCGATTCGTAGAAATGGCTAATCATAAATTAGAAAAGGAAAACATTATCTTTAACCGTTACTCTTAAGCAGATGGAAGTAAAACAACCTTCAGTAAAAAGTCATATAAAATATAGTCAACAAAACAGCAAAAAAAGGGAGGGTGGTGGAGAAGCTATCAAAAGCTCATATGTATTTAAATAAAACTGTTATCTAATTTACCTTCTAATAAATCATACCTTACTCTAGACTGCGGATAAAAAGACTCAATTGGTATAATTTTTATGTTTTCGTTTAATAAAATTAAACTTGTACTTCTAACTACGCTCACACATATTTTACTGTTTTCTGCTGAACCAAAAGTTACAATCTTAACTTACGTGTATAAAGGAGAAAAAAACATTGAGCACTTTTTAAACGATATTACCAAACAAACTATCTATTCAGACTGTGAGCATATCTTGATTAATGCAGATTCACCAGAAAATGAAGAGCCAATTATACTGAATTATTGCAAGACATATCCAAACATAAGGTATTTAAAACTTGATACCGATCCAGGTCAGTATTCTGCTTGGAATCGAGGTCTACTAATGTCTAAAGGCAAGTATATAACAAGCGCAAAACTAGACTTTAGGTACAAACATGACAGTTTAGAAAAACTTTACAACTACATCGAAGAAAACCCTGATATCGATTTAGTATACAGTAATATACTTTACACAAATGAGGAGAACAAGTCATTTGGTGAAGCTAGAACCTGCTTCTCTCCGCCAAATAAAATTCTTAGCATAGAAAATTTGTGCAAAAAACAAGGCCCCATGATTCAACCTTTGTGGTCAAAAAAATTGCATGAAAAATTCGGGCTCTTTTACCCAAACTTTAGACTACTTGGGGATGACGAGCTATGGTTAAGAGCTACTATTAATGGCGCAAAACACAAAAGGCTGCCTGAGTTTACAGGCATTTACTATATTGGAGACTCTAATGTTTCACTACCCAGAAGGAATGACAGAGAAAGGATTGAAAAAAAGCTCATACAATCAATGTACAGAAAACACTTTAAAATATGCAGAACTCCTAATTAGACAAGAAAAAATGCGTGAAATTAAAACCATTCAAGCCTTATTAACCAAGGTCCAAAACCTCTTAGAAAAAGTACTATTTAAATCCCTTTATCTTAAAAATACGGAGTTTCACATGTTCAAAAAACTACTACTTTCTCTAGCTCTATTTTTTACAAGCATACATTCCCTGTCCTACACTACAGACTTCAACCCAAAACCATACCTTCAGGAAAGGCATCCAACAACATCTAAAAGATATGGTACATTTTATAGAGCTCTTGAACTTCTTAACCAAAGAAAGGCTAAAATTATTGTAGAAACCGGAACAAGTCGGTTTGGGGATAGGGGCTACGTAGGTGATGGAGGCTCTACTATAATCTTCGGACATTGGGCGTTAAATAATGACGCTACATTATACACTGTAGACATTTCTCGTGAAAACATTATACAAGCAAAAAATGCAACAGAGCTTTTTAAAGAAAACACACACTATTGCGTTAGTGACTCCATAAAGTTTCTTAAAGAATTCAAGAGCAAGATCGACTTTCTTTATCTTGATAGTTTTGATTATTCATTCAAAAACCCTTATCCAAGCCAAGCGCACCACTTGAAAGAAATACAAGTTGCATATGATAAGTTACATGAAAATAGCGTGATTATGATTGATGACTGTAACATACGTTTTGGAGGTAAAGGAAAGCTTGCCATTGAGTTTCTTCTAAAAAGAGGATGGAAAATTGATACAAATGACTATCAAGTCATATTAACTAGGTAGGTAGTAACTATGATAAAATATATTTGCACATTAGTTACATTTATACTCCTATCAAACGTTAACTCTACTATAATAAGATTGCCCCGTAGAGTCATAATGAAAACTCACTATTCTTATTTAAATTCCTGGGAAAGATATTCACATTATCCCTATATAACCGGTGATACATATAGAGCTAGCTGCAAACATATAATTGATGAGACAAGGGTTGGATTTGACCCAAAAATGATAAAAGAAGGAGATTCAATCTTTCTTAATAGCTGGTACGCCAAATATTTTTTTTCTAAAATACACCCTAAAATAAAAGTACGCTATGTCCTTCTAACCACAAATGGATGGGGAATGCTTCCTGGACCCTACAAACAATTTCTAGATGAGGGTCAAATTTCAGCATGGCTCACAGTAAACACTGACATGCCCAACCATCCTAAAGTACATGCTATTCCATTAGGAACCAACCATAGATGGAGGAAAAACCACTATGAGGTACTTGATAAGTATGTAAAGCTATCTCAAAGTACAGCAGATAGAAAAAAATCTATCCTTTGCTATGTGAATTTTGAAATAAGAACAAATCCAAATCATCGACAAGCCGTTTGGGATCATTTCAATAATCTTAGCTTTATAACCGCAAAGGAACCTACACTAAAACTGGGTCAGTACTTTTCCGACGTTGTAGATTCAAAGTTTATTATTTCTCCTCATGGTGACCACCCAGACTGCATGAGAACAATGGAAGCTTTACTATTGGGCTGTATACCAATTATTCTTAAATCAACAGTTTCCAAAGCTTACAACGAATTGCCTGTTCTTGTCGTAAATGATTGGTCTGAAGTAACCGAAGAATTTCTAAAACTAAAATATGAAGAAATTCAGGATAAGCTACGCCACGGCCTATATAACATGAAAAAAATACACGCTGATTATTGGATTGATTTAATTAAGGATTATGAAAGAAAAACTAGAAACGGAGAGATATAGTGAAGCTAAGGTTTTTAAATATTTCCTGCTTATTAATATTGCTTTTCCCCTTAACAAAGAACCTTAATGGAGAGGAAGTACTTATACCACATAAAGTAATTATTTGCGGCATAGGTAAAAACATCGCTACCCCTTTACCACAAGTAATCAAAAGTATAGAAAAAATAGGATCTTTATTTATTGATTATAAAGTGGCTATATATGAAAACAATTCATCTGATAGCACAAAAGATCAATTAAGAAATTGGAGTAACAGAAATAGCCGTGTAGATATAATCAGCGAAGATGTTGAACCTAGTGAGATTCTTCGCTCATCGTCCTCTTTTTCTTGGGTAACTCAATCTGGGTCAAGAACAGAGCAGATTGCTCGTGCTAGGAACATACTTCTTGATTACATTGAGAAAAATTTTCACCCTAAATATTCATTTATTATAAATTTAGACTTGGATTTCGCCGACCCTATTGCAGTGGATGGAATAATAGACTCATTCTCTAAAATAGATAAGTGGGATGTAGTAACAGCAAACGGAGTTCGAGAAGAAGGCTACTACTGGGATTCGTACGCCTTCAGAAGTCATACTTTTCCTTTTGGCGCAGAAATTCTTACAGACCAAAACTGGGTAAATATAAAGAAAGGGCACCCTACAGTGCTCCATTTTTGGTATAGAATTCGCGAAGATCTTGACCTGATACCTGTAGACTCTGCATTTGGAGGCCTCGCCATTTATAATAGGTCTTTTATGAAAGGATGTAGATACTCAGGTACTGTAACAAAAGAATTGGCCACCTGGTACGCTAACTTTATTCATAACAATCCGAATCATGGTAGCGTAAAAACATATCTCTCAATAGCGAAAAACTATTCGTCTAGAAGGTGGATAGGAGCTCCCCATCAGCTACCAAAAAGAAAATTCTGCAGAAGGTTATATTTACGTGAAAGTAGAACAGCTTTTTATTTTAAAGGGGATAAAAATAGTGAGATTAATTTTTCATTAAACACAGATGACGTAGGAATACCAACTGTATGTGAACACGTTCCTTTTCATATTTCTATGAAATTAAAAAATAATGCTAGAATATTTGTAAACCCAAAGATGAAAGTACATTACACCACAAACTTGAAATATAAACCAAGGTTTAAAATCGCAGACTAAGTATCTTTGTAATAAAAAGAAGCAAAAAAAATTAGAATAAATAGATAAACTAATTAACTCCTGAAATCAGGCGAATGCCTGTGATTTTTGCGATCTAAGTAGATTAGACTACATTTCTAAATCAGGATTTACTATGATTAAAAATATAGAATGATACTGAAAAGCTATTGATGAAAAAATCACTTATTATCGTAGAGTCACCGACTAAAATCAAGACTCTCAAGAAATTTCTTGGAAATTCTTACTCTTTTGAATCTTCCCTAGGTCATGTAAGAGACCTTCCGACAAAGGGATTTGGTATTGATACTGAAAATTCCTTTGCTCCTGTATATGAGATTCTTCCTGACAAGGAAGATCTAATACAAAAACTCAAAAAGGCCGCTGAGTCATCAGAAACTGTTTATTTAGCTCCCGACCCTGATAGGGAAGGAGAAGCTATTGCCTGGCATATAGCTTCCATTCTACCAAAAAAAACCAAAATCAAACGAATTACTTTCAATGCTATTACTAAACAAGCTGTCCAAGAAGCATTAAAGCATCCTAGAGAAATCGATCAAGCTCTGGTTGATGCGCAACAAGCTCGAAGATTACTTGATAGAATTGTTGGCTACAAGATTTCTCCTATTTTGCAAAGAAAAGTCCAGCGAGGTAGAGACGGATTTTTGTCAGCCGGTAGGGTACAATCTGTGGCTCTCAAACTTGTTGTAGAAAGAGAGAAAGAAATAGAAACCTTTGTACCAGTCGAATATTGGACAGTTATTACTAACCTGAAAGTAGACGACCAAAGCCGCCCCTTTACTGCTACTCTACACTCAATTGAAGACAAGAGAATTACAAAAGAAAATGAGTCTGATAAAACAACTACCATATCTAGCGAGGCTAGAGCACAAGATGTTGTTGCAATACTAAATAAATCCGACTATGAAATTTCAAAAGTGGAAAAGAAAGAAAAAATGAGATACCCGGTGCCTCCTTTTATCACTTCCACGCTGCAACAGGAAGCAAGCAGACACTATGGTTTTTCCGCTATAAGAACTATGAGAGCTGCGCAAAGTCTTTACGAGGGTGTTGAACTAGGAAGCTTAGGTACTGAAGGCTTGATAACTTACATGAGAACAGACTCTGTAAGAATCGAACCAGAGGCTCAAGCCACAGCTAGATCCTATCTTGAAAAAAAATATGGTAAGAAATTCATCCCGGATAAAGCAAAATCATACGCTACTAAATCAAAAGCCCAAGACGCTCACGAATGTATAAGACCTACCAACGTAGCGCACGCCCCTGAAGACATTAAGTCATTCTTGGGTGCAGATGAATACAAGCTATACCTTCTTGTTTGGAGGCGGTTTTTAGCCTCGCAAATGAACCCTGCAATTTTTGATACTGTATCCTGCGATGTTTTAACAAATAATAATATGCTTCTTAGAGCTACAGGCTCAATCATGAAGTTCCAAGGCTTTCTTATTTTGTACCATGAACTCGAAGATGTTGAGGATTCAAAACAAGACAAAGAGGAATCTGATAAAACTCTTCCCCCGTTAAAAGAAGGGCAAGTACTCCGTTTGAAAAACGTAGATTCTACCCAGTCTTTTACAAGACCTCCACCAAGATACACAGAGGCCTCCTTAGTTAAAATTCTTGAGAAATCTGGAATTGGCAGACCTTCAACATATGCAACTATAATGAACAAAATTCATAGTCGGGAATATACCACAAAAGAAAAGCTATACATGAAGCCAACAGAGCTTGGAAAAGTCATCTCTCAGATGCTTGACACTAACTTTCAAATGATCATGGATATAGACTTTACTGCAAAAATGGAAGAGGACCTTGATCAAATAGCTGAAAACAGTATTAACTGGAAAGAGTATATTAAAAACTTTTGGACAAAGTTCATTCCTTTAGTAGAAGTTGCTGAAAAGGAAGCCTTTGTACCGAAAATAGACACCGATCGCGACTGCCCAAAGTGTGGTTCAAAATTGCAAAAAGTGTGGTCTAAGAATAAATATTTCTATGGATGTGGAAATTACCCTGATTGTAGTTTTACAGCTCCGATTGAAGCTTTGGACTTCAATCGCGAGGACTACGCAGACAATTTCGACTGGGACCAGCAGTGCCCTAAATGCCAAAGCTCTATGACAGTAAGGCACGGCCGTTTTGGAGCCTTTCTTGGATGCGCTAGTTATCCCGATTGCAAAGGCATAGTAAACATTCCCAAAAAAGGCGAAGAAATACCCAAAGATTTACCGAAATGCCCTGCTATTGGCTGTCCTGGACAATTAACTGCCAGAAGATCTCGGTTCGGAAAAATATTTTTCTCATGCTCTACCTATCCGGATTGTGATGTAATTGGTAACGAAGTCGACGATGTTTTATCAAAATATGCTACACATGAAAGAACTCCTTATAAGAAAAAACCAAAAAAGACTAAAACCAGTAAGTCTAAAAGCAAAACTACTAAATCTAAAAAAACTACTAAGCCAAAAAAACCTCGAAATCAACCTCCCTATATTCTTTCAAAAGAGCTTGCTGATGTTGTCGGGGAAAAAGAACTTCCTCGAACAGAAGTTACGAAGAAAATCTGGGTTTATATTAAGAAAAATGACTTACAGGACGAGAAGAACAAAAGACTTATTGTACCTGACAAAAAGCTAGAAAAAGTTTTTGGCTCTAAAGAGCCAGTTGACATGATGAAATTGGCAGGAAAACTAACAAAGCATCTAACAAAAAAAGAATAATGTGAAACCTTTTCTTAATCGGACTTTAGGTATTTTAACTCCTAATGCTAAAGTGTTTACGATTGTTTTACTTTCTGTTTTTATTCTTTTTTTTCCAAAAGGCGGAGTTAAAATACTAAATTTACCCATTACATGGGGATTTTTTTTTCTCATGCTCTCAGCATTTCGAGCATCCATATCTTCTAATCACTACCTACAAAAACGCAACGGCTATGTATTAATTGCATTGTTGCCTTTTCAAGCAACTTCCTTAATCTCTATCCTGGTTAATGGGTATACAAATACTGGCTATACTCTCTCTCTATTTCTTAATTTCTTCATTTTTCCATATATTTTTTTAGGTGTTTTTCCTAAATACTTGGATACAAAAAGTTATAGCCTTCTTCTTAAATGGATAAAACAGGGTACATTTTTTGTAGCGATTTACGGAATATTTCTCTTTTGCTATAAATTATTCACTGGATCATTCTTTGAAATACCTTTTCTTACCATCAATTTCCATGATCGTAATGAACTTGAAGCCATAAAGTGCATCGACAGAGGAGGGATATTCAAGTTGATCTCCACCTATAATAACGGAAATCTCTACGGCATATGCATGCTAATGCTTCTTCCTCTATATAACCTACAAGAACATTCTAGATTTAAGAGAATCTCTGTAAAACTATCTCTTATTTTGACCCTATCAAGAACAATATGGGCAGGTCTGTTATTTGTTGAAATTCTTCAGTTATTAATCAGTTCTTATAACCCCATAAGAAAAATAGTCCGCATTACTATTCTTTTTGTAACAGGAATAGCTTTATATCTATGTTTACAGTTTATCTTTCCTTTTTCCCATGAATTTCTTTTCGACCGCTTTTTAGGAACTCGAATCGGACAATTTGAGGTTTTAAAGACAGCAACTTGGTTTTCAAGCCATCCTTTTGAAGAAGTCTTTGAAATCGTGTATTTGGGAATAATCAAGGGGTTTGGCTTTCTTGGGCTCATTGCATACCTAGTTGGAATGCTGTCTCCCATTGTTCTAGGTCTAGCTACAAAAGAAAAACTGTCTAATCCAGATAAATCTATTATTCTAGGACTTACAAGCTACTTGTTTATCTCTTTTGGCGATGGGGCTCTCCTCTTAATTCCGGTAATGTGTTTCTACTGGATATTAACTATGTTATTAACACACTTTCCTAATAATACTCACTCTTTTGAAAACAAGCGAAAAAAGGTAACAATAAATAGTTAATAAAACTTTTACACTTTAAGAACTTTCTATTTCTGAATTTTGCAACTTGTTCATCAAGTCTTTGACTTTCTGAGATTCATGTCTTTTTGAAACAAATATACCTTCTTCAGTATCAATAATAAGCAAGTCTTCCACCCCTACTGTAGAGACTACTCTTTTGCCTCCAAATATTAGACAATTCTTAGTTCCCATCTCAACTATTTTCCCCACTTTGACATTCCCGTTCTCATCTTTAGGTAATAGTTCATATATATTATCCCAGGAACCCATGTCTAACCATTCTAGCTTTTCTAGCTTTACAACATTTAGTCTGCTTGTTTTCTCCATAACTGCATGATCAATTGAAACTTCAGTGAGACTCCTATAAACATAGTCTTCATGATGTGACTCAACTTTCATAAAATGCGCAATCGAAGGAATATGTTCTTCAAACTCATTAAGCATTGTGTTAATTTTAAAAAGGTAAATACCGGTATTCCATAACCAATCTTCATTCTTAGAAAATTTTTCAGCCAAAGCAATATCAGGTTTTTCTATAAACGAATTAACTTTATGCAAAAAACCTTCTTCTTCTGTAGTTCGAATATACCCAAATCCTGTTTCAGGTTTAGTGGGTTTAACTCCAAAGGCTATTATTTTATCATCCTGTAGTTTGTTAACTGATTTTTGTAGCAATTCAATAAATACATCGTTCTTTGTCATATAGTGATCACATGGAACAGTAAGAATAGGGTCAGACTTTTTTGCTTTATTAGTAACCAAAAGATGTCTTATCGCCCAAGAAATTGCTGGGGCTGTCCCCTTGCTATATGGCTCTACTAAAACTCTACTAACTAGATTCGGTGCAATATGACTTAAATGCTCCTGAATTGATTGCGCAGACTTACTGTCCGTTATAATAAATATATCATCCGAATATCCATTATCAATATACCTCTTTAAGGTCATTTCAAGAAGAGACTCTCCATCGGAAAATTGCAGTAAGCACTTAGGCATCCCCTCTTTAATAAAAGGCCAAAGTCGACTACCGGATCCTCCTGCTAATACGATTATTTTCATGATCTCTCCTTATCTACAAAGACTTGATATTTCGCGTTAATAAAGCTCTTGAAATTCATTTCGAAATTCGCCTTCGAAAACTGCTTTGAATGTTTTGATATAAAACTTCTATCAAATTTATCTTCTAGCAATTCAAACCTCTTAATTGCTGATAATAAACTATCTACAGACTGATTATTAAAATACACTCCCGTTTTATTTTCAATTACTGTTTCGCAAAGCCCTCCATATCCAAATCCTATCACAGGAAGACCCGCTGCTTGAGCTTCAACAGGCAATATACCAAAGTCTTCCTTAGCAGCATATATCAGAGCCTTTGCATTCGACAGCATAGTTCTAAGCAATTCATTCTCAATATAACCTGTAAACTCAACATTACTAGATGCAATAGATTTAAGCTTCTTCAGTTCCGGACCAGTACCTACAACCACTAACTTTCTATCCCTTTTTTTTGAAAAAGCCTCTACTATAAGATCCATTCTTTTATAAGAAACGCATCTCCCTGCAGCTATGTAATATTCCTCTGAAGTAGAGCTCTGATTTGAAGAATAAAAATCTACATCTACTGGAGGATAAATCACTTCTGAATCTCTCCTGTAAAGGCTCCTTATCCTATTAGCAACATATTTTGAATTAGCAATATAATGGTCAACTCTTTGACTGTGTAAAAGATCCCAATTTCTCAAGTTATGAATTACTACTCGCATAATTAGACCTAGAGCTCCCTTCTCTAAGCGATTCATCTTTAAATAGTCAAAATACATATCCCAGGCGAATCTTGCTGGCGTATGACAATAGCAAATATGTAACTGGGATGAGTCTGTCAAAACACCCTTAGCTACACAGGATGAAGAAGAAATAACCACATCAGCATTAGAAACATCTAAATTTTCTATAGCTAAAGGAAACAAGGGTAAATAGTAAGGATATTTTGTTTTTCCAAAAGGTAGCTTTTGAATAAAAGAACACTGTACATCATCATCTTGAATCACTCGTGACTTGCAAAATTTGCTATTCTTAATAAGTGTATAAATCTTAGATGGGAATAATTTATAAATGGACTCTACAACTTTTTCAGCCCCTGAAATTGAGTATAACCAATCATGGACTATTACTGTTTTCATTAATTTCCAAACCCCATCTAGATGATATTTCAAACATTACTCTTTCAACACTTATCTGATTAACACATGAATTAAGCAAACATTTCTTGAAATTTTTGCCGTTATAACATGGTCTGCAATTTAACCCATCACCACCCCAAATAGTGAATTCGCTCGAACTCGAAGGCTTTGAAATATCATTTGGCGATGTAGGTCCAAACAAAGCACAAATCTTGCAGCCAACGAGTCTCGCTAAATGAAGAGGGCCTCCATCGTGTGTAACAATTCCCTTACAGAGCTTTAAAACCGAAAGAGTTTCTAAAAGGCTAGTCTTTCCTATCAAATTCAATACATTGATACTATCAAAATCACGTCCAACTATAATATCATCTTCAGACCCAATAATCACGACACTTATGCCTAAACTTGTAAGCGCCTTTGAGAGTAATATATAATTCGCAACAGGCCATCTTCTAAGACTTTTATGGTCCTTACTTAGTTGGGTTCCCCCAGGGTATAACACTATGGCACCCAAAGATAATTTACGATAAGTCTCTTTAATATCAGGTAGCCTCAAGTTAACTTGATGTGTCGTTGAACTAGATGCAAACCCACTTAATAGATTCAGGTACTCTTTTGTATGAAATGTCCCACTTATAGGGAAACCGTTCTTCTTCTTACGAAAAAAAACGTGTTTCTTTCTAAAACAAAACAAGCTTAAAATTCTGTATCTTGAATCGGGGTGGGCGGTTATGATCAAGTCATATTTTCTAAGAAAAAGAAGCTTCCAAAGCTTTATGACTACTTTTATTTTATGAAATAACTTCCCATACAATAGTAAGTCTTCATCGATCACTATTAGTTTTTGAACTCTTTCTGTTGAGCTAAGTATCGACGATGATTTTTTACCAACCACCCAGTCTACAGTGTTTCCCTCTAGTTTGTCTAATAGAGGTAGAGCTAAACACACATCACCTATAGCTCCAATTTTAACGATTAAAACCTTTTTCATTTTTAAGTATGAGCTTTTTTACTTGTTTTATATTTGAAAAAAAGAGAGGTAAAGCTGCCAGAATTCCGACTAATACTACCCCAGAAGCGCTACATTTCGCTCCTAAAAAAGGACCTAGAAAAAGCAGCAATAAAGCTCCAACTCCCAAAAAAAGAACCTGAGTATTAATTTTACTTAACGCATTCAAATAAATTGAAAGGTAGTTAATAACACAGTAAAGAATTGTCCATAGAGACAAAAGGGCTATTAACAGATCATTTTCAAAAAATCTACCGGACCATCTCAAGAGAAGACCTTTATAAAAGATTTGCAAAAAAACGCATGCAAAAACCGGTAAAAGTATAGAGAGAAATAACCCCTTCCAAAATATGCTACGTATCCAACAAAACTCCTTCTTATAAAGAGCATCTGATAATGCCGACCAAAAAGGATTTAAAAACATAAAATGTATTCCGAGAATAAGCAAAAAAGGCCTTGACACAAGGGCAAATTCTCCTGCAGCCTCTGTTCCTGTTGTTAGATTGACTAAATAGATTAGTGAAGAAAATAAAAATAGGCTTGCTAAGTTCTGTAACCAGAAAAAAAAGCTTTGCACTCCAAGCTCTTGCAAATAAGACTTAATCCTCGAAAAAGATACCAAGTAGAGTTGAATTTTCGATATTTTTATAAAAGTCAAAAAGCACACAAACTCCAGTATAAACAGGTAAAAAAAATATAAAACAAATAGTTTTTCAGAAGTAATTTCTAGATTTTTACAAAGCAATATTAAGAGAAATAAAACAAAGTAAGAAACAGCTTCTAAGAAGCATTTATAATGAGTTTTTTGAGAAGCATATAGAACACTATGGTAAATTGAAAATAGAGATCTAAATAAAATCAAAATATAAGAAATTGTAAATATTTGTAAGTACTTCTTAGGCACTACTCCAAAGTCAAACTTTAGTAACCAGCCAAGACCAAAATATTTAAACAAAAATAAGCTCAAAAGACTACAAGTTACATATAGTACG
>JAJACS010000002.1 GCA_022601395.1 Chlamydiia bacterium | reverse complement strand
TCTTGTCTAAACTGCTTTCGCTTTTCTCAAAATGCTTTTCAAAAGACTCTTTAGCAAGCTGCAGAAAGTTCGAGTTATTCTTAGCGAGGGTTTCTGATGAGAGCGCTTTGAAAGTATCTGTTAGCTTTTCTTTTGCGCCGTCTAAAAGTTTCAACTTCTCTTCAGCTGACTTCTTTTCCTCTTCTGCAATCGTTTTAATCTTTGTTACTTCTAGCCTTAACTCAAAGAGTTTTTCCTCTTTCTCTTTAAGCTCTAAAGAAAGCTCTTCTTTTTGAAGCCTTGCTGATTCCATTTTTTTATAAAACAGCCAGCAAACTAAGAGTAATACCAAAATAAGAAAAGAAAGAATGTAGTGCATAATGTGACTCCTTGAACAGAAGCCATCCTAGCAAATGAGAAATTTCTAGTGCAGAGTTATCTTTATTCAAGCTCGTCAGAGCTTGGATCGAAGTCTTTCAGTGTTTTAGATTTTTTACCTGCTGTAAGCTTGATGAGTGTTAAAACACATCCAAGAAGCAGATAGCCCCAAGAAAGAGCGAATAAAACGAGAGAAAATCTATGAATCACCCCATAAAGGATGAAAATCGCTATGATTACTGTAGCAAAGAGCAGATAGAAAGAATCTGCTTTAATCCTAAGGGCTTTCACACTAAAGAATTTACACCTACTCACCATCATAAGACCTATAAGAAGTGTACCGGAGCACAGAATGATCGTCTTAATAAAGGGGTCAAGACCTGGGAGCCACTCTGCAATAAGAGGAGAGTTTAAAAAAAGGTTCAAAGAGATGGCGCAAGCTGCGCCTCCTGGAATAGGAAGACCTGTAAAGTTTTTACTTTGCGTTTTCTTTGCAAGCTCATCCCCTTTAACTTGAGCAGCTTTCACGTTAAAGCGCACAAGTCTTAGGATGCCGCAAATAGAGTAGATCATCGCTGCAATAAAGGCATAAAAGGAAAGCCAAGAGCCTTGCTCAAGCGCTAAGCTTTTAAGTAGCAATACTGAAGGGGCCACACCGAAAGAAACGGTGTCAGCAAGAGAGTCAAATAGAATACCAAAGTCACTCTCTCCCTTAACAACCCTAGCAATTGCACCATCTAACACATCAGCAACAGCAGCTATCAAAATCAGAATCGTTGATGAGAGAAGCAGCTCATAAACCCCTACTCCTGGAGCTTTTAAGTTTACTTTGAAAACAACAAACAACCCGCAAGAGAGTCCGAAGGCCGTTATGATATTTGGAAGAACGTAAGCTTGTCTCATCATTAACTATCAGTTAGTTAAAATAATTGCCTAATAGTATATACCCCTAGCACCTATAGATACAAGAGGATTCCCTATCCTCATTATAACGAAATAGTTGATTCTTTAATATGCTCATTAAAAGATCTTACTTTGTTGAAGGTCTAGCACCTTACCAAAGGCTCTATATCCTTGAGCTTATTATTAATAAAATAGTCTCTAATCAGCACAAGCTTCTTTTTGGAGCTTTTTTATTGGGTTAATCAAGGAAGAAGAATAGTGTGTTTTCTCTTAAGCATCTATAGGAGGTATTTTTATGAGTTTCAAGCTTTTCATAGACAGCGCGATACTCTACTAATTCAAACGTATACCACCTTGGGTTCTTAGAGGTGAAAACCTTAAAATCTGAAACAGCCCAGATCCAGACGAAATGAGCAGAGCGAAAGGAGTTTCTCCTACAGCTACATCCTTAATCTTTGTGTTATCTGAGGTTCTGATTACAGAGACTGAGTTACTGTCCTGATTTACCACATACACGAATTTTCCATCAGAAGTAACAGCAATAGCAGTTGGACGTATGCCTACTTCTATTTCTTTTATATTCGTGTTATCTGAAGTTCTGATGACTGAAACTGAATTACTGTCATTATTAGTAACATATACCGTTTTTCCATTAGGGGTGATCGCAAGAGAATAAGCACCTAATCCCACCTCAATATCTTTTATCTTCGCATTATCTGAGGTCCTGATAGCTGAGACTAAATTAGTACTGAAGTTTGGGAGATAAAGTGTACTTCCATCTGGGGTAATGGCTAAATTAAAAGCATGTACACCTAAAATATCATCTATCTTTACATTATCTGAAGTTCTGATTACTGAAATAAAATTACTGACTGCATTTCCCACATAAAGAGTATTTCCATCAGGAGTGATCGTAAGAGCAGTGGGATATACTCCAACACCAATATCTTTTATCTTTGTGTTGTCTGAGGTCCTGATTACGGAAACAAAACCATCACCACCTTCTGTAATAGCTGCAGCATAAAGAGTACTTCCATCTGGGCTGATCGCAAGAGCTAAAGGAGTTTTCTCAAGATCAATATCCTTTATTTTTGTGTTATCTGAGGTTCTGATTACAGAAACAGAGAGGCTTTGTACATTTGCCACATAAAGAGTACTTCCATCTGGGCTGATCGCAAGAGCTAAGGGCTCTGCTCCAACTCCTATATCTTTAGTCCTTGTGTTGTCAGAAGTTCTTATCACAGAAACAGAAGCGCTATTAAGATTTGTCACATAAAGAGTATTTCCATCAGGAGTGATCGCAAAAACAAATTGATTATTAGCTTCTACTCGTCCTAGACTTTGAACTTCTATATCCTTAATCTTCGTGTTATCAGAAGCTCTAATAACAGAGACTGTATTACTATCATCGTTTGCAACGTAAACATTCTCATCTGCACTTGCTAATATGGAGGTAGCAACTAAAGCAGTAAGCAATCTAAAAAAATAAGAAAATTTCATAACGAACCTTTTGATAAGAAGAAACTCAAATACAAATTTATACTCATGATTTTATATTTTGAAAAGGTTGCTCTCACTTTAGAGATGCACTCTTCTGATTCTTTTATTCTTAACGAATAAAAGATGATCAAAAAAATAAAAAACCATAAAAACAGCGACAAGTCTTAGATTTCGTTTCGCAAAAAAAGGTTCATGCCTTAAAGTTTTAGGACTAATCACTTTAATATTCCCGAAGGTTTTTTCTGCGTTTTTTTTTGTAGACTAAAAGCTAGATCCTACAATATATAGTGTGTTTATGCGTGAAAAACCACAACATATAGTATTTTAAGAAAAATCAGCCTTACTAAAATAAACGTAATTTTTTCAAACCATTTTGTTTAAGTTACAAATAAAATAGATCATATAATTTAAGAGAGAAGCTTTATGTCAAAATCAAAAGATGCCACAAAAAGTGAGACACAATTAGATAGTCTCAAACAGACGGACTTACTTGCAGGGGTAAAAGATCATATTGCAAAAGCGCCGCCAAGTTCTGAAACAACATTTACTGTTGTAAAAAGAAATGGAACAATTGTTCCCTTTAAAAAGGAGCGGATCTTTGATGCTATCGAAGCTGCTTTTCGAGAAGCAAAAAATGTAAGTAAAGAAGAAACTCTAGTAAGCGAGCTACACAACACCATCGAACATGTCACTTCTCTCGTTCTTAAAAAGATCAAAGCTCTTGGTACAAAAGGTGTTTGCCTTACCGTTGAAGGCATCCAAGACATCGTAGAAATCACACTTATGAAAAGTGGATTCCACGATGTAGCAAGGCTCTATATTATCTACCGTGATCACCACAAAGCTCTACGAAAAGATTCTCCTGAAAATTTAAAAGTACTAAGACGTGAAGATGAATCCCCTGTTCGTTTTAACCCGATAAAAGTAGCTTCTACTATAGAAAAGGCTTTCAGATCTTTTCATGAATGTGAAGGAGCTACCCCTCATGAAATTGTTGAAGCTGTAAACGTTGTAACTGAAAAAGTTGTGATTGACGCGTTAGCTAGCTTCCAAGACAAAGCCCTTCACGTTCATGAGATCCAAGACTTAATAGAAAACCATCTTATGAATGATGGTTACTTTGAGATCGCTAAAGAGTATATCCTCACAAGAGCATCTCTTGGCCAGCAGACAATAAAAGCTACAAAAGAAAAAGCTGCGCATCATGAGAAGCAAAGAAAGTTCAAGATGCAGATGAAAGATGGTTCTGAAAAGTCCATCACAGAGTCTGAAATAAAGAAGCATATGAAGCATGCTTGCCTTAACTTAGAGAACCTTGTTTCAAGTGATGAGCTTGTCGAATCCACCATTCTTAACTTCTATGATGGCATTAAAGAAGAGGAAATGGATACCTCTCATGTCATGGCCGCAAAAGTGAAGATCGAAGAGGAGCCTGCTTATTCAAAAGTTGCAGCAAGACTTCTTCTTGATATGGTTTATAGAGAAACAGTTGGCATTAAAACATCACATCCAAAACTTGAGAGTAAACATAAGCAATACTTCAAGTGGTACATCAAGCATGGCATCAACTTAGACCGCCTTGCAAAAGAGCTTCTTGAGTTCGACCTTGACGCCTTAGCAGACGCTATGGTACTTCCACGCGATGACAACTTCCAGTACCTTGGCCTCCAAACACTTTATGATCGTTACTTTATTCATGAAGATCAAAGAAGACTTGAAACGCCGCAAATCTTCTGGATGCGTGTTTCAATGGGTCTTTGCTTCAATGAAGAAAACAAAACAGAAAAAGCGATCGAGTTTTATAATCTGCTCTCTCAGTTCCACTACTCCTCTGCAACGCCTACACTCTTTAATGCAGGAACAACGCATTCACAGCTGAGCTCTTGTTACCTTGCAACGGTAATGGATGATCTGCACCATATCTTTAAAACAATCTCTGATGATGCACAGCTTTCTAAATGGGCTGGGGGCATCGGTAATGATTGGACAAATGTTAGAGCTACAGGTTCTGTCATTAAAGGCACGAATGGTAAAAGCCAAGGTGTGATCCCATTCTTAAAAGTTGCAAACGACACAGCTGTTGCCGTGAACCAAGGCGGAAAAAGAAAAGGAGCGATGTGCGCCTACCTTGAAACTTGGCACCTAGATATCGAAGACTTCTTAGAGCTTCGTAAGAACACTGGTGATGAGCGAAGAAGAACGCACGATATGAACACAGCAAACTGGATCCCAGATCTCTTTATGAAGCGTGTAATGGCAAACGAGAAGTGGACGCTCTTTAGTCCAAACGATGTGCCAGACCTGCATGATCTTTACGGGGCTGCGTTTAAAAAGCGTTACGAAGAGTACGAAGCAATGGCAAAAAGTGGAAAGATCAAACTTCATAAAGAAGTGCAGTCTGTAGACCTTTGGCGCAAGATGTTAAGTATGCTCTTTGAAACAGGGCATCCTTGGATCACCTTTAAAGACCCATCAAACATCAGATCTCCACAAGATCACGTGGGTGTTGTACATAGCTCTAATCTATGTGTTGAGATTCTTCTTAACTCATCGGAGAGCGAGACAGCTGTTTGTAACCTTGGTTCCATCAACCTTGTGCAACACGTAACAAAAGATGGTATCGATGAGAAAAAGCTTGAAAAAACTGTAACAACAGCAATCCGTATGCTTGATAACGTTATCGATACAAACTTCTACCCTATTAAAGAGGCGGAGAACTCCAACCTAAAGCATAGACCTATTGGTCTTGGGATTATGGGCTTCCAAGATGCTCTTTATATACAAGACATCAGCTATGCATCACATGAAGCTGTAAAATTTGCGGACAAGTGCCATGAGCTTATTTCTTATTACGCTATTATGGCATCTTCAAAACTTGCAAAAGAGCGTGGCTCTTATTCTACATATAAAGGATCGAAGTGGGATAGAGGCCTTCTTCCTATCGATACTTTAAAACTTCTTGAAGAAGAAAGAGGAGAAGAGCTTGATCTTGACAAGTCTTCCACTCTTGAATGGGATAAAGTAAGAGCATCTATTAAAGAACATGGCATGCGCAACTCTAATACTATGGCGATTGCACCAACAGCAACGATTGCAAACATCCTTGGAGTTTCAGCATCGATAGAGCCTGCTTACAAACATCTCTTCGTGAAGTCTAACCTATCTGGTGAGTTCACTGTTGTGAATACTTACCTTGTTGATAAGCTTAAAGAGCTCAACATTTGGGATGCACAGATGATTGATGATCTTAAATATTTCGATGGGTGCTTAAGTGAGATCGAAAGGATCCCAGATGAAGTAAAAAGAGTTTATCTAACCGCATTTGACATTGATCCTGACTGGCTGATTGAGTGCGGAGCAAGACGTCAGAAGTGGATTGACATGGGTCAATCACTGAACCTTTACCTCGCAGAAGCAAGCGGTAAAAAGCTTGATTCCATGTACAAAACTGCTTGGAAAAAAGGTGTCAAGACAACGTACTACCTGCGCAGCCTTGGTGCCACACAGGTTGAAAAATCTACAACAGACATTAATAAAAGAAGTCTGCAGCCTCGCTGGATGAAGAACGCATCTCCTTCAAGTAGAGTGCAAGTACAAAGGGAACCATCAAAGCCTATTGTATGTAACTTAGAAGAAGGTTGCGAGAGCTGCCAATAAATAGTTAATAGAGGAAATAATCATGTCAAAGTCAAGTAAAGAAGATCTTGCCAAGGCTTCTGAAATAGAAGCTGGCGAGAATAAAAGAGTACAAGCCAAAGAGAAAAGGCTCATCAACTGTACAACAGTTGATGTAAACCAGCTAATGCCTCTTAAGTATAAGTGGGCATGGGAGCACTACCTAAATGGTTGCGCGAACCACTGGATGCCAACAGAAGTTCCGATGGCAAAGGACATCGAGCTTTGGAAATCGAATGATCTTTCTGATGCAGAAAGGCAAGTAATTATGAGAAACCTTGGTTTCTTCAGCACAGCAGAAAGCCTTGTTGCAAACAACATTACGCTTGCAATCTACAAGCATGTGACAAACCCGGAAGCGCGTCAGTATCTTCTTCGCCAAGCGTTTGAAGAAGCGATCCATACGCATACCTTCCACTACATCGTAGAGTCTCTAAACCTTGATGAAGGTGAGATCTTTAACATGTACAACGAGGTGAACTCAATCAATGCAAAAGATGAGTTTGAGATGAAGCTTACAGAGCAAATCTTAGATCCAAACTTCACAACAGAAACTTTTGAAGGAAAACAGAAGTTTTTAGAAAACATGATTGGTTTCTATATCATTATGGAAGGAATTTTCTTCTATAGCGGCTTTGCGATGATCCTGTCTTTCAACAGACAAAACAAGATGACAGGGATTGGAGAGCAGTTCCAGTACATCCTTCGCGATGAGACGATCCACTTAAACTTCGGTATCGATCTGATCAATGGGATCAAAGAAGAAAACCCTGAGATCTGGACACCTGAATTCCAGAAATACATCACAGGCCTTATCATGGAAGCTGTGGAGCTTGAAGCTAACTATGCATCTGATTGCTTGCCTGTTGGTATCTTAGGACTTAACGGACCTATGTTCAAAGAATATGCAAGGCATATTGGAGACCGCAGACTCGAGCGTATCGGTCTTAAAGCGCAGTACGGCGCAAAGAACCCGTTCCCATGGATGAGTGAAACCATCGATCTTGGAAAGGAGAAGAACTTCTTTGAGACAAGAGTGACAGAGTACCAGTCCTCTTCAACGCTCACTTGGAGCTAATAAAAAAGGCAGGTTTTTTAACCTGCCTTTTTTTTACTAACCAACTCTTTATTATTTTAAGAACCTCTATAACGCTGGGACACCAAGTGTTGTAAGGTATGCTTGTTCATTTCTCATAAGAGTTTTAAATTGTTCTTTATTGTTATCACTAAGCCTACTAAAAACTGTCTGAGTAAGGCATTTTCTGATATTTACCTTATTATTCTCTAAAACCTTTTCGATAGCTTCTCCAAGCTTAGTTCCTTCTACTCTTCCACGTAAAATAACAAGAAGCAGTAGCTGTCCTACTCCTGCTGTTATCTCGTGCCGTAACTCCCTTCTTTTGTTACGATTTTGTCGTAGTTGATCTCCATATATATAACCTGGCGCAAAAGCAGGATCATCTGCTTTCTCATGAACTTTGAAAACTTTACCTTCAAAGTCATTCACCTCTATTGTTTCTGTTAATTGACGAACTGTTTCTTCAAACATTTGAGGGGTACTGTTTCTTTTAAGCCTATCTAAAAAAAGTACCATGCCTTCTTCTGAAGAAGCCTTAGTCATGCATGTTTCAAAAAGGGTTGGGAAGTTATACTTCCTGCTGTAATCAAGATATTCCATGATTTTTGTGCAAGTTGTATCCTGTTCGTCTACTTCGTGCATAGGAAGACTTTCGATAAAATCACAAAGATTTCTTTCTATTCTCTGCCTATTTGTCTTAAGAAATTCTTCATTCTCGATTGTCTCTTCGATAAGTGAAATAAGAGTATCCTGTGCAATTCTTGCTTTAGGAAGATTTAAGTAACTCGCTTCTTGCATAGTTTTATCAATTGGACAGAGATCGAGAAGGCCAAACACTGTTTCCTCTCTCACCTCTTGATCTTTTCCTTCCCACTCCTCAACAAGAGTAGCAAATGCATTTACGGCTGGCTGAAATGACGCTTTTAGATCAGACACTACAAATTTATTTCCAGAGCATTCAAGCAAGACTTCTTTAAAGCCTGCTATATTGTTTGTATCAAGAAGACTTTTAAGCAGTTTAAAAAGCTCCTCTTGGTAATCTTGTCTTAATCTGTCACCTTGAATAAAGAGCTCTTTGGTTTCTTCAGGGCGGGCAGCTAAAAAGCCTGGATTGTCCTCTACAAGAGATTTCAAAAAAGGCTTTGTTAAAGCTTGGAAACATTCGTCTTTATCTTCCAAAAACGTTACCGCATGCGTATATGGTGGGGTAAGTTCTGATATGAGTGTCTTTGGTAAAGCTTTAAGCAAAGAAAACTTTTCCTGAGGTGAGTAGAGGTGTAGATGTTTCTTAACTCCGTTTGAGATGTGGGAAATCGCAGTTGAAACCCCCTGAAAGAGACTAACACCTTGCAAGTTGGCTCTTACCCATGGAGTTCTTCTATCTTTGAAACATTGATCGAAATAGGGAAGAAAACGAGTCAGTAACTCTCTACCTTCCTCATCAACTGTAAGGTTCTGCGCAAACGATTCAAATAGCGAAGGAGAAGCTAGAGGCTTTGCTATCTCTCTCGATATAAACTGAGAGATTACTTGAGACCTGGAAGTTTCTGTTAATCTATCAAAAGCAAGCCTAACCAAATTAGAAGAAATAGAACCTTGACCTCTTGCATGTTTCTCAATTGAATATACTACAATTAACCTCAACTGTGCATTGTCATTTCTTATTTTGGTTGTTATATATAGCTCTAAAAACTTTTCAGAATAGGTCTTGTTGTACCATTTTTGAAGTTTAGAAAATAGAATATTTCCGTAAGCTAAATCGACTTCATAGATTTTAGGAGCTATTTTCAAAAGGGTTTCCGCCTTTTCATCGGTAAGCTCTGCTTCGTTAAAACTATGTACAAGCCAGTGTAAAACATCGAATATCTCAGAAGTTTTCCCAGGAAGTACTGTAATTGTATTATTCGCTCTGTCTAGACGAATATCTGCTGAATCTCCAAGTTTCTGTAAAAGTGACACTAACTCTGGGATAACCCTCTTCTTTACACCAGCCATATCATATTCTTTTACCTCTTTCGGAAGGTAAGACTCTGCTTTATTTACATATCTTGTGTGCATCTCTCCAAGCTTTATACGCAGTAAATTTGGGAGGCGTACATCATCTCTAATTCTTGAAATAAACCGTAAACAAGGTATATTCCCTACATCTGCAGCATGCTGCTGCGCTGCTTCTCGCGACGTATTCTGCAAGCAATGATTCTCTAGTAGATCGCATGTAGGATTACCTATTTCAGCAGAAGCATACTCAATAAAATGAGCTACAGCATACATGTAGTGCTCATTTGGATTAGCTATAATAGGTCTACTACCATAGCAGGCTGTATCGTAGGTGCTGTCGTTGGTACCATTTGTTATACTGTTTAAGTAGCGCTCAAAGATCTTATGCTTTGTTCTGTACATCGTTGAAGAGGGCAAAATAGACGCTCTTAAAGAAAGGTAAGAGAGGTGCATGTATGTTTTTGCATAGCTGAAATTACGAGAGTGGTTCGTAAATACTGATTTTGTCACGCTTGTAAGAGAGCTAAAAAAGTTATAAGCAACACTGTATACAAGTTTCGCTCTAGAAACTGAAGGGTGCCTACCTCCCTTTGCAAAACTAGAATCCAGCTGTCTTATAAAAGGGTTGCTCGAGTTCGCAACTGCAGCATAATTAATATTCATTACATCTCCAAAACTAATTTTAAGAAGGTATTATAACTTAGCCTTTAGTTTGATTAAATAGATCTATTATTTTAATTAGAAAACATATAGGAAGAAATTCAACATTTAGCACAAACCTCTTACTATCAATATAGTAGTCGCTATTTTTGCGTGATTTCGGAAGCAGAAAATAAAATTATAATTATACCTATATTAAAATAATTGAATATATACTTACTCCTAAAGATATTTAGTCGCTTTTCGATAGTAAGATCTGTACTTAGGATGCTTTCTCTTGCAAGATCAAATTGATTTTTGTATCGTCATGAGGAAAATCAAAAGGCAGTAAGCACCATGACAAAGACTCTCTCTTATCAAGTTGGCGATACGATCGATCAATTTACAGTAACTAAAGCAATCGAGATCAAAGAACTACGCAGTATTCTCTATGAGCTTGAACATCGTTGCGGCGCTAAAGTGATGCATATCGCGAATGAGGACAAAGAGAACCTTTTTAGCTTAAACTTCCAGACACTGCCATCAAGTGACAATGGTGTACCACACATCCTAGAGCATACTGTACTCTGCGGCTCAAAAAAATATCCTATTAAAGATCCTTTTTTTGGAATGATAAGAAGGTCACTCAACACATTTATGAATGCAATGACAGGGCCTGACTTCACATGCTACCCTGCAGCATCACAGGTTGAGAGTGATTTTTATAATCTTTTAGATGTTTACCTTGATGCTGTGTTCAATCCCATATTGAACAGACTCAGTTTCCTTCAAGAAGGACACAGGCTAGAGTTCGAAAAGAAAGATGACCCAAAATCAAAGCTTCAATACAAAGGTATTGTCTATAATGAGATGAAAGGCTCGCTTAGCGCGCCTGATACAAGAATCTGGCATGCGACAAATAGAAAGCTCATGCCTGATCTTCCTTACTGCCATAACTCTGGTGGTGACCCAAAGGAAATCCCGAACCTCTCCTACGAGGAGTTCGTAGAGTTCCACAAGACTTACTACCATCCAAGCAGATGCCTTTTTTATTTCTATGGCAACCTTCCTCTTGAAAAGCATTTAAAGTACATTGAAGACCATGTCTTAAAAGACGCGGAAAAGCTTCCTCCGCTTCCAAGCATCCCGCTGCAGAAAAGATTTAGTGAAAAAAAACATGTTGTGACGAGTTATGCAACGCAAGATGAAGATGTTTCCAATAAAACATTTGTTGGATTTGCTTGGCTTACAGCTCCTGTAAAAGATCAGGAAGATATTTTGGCACTTTGCCTCCTTGATTCTATTTTAATGGACACGGATGCATCTCCCCTCAAGCATGCTCTTCTAACCTCAGGTCTTACAAGAGGCGCTGATGCGTTTATCGATGTTGAGATGAGTGAGACTCCTTATTTTATTTTGTGTAGAGGCTCTGAGGAAAAGAATGCAGATAAAATTGAAGACCTAATCTTTGGCACACTCAAGAAACTTGCCAAAGATGGGATTGATAAAAAGCTGATAGACTCAGCTCTGCATCAACTTGAGTTTTCTAGATCCGAAATCACAGGAGACTATCAACCATTTGGTCTGAGTCTCTTCTTTAGAGCTGCGCTTCCAAGGATGCATGGATGCCCTGCTGAGAACGCCCTTGTGATCCACTCTCTATTTGAAAAGCTTCTAAAACTTACAAGTGATCCAAAATACCTCTCAGGCATTTTGCATAAGTACTTTATCGACAACTCGCATTTTGTACGCTGCGTTATGAAACCTGATCTTCACTTAACAGAAGAAGACAATAAGCAAGAAAAAGAAACGCTAAAAGCTCTTAAGAAAGCACTCAATGATAAAGAGGCTGAAAAAATCATTAAAGATACACATGATTTGGAAGCCTTCCAAAAGGCGCATGAGCATGACAGCGCAGATTGCCTTCCAAAAATTGCTCTTTGTGATGTGCCAAAAGAAAATGTCTACTTTTCGCTTGAGAAGAGCGAAAAGAAGAACTTCTCTCTTTATTATCATGACTGCTTCACCAACCATATTGTTTATGTAGATTGTATCTACTCACTACCTAAGCTGAGCCTACAAGAGCTTCAGTATACAAGGCTGTTTATTTATCTATTTGGTGAGCTTGGCTGCGGCAAGAAATCCTACCGCGAAAATCTAGAGCTTATGCATGCTCATACAGGTGGCATCGGAGCATCACTTGGCACGCATGTGCAGTGTAGAGACCCTGATATGATCAGGCCTGCGATCCACATAAGAGGTAAAGCTCTCTCAAGAAATATTAAAGAGCTCTTTACCCTTATCATGGAAATGCTTAAGGAAACACGATTTGATGAAAAAGAGCGTGTAAAAGAACTTCTTCTTCAGCTTGTAACCCGTATGCAAAACAGGCTGAACTCAAGTGCTATGTCGTACGCTACAGACCTTGCCCTTTGTAACAACTCAAACGCTACAAAGCTACATCACATCTGGTATGGACTGAGTTACTTTAACTTCATTAAAGACCTTGCAGAGAACATAGATGCAAAACTCCCTGAGATCCAAAAGAACTTAGAAGCACTTGCCCCTAAGCTTTTCCATGGCAATCAATTTGATGTTGTCTTTTCTGGAGACAAAGAAGATCTGCAAACACTTGAGAAGAATGATTTCTTTGGTCTTGATGACATGAAGAGAAACACCTACGAGCCTTGGGTGTCTGATTTCTCACTTGCTGTGATCCCGTCTCATGCAAGAGTGATCGCAACGCAGGTTGCCTTTACTGTAAAAGGTTTTAAGACAGTGGCGCAGCCTGATAAAGACGCGCCATTTCTCAGCATCGCAAGTACGATTATGGAGAACAAAGTACTTCATAAAAAGATTAGAGAAATTGGTGGAGCTTACGGATCTGGCGCGCAGTACAACAGCATCTCTGGTGGCTTCTATATGCATGCTTATAGAGATCCCCACATTACATCCTCTTTAAAAGCTTTTGATGAAGCTATCGATGAGATCAAATTATCACAGTTTAGTGATCAGGATGTAGAAGAGGCAAAGCTTAGTATCATACAAGGGATGGACACTCCTGTTTCTCCTGGTTCTCGCGCTACGATCACCTACTCTCAAATAAGAGAGAATCGAACGAAGGAAATCCGTCAAGCCTACCGTGACTCTCTTCTTTCTGCAGATAGTACACAGATACAAAACGCCGTTGAGAAACATCTTCTTGATTTCTCAAAGAATGCAACAACGGTTACATTCTGTGAAAAAGCGCTTATAGAAAAGGAGAATATTACGTTACCTGACAAGCTCCCTGTCTATACAGTTACGCATAGTTTTCAAAGCTAGAAAGAGTATTTTTTCTAGCCTTGCGGTATAAGAAACTCTCTTTATATAATCCGTTTCTCTATAGAAAGTAAACATTTGAGGATTATCATGAAGAAGGTCTTATCAACTATGTGTGGATGGGCTTTTGCAGTTGCCGTTTCCACTTCAGCATTTGCAGAATCTGCAGCAATTGAAAAAGTTCTGTTTTCGAAAAACAAAGATGAAAACCAAACTATCGCAGGCTCCTGCTCTTCTTGCGGTTCAAAAGGCAAGTCAATTGCAAAGCAACTCTCTCGTGCATTTACAGATACGGCAAAAAAAGCCATACCCTCTGTTGTTTTCATACGTGTAGAGGCTAGTTATGAAAATGAAATGTATGGTGATGACCCTTACGGATTTTTTAATGATGAGTTTTTCAATCGTTTCTTTGGAAAACCATCAAGACCCCAAAAGCCGCAAGCACAAATTTCACAAGGTAGTGGCTTTATCGTAAGTTCTGATGGTTACATCATGACAAACTACCATGTTGTTGCGAATGCTAAGCAAATGACTGTTGTTCTGCAAAATGGTGACAACAATGAATATACAGCAACACTTGTTGGCGGCGATCCGCAAACAGACATTGCTGTAATTAAGATTGATCATCCAGATGGACGCCACTTCCCACACCTTGACTTTGGAAATTCTGAAGAAGTGGAAGTTGGTGAATGGGTTGTTGCTGTTGGAAACCCTTTCCAGCTGGAAGCATCTGTTACAGTTGGTGTCATTAGTGCAAAAGGTAGACAAAATTTAAAGATCACAGAGCTTGAAGATTTTATCCAAACTGATGCGGCTATTAATCCTGGTAACTCGGGCGGTCCTCTTCTTGATCTTGATGGAGATGTAATCGGGATCAACACAGCGATTGTTTCAAGATCAGGTGGATACATGGGTATTGGTTTTGCCATCCCTTGTGATATGGCAAAAAATGTATATCGCCAGATTGTAGATACAGGTTCTGTATCTAGAGGTTTCCTTGGCGTTTCTCTACAACCGATTGATAAAGATCTTGCAGAAGCTCTTAACATGGACAGACCAGAAGGTGCACTTGTTGCAGATGTTGTGGAAGACTCTCCAGCATCAAGAGCGGGTGTTGAGCAAGGTGATGTGATCTTAGAAGTGGATGGCAATCTTATTAAATCCCCAGGAAGTATCAGAAACGAAGTGATGCTAAAAGAGCCTGGCAAAGTAGTCACACTTAAGATCAACCGTAATGGAAAGATCAAGTACATAAAGGTTGAGCTTGGAAGCTATAGTAAATCATCTCAGATGATGTCAGAGAATGCACAGCTTCTTGGTATTACAGTTGAGAACTTAACGCCAGATAACGTAAAGCGTTTCAAGCTAACATCGAATGATGAAGGTGTTGTGATCACAGACGTGAAACAAGGCTCCATGGGCGCAAGAATCGGTCTTAAGCCTGGTTTCATAGTTCTTTCTCTTAACCAGAAGAAAGTGAACAATGTGGCAGACTTCAACGATGCACTTGGAAGTATTGAGAAAGGAAAGAAAGTCTTGATCCTTGTGAAACATGGAGATATGGCTCGGTTCTTCTCACTAACGATGAACTAAAAATGAAAAGGCTCGCTGTTAGCGGGCCTTTTTTTTAGCCTTCTGATTCTTTACTATCTTCTATGAATTGCATGAAGTCGGGATCTTGCCTTACCTTATCAAAAGCTTTTTCATCAGTAAGCTGTTTTACGTTTTCAAGGCCTGATCGAACAGCTGCTTCTAGCCAGCCGATCACAGCTTTTGTTTTAATAAGAGATGCGCAAGCTATTGCATTACGAAGTGCTGTTTCAAGAGAAGGGTCTTTTTGATAGCAGGTAGCAGATAGATCGTTTACAAGATTGAAGTCTCCGATCTCAAAAGAAACAAAATGAAGCAAAACTAAAAACTCATCTGAGAGGTGTTCTCTGATCGAGATCAGAAGATCGTAGGTTTCTTTATACTGCCCTTTTTTGAAAGTGATGCGGGCGAGGTACTGCGTTGCTGTAATGTAGAGAATGCCTGTTTGAGAAGAATCTCTTAAGTGCTGCAAGATCCTTGCAGCTTCTTCTTCATTACCGCGTATAAGAGCTTCTTCTGCTTGCATAAGCTCTTGTTGGTTGTCTTGACTTTGATCTGCATTGGAAACGGATTTTGTAACTTTCCAAGACTGGATGTTCTGGAAAGCAAATAAAAAGAAGATAGCGCCTATTAAATACCAGCCTAGAAAAAGCGCTGCGACAGCAAAAATAAGAGAGAATGCCATACTTGTGATCATGGCACCTTTAAGACCTTTCACACCGAAGAATGACTCTAGAACAATCCTCATGAGCTGGCCGCCATCAAGTGGCAAAACAGGAAGCAGGTTCACAACCGTCCAAAAGAGGTTTACAAAGGTAAAGATCTTGATAAAAGGTAAAAGAGGAGATGCTTGTATAAAGCTAAACCGTAAAAGCCCAAGTCCAAAAAGATAAAGAAAGAATCCAAACACCGGACCGTTTAAAACAACGATAAACTCTTTCCAAAGTTTTATAGGAGGGCCTTCTGGATAAGTCAGTCCACCGAAAGCAACAAGCTCGATTCTTGGGAACTGCCCAAAGAAGCGAGATGTTAAAGCGTGACCATACTCATGAACAAGAATAGAAACTAAAATGATCACAACCCAGGCAATCGTGCCGATTAGGCTCCAGCTATTGATCCAACCAATAATCGCTGCTGTCACCCAAAAAATAGGAGAGATACGTACGGGTATTTTTGCTGCTGCTGCTCCCAAGGTTATCCTCCCATGGCCGACTTCATTGCTACACCCATATCTGCAGGAGTGTCTGCAACCGTTACGCCAGCTTTTTTAAGAGCTGCGATTTTATCTTTTGCAGTACCCTTACCGCCAGAAACAATCGCTCCTGCATGACCCATGCGTCTTCCTGGAGGAGCTGTCATCCCAGCAATAAAACTTGCAACAGGTTTTGAGCAGTTTTTAGAGATCCATTCAGCTGCCATTTCTTCAGCATCACCGCCGATCTCACCGATCATCAAAATCCCTTTTGTGTCGGGATCTTTTTCAAAGAGCTCTAGACAATCTATAAAGTTTGTGCCGTTTAGAGGATCGCCGCCAATACCAATGCAAGTTGTTTGACCAAGATCAAGCAGTGTCGTTTGCCAAACAGCTTCATATGTAAGTGTACCAGATCTTGAAACAATGCCGATCTTTCCTTTTTTGTGGATATAGCCTGGCATGATCCCGATCTTGCATTCATCAGATGTAATGATTCCTGGGCAGTTGGGTCCAATCAGTCTTGAGGTTTTAGAATTTCTCATTACCTGAGATACTTCTATCATATCTTTGATGGGGATCCCTTCTGTGATACATACGATAAGAGGAACGCCAGCTTCTTCTGCTTCTAGGATAGCATCTGCTGCAAACGGTGGTGGCACGAAGATTAAGCTCGCATCAGGATCTACTTTTTCTTTCGCCTCTGCAACAGTGTCAAAAACAGGAAGGCCTAGATGCTCCATCCCACCTTTACCAGGTGTGCATCCTCCTACATATTTTGAACCGTACGCCATCCCTTGCTCAGTATGGAAAGATCCTGCAGAGCCTGTAATCCCCTGCGTAATGATTTTCGTTTTTTTATTGATGAGAACGCCCACACTTGCTCCATTACTTTTTTAAGGTTTCTACAGCTTTTTTAGCAGCGTCTGCTAAGCTGTCAGCAGAAATAATAGATAAATTAGATTCTTCTAGAATCTTTCTACCGTTATCTACATTTGTACCTTCGAGTCTTACAACAAGTGGCACGTTGATAGAAAGTTCTGAGGCAGCTGCAAGAATCCCTTCTGCGATCACTGCGCAATCCATAATGCCGCCAAAGATATTTACAAGGATCGCTTTTACACTTGGATCAGATAAGATGATCTTAAAGCCTGCTGTTACAATTTCTTTTGTAGCAGAGCCTCCCACATCGAGGAAGTTTGCAGGTTTCCCTCCGAAGAAATTGATCGTATCCATCGACGCCATCGCAAGTCCTGCGCCATTGACCATGCAGCCGATATTTCCCTGCAAGGAGATGTAGGCAAGATCATATTTCTTTGCTTCTGATTCATTCTGCGATACTTGCGTTGGATCATAAAAAGCTTCGATTTCTTTCTGTCTAAAAAGAGCGTTTTCATCGACGCTCAGTTTTGCGTCTACTGCGTAGAGTTTTTCATCTGGCGTTTCAACTAAGGGGTTGATCTCAAGAAGAGAAGCATCTGTTTCCATGAATGCTTTTCCAATTGCATAGCCAAGCTTCATGCCCTGCTTGGCAAGATCACCTTTCCATCCCATGAAATTCACAAGATGAAGTAGATGATATCTCTTGAGTTTTCCATTAAATGGGATAGGCAGCTTTAGGATTTTCTCTGGAGTTTTTTCAGCAACTTCTTCGATTTCCATCCCGCCTTCTGGGGAAGCAATCAGGATCGCTCTTGCGTTCTCTCTATCGATGATCGCTCCGAGATAGTACTCTTTTTTGATATCAACAGGGTCTGTCAGAAGAATCTGATGAGCAACAACGCCATCTGGTCCTGTCTGATTATTGACCATTTTCATCCCAAGCAGTTGATTTGCATAGGTGCTGATCTCTTCTTTGCTTTTAGCAAATTTCACACCTCCGGCCTTTCCCCGGCCTCCGGCATGCACTTGGATTTTCACAATTGCCTGATCTAACCCCAACTCGCTTATAGCCTTTGGGATTTCGGACTTTGATTTCACAACAACATATTTTGGGATTGCAACATCATACTTCTTCAGTATTTCTTTGGCTTGATACTCATGGATATTCATGGATAAGACCTCTATCTTCTCTCTTATTTCCTTATGTGATAGACTCTCTTTAGATTCAACAAAAAATTACATACGTAAACAGCTACTATTTAAAGGATTTTTCATGTTTTCTTTTCTGAAGTCAGGTTTTTCAAAGATTAAAAAAGCCCTGTCTAAAACGCGCAGCATTTTCTCAGACAAACTGCAGCTTCTTTTTAAGAAGCCGATGGGAGAAGAAACACTAGAAGAGCTTGAAAGAATCCTCTTTGAAGCAGACCTTGGTTCTAAGTGCGCCCTTGCCTTTACAGACAAGATCCAAAAGTTCGCAAAGAAAAACCCTGAAGCTCGTGTGAAAGACTACATCGATGAGATGAAGTCTTATGCCTTAGAAATCTTAAATAGAGAAACAAATGTATCTCAAAAAGAAGCGGCAGCATCTCGCATGATCCTTGTTGTTGGGGTAAATGGCAGCGGTAAAACGACCACCTGCGCAAAGCTTGCAAAACGCATCAAAGATGATAAAAAGTCTGTCCTTCTTGCCGCAGGCGATACTTTTAGAGCAGCGGCTATTGAGCAGCTTGAGATCTGGGCAGGAAGACTCA
Organism: Chlamydiia bacterium; assembly: GCA_022601395.1. GTDB lineage: Bacteria > Chlamydiota > Chlamydiia > Chlamydiales. Next base: position 168,058 of record JAJACS010000002.1, on the reverse strand, counting down.
AAGTAGACATCGTAAAAGGGCAAGCTGGTGGCGATCCCTCTTCTGTGATGTTTGATGCACTCTCAGCTGCTAAATCAAGAGACATCGATGTTGTGATTGCAGACACAGCAGGAAGGTTGCAATCTAAAACAGATCTTATGCATGAGCTTGGCAAAGTACGTAAAGTATGTCAAAAGTTCGATCCAAATGCTCCTCATGAAACACTTCTTGTTCTTGATGCGACAACGGGTCAAAATGCTCTTGACCAAGCAAAGATCTTTAATGAGTTTACACCTCTTGATGGACTGGTACTTACAAAACTTGATGGTTCTGCAAAAGGTGGGATTATCCTAGCTATTAGAGAAGAGCTGAATATCCCGATCAAGTATATCGGTGTTGGTGAATCGATGGATGATTTAATGCCATTTGATCCAAACGAATACATAGAAGCACTTTTTTCTTCTTGATCTCTTGATTGTGATTGTCTATCTCTTGTATTCTCAATCAAAAGGGACAAAATGCAAGACTCTTATCAAAAGATCATCACAGACACGCTTACGTATTTGAAAGGTTTGAAAGGACCTATTCCTTCTTCTTTTATGAAAGAAGAGCTAAAAGTGTCGCCTGCATTTAATCCGCCTGTGGAAGAAGTAAAAGAAAGCGCTCCCCTTTCTTCTCAAAAAACAGAAGACGCAGCACCTGCAAAAGCCGCAGCTCCTGTTTCAAGCAAGGAAACCAAAGAAGACACAAAAGAGCCTGTTGCTACTAAAAAAGAAGAAATCCCTGAAGTCACTACTCCGTTAAAAAGAGCAAAGAAAAAACACCCTTCTCTTGAAATAGACATCATCGCTCCTAAAAAAGCTGTAAAAGACCCTCTTGAAGATGTTAAGAAAGCAATAGAAGCTGTGATGCCATCTTTATACATCAACTACAACGTACCAAGTGATGAAGAAGCTAAAAGAAAGAAAAACTCTTATCTCATTACAGAGTTTATGCCCGAAGTGCCTCTTCTTGCTTTTCCGCATAAAGCAAGCGGATTTCTAAATGAAATTGCAGAGGCCATCAACAATCACTTCTTTTCTTCCAAGCTTGTTGACCTTTCTAAGATAGAGAATGAAGGGATGCTTGATCAGCTGATAAAAACCGACCATCTAAAGCTTATCATCGCAATAGACACGATGCTATTTTCTCATAAAGCTCTTATGAAGTATTACCAAGAGTTTCCTGCTAGAAAAGAGCGATTTCTTGGTAAAACACCTCTTCTGCTTCTACCAGACCCCATCATCTACATGCAAGACCCCTCTCTTAAACGATCATTATGGAACCTTCTATGCAAACTTCTGCAACCTCTAAAAAAATAGCAACCTTTGCTCTTTATGCAGATGTAATCATTGAAGGAGGTCTAGACACTCCTCTTGAATATGGCATAACTGAAGAGCTTGCAAAGGAGCTTCAAGAGGGCATGAGAGTCCTTGTTCCAGTAAGAGGTTCTAAAAGGAAAGGGATCGCTCTTCATATAAAAAAGACACCAACTTATAAAAAAGTACTACCTATAGCAGAAGTTTTAGAAAAAGACTGGATCGCAAAGGATCTACTAAAGCTCATGCAGTGGATGCATAGCTACTATGCAGCGCCCTACAGAAAACTCTTCAAACTGTTTACGCCAAGCTCTATCAGAAGCTCTGTTGGGGATAAGCTCATCACGATGATATCTCTTACCAAAACAAAGAAAGAGACGCTTGAGCTTGCACAGAAGTTCGCTGCAAAACACCCTTCTCAGTCTAAAATCTTAGAAGCTTTGCTAAAATCTGATAAACCTCTTTCACAGACTGAACTTCTAGATGTAACAAAAGTATCCAAAGCTCCAATAGCATCACTACACAAGAAAAACCTCATCACTATCGATAAAAGGAAAGTTGATAGAAGCATCCTTTACGAAAGTCCCCATTTCCAGACGAAGCCAAAAACGCTAAATGATGAGCAGAAAGTTGCCTACGATAAGATCTTAGAGTCGCTTCATAAAAACGAGCATAAAACACACCTGATCCACGGGGTTACAGGAAGCGGGAAAACAGAGATCTATATGCAGGCGATTGCAAAGGTAAGGGAAGAGGGAGGAGCCGCTCTTATGCTTGTTCCTGAGATCGCTCTTACAACGCAGATGATCGAGCGTTTCAAGGCGAGGTTCAACGAGCCCATCGCGATCTACCACCACAAGCTCTCAGATGGAGAGAAGATCGATATGTGGAAAAAACTTAAAAGCGGCGAGATGCAGATCATGCTTGGAGCAAGGTCTGCTGTTTTCTGCCCTATAAAAAACTTAAAGCTCATCATCGTTGATGAGGAGCATGAGTCCTCTTACAAGCAGCAGGAAGAGACCCCTTGTTACCATGCAAAAGATGTAGCCATCATGAGAGCTTACCTTACAAAAGCAACGGTAGCTCTTGGAACAGCGACCCCTTCAATAGAGAGCTACTACAAGGCAAAAGCGGGAAAGTACACTCTTACAAACCTTGAGAAAAGAGCTTCCTCTGCCAACCTTCCAAAGGTGCACGTGATCAATATGCTCAGTGAGAAGGAGCAGAGCCAGAGAGGCTGCATGCTCTCCAACAAGCTTCTCACTGCTATAAAAAAGAGAGTAGAGATCGGCGAGCAGGTGATGCTCTTTTTAAATCGAAGAGGGTTCAATAGCTTCCTTCTCTGCGCAGACTGCGCAGAGCCTATCCAGTGCCCGCACTGCGATGTGTCCCTCACCTACCATAAAAAGCAAAACCACCTCAAATGCCACTACTGCTCCTATATACTAAGCCCTCCACCAAGGGAGTGCCCAAGCTGCAGGAAGCCTACCCTAGAGTATAAGGGGATCGGGACAGAGCAGGTGGAAAGTATCCTCAATAGAGTTTTCCCGGGGATCCGAACCCTTCGGATGGATGCTGACACCACCTCTAAGAAGGGCTCTCATGAAAAGCTCTATAAGCAGTTCAAGTCGGGGAAGGCTGACGTCCTGATCGGAACCCAGATGATCGCGAAGGGGTTTCATTTCCCTTCTGTCACACTCGTCGGAGTGCTGAATGCTGATGCTGGGCTCAACATCCCGAACTTTAGAGCGGAAGAGAACCTTTTTCAGCTTCTTGCCCAGGTCTCTGGCAGAGCTGGTAGAGGCCCTCTTGATGGGGAAGTGTTCATACAAAGCTATATGGTGGAGCATGATCTCTTCACCTATCTTAAGACAGAAGACTATAGGGGTTTTTATGAAAAAGAGATCAAAGTCAGAAAGCTCTTTGTATACCCCCCTTATACTCATCTGGCGCGCCTTGTGATAAAGGGGCCTGATCCCAAGAAGGCAAAATACCTAGCAGAGCTCTATCATAAGGGGCTTGTGCAAGGCCTTGGATCTGACTATCTGATTATGCCCGTCATTGAGGAGGGCATCTTCAAGATCAAGGATAAGTACCATTTCACCCTCCATCTTAAGGGGCCCTCTATGAGGGAGGTTTCTTCGGTTATTCTGAAGATCCAGGAAAAGTACCCTATCAGGGCTCCCTATGTGCTCCTGATCGACATCGACGCCTAAGTCCTTAATATTCATCTTTATACCCCAAAACCTCTCCCTTCCCTCTCTAAATCACTTAAAATAAACTATATAATTAATATTTTAATTAGTAACATTTTAATATTTAATTGATAATAATCAATTTTTTAGTTTATAATTATTACTTTAACAATAATAAAATTATAATAAAGAGGACTACTATGGCTAACGATTATGGAAGATTTTTGCAGGGCGAAGCCCACCACAGCTATCTTTTATCATACGGCGTCGGCGACGGAGATCACCACCTGGTGACCGTACCTGAAGACGAAATAGGATATTTAAGAGAGGGAGATGCTAGCGGCAGAATCAACTGGGCAAGGTCTTACACTCCATTTACAAGAAAAGATGGAGCAAGCGCTGTTTATGATTTCACAAAAGCAGATGAGGGCGCTAGAGTTCCAAGAGAATCCATTAAAGCAACAAACCTTGTTGCTCTTAGAGCTGTTCGACATTTTGACCCTGTGACCCAAACCAGAGGCGTTCGCTTAGAAAGGCAGTACTATTTGCCAGAAACAGAAACAGGTTATACACGCGCTTACGGTGAGTTTACATCATTTTCTGACAGAAGTGGGGGTCTCGAACCTCTCTATGCTGACGCAAGTCAGATTGGTTACCTAAACAGGTTGCTTGAAACAAACGTCCATGGTCTTTACAAAGCAAAAGAGCTTTTTGAAACAGCTGTCCAAGATTATAGAACGGCAAAGCATGCTGCAGAAGATACTAGAGGATTTTATACAACAACAGTTGCAACAAGGCAACGAGTAGCAGCTGAGAAACTTGCTGCTATTGACGTTGCTCATAGCAAGTTCAAACTTGTACAATTTGCATTTGATGAAGAGCTGACGAAGAGACTTGAACATCCAGAGACGCTAGACGAAGCTGCAATCAGTAGCGCAAGAGATGCTTCTGCGACTGCAAACTTAGACAGTGCTTTTACATCTGTAGCTCCAATGCTACCTTCGAAAGATACTCGCGGAGATCCAATTCGAGCAAACGATAAATACGCTAGAGATCTTTACGCAGCTTATAAAGCTACAAAAACATTCTTTGTGAACGAAGGTGCTCACGCACCAGACGCAACGAAGCTTAGCCTTCTATATGACATTACAAGAGCTCTTCGAGCAGCTTTTAGAGATGCACCAGACGTACGAGGTGAAATTTCTCGAGCTGAAGGTACAGCTCGTACAACAGTGGGAATTCCAAGCAACTACGGAGATTTCTTAGCTGATTTTGAAGCAACAAGAGATTATACTGAAAATGAGTGCTTGGCGTTATTCCAAGGCTACTACCAAGACGCAACACAGCTTAGACTTCCTTCTGATTTCTTAAAGCGTGTTCCTCCACATATGAAAGAGTTTGTTCAAACTTTTTGGAAGTACAAGCTAAAGCAAATTACAGAAGATAAAATACTACACTTAATTCAAGGTAAATTTGAAAGGTTTGGAAAGTGGCTTGTAAGCACTAACATACGTCCAAGAGAGATGAAACATACTTCCATGGAAAAAGCTGCTAAGCGTGCAGCAGAACAGTTCAATTTCGGCGGCGGCGCAACTACTGCTGGAACGATGTATGTTGAAACAGTGCTTAGTCCATCCGACCGTCTTCTTGCAGGTGACTATTTGCGTGAAGCAGAAGCAAAGTGCCACTCTGTAAACGTAAACAACATTTGTTTTGAACTAGAAGGTATTGCGCAAAATCTTAGTAGCCATTCCACAGAAGTTGAACTTGAAGAAGCCGTAAGAGCTTACAGCGCAGATAGAGCTCCAGGCTTATTTACTGCCATGGAAACCAAATTCCAAGCGCTAAGACGCATTAATGGATACTTTAGCGATAGCGGGTTCAAAAGACACCTTATTCCTGGAAGCGTTGCTTTCAATGTTGACTCTGAGTACAAAAAGGCTAGAAAAGTAAGAGATAAAATTTATGCAGACAGAGCTAAGTACACCCGTATGTACTTTGAAAAGAGACTAGAGGCTCTTTATGGAGAGCTTTCTGCAACAACTGGTCATAACGTTACAGCTATACAAAACGTAGCTCATTACCACGATATCATGGATAGAATCCAAGGTGTCCAAACAGAAATAGTAAGATTCTTTAACGGCGCAGATGGAAGATCAGGATTAAATCAAATTCTGAGACAAACTGAAGGTTCACTTTCAGCTACTTCGGATGAAGTTCCGAAATTCCCAAGTCCTGCAAAAATACATGCAGATCGAATTGCTGCAGGAAAGTTATTCTTAAGACCTCGAGTCGATGAACTATCAGCTCATATCGATACAACTTCCCGAGAAGTAGTACAAGGAAACTGGCCAAACAGAAGAACTGTCACGCATTACGACCAAGGTGAAATGGCCGCGATTGAGCAGCACAGAGTAGATCTACAAGCACTTGAGGCAGCAGGCGACGATGCAGGGGTTGCAGCAGCACTTGCAAATGTTCAAGGAAGCTTCGTAGCATATGAAGCTGCAAGAGTCAACCTTACCGCTATACAGGCAGAATTCCACGACCTAGTAGATGATGCTGGAGCAAGGTTACGAGGTCATATAGCTCTTCAAGGTAAAGATGCAAGATTCACGGCAGCTCTTGAAACTTCGACAAGAGCAGTCGATGGTTTAGTTAACCGAATGAGTGGCTATAACCTACAAGCTGAAATAGCTCGATTAGAAGGTCTAGTCGCAGCTATCCCTGATGATGGTGGACATACTGATGGACATAACTACAAACCTGCATTAGCAGATCTACAACGTCATTTTGCAGAGATGCAGAGAGAACTTGAGAAGTTTAAAGCTGTAGGTGGTGTGATTGCTCTAAGTCAATACGGAGCACTTCTTACCCTAATGGAAAATCTCCAAGCAAAAGCTAGAGCAGTAGCTGGAGTTCAAGGAGATGGCGTAGACATAGCTCCTTACGGGAACCCTCTGACACCTTCAGGAGCTAGGATCTTAATGGATAGGATCGATAATCTTATCAGGAATATCCCTGATGATGGTGGAGCGGCTGAAGGAGTAAACTATAGAGATGCAGCTAACTTGCTTGAGCGATTACATCAAGGTCTTGGAGATGCGATGGCATCTCATGCAGTAGTTGAGCCCGCGGCATTCGCTGGAGTTCTACAAGGTCGCTATAATGCACTAGCTGGAGCGATGGGACCTAAAATTTTAGCGGCTAGAGCATAACACGCACAAGAAGAACAAGGTGTAGCTATACAAGATAGCAACACACCACCTCACTAAAAAGACCGGCTTAATCAGCCGGTCTTTTTTTTATTCCCTTGGCAAGAATTTCCCAACATGCGAGCATTAAGCTAAAAACCAAAAGAAAACTTTATGGAAAAGACAAGAGACCCCGCCTCTGAAAACCTCCTCGACAACAAGCAAAAAGAGGGGTATACTGCCTCTTCAAAGTTAGAAGGAATAAAAAAAATGAGCCAACCTGAATACCACGATTTTGAAGAGTATCAAAATAGACTTGCTAAACTGAAGGAAATCAAAGATCTTCAAATAGAACCTTACCCTCACAAGTTCACCCCTAACACTAAAGCTGGTGAGCTTCATAAAGACTTTGATGAAGAGGATGTAGGGCACAGCGAAGATGCTGCTTCTGGAGCTACGCAAGAAGTCGTTGTTACAGGAAGACTCGTTCTTTTTAGAGCAATGGGTAAAAACGCTTTTGGACACATCCAAGACGACTCTGGACGTATCCAGATCATGTTCAATAGAGACCTTACCAAAGTACATGGCCTATCAGAAGATGCGGAAATCAGACCTATTAAGTTCATCGAAAAGAAGCTTGATCTGGGTGACTTCATCGGGATCCACGGACATATCTTTAAAACCCAAAAGGGTGAGCTTACCATCCTTGCAAAGGTGGTAACACTTCTTGGGAAAAGTTTGCTTCCTCTACCAGACAAACATGCAGGCCTTGCTGATAAAGGCACAAGGTACCGCAAAAGATGGCTCGATCTTATCTCCTCAAACGAGGTGATGAACGTATTCCAGATGCGCTCCTCCATTATGAGACTTACAAGAGAGTATCTGCATCAAGATGGCTACATGGAAGTGGAGACGCCTATACTGCAGAATACCTACGGCGGCGCTGAGGCAAGCCCCTTTATCACACATATTAATGCTCTTGATCAGGACATGTTCCTACGTATCTCTCTTGAGATCGGTCTGAAAAAACTTATCATCGGCGGTTTCTCTAAAATTTTTGAGATCGGTAAAGTTTTCCGTAATGAAGGGATCGATAAAACGCACAACCCTGAATTCTCCATGCTCGAGCTTTATGCGGCATACCTTGATTACAACGATATTATGTGTCTCACAGAAAACCTGTTTGCTCATATTGCAAAAGAGCTCTTTGGAACAACGAAGATCGGAAAGCGACTTGATAAGTCTGGTAACGAGCATGAAATCGATTTAAAAGCTCCTTGGAAGCGCATGACGATGAAAGACAGCATTAAAACTTATGCCGACCTTGACGTAGAAAAAATGTCTGATGAAGAGATGCAAAAGCATCTTCTTGATAAGACAGAAGCAGATCCAAAAAAAGTGAACACAGCTCCGAGAGGAATCCTCATCGCAATGCTTTTTGAAGAGCTTGTTGAAGAGCATCTTATCCAGCCACATCACATCACAGACCACCCTATTGAAACAACGCCGCTATGTAAATGGCATAGAGATCCTGATGAAAAAGAAAAAGGCATTGTAGAACGCTTTGAGACCTTTATCTTAGGATATGAATTTTCAAACGCCTATTCAGAGCTTAATGACCCTATCGTTCAAAGAGATCTTCTTGAGCAGCAAGCTGCTAAGAAAGAGGCTGGCGATGATGAAGCGCATCCTATGGATGAAGAGTTCATTGAAGCAATGTGCCAGGGTATGCCACCAACAGGTGGAGTTGGGATCGGTATGGACCGTATGACAATGCTCTTTACAGGAGCCGAGTCTATACGTGACATTCTTTACTTCCCTATCATGAAGCCAGAAGATTAAGAGCTTATCTAAGCTTTAGTTTTGGACCTGATTTAGTGTCTTCGATCGTGTAGCCGTTTTCTTTGATAAGATCGCGGTAGTGATCGGCGTTGGCCCAATCTTTAGCTTTTCTTGCCTCTTCACGTTTTACAAGATACCCCTTTATCTCTTCAGGGATTTCTTCTTCCTTATTAAAGGGCATAAAGCCAAGAATCTGATCGAACTCTTCAAAAAGATCAAGAGCTGCCTTAGCGCCATCTTTTCCAAGGTTACCGCTATCGCAAAGAGTATTAAGCTCTCTTACAAGCTCAAACACAACAGCCATTGCTTGAGAAATATTTAAGTCGTCACCAAGTGCCTTTTTAAACTGATAGCGGCCTTTTGTTGTAAGATCATCGATAGATGCACTTGCTCCACTATCGACGCCTTTAAGCCTCTCTATAAGATCTTGAAGACGTATCAGAGACTGCCTTGCAGCAGTTAAACCTTCCAGAGTGAAGTTCAGCTGCGTTCTGTAGTGCGTTGTTAAAAGAAGATAGCGCACCTCATCACCGCTGTAGCCAAGCTTTATCAAATCGCGAAGGGTGAAAAAGTTCCCTAGGCTTTTTGACATTTTTCTACCATTTACAATCAAGTGCTCTGCATGCATCCAGTGCTTTACAAAACGCGCACCACTGCAGGCTTCTGATTGAGCGATTTCGTTTTCATGATGAGGAAAGATATTATCTACTCCCCCTACATGGATATCAATGGAGTCGCCAAGGATAGAGTTTGCCATAGCAGAGCATTCTATATGCCAGCCGGGCCTTCCTTTACCAAAAGGTGAGTCCCAGAAAATCTTTCCATCTCTTTCCTTATCGTAGGACTTCCATACAACAAAGTCTGCTACGCAGTCTTTCTCGTATTCATCAGAAGCAACTCTTGTAGAAGCCCCTGCTTTTAGATCTTCCATGCAGAGATGTGAAAGCCTTCCATAAGAAGAAAAGTTCTCTATCTTGAAGTAGACGCTATTATCTTTACCAACATAGGCGTAGCCCTTATCCATAAGAGTCTTGATCATCTTGATGATCTCATCCATATAGTCTGTTGCTGCTGGATAGCTTTCTACCTTTTGGATGTTTAGAGCTTCTAAGTCTTCGAAAAAAGCATTAATGTAAGGCTTTGTGTATTCATGAAGAGAGATATTCTTTTCGATCGCGCCTTTGATTGTTTTATCATCAACGTCTGTGAGGTTCATCACCTGGAAGATTTTCATTCCAAAATATTTAATGGTTCTTCTTAGAAGATCTTCAAACGTATAGGTACGCAAATTTCCTATATGCGCAAAGTTATATACTGTAGGACCGCAGGTATACATTAGGATCTTTTCTCCATCTGCTGGAGTGACCTTTTCCTTCTCTTTAGTCTCTGTATTATGTAGGTGTAAGTATAGCTTTTTTTCTTCTTCTAAGTTCATATCTCTTGAGCAAGTTCGTTAAGTTTACGGTAATGGATTTTCCCAGTACCTGTTATAGGAATCTCTCCTAATTTTTTTACAGCCGTTATTTTCATAATCCTACCAAAGCCTGATTCGCGCAATGCAAAGTTCACCTTATCGCGCACAACATCAAAGGTTGTGAAAAGAACGATCGATGGACGATCCTTGGACTCATCAACACCTATTGCAAGAGTCACCTTCTCATCATCTTCTTCTTTCATCCAATCATTTCTTTTTGATAGAGCGTGGATTTCTTCTTCAAGTGCATTAAGAGAGACCATCTCACCACCAATTTTCACAAAACGCTTCAGCCTGCCGCCGAGTATCAGGTACCCCTCACTATCTATATGTCCGAGATCACCACTTCTGTACCATTTTTTTCCACTCACGATAACAAAAGGATCCTTGCGTATATCACCTATATAGCCGCCAAACACGCCAGGACCTGAGATACAAATCTCTCCTATTTCTCCTTGAGGAAGAGCTTCTTCTGTCTCTGGGTTAATCACACAAAGCGCTGTGTTAGGGATTGATTGACCCACACCCACAGGTTTTTTATGAGGACGAGATATCGTAACAATCGGAGAACACTCTGTGATGCCATACCCTTCGATAATCTGATGAGAAGGCCCGAGCTTGTTCACTGAATCAAAAAGCTGCTTAGGGGCTTTTTCTGCACCCGTTACAAAAAGCTTAACAGAGCGCAGCTGCTTCGGCGCTGCTACAGCAAAGAGGTTCTTGAAAAAAGTAGGCGCGCAGCAAAAAACGGTAACTTTCCAGTTGAATACATCTTTTGCCATCCCTTTTGGATTTGTTGGGTCTGGAGCATAAAAAATTCGGATACCGCAAAGAACTGGAAGAATTCCTGTAACACTAAAACCAAAAGAGTGAAAAGGTGGCAATATGCCATAGAATACATCGGTCTTTGTGAAGTTTACGCAAGAGTAGGCTGACTTTTGGTTCTCAAGTAAGTTTTTATGTGTAAGAGGTACAGCTTTTGGATAGGTTTCTGTTCCACTTGTAAAAAGAACAACAGCCGTATCATCTTCTCTTATTTTATGAGAAAGACCGAGATCCTTATAAAGCTTCATCGGCTTTTTCATGGACTTGCAAAGTCCAGAGATCTTGTCTTTAATGCCGATGTCATGCTTCACATCTTCAAGTGTCAAAAGAATACGATCAAGGTCACCAAGATCTAGACTCTCCACTTTGCTCAAGAACTTCGTAGAGCTTAAAATCACCTCTATATTTAAAAGTGAAACAGCATATTCAAGAGATCTCACCCCTGCTGTCCAGTTGAGCATTACGGGGATCTTCCCTGCAAGAAGAGTTGCAAAAATAGTGATATAAGTACCAGCTGATGATGGCAGCATAATCCCAACATACTTACCTGGCTGCTTCTTTATCTTCTGAGACAGAATAATCGCTGCAAGCTTTAATCTTTTGTAACTCATCACGCCTACTTGTGAATCGCCTACTGCTACATAGGATTGCATTCTTTCGCAGACTCTCAGGAACGCCTCTTGGATAGTCGTACCATCTGGCACTTCCGCTCTTGGCCTATCTTCTTCTTCTGGCCATCTGGTTTTCACTTTAGGAGCTTCTTTTGGAGCTTCTTCAACTTCCATTCTTCCTGCGGCAGCCTTTAGAACATCAGAAACTGTCTGCAGGCTCTCAGGCTTCAGATCACGTATATTATACTTCTCATCTAAAAAGGTATGGATGGTTGCAATATCAAGGGAATCTAAAGCAAGATCTGTTGCAAGAGCGAGTCCATCACGCAACTTTCTCGTAGGGATCTCTGCAAGCTCTGCCACTTTGCTTGTAACAGTTTTTCTGATTTCATCTGATACAACGACCGTTTCTACGATGGCTTTTCTAGCTTTTTCTCGAACGATCTCTGGGTAAACCTCTTGATTTCTCTTATAAGAAACAAGCTTTAATGGTTCATCAATGAGATCATTGCCATCTTCTGATTTATAAGTATTGTACCAGCTTTCCAGAAAGCGATTGATCTCAAGTCTTGTTCCATTTCTTGGAAACTCTTTCGGATCGATTTCAAAATCAAGGTCGACTCTTCTTTTCGGAGCAAAGAAGAAAAAGTTTGTTGTAAGGACTTGAACGCCTGTTTTAAATACTTCCCAGAAGTTTGGCACTTCGCCAGTAAGAGCTCTTGAAAAACAACTTCCCCAAAGACCTTGCGTTCTAATTAGAACGATCTTCACATCAGGACACTCATGTATCAGCCTATGGATGAATGAATTCCCTCCAACAACTTCATAAGGATCTTTCTTCAGGTGGCCGGAAGGATAGATAAGAAAGTTTTCTCCATCTTCTATCCCCTCTTTTACTGTAGCAAAAGCTCTTTCTACCTGCCTAAGTTTCCACTGATTCGCTGTTGTTTCCACAGCTGGAATCGGAAGGGCTCCCGCAAGCTTCATGAAAAAATTCATTCCCTTTCCGTAAAAGAAGTAATCGATAACAAGAGGCCTTGGTTTAAAAGGCTTCATCAAGATCGACATCAAAATAACAGGGTCTATTTCAGCTGGATGGTTCGGCAAGAATAAAATGCCTGATTCTTTCTTAAGCTTCTTTTTCGCTATGCGTGAGAGTCCATGTACTTTCACATCATAACGCAGGGAAAGTAATTTCTTTGTGATGAACACAAAAAGTCTTTGCCAAAGTTTCAATTTCATAGAGCAATCTTCGTTGTTTTTAATAGAGACAATAGCGTCTTTCTCTATAAAAGAAAATGTTAAATATTCACTCTCTAGAGACATTTTTCAAAGAGGCAGAAAGAAGTCCGTTAACCTAAGGTTGTATGTACTAACAAGCTAACAAGTGAAGCACGCATACTTGACCAGCTACTAAAACAACATGTTTACTATTTATTAAAATCGTATATTTAATTTAACAATAGATTTGTATTTATCATTTTAATTACCACTTAATTACGATTTTATTATTAATTAGTTTGACTGATAAGGTCATTAATTCCATAATCAGAAATAGGTACATGAAATACAACGCCTAAGAGGAAACCATGGAAATCCCACAAGTTGATGGAGTTATAGAATCATCTTATCCAATCGAACCTATCGCAGAAGATATCATGAATTCTCCTTCACTCGCTCATCTGATCAAAACCACTGCAAAACTCTGCAGAGACACTGATAAAGATCTTTCTGCTGCTTCAGAATATTCCGATCCTGTTTCTAACCGAATCAAGGAATATGTATTAAGTTTCGATTAAGCTTTAAAGAAAATTAATTTGACGAGTATTTAAAAAAACCATAAAGATAGCTTTAATACATTTTTTACCGTCGATTTATACTTTTTTAAAGTCCCTATAGGGCAAGGAGATCATATGTCACAAATCGATCCTTCAAGTAGAAGGCCAAACTTAGATGTTCATCAGGTATCAAGCTCAAGCAAGCCTGCAAAGAGCGAAGAAAAAAAGTCCGTAAGACTTCCCTTTTACGATCCTACAGGGAAAGGAACTTCTCTTTCTGGAAGAGTTTCTCAAAGCGCAAGCACTAGAGCAGCAGCGCCTGCAAGATCTCTTTTTGCAATGAATCGATTAAAAGGTAGAGTCAGTGGCAACCCAGGCACTGTAGTGAGTATAAATAAGCAGTTTTCACAAAATGTATCATCTTTAGAGGGTGGAAGAACACTCAAGCATGCAGAGACACTCGAAGAAAGTGCAAGAGCTGCAAACATCAGAAGAAGAATGGCAGGCTAAGCATTATCTATCACATGATTATTGATATAGATAGCGACCTGCTTGCATAGGGCTTTACCCTCATCGTAGGTCGCAAGATTTTCAGCGTCTTCAAAACCGATCCACTTCCCTTCAAAAAGCTCTTTTGTATCGATCTTTGCATCTTTTGTTGTAAGAGCAAGATAAAAATCTACACTCTTGTGTACTAGAATCTTATCTTTTTGAAACTTATACTTTTCGATAAAAGGTTCTTTTCTTAGAAAGGAAACAACTTCAAGGTTTGTTTCTTCAAGGAGTTCTCGCTTTGCAGCAGTGATGGCATCTTCACCATCTTCTATGTGCCCTTTAGGGAAACCCCAGAAATTTCCATTACAATGTCTGATTATAAATAACTTGTAACCAGCATCGTCCTTAAGTACGGGAATGATCCCATAAGAATGGTCTTGTATTACATCCAAGATCTAGCCTGTGAATTTTCCAAAGATGGTTGTTGCGTTATGCCCGCCAAACCCAAAAGAGTTGTTCACAGCATTCGTCACATCAAATTTCTGTTTTTTATGAGCTACTGGATCAAAATCTCCTAGCTCTTCCTCTGGATCATCGAGGTTTATTGTAGGATGCAACTCCCCTGTTTGGATGGCTTTGATAGTCGCAACCGCTTCCATTCCGCCAGCTGCTCCTAAGCAGTGGCCAATCATAGACTTTGTAGAGTTGATTTTGATGTTCTTCTCATGACCTGAGAAGACTTTCTTTACCGCTCTTATCTCACACATATCACCAACTGATGTTGAAGTTGCATGAGCGTTGATGTACTGGACATCTGATGGTTTTAGGTCTGCATCTTCTAATGCTTTTTCAATGGTCATTGCAACAACAGATCCATCTGCTACAGGGTCTGTCATATGGTTCGCATCACAAGTAGTGCTTCCACCAAGATATTCTGCAAGAATTGTAGCGCCTCTTTTCTTTGCATGCTCTAGCTCTTCTAAAACAAGAACAGCAGCACCTTCACCCATTACAAAACCATCTCTATTTTTATCCCAAGGTCTTGATGCTTTCTCCATGTCATCATTCCTTGTGGATAGAGCTTTACAAGCAACAAATCCAGATAATCCTGTTGTGTTGATCGCAGATTCAGCACCGCCCGTAAGCATTACGTCTGCTTCGCCTTTTCTAATGTGTTCTGCTGCAAGAACGATCGAGTGTGTTGCTGTAGCACATGCTGTAGATACAGAATAGTTAGGCCCTTTAAAACCAACGTCTATTGCAAGCAGTCCACCTGCCATGTTTGAGATAATAAATGGAACAAAGAATGGTGAGAGTCTTTTGAAGCCTTTTTCTCTGATGGTTGTTACACCGTCAGAGTATACTTTCATACCGCCCATACCAGAACCGATTACGATACCGGCCTTATCTTTATTGAGAGTATCAAGCTTATCAAAGAGCTTTGCGTCTTCGAGTGCTTTTTTCCCCGCAACCATCGCATAAGCTGTAAAAGGATCAACCCTTCTTGCTTGCTTGCGGTCAATATAACCTTCAGGACTAAAATTTAAGACACTTGCTGCGAACCTTGTTGGATATTCACTGCAGTCGAACTGATCGATTTCTCTTACACCACTTTTTCCCTCTAGGAGGTTTTTGTAGTATTCATCAACATCCATTCCAAAACAAGAAACGATACCCATTCCTGTAACAACAACGCGTCTTTTTTTCATATGTCCTCTTCAAGTATTAAGATTGTGAGATGTTAGAAGCTTCTTCAGTGGTTTCTAGATTCAAATCGATGATTTTAGCATCTGTCCACAATCTTTCCAGTTGATATTTTTCTCTTAGCCCTGGCATGAAAATATGCACCATGACTTCTATATAATCTAATACTACCCAGTCTCCATTACGAAGACCTTCTACGTATTCAGCCTTTTGTCCTTTCTCTTTTAAAGACTCTTCGACAGCCTTGCTAATCGCAACCACATGCCTATCTACATTACCTTCTGCGACGATAATATAGTCTGTCATTGAAGAAATTCCTCTCACATCCAGTGCGATGATATTTCTTCCTTTTTTGTCATATATTGCTTGAGCAATAGTAGATAGTAGCTCTTCAGGGCTCATGGGAATCCGTACATTTATTAAAGAAGTTTGCCTTACTTTGGCAAAGAATATAGCTCATTTTGGTGTATGTAGTCTAGCACTTTCGGCGGGATCAGGTGCGCTGTGTAAAGCTTTTTTTGGAGCCTTTCCCTTAAGTAAGTGCTGCTGAGCTCTAAGTTATGGATCTTACAAAACCCTTTTTCAATACGTCCATGGTACTGCTCTGGAATCTTTGTCTCTTCTTTCTTCAGGAACCCTAGTCGAGAGCCTATCAAGAGAGGTGCTAGCTCTAAAATATCTTTTGCTCTTTTCCACTCAAAAAAATTCTTTAGTACATCTTCACCGAGAATCAGGTGGTACTGATCTTCAGGAGTTTGTTTTTTTAAATGTTCTAAGGTCTCAATCGTATAAGAAATTTTTTCCTCTGCGATCTCATGCTCAAGGATTGAAAAATTTTCTATCCCTTCAACAGCAAGCTTTGCCATAGCTAGTCTATGCTCTGGAGCAGCTACTGCCTGGTCATGAACCTTAAATGGAGATGTGAAGGCAGGGCAGAACAGAACTTCATCCAAATGAAAGTGCTCCATAACCTCAAACGCTAGATGCAAGTGACCTGCGTGTATAGGATCAAATGTTCCCCCAAGAAGGCCTATTTTTTTCCCACTCATAATACGAAAAGAAGCTCCTGATAAGATGGGAATGGCCAGTGCTTTTCATGGATGAACTTTTCTATAAGATCTACTTGCTCCCTTGCACTTCTCATTGATGTATGAAGAGCTACAATATCATGCGTCATTGCATTTTTTTCATTTGCTCTCAATGATTCAAGAGCTTCGATGCCATGCATTGCATCTTCTATAAGAGATGAAAACTTCTTAAGAAAAGCTTTCTGCTTGCTTGAGGTTTTTATACCAACAGACTGCAGCTTCTCAAGCGAGGTAGCGATATCGTTTTGATAATTGATTGCACCTGGAAGAATCGAAACATAAAAGAGGTTGCACATCAGCTTTGCTTCAATCATCATTTCTGAGAAATAAGTCTCTTGCATGATCAAGTGGCGAGAGTCGAGCTCATTCTTATTTAAAATCCCTTCAAACACTGCATGAGTGGACTTTTTTGTAAATTCATCATAAGCAAAGTATGAGTTCTCTATATTAGGAAGTCCTCTTTTCTTTGCTTCTTCTTTCCAAGCATCTGAGTAGTTATCTCCTGAAAAACGAATGTTCTTTGACGCCTTCAGCTCTTTTTTTAGAACGGGCAATATAAAAGAAAGAAGACCCTCTTTTGTTAATGCTTTTCCTTTCGCAAGACTATCTATCTGATCTAAAATATCATTCAGGGCTTTTGCTATAATTGCATTGATCACAGTCACTGGGAATGCAGGACTCTGAGAAGAACCTACTGAGCGGAGCTCAAACTTATTCCCTGTAAATGCAAAAGGTGATGTTCTGTTTCTATCAGTATTATCTATTGGCATCTCAAGGATTGCTTGTAGCCCAAGGTCTACTTTTTCAAGAGCTGGAGTTTTATGAGCTCCTCCCTTTTCTATATCACGAAGAAGAGCTTCGATCGCTTCACCAAGATAAACAGAGATGATCGCGGGAGGGGCTTCAAAGCCTCCTAGTCGATTGTCATTCGCACGAGATCCTATTGTTGCTCTTAAAAGCGCTGCATGCTTATGTACAGCCTTTAGTACGGCCGTAATAAGAATTAGAAAATGGATGTTGTTCTCAGGTGTTTTTGTAGGGTCAAGCAAGTTGAGCCCTTCTGCTGTAGCAAGAGACCAGTTGTGATGCTTACCAGAGCCATTCATGTTAGCAAACGGTTTTTCGTGCACCAAACAAGCAAGGTCGTGCTTGGTTGCAATTTTTTTCATAAGCTCCATAAGAAGGATGTTATGATCGACAGCAAGCGATGCTTTTTCATAGTAAGCTGCGATTTCATGTTGAGCTGGAGCTACTTCGTTGTGCCTTGTTTTTACAGGAATTCCAAGCTCGATCGCTTCGTTTTCAAAATCTTGCATAAACGCAATGACTCTTTCTTTTACTTTGCCGAAGTAATGATCACAAAGCTCTTGCCCTTTTGCAGGAGGCGCTCCATACACTGTTTTTCCTAGGATCATAAGATCTGGTCTTAAGTTGTAAAGAGCTCTATCTACAAGAAAATATTCCTGCTCACAGCCTAGTGTTGAGTAAACAGATTCCGTATTGATACCTGTTAGATTGAGCAATCTAACAGCGGCATCGTTAATCGCCATATCAGAACGCATAAGAGGAATCTTTGAGTCTAAAACATCCCCTGTCCATGAGAAAAACACAGAAGGAATACAAAGAGTAAATGACTCTCCTATTTTCCAAAGAAATGCAGAGGTTGTTGGGTCCCAACTTGTATAACCGCGAGCTTCACAAGTTTTCCTTAAACCACCTGATGGCAAAGAAGAGGCATCTGGTTCACCTCTCATCAACTCATGTCCGCAAAAGTTCTCTATTACAGTATCAGCACCCTTCCAGTCTAAAAAGGAATCATGCTTTTCTGCAGCTTGTCCTGTTAGAGGCTGAAACCAATGACAGTAATGTGTAGCACCATGAGAAATCGCCCATTCTTTCATCGCAAGTGCTATTGCATCAGCGTAAATAGGATTCAGCTTTTTCTTACAATCTAGGACTTCTTCTACATTCTGAAAAATCTTCTTAGGAAGCATTTTCTGCATTACGGTCCTGTTGAAAACATATTTTCCAAAAGATTCTGATGGTTGCAAAGGTTTAACAGATTTAGAGTCATCATAATGATCTAAAACTTTTTCAAGTGCGTGCTGTCTTGCTGTGATCACAGTACTATTCCTGTAAAAAGGGTTTTGATAATGCTATATAAATAGAAAAGTTAAACGCTACGTAGAATAATTTCCTAGAACTTTCTTAACTCTAGAACGATTTTTATAGACCTAGCTTATCTTCAAGAAGTTCGACTTTTTCAATTGCGCGATCGAGGCGTGCTTTTTCTGCATCGACAAGTTCGTTAAAAATCATGGCCTTTTCAAAATCAAAACCAGAACTTCCCTGCTCTTTGCGATAAGCTTCTACTCTAGCTCTTGTTTCTTCTTTGAAATTTTCCCAGTCAGCAAAAAGCTTTTCTGCTTCTTCTCTTTGCGATTCAAAGTCTGAAATCTCACTTACTCTTTTCAACAAGATTGTTTCAAAAATTTCTCGCTTGAGTTCGCCAAGAGCACGTTTTTCATGCTCGCTCGGCTTAAGCTCTTTTTTCTTTTGATCGAAGCTTTCATAAAGATCCTGATATTCCTTTAAGGAATGACTGGATTGCTCATTTACAAGAGTCTCGCAAAGGTCTCTAAAAGAGGAAAGTTCTTCTTCTCTTTGCTTTTCTTTTAGAGCTCGCTTCTCTGCATGCTCTCTTTCCTTTGCTTCAAAAGGCTCAAGAGCTTTGTCTTGCACTTTTTTCATCAAAGAACGGAGGCGTTTTACATCATCTCTATGCAGATGAATTTCTTTAAGCTTTCTTGAGAGCTCAGAACCTTTACTCTGAACTACATCTTTTGAGCTAGGAGGATTCTCTGTAAGGTCTTTTTCAAACTCTTCAATTAGCGCTTTTGCTTCTTCCACTTGCTTTTTGAAAGACTCTTTCTTTTCATGCAAAGATTTCTTTCTTTCCTTGTCAGCGCTTTTTACACATTCCCAGCATTCTGAAAGAAGTAGCCTTGATGCGGAAAATGCTTGAGAATTGAGTGAGATTAGTTTTGCAGCAGATTGGAAAGCTTTAATCTCTTCTCTTAGCTTGAAAAGAGCAACGTCTTTTCCTTTGATCTTTTTCTCTTCCAGATCAAAAAATTCCCCAGAGAACCATTTAACGTCTGCAACAAAAGATTCACTCACAGCTTTTATCTGCTCTTTCTTCTTTGGAATAAAACGATCGCCAACATCAGAAAGCTTTTTTAGAAGCTTGTTTTTGTGTCTTATACGCATCTCAGTAGAAATGATTTCTTTACGCAACTCTTTCACTCTTGCAGTGAGAGTCATGTAATACTGGATATACTTCTGCTTTTCACTGTAAGAAGCTATATTTTTTTGAAGTGTCTCAGCATGCTCTGGCAATTTTAGCTCTGGGAGAGCTTTCACCATTTGTTCATGCTTTTCTAAATCAGTTTCTAAAGCTTTTAGAGCAAGCTCAAGCTGCTCCATTGAAAACGAAGACTGCTCGTCTAAGATTTCTTTCAGCCTTTTTGCTTCTGTAGAAAGTTCTGTGTACTCTGTCCAAAACTTTGCTTTAAGAGCAGGATTGATCTTCTCTTTGAAAAGAGGCAGACACAGCTTCTTAGCCTCCCAAAAGTCTTTAAACCTTGGGGCTTTATTTTGAGAGATAGAGTTTCTCATAAACTCAATAGACATTTTAAGACGCTCTTCAGCACTTTCTTGCTTTTCAAGCTCGTCTTTAAAAGCAGCAAGAGCAGAAGTCTTTTTCACTTCTGTTTTCGCTTGCAGTTCTTTCTCTACATTTGAAGTTTTCTTTTTTTCTTCTTCGCTCGATTTTTGCATAGTATTCATCACAGGCAGACATTGTAAAATTGAGGGCTGATAAAAACGCTTAGTCTTATCAGGTAAGTTAAGACATTCAGAGATAAAAAAAAAGCCCTTTCCTTCTACAAGGCGTTTTCAAAATCATGTAGGATCAGTTCAGTGGCTTGTGGCTTGTCACATACCTCAAGATTCAGCCATCTAAAAATAGGTTCTTTTCTGAACCATGTGAACTGTCTTTTGGCATAACGCTTAGAAGCTCTTTTGAAGGCCCATAGGAACTCATCGTAGTCACTCGTATTCTTTTCACTTTTTAAATACTCAAGTGCTTGCCTGTAGCCTATCGCTTGAGAAGCTGAGAGGTTCTTGTCGAGCCCCTCTTTTTGCAGCCTTATCACTTCGTCTAAGAAACCTTCTTCAATCATCTTTTCGCACCTCTCTTCTATCCTGGGGTAGAGAATCGATTTAGGATAGTAGGTAAACCAGCATCTAAAGTTATACTCTGGATGGTATTGCGTTTCAGAAGTTCGCAGAAAGTCACTCACTTTTTTATCTGTGAGTGTAATGATTTCTAAAGCTCTTATGATCTTATGACGATCGTTCCCCGTGATTTTGCTTGCATAAGTTGGATCGTACTCGCAAAGCTTTCTATAAAGAGGCTCTGGACCATATTTTTCCATATCCTCTTCTAGCTTTTTTCGTACGTGTTGATTTGCTGGCGGACCTAGCGGTGGACCATAGAGAAGTGTGTGTATATAAAATCCTGTACCACCGACGATGATAGGCACCCTATCTCTTGCAAAAATGCTTTCTACAGCCTTTAGAGCTTCCTCGTAAAACTGAACAACATTAAATGAATTTTCTAGATCTTTAACATCAATGAGGTGATGAGGAATTTCTTCTCTTTGTTTGACAGAGGCCTTTGCCGTACCAATATCCATCCCGCGGTAAACCTGCATGGAATCGGCAGAAATAATTTCCCCTCCAAGAGCTTTTGCAAGAACAAGAGAGAGCTCTGTTTTGCCAGTTGCTGTTGGGCCCGAAATGATAATAGCTTTCTTCAACCCCTCTTTCAGGGGTAGCTTATCTTTCTCTGGAAGTTCTACAATACCTGTAGAAGATGATTGTGAGTATTTATCATTCACTAGATTCCTTAAGCGCATTGAGCGCATCTTTTTCTAAAGGATAAAGCGTAAGAATTCTCTCAAAGCCCGCCATACGAATAATTTCCATAACATCATCATGTACAGAAAAAATACAAAGCATCCCATCACTTGCTTTCATCTTCTTTGTTACAGAAAGAAGAAGGCGCATACCTGCGCTACTTAAATAATCCACTTTTGTGAAATCAAGAGCAATTTTATCGTGCTGTTTGTTGATAACTTCTGTCAAAGACTTATCTAAAATACCTGATGAAACTGCATCTATTCTACCTTCAAGACGTAGTATAAGAACACTACCTACTCTCTTCTCTTCAATATTTAGACTCACAGAATGATTTCCTTGGTATACGTTTTGTTAATGAACCACTTCCACTCTAACTTTTCTATCAAATCTTGCACCAACTGTCATGGCAATTGTGCGAAGTGCTTTAATTGTTCTACCTTGTCTGCCTACAACTTTAGCTACATCAGTCGGAGAAACACGGATCTCTACTACTGTGCTTCTGTCACCTTCGTAAACATCTACATTCACATCTGACGGCTCATCTACTAAGTTTTTAACTAAATACGCGACAAAGTCTTTCATTAGGGTACCACATTTGGTTAAGATTGTAAAATAAAGTGTACATAAAAAATACATGCAATAATTTACCACGATTCACTTTTAGATTCAATCTCATTAAGCTACGAGACTTTGAAGATCAGAGAGAAACATCACAATAAAAAAAGAGCCTATCTATGCAAACGCATGCATAGATAGGCTCTTTAAAGAAAAATTCTTTTTCAACTTATCTACTGTTCATAAAGTCGATGATAAGCTTTTGGATCACTACCTGAGCAATCATTCTTGCTGTATCAGCAAAACCAACAACAACTCCAGTTCCGATTCCCTTCATCACATTTTGGCTAAAGTGAGTAGGGTTCTTAGAGTTTATTGCTGCACCGACTACACCAAACGTTGCATAAGCACCAATAAGTGTTAAAGCAATACCAGACACAAGTGCCGCAGTACCTGTAATAGTAGCCATCACATAAACACCAGATCCAGAAACAGCAAGAGTACCTGCTACGTAAGGAGCTGCTGCCCAAAAGTTCGACGCTTCATCCATCATTAGAGCATCTTGCTCTGGATTCATAGCTTGAATAGACATAGTTAACCTCCAGTTGGATTTTAAAGAATAAAACAACACATGTCATTATTTATAAATAAATTAATCTGAAACAGAATAGTCCAGTTAATTAATTAAGTCCAACTGATTTATATTCTAAAAAATATGTACTAATTCATTTCCATTCCTTCTTCTTCGCACTTCTCCATGCCTCCTATAACGCTACAAACACCTCTAAACCCCCTATATTCAAGAGCTTCAGCAAGGTCAAAGGAGCTTATCCCTCTATAACAAACAAGATAAGTAGGGATTCCCTTGTTTTTTGCCTGCAGATCTCTGAACACTTCCAGATCAAAAGTGGGTATAGGCATCGAAATGGCCCCTTTGAGGGATCTTTTTTTACAATCTTCTTCTCTTCTTACATCAATGAGAATCAACTTCTTAGAAAGCATGAGCTTTTTAAGTTCTTTAGGATGAATTTCTTCCAAAGGTTTTCTCCAACAGTTTCATTATTTGCACCTTACAAACTTTCTTTTATAACTTAGATGTGAGGGGTATTTCAATAATAACCACATCCTTATAATGGAGGGTGGATACCGCCCGTATAGTGGCGAGAGCAAAGGTTTTAAGGATATGGGATCCCCGCAGGAAGATTTTGAAGCTCCTGAGCACCCATCAGGAGAAACTAAACCAAGCGATCGTATGGCTAGTCAAAAAAGCCATATCGGAAAGGCTTTGTTTGACTCTGCATTCAATTTTTATGCTTGGTACCTAGCTCACGACGACGCCCCTGTCACACACTGTAAAGTATTTGAACTTCTTTCAGAAATCATGCAAATCTCTAAAATCTCTTTCGAAAATGGTATGTACCTTTCTGCTGAGGAAGAACGTATCGCTTCCGGTGCTATTTTCGAGCTCTCTGACTCGCTATCAACAGGCTATACAAAATGCGGAGAAATTCCCATTGTTTTAGAGGGCATTCTTAAAAAGCTTACAGATGACAACCCTAGAGCCTTCATCATAGCTTCCCTCACAAAACTAGAGTACAAGCTTTGCATCCATAACGAACTAGAACTTTCTGAAGAAGAGTCTCTTCAAATCAAAGAACTCATTAGAAATGTTGGGCTGAAAATCGTTCCAGATCTTCCTGATCTTGTTGTGAACACTCTTGCAAGAGATTTAGTTCGTATTGACTCAAGAGTTACAGAAGCAGACAAGCTCGTTGAAACCTTTAAAGAAGCTGTTAAAATCTTAGAGTACTAATTGAGCAATCAATTACTTGCAATCTCTTCAATATACGCTGTGTTGTCAAGGCGCATATCAATCACTCTCTCATCTTCTTTTACCTTATAGTCGTAGAGCTTCTCTAGAGCTACAAGCTCTTTATGAAGCATAAGATAGTCACCTAGATTCTTTGCATAGTTAGAAGGATCGAGCCTCACAGAATAAAGAAAAGAGCTCTTTGGCGAAAGGTATAGCGTATGATTTTTACTGTATAGCTGGAGAACGATTTCTCTTTTTCCAAGGGACCTTTCAAAGGCGTGCGATACATCAATCCTTTTAATGTAAAAATTCTGATGAAGAGCGATCTTTCTTAAGGACTTTAACACTCTTGTTGCAAGGAGAAGAGCTTCTTCTTTTAAGGGTTTATCAAAAGAAGCTTCTTCAGCCTGCATGCCAAGATAAATTTCTGGAATGCTCTTCGGTGAATAGAATGGAGAGAACGGAAACAAGTACCCTTCTTCATCGATAGCAGTATTCTCAAAGTCATAAAGCATCGCCATAGGAACTCTCATCATATAATCGATGTATAGAATATCTGGTTTTACTATATGAAGCTTTGCACTCTTAACCATAGGAAGGTTTTTTAAAAGCTTCTTTTCAGCATCTTTTACGTTAAAGCGCTTTGTAAGCCTGGGGTCATCGCACGATAGATCAAGGACCTCAGCAAGTATCGAAGTTTTTAAGTGGTCTCGATGAGGACCTGTTTGGATGATTTTTCTGATCACATGTGCATGATCAAACGAAAGCTCTTTTCTTGCGTTTGCACTATTTTTTAAAAGAGAATAGGTTCCTCCAGTTATCAAAATAGTAGATCCAATGATCCACATTAAAGCGTGAGACAAAGAAAGCTTTTTACTCATATCGCCTCCCAGCTTGCTGCAAACGATCTCGCTGTTTTTGTAATATCACCGGCACCAAGAAACACAAGCAAATCATCTTTCTTTAAAACGCCTTCTAGAGCTACCTCAACATCTTTTGACGCTATTGCAGAAGATCCTTTGATTTGAGCGGCTAATGTATTTTCATTAATTGTATCAATCTCACTCTCCCCTGCTGCAAAAACTTTAGCAATTATGCAGTAGGAAGCGCTAGAGAATGAATAGGTAAAGTCGGTAAAGTGCTCTTTGAGCCTTGTATATCTATGAGGCTGGAAAACACAGACGATTCTTCTTTTAGGATGAGCTTCCTTTAAAGCCCTTAGAGTTTCAAAGACTTCTTTGGGATGGTGTGCATAATCATCATAGATGATTGTGCCAGGCTTTACACTAAGGCACTCTAGCCTTCGGCTTACACCTTTGTATGCATAAAGTGTATCTCTTATCTCATCTTCAGAAACACCATTTCTTAAAGATAGTGATATAGCAGCTGCTGCGTTCAATACTTGATGTCTACCAAGTTGCCTAATAGATAAATCTCTATACACAGTGCCATCTAAAGCGAGTGTAAATCTTGCAAGTGTTTCTTCTTGGTTAAACTCTAAAATCCTTGCAGAGGCATTTTTAGAGAAACCATATTTTGTGGCTTTTTTATCAAGCTTGCTTAAGAAAGGATCTTCGTCACATAAAAACAAGTTTTCTTTGCATGATACTTTCGCAGCAAATGCTTTATATGCAGCTTTCAAGCAGCTCTCAGTCTTCCAAAAATATAGGTGGTCAGGATCTGTGTTTGTAATAATGGCGCTATTGGGGCTGGTATTTAAAAAAGAGCCGTCACTCTCATCAGCTTCTAAAATGGCAACATCTCCATTTCCAAAACTACTGTTTGTGTTTAGGTGCTGGATGATACCGCCAATAGAAAAACTCGCACCTTGATCATGCCTTTTAAAAATACTTGCAAGGAGAGCGCTTGTTGACGTTTTCCCATGAGCGCCAGCAACGCAGAATGATTTTTTATCTTCTAGTAGTTTCTGAAGGAGGATCGATCTGTGAAAAATAGGAAGCTTACGTTTTTTTGCAGCAAGCAATTCTACATTGTGACTTGGAATTGCTGTGCTAAAGGCGACTACCATTCCTTCTTTGATAGCGTCTGTACTATGAGGCACAGTAATTTTTGCACCAAGAGACATTAATACCCTTGTCTCTTTGTTCTCTTTTAGATCGCTGCCAGAGACCGTAAACCCCTTTTCTAAAAGAAGCTTCGCAAGAGCGCTCATCCCAATGCCACTGATCCCAATCAAATGATAGTGCATAATCCTCTTTCGTTTAGAGATTCATTTTTTTGCGCATATATTCGCTATCAGTTCAGAAAGAAGAACCTGCCCTTTCTCAGGGTCTATTTCCTTTAGCTTCTTTTCATACTGGGTGAAACTTTCTTTTTTCATAAAGGAAAGGATTTTCTCAGCAAGTGTTGACTTCGTAAGCTTAGACTGCTCTAGAACGATCCCTGCGTTATAGTCTTTGCAGACAGCTCTTGCATTATGAAGCTGGTGTTTGTCTGGCAGAAAAGGATAGGGAATAAAAATAGCAGGCTTTTTGAAATACAGTTGCTCGTAGATAGAGTTTGCTCCTGCTCTACAGACAACCATATCGCTAGCAGAATAGGCGAGACTCATCTTTTCTTCATAAACAGCAACATGAGCCTTAATGCCAAGCTCTTCATAACGTTTTTCTGCTTGCTCCTTGTCTGTATTAAACCCAAGGAGATGGATCACTTGAAAATTCTTTGTTTTAGCGCTTATCTTTCCAAGCGATTCTAAAAACAGCTTATTCACAGAGAGAGCTCCTTGCGAGCCTCCGAAGACAAGGATCGTAAAGAGATCTTTTTCCAGGGAGTAAGATTTTCTTGCCTCTTCTTTATCTACATGAAAAAACCGCTCTTTTTCAAAAGGCATTGACACTTTTTGCGAGTTCACTCCGGGAACAGGAGCTAAATCAAAAAGCTGATAAGCAAGAAGCTTAGCTTTTCTTGCAAAGGCTTGATTGACTTTTCCAAGCTTTGCATTAGATTCAAAAAGCACGTAAGGCGTTTTTGCAAAAAACGAGGCCAAAAGTGCTGCAAAACTGTGATAACTCCCGAATCCTACAACAAGCTCTACCTTTTGTTTTTTTATAAATGAAAGCGTTTTCAACATTCCGAATAAATAAACAAAAAGATTCAGAGTAAACTTGACAGGATTTTTACAAACAGAGGGTGATTCAGCGTTAAAATAGGAAAAGCCTTTTTTATCAAAGTAGGGATTTGATGAAAGGTTGTGTCCTGCAAAGGTGACTTTATATCCTTTTTTTTCCATAAGCTCTTTTGCAAGAGCTTGTGCAGGATACATATGACCTGCTGTGCCAGACGCTGCAATTAAAACGTGCTTACTCATTAAAAGACACAATCCTTGTTTTTTCACTCTTTTTAGCAACACTTAAAATCATACCAAGAACCATCATATTTGCAATTAGAGAAGAGCCTCCGTGACTAAAAAACGGGAGATTCGTTCCTTTACTTGGCAGAAGCCCTGACACAACACCGAGATTCAAAAATGCTTGGAAGCAGATGATAAAGGTCAGAATACTTGCAAGATAAAAGCCCTTCTTGTCTTTGCAATGTGCAGCAATTTTAAAACCGAAATACCCGATACACATGTAAAGGGTCACAAGAAGCATGATTCCCATAAAGCCAAGTTCCTCTGCATAGATCGCAGCAATGTAATCACTTCTTGCTTCTGGAAGGTAGCTAAACTTTTGCATGCTCTCTCCAAGGCCTCTTCCAAAAAGACCACCAGAACCTGCTGCGATTTTTGCTTGATAAGGTTGGTGTCCTTTTCCAAGAAGATCGAGCTCTGGATTCAGATAGACTCTAATCCTATCTGTTACGTGCTTCATCTTCGATGCAAAAATACCTCCTACAACGCTCATCAAAAGAAGGGGCAAGCCCCAGTAAACCCACCTGACTTTCGTAAGGTAGAAAAGAGCGACAAGTGTGACAAGCATAATCCCGGCTGACCCGTTATCTGGTTCAAACAGAATCAAAACAATCGGAATTGCAAGTGTTGCAAGGATCATCAGAAAGGATTTCAATATTAAAGGCCTTTTAAGGCGCGTAAAAAAGGCTAGATAGTAAGTTGGCATTAAGATCTTCATAAACTCAGAAGGCTGGAAGGAAAGGCTTCTCATACCGATCCAACGCTGCGCTCCATTTTTCTGAAGTCCAATCCCTGGAACGAATACAAGCACAAGAAAAATGCAAAAAACCCAAAACAAAACATAGGATGTTTTGTAAAACGTTTGATAATCGACTTTGCAAAGATAGTAGGCAAAGCCCATACCAACGAAACCATAGATCATTTGTTTGATCAGAGGCAGATGAAGTTTGAATGTATCGTGACGATCCAGTGCTTCTGCTGATGTGGTATTAAATACCATGAGGAGCCCTAGCAAAAATAGGATCGACACACAAACAATTAAGAAATACGCTGCTCTATTCACATTATCTTAAGATTAATTTATCGCCAGGTCTTAGCATCTTCGCTTTCTTCTGAGTCAACTTATTGAGTCTTAAAAGGGCTTCTACACTGACATCATTTTCTATCGCGATTTTCCAAAGGTTGTCCCCTTCTTGTACAACATACCGCTCTTCTGATGAGACTACTTGCTGAGCATTAGGAGCTGTAGATTTAGGGATAAGAAGAACTTGTCCGATTTGTAGCTTTGAGTCTCTTAAGTTGTTTTTTTCCATAAGAGCGCCAACTGTTGTATGGTTGCTTTTGGCAATTTTCTCAAGAAAATCCCCTTTCTTCACGATCACTTTCTTAAACTCTTCTTTAACTACTGCTTTTGCAACAGGCGCCGGCTCTTTGACTACTTGCACTAGCTTTTTCTCTTGCACAAGCTCTGGAATTTTCTTTTCCACTACTGGAACTTGTGGCGCTTTAGCAAGTTTGGTTTGCCTGCTTTGCTGCACCCTAGAACTTTCTTTTTTAACCTTTGCAATAGGCACTTCTTTTTTCACAATCTTTTCTGCGTGTCTTGGAAGACTTTTTTCATGGTTCTTTGCAAGTGCTTTTGATGGCTCATGCTTTAGCGAACTAACAAACAAAACGACAAGCAGGCCTGCATTGATTAAGACAGCCACAATAATCGTATCTCTTCGGCTCATCTGGAAAATTCCTCTTTTTGGATTTTATGTACACACTGCTTAAAAACATTTCCTCGATGCTCGAAGTTATCAAATTGATCATAACTTGGGCATCCGGGAGATAAAAGCACCACATCATTTGGTTTTGCAAGCTTAAAAGCAGCAAGCGTTGCTTCTTCAAGATTCCTATATAGAGTAACTGGTATTTTCTCTTGAAGTGCTAATTGTATCTTCTTTGCGCAATCTCCTATTGCATAAATGGCCACAACCCCTTCTTTTGTTAAAGAAAGAAGCTGACTGAAATCTAACCCTTTATCTGATCCTCCCATAATAATGTGTTTTTTTGCGAGGATACTTTTCGCAGCAAAGAGTACGGATTCAATATTTGTAGCTTTACTATCATCAACAAAGCGAACCTCTTTGAGGTTTGCAAAACTCTCTAGCCTGTGCAAAGGCTTTTTAAAAGTCCTGAGCTTCTTATCAAAAACAACACTTGAGAAAGCTTCTCCAGCAATTTCTTTTGCTATCGCATAGCTCTGTTTTCCGATGGGACTTTCCATATCATCGCTTGGAAACTCGTGCATTAAATCATCAATATAGATCACATCGATACCCCTTTGATCAATATCGTTTTTGTACTTTAAGAAAACTTCTCTTTGAAGAATAAGTTTTCCTCCTTTCTTAATACAGTCTGCAATAGAGAGTTTTGCTCGTGCATACTCATCAAAACTATTGTAACGATCTAAATGATCTGGTGTGATGTTTGTTATAATTGCTGCGTCAAAAACTTTTGATCTAAGCGTTTCAAGCTGAAAGGAGCTGAGCTCTGCAATGATTGTTTCCCTTCTTTCTTGCATCTCAAAATAGCGCGTAAAAGGGATCCCAACATTACCAAGAGCTTTAGCAGATAGGAGATGCTCAAGAAACAAACACAGTGTTGTTTTTCCATTCGTACCAGTAACAGCAATTACTCTTGTATCTTTATCATCTTTGCTGATGTTAGAAAGACCGAGCTCTGCTTCGCCAACAAAGTTTTTTGCATACTTGCAAATCAGCTTATAAAAAGAGTTTTCTCTTGGAACGCCAGGAGAGACTACTGCTAAATCAACAGATTTAACAAGATCGATACTGAGGTGCTTGTCATGTTTGTTATCAATGAGATAAACGAGGTAACCTCTACTTTCAAGAAAGTCTTTTGCTGCCGTACCACTTATACCAAGACCCAAGATAAGAGCTTTTTTTTCCATAAAGCCTACTGGAATTTAAGGGATGCAATTCCAATCACTGCAAGGAGCAGACCTACAATCCAAAATCTTGCGACAACTTTTGTCTCATGCCACCCTTTGTACTCAAAGTGATGGTGTATCGGTGCGCAGAGAAAGATACGCTTTTTGTTTCGTAGCTTATAACTTAACACTTGCAAGATCACAGAAAGTGCTTCGATTACAAATACCCCTCCGATCAAAGCAAACAAAAATTCGCGGCGCAGTAATACCGCACATATCCCAAGCAATCCCCCGAGAGATAAAGAGCCTGTATCTCCCATGAAGACTTGCGCAGGGTGAGAGTTAAACCATAAAAATCCAAGATTCGCTCCAAAGATCGCCGATAAAAAAATGCCAATTTCTCCACTGCTATCTATGTAGAGAATATTCAGATATTTTGCGAAATATACATGGTTTGATAGAAAAGCAAACAGAGCCAAGACAGCTGAGACCATCATAATAAGGCCTGGTGCAAGTCCATCTAAACCATCTGATAAGTTCACGGCATTCGAAGCCCCTGTTATTACAAACGCCGTAATAAAAAGAGCTATCAGCATTCCAGCGCCTGAAACAACAAAAAACGGTGACTTCATAAAGGGAAGGTAATAAATGCTTTGGTACTCTTTCAGCGAAAAGTGCTCTGGCTCTTTTGATTTTTCCATCTGATATTCTTTTGCACTTGGCGGTTTTAGTGCAGACTTTGTAGCAATGGCGTTTGCAAACCCCGGCACTAAAAGATAAAGAGCGATGAGTATAGAAAGAGAAAGTTGCATAATGAGCTTAATTCTACCTGGCAAACCTTTTGCATTTTTATGTTTCATCTTTAAGTAGTCATCGATCATTCCAATTCCGCCAAGCACAATGGTCGCAAACAAAAGAATGACTGTGAAGATCGATGTGATATCCATGAAACAAAGAAGGGAAACGGTAATAGAAAAAAGCATCAATATTCCACCCATTGTTGGAGTATGCTTTTTCTTTTCATGTAGTTTTGCAAGAAGAGGACAATCAGAAACACGGATGGACTGCCCCGTCTTTAAGTTGTAAAGTTTTAAAATGCAGTAAGGGCCAAGAAAAACGGTCAAAAATAATGACAGTAAAGCTGACAGGATCATTCTTGTAGAGTAGTAGGTAAAAACACTTGGAACCTTAAAAGAAAAAAGATCCCCTAAAAACTGAAGTAAACTAATTAACATCGCATCCGTAGTCTCAAGCTTAAGGACGCGATGATACAAAAGTAATCAGAAAAAGTGAATCATACTTTTTCCATAAGCATATCTAGAATTTCCCAAAGTTTGTTTGCATTACCGCCTTTAAGGTACACAACATCGCCAGGACTTACTTTGTCTTTTAGAACTTGATAGATGGCACTCTTTTCTAAAGTATGAATTGCGGAGCTGTTTTTTGCATGAAACACTTGATAAAGAGGGTACGACTCTTCTCCGAAACAAAAGAGCTCATCCACATAATCAAGTGCTATCTCACCAAGGGATTCATGCGCTCTTTTTGAGTTTTCTCCAAGCTCCCTCATCTCACCAACAACAGCAAATACTTTGCTGTTTGCGCCTCTTTTAGGAATGTTTTTGAGTCCCACTTCTAAGTTCAAAGGATTGCAGTTATAGGTATCGTCGATATAAAGAACATCCTCGATCATTTTTTTCTCAAAGCGATGCTTAAAAGGCTTTAGCAGTTGCGCTCTTTTTCTTATACTTGACCAAGGCATGTTGAGGTAGCTTGCAACAATAGCAGATGCCAAAAAGTTCTCCTGAAAGTGCGTCTCAGAAAAGGGAAGAGTAAAGGAAATTTTCTCTTCTTTTACTTTATCTGTAAGATCAACGTGCTGTTCTTTTGCAGATAAATAGTAGTCGGAATTCACTGACCCATAGGTATATTTTTTAAAGATATGGTTCTCTTTAATACATGAGAATTTCATGTTACTCTCATGTACAAAACCCATACGCAGATGTTTTGAGTTAAAAATTTTAGCCTTTTCCGAAGCTAGGTGTTCAAGGGAATCAAAATGACCGAGGTGAGCTTCTGCAACTCTTCCAAGAATTGCAATTTGTGGAGGTGCAATTTCAATTAAGGTATCCATTTCAAAAGGATGGCTAATCCCCATCTCTAGAATGAGCATTTCTGCATCTTCATCAGCATTTAAAATACTTAAAGGAAGACCTATTTGACCATTATAGCTACTGATTGTTTTAGAAACATTGTAACGCTCTTTTACCAAAGTGTAGAGGAACTCTTTTGTTGTTGTTTTGCCAACAGATCCTGTGATCGCAACAACAAATGGGCTATAGTCTTTAATCATTCCCATAGCCAGATCTTGCATCGCAAGTAGTGGATCATCGACCTTGATAAGAGAAAGGCCAAAGTCTTCTCCACTATAGTCTTTAGAGACAACAGCAGCTATCGCTCCTTTCTCTTTAGCGTTCTTTAGGAAGCTGTGCCCATCTACTCGATCTCCTCGAGTGGCAATAAAAAGCGCATTTTCGGAGCACTTTCGGCTATCGACAGCTACGTCTGAGAGCACTCTTTCGTCTTCCGCCACCTGATTGAGCCTTTTTGCCACCCGATTGACACTCTGCCTCTTATACATCTTAAACCTCTTACTATTAGAATATTACAAAAATTAGCGACTTATACCCATAGAGAGTAGTCAATCTTTGTTGAGGATGCAATGAAAAAATCTCACCTCAGCCCTTGATTACCAACAGCTTACGACTCAACTAAATTAAAATAAAAATTGATACATTAATGCCATTAATGGTATAATTATTATTATAATAATTAAAAAAAAGCGGTAAAATGAGTTCACCTCGTCCGGACATCACACTCACAAGGTCTGCAAAGGCGCCAACCGATGGGTTCTACCTCCCAGACGGAACGCACGTGAACCCGCATATCCAGATGACAAAAACAGCAAAAAGTCCCTATTCAGGCGTAAAAGCTGTAACGATGAACGGAAAACCTTACTGGCTTCGTATCACTAGTGTTCAAGAAGGAAAGCAGAAGTATCATTCTTTAACAAGTGACCACTGGGAAAAGCTGATCCCTTCGATCCAAAACGTCTTTACAGCGTCGATGGAAGCAGCCAGAGGACCAGGAAATGGGACTGATCTTTCAGACGGTAATTTTTCAGAAGTGAACATTCCTCTTGCAGATCGTGCAGTTCCCATTACTTACAAAGTAAGAGGCGAAAAAGATACGCAAGCGCTAAGAGATCATGAAATGCATCCTCTTAGAGGTGGACCAAGTATTCCTATTTATTCAAAAGACGGAAAACCGCCAAAGTACGTACAGCATGATTTCATGAAAGATGTAAGAATTGCATTCAGACATCCTCATGAAAATGCTCACACATTTATAGACACCATTCCTGATGAAGCGCGCCTTAAACGAGAGCGTATATTAGAAAGCCAAAAGGGTCTGCATCCAGTAGCTCTTGAAATGGCAAGGGAACTAGAAGCTCCAGTTCATGCAGATGTTGCAACAAAGAGCCGCTACCCTGAAAATTTCGAACTCTCTGCAAACACTTTCATGAGGCTTGCTCATGAATCTAGACCGGAAGGTACTTCAATACTTCCTGTTCTTAATGCTACAACAAACTTCTCTAAAGAAGGTGCCATCACAATGCCTGATGCTACAATGAGCGCTACAGTAGAGCAGCAGTTGAGTGCACCTGATGTCGAGGCAAGATTTAAATTACATGATCCAACAACAGACTATGTATATCTTCCTGTTATAGCAAAAAGAAGACACAAAGGAGCTTTCTCACAAAAAGAGCAAGCCTTCGGACTTTATGTAGACAAGAAGAGTCGTGAAATCTATGTGTATAACCCATCAGGCCATCCAATAGCTAAGTACCCGCACCTTGTAGAATTCATTAAAGGTTACAAAGCAGCGCAGTTTGAGCATCCAAATGGAGCTCCAGCAGCAGCAGATGGAACAGGTGAAGTTGAACCAGTAAAAGTGATCTCCTCAACTAGAAGAATGCATCAAGAGTATAAGCCGATGATTGGATCACGCAAGAAATCATCTATCCATCCAGATAGACCTTATCAATCCATGCGATCAGAGCATTATAATGGTCTAAGGTACCAGCTAAGATTCTTTGAAGAGATGGCAGGAGCCACTGCAAGAGCTGCCGCTGCAACTGATGAAGACACAAGAGAAGCCAAACGCGCAGCCTTCACTAAGTTCACAGAAGCAGAGCTGAATAGAGAGATGATTGAGGCTTACGCTGAGAGCTACGCAGAAAGGATCAGAGTGACACATAATGCACACTTCGATAGAGCACATGCATTAGGCATCTAGAAATCTACAAAAATACATATAATTATATTTTTATTTGTACACGTTCATTATATGAATAATTTTAAGAATCTTCTAAAAGTGATTTTTATGCTATAATCATCCTTAAATTAAGGGTAATTATATGGTAACACCACTTCAGTCAAATATTCCGGTCTACGACCCGAATGGCTCTACAAAAGATCTTTTCGCTAATTTTTGCGATAGCTACCTGTCCCTAAATCCTACCTACGCAACCGTAGAGGGCTATGATTTTCATGGGCATGAAGTTGTTGTTCTAAAAAAAGGTCACTGGGATTTTTCTCACATCTTTAAGTCCACCATAAAAATACTCTCCTATATAACGGTGGTAATGCCTCTTATTGCTTACGTTTTTTCAAACGCATATAGATCCGAACATAAATACCACGTAAAAAATGATAGCGATGACGCTCTAGCAAGAGTGCCCACCCCTACTACGACTGACAAGGAAGAAACAAAGACTCCTACTCAACAAAAAAGAAAAAAAACGAAGATTCAGAAAAAAGCACCTTCTTCTACAAAATCACAAGACGAAGTTACTGCAGGCTCTACAACAGGCTTAGCAGAAAGCGCACGTGGAGCAGCACCAAGAGTTTCTCCTACTCCATCTGATACATCAAGCACTTCTTCTGAAGAAGACGATGACATTGTCCTTGTAATCCCTGAGCATGTCATAAAGGATACAGATACGCGAGAAGTTGCCGTTAGAAAAGCAGATGCAGCAGTAGCAAAAACTAGTAAGAAAACACCTAATCTAATGGAACAGCCTTCCCATATAAATCTCATTCGAAAAGGCTATCTTCATCATACTGTTTTAACAGACGTTGTACGTCTATTTATCAAGAAGTCCAAATCAAAAGAAGAGTATCCTCACTTTGTTACTGCTCGTACAGACGTTGAACATTTAAATCAAAAACGATATCAAACAATAAGAACAAAAAGTATCGATGAAGCATTCAAGCAAGAAGCTCAAAACGGACATCCTAAAAAAGGTGCGATGGCACTTTCAGTGCACCTTGTTAATCACTATAACGGTGTTTTTATAGACTTTGATACAAAAACAATCGTCTGCTACGAACCGTTTGGTGAAGCCGATGATCGCAATCTTTCTTTCAAAACGCTTGTTCCTAACATAAAGAAAAACTATTTTGACAAAGGTGACAAGGTCACAGTTCGTTATATTCAAAGAGAACATCAAAAAGATGGATATAACTGCGGTAGATATGTCATTAACTTTTTCATAGAAATGTTGAAAGCTGACAGCATCGATGCAGGAATCAAAGCCCTTGAAGATCACGACATCTCAAAAGATGAGATTAGATACCGATCTATTGAGTGGGGTAGAACATACCAGAGAAGTCACAGCGACTATTAATCTAATCACTATTTAGCTCTTCTGCG
Organism: Chlamydiia bacterium; assembly: GCA_022601395.1. Lineage (GTDB taxonomy): Bacteria > Chlamydiota > Chlamydiia > Chlamydiales. The sequence continues at coordinate 132,075 of JAJACS010000002.1, read as the reverse complement.
AAACCCTTGTGAAGAACCTCTTCTGTTTGATTGTCCCTTACCAGGCTTTGAAGAGAAATTCTTACCGCGCGATCCAGATCCCTTCTTAGGATAAGAACTTTTAGATGAATCACTAGGCTTGCCGCCGGGCCTACCACCACCTCTTCTTTTTTGAATTGGCTCCGCTTTAATCGATGGATTTGGTTCGAACCCTGGAATAACCTTTTGTGGAAGCTTACGTTTAATCAAACGCTCGATGTCTTTGAGCAGCTTATGTTCATCGATACAAACAAGTGACATAGCTTCTCCTTCGCAACCAGCTCTTCCAGTGCGGCCAATCCGGTGCACATAATCTTCTGGAACACTAGGAAGTTCAAAATTCACAACATGTGGCAGCTGATCAATATCAAGCCCTCTTGCTGCAATATCTGTCGCAACAAGAACGCGGACATTCCCATTCTTAAAGTTCGCGAGCGCCTGCGTGCGTGCATTTTGGCTTTTGTTCCCATGAATTGCAGCTGATGTGATTCCATCTTTTTCAAGATGCTGAGAGAGCCTATTGGCTCCGTGCTTTGTTCTTGTGAATACAAGCACTTGCTTCCACCTCTCTGAAATAATCAAGTGAGAAAGCAGTTTGGATTTGTTTACTCTATCAACAGGGTGTATGAGCTGCTCAACCTGCTCAGATGCTGTATTGCGGCGAGCCACTTCTACAAGCACAGGTGAATTCAAAAGGCTATCAGCAAACTTTTTTATTTCATTTGAAAATGTTGCTGAGAACAGTAAGTTTTGTCTTTTACTTGGGAGCAGTTTTAGAATCTTACGAACATCATGGATAAAACCCATGTCCAGCATACGGTCTGCTTCATCAAGTACAAGAATCTCAACTTGTGATAAATCTATTGTCTTCTGGTTCACATGATCAAGAAGTCTTCCTGGTGTGGAAACAACAATATCAACACCTTTTTTAAGCTTCATGATTTGCGGGTTGATACTCACGCCGCCAAAGATCACAGTAGATTTTAGGTGCAGGTGCTTCCCATAAGTATCGATACTCTCACCCACCTGAGCTGCTAGCTCACGGGTAGGAGTTAGGATAAGAGCTCTTACAGGACGTTGTCCCCTATATAGCTTCTTACCACTTAGACGCTCAAGAAGAGGAAGGGTAAAACCTGCCGTTTTTCCAGTACCTGTCTGAGCACCACCCATAATGTCATGACCCTCAAGGACCACAGGAATCGCTTGTGCCTGTATAGGAGTCGGCTTCGTATAACCACGATCTGCAACAGCGCGCAGAATTTCAGCAGAAAGGCCAAGTGAATCAAATGTATCCGTAGACATATAGTGTTGCTCCAAAATAATTTCGGCTAGATTGTAGCATGTCTTGTTGTTAAATACTAAGAAGTAATCAAAAGCATCGCCAAAGTATCATATTAAAAATTTAATCACAGGTCATCTTAGTAGCTCAAGAGATGCTCTTCACTTTAACTGTTGACCCTTAAGTATTTTTTGCACATAATATTTTCAAAATCTATTGAGGTGGCATGGCCAAGTGGTAAGGCAGGAGCCTGCAAAGCTCCCATTCCCCAGTTCGAATCTGGGTGCCACCTTATCTTTTCACTAAACTAGCACTCTAAATCCTACCCTGCTAAATCTCTCAAAAAACACTTGAAGTATTTCAGAACATACCGTAGATTGTCATATCGCTAAACCTATAGATAGAAAACCGAAGGAGTGAACAATGTCCTCTACACCTAAAGAACTTATCTTTGAAGAGAAGGCACGCAAGAAACTAAAGGAAGGAATCGACAAACTCGCAGAGGTTGTAGGAGTAACACTCGGCCCAAAAGGACGTAACATAGGACTGCAAGGATCTTACGGTGCTCCAACAATCACAAGTGATGGAAACAGCATCATAAGAGATATCGAACTTAAAGATCAGTATGCAAACATGGGCGTTTCTCTTGGTAAAGAAGTAGCAGAAAAAATCAAAGAAAAAAGCGGTGACGGTACAACAAGAGGGATTATCCTTCTTCAGGCTCTTGTTAAAAACGGCGTAAAAAACATTGCATCAGGCTCTAATCCTATCGCTATTAAAAGAGGCCTTGAAAAGGCTGTTGATACAGTCATCAAAGAAATCGAAAGCACATCAGTAAAGCTAAATAGCAACGAAGACATCAGAAAGATCGCAACGGCGTCTGCTTCTGGAAACGAAGAAATTGGAAATCATATTGCAGAAGCTTTTGAAAAAGTGGGCACATCAGGTGTCATTACCATCGAAGAAGGCAAAGGAACTTCTACATCTATTAAAATCGTAGAAGGCATGGAATTTGACAGAGGCTATGTAAGCTCTTATTTCTGCACAAACCCAGAAAATATGAGCATTAATATGTCTTCTGCAAAGATCCTTGTCACAGACAAAAAGATCTCAAGCATCCACGAAATTATGAACGTTCTACAAACTGTTGCAACTTCTGCTCAAGAGCTCCTTATCATTGCAGATGATATTGAAGGCGATGCCCTTTCTACACTTGTTGTAAACAAGCTAAGAGGCACACTGAAAGTTGCTGCTGTAAAAGCTCCTGGTTTTGGTGATAGAAGAAAAGCAATGCTTGAAGATATCGCGATCTTAACTGGTGCTACTGTCATCTCTGAAGATCGTGACATGCAGTTAAAAGATGCTGATTCAAATGTTCTTGGTTCTGCTGACCAAATCCATATTACAAAAGATCATTCCACAATCGTTGGTGGTTCTGGCTCAAAGGACTCCATCGATAATAGAGTAAAAGAAATCACAAGAGAACTAGAAAACTCTTCAAGCTCTTACGATAAAGAAAAGCTCGAAGAAAGAAAGGCAAAGCTTTCTGGCGGTGTTGCTGTAATTAGTATCGGCGCAGCTACAGAGCCTGAAATGAAGAAAATCAAGCAAGAATATGAAGACAGTTTGAACTCTACAAAAGCTGCAATCGAAGATGGTATTGTTGCAGGTGGTGGAACGACTCTTCTTCGCGCAAGTAGAATTTTAGAGAAGAATGTCTATGAAAAAGATGAAGCGATTGGAGCGGAAATCGTTCTTAAAGCTTGTGAAGCTCCTTTTAGACAGCTGATCCAAAACTCAGGGTTCGAAAGCTCCGTTATCTTAAACCAAGTTCTTGGGAAAGATAAAAACGAAGGTTTCAATGTTCTTTCTGAAAAAGTTGAAAATCTTGTTGATGCCGGCGTGATTGATCCTGCTAAAGTTGTGAAGAATGCTCTTATCTATGCATCTTCTGTTGCATCAATCGTACTTATATCAGAGGCTCTTGTTGGCGATGCTGACGAAGATGAATCTGATGAAAGCGCGTAAAGCATAAGACATTTGATGAATGTAGCTGTTTTATGTGCAAACGGTCTTGGCGATGGTCTTCTAATGATGATCATCGCCACAAATTTTTCTAAAAGAGGCCATACGGTTACTCTTTTTCATAATGACTTTAGTGTCCTCTCCCCCTTATTTCCGAACACAGCTCACAAAAAATATCCAGACATAAAAGACTTTCATCATACCTTCAAAGAATATGACCTGCTTCTTGTTGAAAATGACAACTCAGATAAAGCTTGGGAGCTTATACGTCTAAGAAAAGAGGGCAAGCTTGATAACATTACATTTTTGTTCCCAACGCCTTGCAAAAAGGCTGAGGACAAAAGAGATTACACTTTCAATCCAAAACTTCCTGTAGCAACGAACCTAGAAATTGCAAGCAAAAGACTTTTGCAATTTAAAGAGGCTTCAAAATGCAATGGAATTACTCTTGATGAAGGGCTGATTTCAAGAAGGTATAAAAACAGAGTTGTGCTTCACCCAACGAGTAAAGACCCTAAAAGAAACTGGAAGAAAGAGCAGTTTGTCAAGCTCGCGCATCGTTTGCAAGAAGATGGTTTTACAGTAGCTTTAGCTCTTAGCAAAGAAGAAAGAAAGGGTTTTGAGGACTGCAAAGACTTTCTCATGCCAAAGTTTGAGAGTTTTAAAGAGCTTGCAAGCTACATATACGAATCGGGTTATCTTATTGGAAATGACTCAGGGCTTGGCCATCTCGCATCTAACTTAGACGTTCCTACACTTACCATCTCTGGAAACCCTAAAAGAGTAAGACTTTGGAGACCTGACTGGTGTATCAATAAAGTTGTCACACTCAAGTGTGAACTCCCCAATTTCAAAGGCATTGGTTTTCGTTTTAGAGAAAGTTACTGGCAAAATTTTATCTCTGTTAGTAGAGTCTATAAACAGTTTAACAAACTTATAGGCACCCATGACTCTTGACCTCGTTGCTGTGATCCCAGCAAAAGGGATTGGTGATAGCCTCATCATGATGGTCGCATCCCATAGACTCATGTGCCAAGGTTTTCAAGTCACTACTTTTTCAAAACCTCTTCAGGAATTGAATCAATGGTTTGAAAATCACAAATTCGTAGAAAGGCCTCCTCTAGATAAACTAGAAGAGATCTTCTCTGCTTTTGATCTTGTGGTTATGCAAAACGATAATACTGAATTTGCAAGAGCATTAATCTCTCTTCATAAAGAAGGTAAGCTAAGAGCTCTTTCTACCTTTTACCCTACCTACGAGGAAAAAAAGCACTGCCATCTTATGGCGCTTGACCGCGTTTTTCATGAGGAAAGACCTATGGTTGATAACACTGCAAGGGCTATCTCTTCCATACTCGGGCTCAATCATATCTCAAAAAATAATGGTCTTCGTAATCCTAGCGCTCTTTCTCACAGAAGGTACAAGCACAAAGTCGTCATCCACCCTACATCGACAAGTGATGACAAAAACTGGAGTGTCGCAAAGTATATTAAACTTGCTCACCTTCTTCAAGATGAAGGGTATTCACCTATTTTTACTGTAGCACCTGGAGAGAGGGAAGACTGGATCAAGCACACAAACGGCATGTTCGAGGTTCCTTTTTTACCTACACTTCATGAACTTGCAAACCTTATCTATGAATCAGGTTTTATGATTGGAAGCGACTCTGGTCTTGGGCACCTTGCATCTAACATGCAACTCCCAACGCTGATCATCTCCAACCACGAAGGACGGATGAAACTCTGGAGACCAGGCTGGTACAAAGGTGATGTGCTCACTCCTTCAAATTACATTCCTAACATTAAGGGCTTGAGACTTCGTGAAAACAAATGGAAAAGCTTTATCTCCCCTTCTAAAGTCTTTAAAACTTTCAAAAGCCTTTCATTGAAGGAAACTTTTCTACTCAACAATTCCTCTTCTCGTTATTAAAAGGATATAGGAACATATTCATCTTTTAATCGGGCATGAAACTCTCAAAGTACTTAGGCATTTTTTTTGCGACTCTTGTAGCCATTATCAATGACAAAGGTGACTGGCAACTATGGCAATACCGCAGGTTCAATGTAAAACCAAATAAGAAATGGAAGCATCAAAATATCATTGGTGTGGATTTCGTGATCAACTTTTAGAGGATAATGTCAGAAGCAACTATCATCATACTACTTTTTTTAAAAGGATTATTTTCAGGGTTTATCTACAACTTTGTCGCTTTTACCTCTGCCCTTTTCATCTCTGACTTCATTATCAAGCAAGGAAGACCAAGTGGCCTTATTGCATCTTTTGGCATTTCTCTAACGCATATGTTCTGGGCAGCAATTACAGCTTTTGCCTTAAGCTTTACTTTCCTAAGGCTGCATGAAAACATCTACATCTACACTTTCATTGGTTCTTTTATTCTTCTTTATTTTGCCTACCGCATCTATACAAAAAAGAAAAAGAGTCGATTCGCGATCTACACAAAACCTATCAAGCAATCGAAAATTTTTCTAGAGAGTGTTCTTTTTTGTTTAGGATCACCAGGAAAGGTAATTGGATATGCAGGTCTTTTTGCCGCAGTCAATGTACCAAAAACAGATCCAGCCATTATGCATAAAATACCTCTTATTTTAGGTGTCGGAATAGGTTCATTTGGTTGGTGGCTTATCTACATCTACCTAATCAATCAAAAAACAACACGCATTTCTCCTAAAAGGGCGCGCCTTTTCCAAAAGATTGCAGCGTTTACTCTTGTCTTTGTTGGGTTTGCAGGGATCATCAACTCACTCATCGGCTGGCGTTAGATAAAACAAATCTTTAATAAAATTATATAAATTCCATACGATCTGTTTTTTTCTTGTGAGGTTTTTTATGATGTTTAGATGCTTTCTATTTCTTATTTTGAGTGCACATTTTTTAGCCTTCGGCGTGCAAGATAAGATCCTTGTTTTTGTCACAAATGGTGCAAATGGCGGCGCTGTTAAAAATACAGTTGCTAAGGCAACCTTCAATACTTCCACTAAGACTTTTTCATCTACCGTAACCACCATCTCTGGTTTTTCAAGCCCTAAAGGTCTTGTTGTTGCACCAAACAACGCCACAGTGTTTGTTGTAAATAGCCAAAGTTCCAATGTTTCATTGATAGCACTCCCAGGAAATACCGTAACAAACGCCAAAATTGTCACGGAGTCCAAAGAGCAAGTGACCCTTACAAATGCAGCGCTTGTAACAATCGTTCCAGGTGGCACGGCTTTTACATTGACAGATTTTCCAAATGGCACAGCTCAAAATCTTCTCTGTTCTGCAAGACCTATAACTTTTCCAATACTTGGACTTTCTTTTATTTTAGCCAGAACTTCAACTCCTACTGGCACTATCAATCAAGAAAAGATCTTGCGCACTCCTAAAAAAACTACAGATTTGACGTATACATTCTCATTACTCACAGAAAACAACGGCATACAAGTTAAAGATGAAAGTGGACACGTTGTAGCTACACTAACAGATGCATCAAAGTTTTCTGATACGCAAAGCCTTGCCATCACCCAAGAATTAGGAACAACTGCAAACATAATACAGCAATACAGAGCATATACGAATACATCTTCTAATAAGGGAGCAAGGAAACCTAACTGATAAACTTTGCATCATACAGACTTCCAATCACTTGTAAACGCACTAGCAAAACCTAGCCAACTATCTAAGCCTTTCTAATTACACCTATGAATTAAACTCATGTAAGTTAATTAGATAGATTTTATTTTTCAGAACTATTGTAAATTAAATACTTTAATTTTAATATTGGTATTGAGGGTGCAGATCATATTCTAGTAAGAAGGACAACCATCCCTTTTTCTAAAATATCGGTTTGGCCCTCGTCATCATGGAGGCTACAATGAAAGATTCACCCCATCATCGCAAACACTTGAAAAAGAAAGCGATAAAAGAGGCAAACGAGATCAAAGACTCTGGACCACTTCCAGAAGATATGATCGAAAACCCTGATTATAAGAAGAGTTTTGAAGCCAGTGAACACAATCTTCCCCGTAAAGCGCACAAGCATCACAAGAAAACAGCAAAAAGAGCCAAGCCCAGTGAAAATCACGAAGTGACAGAGCCTGATCATGCAAACCATGAAAACGAAAGATGGACACAAGTTGTTCAGGATCAGAACAAACAACGTACGAAAGACTTAAACTACAAACTGAGCAAAAAATTTAAGAAGACAGGGTAATTCAAAAATTTCTTCCATTGTCCATAATCTCATTCGGCAAGTACAATAGGACCTTATGGATACGCCCTTGTTAACAATAGCTCATATTTCAGATCTTCATTTTTCCAAGATCCAATTTGGAATTGGACAGTTTATGTCCAAAAGATGGATCGGAAATTTGAATGTCATTTTTAATCGTGGTAAAACCTATAAAAATGACAGGCCAGAGACTCTCATCGACTCTTTCAAGAAAAACAATGTGACACATGTCTTTATCTCAGGGGATGTTTCTACAACCTCATTTAAAAAAGAGTTCCAAACAGCAAGAAACTTTGTAAAAAGACTACGTGATGAAGGGTTCATCGTATTTGTAATCCCTGGGAATCACGATTCCTATACAAAGCGCTCCTTCAAAAAAAGGCTTTTTTATAAGTATTTTGATGACGAGCATGATGAAAAAATCGGATACTGTTTGAAGAATGATTTTGTTTCTGCACTAAATATTGGAAAAAAGCACTGGCTCGTTCGTATCGACACTACCTACCCTGCTCCTGTTTATCTTTCTACTGGTCAATACACAGAGACCATCGACAAAAACTTAAAAGCTCTTCTGAAAAAAATACCAAAAGATGATCACATCATCATGATGAACCACTATCCTTTGTTCCATCATGAGCATCCAAGAAGAGTGCTTCTTGGTGCTGATCATTTAAGAAAAACCATCTCCAAATACCCAAACATTAAATTTTACCTACATGGGCATACACATCGAAATACTATCGCTGATCTGAGGGGTTCTTCTCTCCCTATCGTACTTGATAGCGGCTCCTGCTCTCATGCTACAAGAGGAAGCTGGAACCTTATCAAAATTTTTGATCACTCTAGTAGCGTTGAAGTATACAAGTGCAATAATCAAAAGAATCCCCCATACTGGGATCTTTCTAAATCACAATCTTTCAAAGACGATGACTAAATTAAATATCATTAAAGACAAAGATGAGCCTTGGTATAAAGATGGTCTCTACTTCAAATGCACGGGCTGCGGAAAATGCTGCAGTGGATCTCCTGGATATGTGTGGCTTGAAGAAAAAGACATCAAAAGATTTTGCGAACATCTTAAAATCAAAAGGTCTGAGTTCCTTAAAAAATATACAAAGACTGTGAATAGACGGATCTCACTACGTGATGATACAAAAGACTACGGCTGCATCTTCTTAAAAGATGGTAAATACTGCTCTGTTTATGAAGCCCGTCCAACTCAGTGTAAGACATATCCATTCTGGATCTATAACATCGCATCAAGAAAGCAATGGGATCAAGAAGGTGAGCACTGCGAAGGCATCAACCACCCTGATGCTGAAAAAATCTCTGCAGAAAGAATCAAAACTGTAGCAGCAGTTCAATCGGGCCTGCTCCCTGAAGACGCACTTGAAACATAAATTTATTGTCAATTTCGTGCATGCGCGCTAAGATAAATTTTTCAAAAAAAAGAATTATCCCATGGCTGACTCTGCAATTCCTAATGAAGTAAAACTTAAAGTAAATAAATGGCTCGCAAGCCCTTTCGATGACTTTACACAGAAACAAGTACAAGATCTGATTAGCAATGATAAGCAAAAACTGATTGATGCTTTTTATACCAATCTTTCCTTTGGTACTGCAGGACTTCGCGGTGTTATGGGAGTTGGAACTAACCGAGTAAACACCTACACTATAAGAGCCGCAACTCAAGGACTTGCTAATTACATCAATCTTGTAAAAGATGTAAGAGCACCCTCTGTTGTAATTGCTCATGACTCAAGACGTAACTCAAGGCTTTTTGCGGAAGAGTCTGCAAAGGTTCTTGCTGCAAATGACATTGATGTTTATCTCTCATCTGATCTAAGACCTACTCCTTTTGTATCCTTTGCATGTATTAGAAAAGAAGCTATGGCTGCTATAATGATCACAGCATCCCATAACCCTCCTGAGTACAACGGTTATAAGGTATACTGGGAAGATGGAGCGCAGATCACTCCTCCACAAGATGTTGGGATTATCGCAGAAGTCAATAAGATCGAGAATATTTCTGAGGTGAAAGTCTCTACTCTTGATAATCCACGTATTCATTACTTAAATGAAAAAGATGACTTTGCCTATTTAAGAGCTTTAGAAGAGCTGCAAAACTACCCTCTTGAGAACAAAAAAAATGGACGCGACCTACATATTGTTTTTGCAAACCTTCATGGAGCAGGGGTCACACTCCTTCCAGCGGCGCTGCATTCGTGGGGCTTTTGCAAACTCACCTTTGTTGAAGAGCAAAAAGAGCCTCATGCAGATTTTCCAACGACAAAAACTCCTAATCCAGAGCAGAAACAAGCCCTGCAACTTGGGATTAATAAAGTTAAATCACACCAAGCAGATGTCCTTATAGCAACAGATCCCGATGCTGATAGGATCGGTGTTGCTGCACTTCATAACGATGATATTAGGATGCTTAACGGCAACCAGATCGCGACTGCCTGCCTCTACTACCTTCTTTCCACACTCAAGCATCAGAAAAGACTAAGCTCTCATCACGCTGTTGTTTCAACGATTGTTACAACTGAGATCCTTAAAAAAATGTGTACCGCCTACAAGGTGAAGTATTTTGAAACACTCACAGGTTTTAAATACATTGGCGAGAAGATGCACGAGTTTGAATCTACACCTGGTGGCTATGAGTTCTTGTTCGGTGCAGAAGAGTCTCATGGCTATCTTTATGGAACGCATGCAAAAGACAAGGATGCTGTTGCAATCTCTTGCCTTGTTGCAGAGATTGCATCTCAACAGAAGGTTAAGGGAAATACGATCGTAGACCTTCTTTACGAGGCTTATAAGAAATTTGGTCTCTATGCAGAAAAACAGAAAAGTATACAACTGGAAGAAGGGCAAGAAGGCTCTCAAAAAATGAAGCATATGATGAAGATGCTTCGTAGAACACCTCCTTCACAGATCGATCATGAAGAAGTACTCTATGTAGAAGATTATTCAACATCTTATAGATCACATCTTGATGCTAAAAAGCAGGAGCAGCTTTTTCTACCTAAATCTAACGTTCTTGTGTTTAGACTTTCTGATGAGAGTAAGTTTATTATCAGGCCTTCTGGAACAGAGCCTAAGATTAAAATCTACGGCATGCTCTGCAATCGAAAGTGCAAAGACATTGAGATGGGACTTGAAGAAGCAGAAGACATCTTAGATAGACGCCTTGCCATTATGGAAGATCTTTTATTCTCTTATGCGCCTAGTACAAACAAATCTGTGTCTAATGGATCTTGATAAATTCTCTAAAGTTCTTATTACAGGCAGCACCTCGAAACTCGGGATATGCCTTGCAGAAAGCTTTGCAAAAAGAAAGATCCCCCTACTGCTTACAGGAAGAAATGCAAAAATCTTAAGCGAGCTTAAAGAACGGCTCTCTTCTGAAACTCAGGTAGAAATTTTCTCTTTTGACCTTAGTAATAAAGAACACCTTTCTAGACTTTTAGACCTTATCGATAAAGAATCCCCTGACCTAGTGATTAACTCTGCTGGTATAGGCCTTTACGGTTCGGTTTTATCTCAAAAGCTTGAGGAGCACCTAGAAATAATCGATCTTAATTGCAACGCTCTTTTTGCGATCTCCTATGAAGCTGCAAGAGTCTTAAAAAGAGATCACAAGAAAGGATTGATTCTCAACATCTCTTCGGCAGCAGATATTTTTCCTTATCCATATTTCAGCACCTACAGCTCATCGAAAGCTTTTGTCACAAACTTTTCTCTTGCTTTCGATGAAGAGATGAAACAAAACGGCATCCGTGTTTTAACTTCTGTCCCAGGACCGTTTACAACAGATTTTAGAGTCCGTGCATCTAAAGGGTCTTATACTTCTATGAAAGATGGGATCTCTGTAGAACAAGCAGCTCAAGAAATAGAGAAGCAGATAAAAAGTGAGAAAAAGCTCCATGTTTTCCCAAAAAAAATCCGATTTGGAAGAATCTTACTGCGTTACTTACTTCCAAAGTTCATCATGTATGCAATACTCAATAAGCAGATGAAAGGTCGATATTAAGTAAGTGCTTCTTTGTTTTTTCTTTCTGGATATTTGATGCGAAGGTGTCTTGTAACAGCGAGAGTTTTTACAATCGCTCTTTTTACTTGCCCAAGCTCTTCGAATGTCAGCTGACAATCATCAAACTGCCCTTCTTCTGTTTTATCAGAAACAAGGCGATCTACCATTTCTGTTAGAGTTTCCTCTGTAACCTCTTCTAAAGATCTTGATGCAGCTTCGATTGTATCTGCAATCATAATAATTGCGGACTCTTTAGAGCGTGGTTTAGGGCCTGGATAACGGAACTGCTCTTCATGTACGGCATCGACATCTCCACCCATCTGCTCTACCTGCTTGCAGTAGAAGTAATAAACAAGAGTTGTGCCATGGTGCTCGCGGATAATATCAACAAAGCTTTGAGGCAGACCATATTTTTTTGCTAGAGCTTCTCCCTCTGTCACGTGAGCAATAATTACTTGTGATGATTCAATGGGCGTTAGAAGTTGATGGATATTGAAACCACCCATCTGATTTTCCGTAAAATAGTGGGGATTAAAAAGCTTCCCTATGTCGTGGTATTGGGTAGAGACCCTACAAAAGAGACCATTTGCACCGATTGCCTGCGCTGCAGCTTCTGCTACCGTCCCAACTACAAGGGAATGCTGATACGTTCCTGGAGCTTCCAAACTAAGCCTTCTGAGCAGTTCATTGTTCGGATCCATGTACTCCATAAGAGTAATGTCTGTCATCACATGATAAATAGACTCAAGTATCGGTAGAAACCCTATCACTAAGATTGATGTAATGATCATAAAGCAAAAGGTCGAAACAAAATCAGAGATTAAAGCATAGCTCCAAACAGCGTTCGATAAAAAGTTGTATGAGAATAAAATCGGTATACCGCTGAGCCATACTTTTGCGCATACCCCGAATACTTCTTTTCTTTTTCTAAGACCTCTACTAAAGATGATCGCAACAACACCAAGAACCAAGTTGATTACGAGGAATTTTGAATGATCAACAGCAAGTGACACACCAAGTAGTACGGACAAGAAACATGTAGAGAACAGAGCTATCTGAGATCCCATAAGAACTGTAAGTAGAATGGCAGCAAAAGGAACAAAAAGAGGATACCTTACAACTTCAACAATGTTGCTTGTATTGCGGAGCATTAAAAACTCTGTCATTTTTGCAAAGATTAGAGTCAAAATGACAATCGTTGCAAAGAGAGAGAGCTTGTTTACCGATTTAAGTATTTCTTTATGGTTAAAGCGGAAATAGTACCATCCAAGTAGAACGATTAAAAAAGCGAAAAGCAGAGAGCCAATTATGGTGAGTGGTTCCCACAAGTTACGGCTTTCAGCAAGCGCAGCTTTCATAGCCTGCAACATCGCAATATGCTTGTTAGATACTTTCTCGCCCTGATCTACAATGCGAGATCCTGAGCGGATTTTCGAGATTTTTTCGGGGACACTCTCCCCTACAATATCCCTGAGTTTCTTCTGAGAATGCACATCTGAGTCTAAAGACCACTGAAACTTTTGAAAATAGTTCACGATGAAGTGAACACTGCTTCCTGGAAATTTCCCTTTCATCATCTTTTCTGTAATGTCATTCCAGAAATTTGTTGGGAGTATGGCAGATTGGCCCTTATGAGGAGGAAGAACATAGTAGTCTTCTATATCGAGCTTAAGCTCTTGCATTTTCTTAAACGTTCTTGGATCTGTGAATCTTACAAGAAAGAGAAGGTCTTCTACTTTATCAGCAGCTTTATTCATCTCATCAAAAGTACTTTCTGATGCTTTATCACGCCAGTTGTGTTGATGAACAAGGTAATTACCAAAATTGAAACGTCTTTCTTTGATCTCTTTCTCATCGATTTCAAAGATGGTGCCGATATCTTTTAAGGCCTCTTGCCTTAATATCACTGTAGAGTCTTGGTCTGGAAATTCAAAGTCGACTTGAGCGACCACATAACTTTTAGCAGCTGAACCTAGCTCAAACATCTCAAGGCGCACTTCTCTGAAGTGTACGAAAATACCAAGACAGAGCCAGACAATAAGCCCTATAAGAAGTCTGTGTCCTAAGTTTTGTTTTTGAAGGTACTCAGTCCATTTCTTTTTAGAAATCTTTTCCCTAAAGCCTTCCGGCATACTACCTCTTTATGACTGTCTTCTTCTAATTAGAAAAGACAACATCGATGATACTCTTCATTCTCTTTTATCGCGAATGATTTACTGTTTTTTTAACTGTTACAAATAGAGTAATTTTCAAATATACAACCTCAAAACTTATATTAATCTATCTACAGACAAAGTCAATACCTTTAAACATCATAAAGATGCAGACAACAAAACTTCTGACATCTACAATTTGACATTACTACCCTATTTTTCCAAGGAGCTATTTTCATGTCTCACTATCAGTCACTTGCAAGAAAGTTTCGCCCACAAACCTTCGGGGATGTTTGCGAGCAAGAGGCCATAATAAAAACTCTTAAGTCTGCAATAGAGTTAAACAGAGTCTCCCATGCCTATATTTTTACCGGATCAAGAGGGACTGGGAAAACAACTCTTGCGAGGATTTTTGCAAAAGCTCTTAACTGCAGTAATTTAAAAGAGAATCAAGAGCCTTGTAACGAGTGCTCTTCCTGCAAGGAAATCTCCTCCTCTTCTTCTCTTGATGTGATTGAAATCGACGGTGCTTCTAACAGAGGAATCGATGACATCAGGAAGCTTAATGAGACAACAATGTATACTCCTTCTTCTTCTCCCTACAGAATCTATATCATAGATGAAGTGCATATGCTTACAAAAGAAGCATTTAATGCACTTTTAAAAACTCTGGAAGAACCTCCTAAAAATGTGAAATTCTTCTTTGCTACAACAGAGCCACACAAAGTTCTTCCCACAATCATGAGTAGAACGCAACGTTTTGATTTAAAAAGAATTTCCATACCAAACATTATTGTTAAGCTACAAAAGATCCTAACAAAGCTAAGCATCACCATTGAAGAAGATGCACTCAACGCCCTCGCGCAAAGTGCAGAAGGCTCATTAAGAGATGCCGAATCACTATTAGATCAGGTCCTGTGTACTGATAAAAAACATATTCTTTATGAGGATGTAGCCAAATCCCTTGGGTTTTGTAACAAAGAAGCTTTTTTCCAACTTGATGGAGCTTTCCATAACCAAGATCTGAAAGTAGCTTTTTCTTTATCCAAGCAGCTTTTTGAAGAAGGAAAGGACTATGGTTATTTTCTAAACATGTTACTTGATCACTATAAAAAGATCCTGCAGATCAAGCTCGGCGCAAAAAACATCCATGAAATTTCAAATTCCGATCGTAAAAGGTATGAAGAGTCTGCAAGTGTATATACAACCAATCAATGTTTATACATTCTAGAGTACCTGATGAAGTGGATACAAACACTCAACCAAGTTGAGTTGAAGCCCGCATTTGTTGAGATGATACTTCTACACATCATAAGATCGCGTAGTCAGGTTTTTGCAAATGAGCTTGTAGAAAGACTAGAAGCCCTACAAAAAACGCCTCAAGAACCTCCTATGGAAAAGGCCGCAGCGGCATTCCAAGTAGCGACTCCTCCTATGAGTTCTGCCAAGGAGCCTAAACCTGAGGCAACGAACCCTGTACCACAAGAGCCCGTAGTTCAAGAGATCAAAGAAGATCCTCCGAGAGCTGCAGTAGAACCTGCCCCTATAGAGACTCCTCAACCTGTGGAGCCTGAGGCTGTAAAGCTTGCATCACAACAGCCTGCAGCCCAAAATGTAGTAGAAGAGTCTCCAAAAGCTACTGTGGAGACAGTCCCTGAGCAGGCAGCTGCCCCCTCAGAACCGAGGCCAAGAGACCCTATCAAGCTACAGGAGTATGAGACTATGCTACGTTTTGCAAGTGTAGAACTGAACGGGATTATCAAAAAGAGATAGCGCAAAGAACTTATAAACAGCAACTTACAAATTTACACTGGAACCTTTTTAGAAAAAAGGGTATAATATCATCAACACACAACAAAGGGTACGATTATGGGCAGTGGTTTTTCTAAAATGAAAAAACAAGCAAAAGCACTACAAGAGCAGTTTGCAGATATGCAAGAAGAACTGCAAAACATGAGAGTTACAGGAAGCGCTGGAAACGGTCTTGTTGAAGTTCTTATGAATGGCGATAAAGAAGTTCTTGAAATAAAAATTAATCCAGACTGCGTTGATAAAGATGATTTAGAAGGTTTACAAGACCTACTTGTTGCAGCGCTTAAAGATGCAAACGAAAAAGTAAAAGAACAGTCTCCAGACAACGACCTTGGCGGTCTTGGCCTTCCTTTCGGAATGTAATTTAATCTATTAGATCTTCTCTTAAAGCTTTTTCAATTTCGTCAAATTGTTCAAGCTTTAAGACTTTCTCAGCAAATAAAGCAGCTTCTTCAGATCTGAGTTCTAGAAGTTTTGATTGAACCTTTGGTATATGCCTTGGGGCGCATGAGAAATTTGTGACACCAAGACCAAGCAAAAGTTTTGTATAAAGTGGGTTAGAAGCCATCTCTCCACAAATGCTCAATTTCTTACCGTGTTTGATCGCAACGTCGATCACCATTTTAAGAAGTTTTAAAATACTTGGATGAGCTGGATGGTAATGCTCTGATAACATCGGGTTTGTTCGATCAAGAGCAAGAGTATATTGCACTAAGTCATTTGTCCCGATTGAGAAAAAGTCACACTCTTTTGCAAGAGTATCAGCAGTAAGAACTGCGGAAGGCACTTCTATCATAAGTCCAATAGGAACATCTTCAGCGTAAGGAATCTTTTTTGCATCAAACTCTTCTCTTATTTCTTTTAGGAGGCTCTTCACTTCAATCACTTCAGAAATATCTGAGACAAGAGGTATTAATATAGATGCTCTTCTTCCACAGGCAGCTCGTAGTAGTGCTTTTAGCTGACGTACAAAAAGCTCTTTGTTCTGAAGTAAAAATCGTACTGCCCTACAGCCCAGAGCGGGATTCGGCTCATCTTGCATAGTATCTTGGAAAAAGCCTTTATCACCACCTATGTCAAGAACTCTAAAGACAATCGGCATATCTCCTGCGCGATCAAAAATCTTACGATAGAGCGCATACTGTACATCTTCAGAAGTTGCAAAAATCTCTTTTTGCAGAAAAAGAAATTCAGAGCGAAAAAGTCCTATTTCCTCTGCCGCTCCAAAATAAGGATGGTCAAAATCACTAATGCCCTCAATATTTGCCGCCATCACGATCTTTTGACCATCCAGGGTGATTGTTTCTTTTGGCAAGCTAGCCAATTTGTTTTGCAACGATTCTAAGATAGAGTTCTGCAATCGAGTGTATTTCTCAAGTGTGCTTATATCTGGATTCAAAATCACTTTGCCATCAATCCCATCGACAATCACAAGGCAACCTTCAATCTCTTTAAGATCTTCTTCCTTAATATTCGCTACGTAAGGTAGACCCTTTGCTCTGGCTATCAATGCTGCATGAGAAGTGGCACCCCCTATCTCTGAGATGAATGCACAGACTTTTGAAACACAAGCTTCTGCTGTATGTGATGGAACAAGTTCTTTTGCAAAGACCACTGCGTTTGCAGGAATAGATTCATCATCTTCTTCTTTTGGATGAAGATGTTTTAGAATTCTGTGAGAAAGATCTTTAACATCGATGAGTCTTTGATGAAAGAATGTGTCTTCGATTTTTTCAAACTTCTCTTCATACTCCCCGATAACAGAACGAAATACACTTTCTGTATTCTGAAGCATCTGAGAAATCTTTTCCTCTACATGAGTTGTCATAAGAGGATCTTCAAGCATCTGTATGTGAGTATCAATAATTGTGACTGCTTCTTCAGAGCCTTCATCTGAAAGAAACACTTGAAGTTGCTTTAAGTCGGTTCTTGAAGAAGAGATCGCGTCGCGATATCTTTCTATTTCAGAATCTACTTCTGTTTCTTGAATTGCAAATTGAGGAACCATGATCTCTTCGTCACTAGACAACAAGAAGAGCTTGCCAATGGCAATTCCTTCACTTATTGTAGAGCCTGAAATCACAATCTCTTTCATTTGCTTCGTCATCGTTCTCCGAACTTTGTTTCAAATCCTTCTGAGAGTTGCTCCATAATTCGTGAAGCATCTTTCCCCTCTACTGTAATCTCAATGGATGCATTTTTCTGCGCGGATAATATAAGTAAACTCATGATGCTTTTTGCATTCACTGTCATATCCTTAAAAGAGAAAAAAACCTTACTACTTGTATTCTGAAGTAACTTCACAATAGCTGTAGCTGGCCTGATATGCAAACCAAGAGAGTTTTTCACTTTAACTGTCTGAGTGAGCTTCAATAGGTAGCTTCCTTTCTTTTTGTCTTTTTGCAATCGTTTCTAAAAGTTTACTATTGAACTCCTTCGCAGAATTATATCCCATCCCTTTCAAACGATGGTTTAAAACAATGGTTTCAAGCAATAGTATCACATCGCGCCCAGGTTTAACAGGCAAAATATGATAAAGTACTTTTACACCAAGTACATCACAATACTTTTCCTCAAGCCCTACACGGTCATAAAAGTGGTTATCATCCCAAGCTTCAAGCTTTACAATCAAGTCCACTCTCTTCTTTTCACTAATGCACACAGCTCCGTAAAGGTGAGCGACATTAATGATTCCAATTCCTCTAATTTCTAGAAGGTGTCTTGTAAGTTCTGGACCTGTTCCTTCTAGATAGCCGTTTTCCTTTTTTGTGATCCGAACCACATCATCAGATATAAGCCTGTGTCCCCTTTCAACAAGGCCTAAGGCAGCCTCACTTTTTCCAATGGATGAATCACCTTGTATGAGAAGACCCACACCAAAAGCTTCTACTAGTGTTCCATGACATGATACACAAGGAGAAAACGCTTCTGTAAGGATCACTGTAAGCATATTAAAAAGATCCATAGTTCTCTTTGAAGAGATAAAGAGAGGGATATTTTTTTGCCTACATAGGGCTTTAAACTCTTTAGGTGGTGTTAAACTGGATGTGATGATAATTCCAGGTACTTTCTTCGATAAAACAGAGTTCAACCTTTGGTATCTTACGTTCGAGTGAAGATCCATCAAGTAATCAATTTCCATCGCTCCAAAAAGAAGCATGCGAAGTTCGGAGTAGCCTTTAAGGTAACCAGCAAGAGATAGACCTGGCCTTTCAACTTGCGGCAACTTGATCATGCGCTTGCCAAGGTCTTTTCCAAGAATCAGCTTCAGGCCCAGGCGTTCTTGATGCTTCTTGTAAAGATCTTGCACGCTAAAGGGCTCTTTTGACTTTTCTTTAAACATTAAAGGGTTCCATATAGTTCATAAGCCAATCTAAAAAAGTCGGAAAGGCAAGCTTTTTAATACGTGTTGTGGGATCAGAATAATCAATCTTTCTCCCTTCTCCAAGAGAGAGTAACACATTCCCCATTTCTTTTTCCGGATACCAACCCTTATAAAAACACTCGTATACATTAAAGCCATTTGATTTGTAGAAAGGAATTAAGCAGCTAGGATCTATTGGCTTTTGTTGGAAAATCGGTTTGTTTGTCATTTGCATTGCTTCGTTCTGCACTACACTCATTTCAGACAAGACATCGTTTACTTGGATCATCCCAAAATCTCCGTCCTTTGCAAACCCATTATGAACTTTTAAAAAGCCAAGAAAGTCTTCTGGTAAAATAAGTTGCAGATCACTCTTGAGCATTTCTACTTCCTCTGGAATTGCTGAAGGCAAACCTCTATAAAAAGATTCTTCATCAGAAAGACTGTATACGAGGTGAGGTGTAAGCTCAGGGTCCACTTCCCTTTTCACAAGGTAAACACCTATATCATCCACTCTAGCAAAAAATAAGGTTAAGAACTCGTGTAACTTTGGAGAGTAAGGAAGTGTCGCTTCCCAAAAAGAACATGTGAAATCGATTCTGTCCTTTTTTGTTAGCTTTGCAAGCTCGAAAAATCCTTTAGGAAATCGTTTAGATTTTGATTGGAGGTCTGAAAACTCAAACTCTGCAGCTTTTTCATGAAGCGCAATCACTTCATCAAAAATCGCATCGTTGTTCTCCTTTTTACTTTGATAATATTCTGAGGCGTGTTTATTCATCTAACTGTCAATCAAAATTTTTAATTACCAAAACGTTTTATAGTAATGGATCAATCGGCAATTTTCAATGCTTTTTAAAAAAGTGTCTTTTAAGAAGGTCTAATAGTATTAGCTCAAAAGAGACATATCGAGTAAAATCCACTGGAGAAAAACAAAGTAAGAACTTGGTATGGAACTAGAGGCATCAACACGCTTTAAAAAGACTAGATTCGCCCTTTTGTGGATGCATTTGGCTAATGAGCCTCTTATGGCTCTTTACACTCTTCTTGCATTCATATTAAGGAAGGATCTTGGAGCAACTACTTTCCAGCTTACAGTCTTTGTCACGCTGCGGCCTGTTATCTCCTTTTTCTCATTCTATTGGAGCTCCTCTCTTACAAGACAGAAAGACAAGCTTATTCCCAACCTGACATGGGCCTGGGTACTAGGTAAGCTACCCTTTATTTTCCTGCCCTTTTTTAGCAGTGTTTGGTATCTCATTTTCGCATCGGCACTCTATCAGCTTTTCTACCGCGCTGGGACCCCTGCTCTTATGGAAATCATGAAAGTAAACATAGAGAAGAAGAAAAGAGAAACATTATTTTCTTATGTCTTTTTGCTCTGCTTTGCTGAGAGTATCTTTCTTGGTCTCTTTGTTGGTAAATTCCTTGATGCTTACCCCTTTGCCTGGAAGATCCTCTTTATTGCAACAGCCCTTATCTCGATAAGCTCTGTATTCTTCCAAAAACGCATCCCTCTTCCTAAGATGATTCCTGATAAGAATACACCCCCAAAGACAAAATCAAAGCTTCTTCAGCCCTGGAAAGACTGCCTTTACCTTATGAGAACCTACCCAGAGTTTGCCAAATTCCAATGGGGATTTATGATTGGTGGGTTCGGTTTGATGTTGATTGCACCAGCTCTTGCCATTTACTTTGCTGAAACACTTTCTCTCTCCCATGAGACTATCACAAATGGAAGGTATATTTGGATGGGATTTGGGGTACTTATCTCAACCTTTCTCTGGAGAAAGGGCATCGAGAAATACTCTGTGAAAAAGCTCACTTCTCTTATCTTGGTAGGATTCGGCTTTTTCCCAATTCTTCTTCTCTTTGCGAAAATCAGCCTGATCTTCCTAAACCTTGCCTTTCTCTTATATGGGGTAGCCCAGGCTGGCAGCCACCTACTCTGGCACCTATCTGGAACTCTTTTTGCTTCAGAAGAGGAGTCCTCCTCTAAATACACTGGAACAAATGTCCTAATGGTAGGAATAAGAGGTCTCATTGGGCCCTCTCTAGGAGGGGTGCTTATATCTGTTTTTAGCCCGAGCTTCGTACTCGCTCTCGGGGGTATTATCTGCCTATTTGGCTCCTATTATATTCTGAGAGCAAAATCCCTTCTCCTGAAAAGGCCTGTACAACCTTAAACTACTTATTATTAATGCCGTAAAAACACCTTCCAGAGCCCGATTAAAACAGAAAGTAATAATATGAATATATATATAATTTAATTCAGAAAAAGTGTATAATATTACCTACATACATACTCCAATGTTAACTAGGACTTCGATAGGCCCTCAGCGGGTTTATCGAAGTTTTTTCTTTTATTCCCAAATTAAAACATTGCAAATACAAGTTTTTTAAATATTTTTTTACTTTTATTCAAATTTTTGTTATAATATTCATATTGTTAAATATAATTGAGGACATATGTCTATACCTTTTTACAATCATTTTGGTCGCAAAGAAAACACCCAAACAGTAGCGCCTTCTTTAAGAACAGAAATAAATAAACTTAAAGATGAAAATACAGCTTTAAACGAGAAAGTTGATGCCCTTACTCTTCACTTAAGTACACAAGAAAGTGCTGCTATAACGATCATCAATAGAAAAAAGGATGAAAATTCTCAACTAAAAGCTAAACTAGAAGAGGTTCAGTCCAGTGCCACTGTTTTTAAGTTAGGCCTCATAGTAGCGGGCTATGTAGCAACTATTTCTACGGTAGCTATGGGTATTCTTTTTTCAAGAAGCTAAAAGTAATTCTATTTAAAGACTTTGAAAACCCAGTCATGAAAGCTCTAGAGCACCCTCTAGAGCTCTTTTTATTTATTTACGTGTGTTTAAAATTATTTTTACCATAAAAAGGGCTTTTATATGCGGTTTATTCAAAAACAAATGTAAAATTATTCAAATTATTGCTATAATATAAGGACGGAAACTTATAATAAGGAAGGTAATAATATGTGCGTTGCTCTGACTGACCAAGCAGGCGTAAAAACTGTAAACACTCCTAGCGAAAGCTCAACAGGAGATCAGTTTAAAAAACTAGGCGAAATTGGCGATCAAATGGCTGGCACCATTGATAAGTACCACCATCTACTAGCTGAAGCTACAGATCAAAGGGACTTCTATAGAGAACAGCTTATCCTAGCAAATCAATCCCAAGCTGCAACTTACGGCCAACTAAAAGAAGCAAATAAGAAAATCGAACTTCTTGAGAAAAAGCCAGAAACTCATGAAGCTTCTACTCAAACTGAAGCCTCCTCTTCTTCACAGTACGTGATCCCAGCGATCGCATTTGTTGCAGGGGCCGCTCTGACGCTCGCGGCTAAATCTCTCTTTTTTAAATAAGAGATCATCTTTTAGCTTAAAAAGACCTAGTGATTTACTAGGTCTTTTTTTTTAAGCTAATTCTTCCATTTCAATTTTACTTATTTTAAAATGCTTATCCTTTATAATGAGCATTTAGTGGATGCGTCAGTTGGACGCTATTATTTAACCAATTTATTATCAAAAGCTAAGAACAATGTCCTACACAAAAGTTGTAATTATTGGCGGCGGTTTTGCTGGAGTAAACTGCGCGAAGCACTTAAGAAAGACAGATATGGAAGTCCTTCTTCTCGATAGAAAGAACCATCATCTATTCCAGCCTCTACTCTATCAAGTTGCAGCAGCGGCCCTATCTCCTGCTGATATCGCCTTCCCTCTTAGAGAGATTTTCAAAAATTGCAAGAACACCTCCGTTATGATGGGAGATGTAAAATCGATCAACAAAGAAGAAAAAAAGATCACTCTCAACTGCTCTAGAGAAATCACCTATGACTACCTTGTGGTGTGTACAGGTGCAAGGCATTCTTACTTCGGCAATGATCAGTGGGAAGAGCATGCTCCTGGACTAAAGACATTAAAAGACGCTCTTAATATTAGAGAAAATGTTCTTCTTTCTTTTGAGAAAGCTGAAAGGCAAGACTCTTATGAAGAGGCTGAGAAGTACCTGCATTTTGTTGTAATTGGTGGAGGACCAACAGGCGTTGAAATGGCCGGCGCTATTGCTGAGATAGCTCACAATACAATGTTTAAAAACTTCAGAAGAATCAATCCTGAAAAGTCCAAGATTTTCCTCATTGAAGCTGGACCTAGAATACTTCCTCCTTATCCTCCTTCTCTTTCTGAAAGAGCTAAAAAAGACCTTGAAAAAATGGGTGTTAGAGTTCTTACAAACACCATGGTTACTGGCGTTGAAAAAGAGGGAGTACGAACAAAAGATAGCTTCATTAAGGCAAGAAACATCGTTTGGGCTGCTGGAAACCAAGCTTCCTTCCTTCTTAGAACACTTGACGTTCCTCTAGACAGACAAGGAAGAGTGATCGTTGAAAAAGACCTTACAGTTCCGAATCACCCTGAGGTTTTTGTGATTGGAGATGCTTGCTGCACAATGGACAAACAAGGCAAGCCTATCCCAGCTGTTGCGACTGCTGCTATCCAACAAGGAAACTATGTTGGAAGAATCCTTAAGAAGAAAACTCCAAAAGAAAAACGTAAGCCCTTTAAGTATTTTGACAAGGGTTCTCTTGCCACAATTGGAAAAGCAAAGGCTGTCTGCTCTTTTGGTAAAATCAAGCTCACCGGATTCATCGCTTGGGTCATTTGGGCTTTTGTTCATATTGCTTATCTCGTTGGCTTCCGCAGTAGATATGCTGTTATGATGGACTGGTATTTCCATTATACAACAGGCATGAGAGGCGCTCGTCTGATCCATAGTACTATAGATAAAGAACACAGAGATAATTCTCCTGAAGAAAAAAATACTTAAAATCCTTGCAGATATGAAGGCTCTTCACTAGCATTTCTCCGATGCTTGTTACGTTTTCTAAAAGTTTGGATTCTTACTTTGAAAAAGCACCTTTTTTAGAAGTGTGTTTTTATATTCTGCTCGCTTTTGGATTTCTGTATTCTGTCAAAATTCCTTTTTTCATCCTACTTTTGCTTTTTTCCTACCTAAGGAAAAAAGTCAAAATGTTTCCTTCTATCATCTTTGCCCTATCTCTTTGTTATCTTCACTTGAATAAGCCACCAGATGGCAAGCAATTTGAAGGGAGCGTATATTTACAAGTGGCGGACAAGAGAGTAAAAACTCTGTTTGGAAAAAGAATGTATAGCTACAAAGCTATCGCTCGCGTGATGGAGGATAAAGACGGGAACAAAACATACAACATACCTTGCATCTACACCTCTAAATACAGGAAAAATCTAAAGGGAGATACAGACTACTATATCTCTAGTGTTACCTTAGCAAAGACCTTAGGACGATATGCAAAACTCAAGATAAACAAAGAGAGTTCTATTCTACCTATTGAGAAAACAAGAAGCCTGTCTTACATGCGCTTTATGCAAAAGCAAAAAGCAGAAAGGCATCTGAAAAATCACATAGAAAACAAAAAGGTCTTAAAACTTCTCTCTGCTCTTACTCTTGGATATCTCGATAACAAAACACTAAACTATGAATTTTCAAAGCTTGGCCTTTCTCACCTTCTTGCCATCTCAGGTTTTCATTTTGCGCTACTTTCATTTTTCTTATATATCTTCCTAAGAGCTATTCCTTTTAGAAAGCTAAGAAGTCTTCTTCTTCTTTCCCTTCTTCTTCTCTACGTTTTATATCTTGGTGGATCTTCCTCTGTGATGAGAGCTTTTCTTGGGATTTTAATCTATATATTCGCAAGCCTTATTGGACTAAAACCACGTGCTATAAACACTCTTGCTATCGTGTTTGTGATTTCCTTTCTTGCTGATCCAAACTGCCTTTTGGACGCGGGGTTCCAGCTCAGCTACAGCGCCACATTTGCTATCCTTGTGTTTTATAAACCTCTTGAAAACTCTCTACGCCTTCTGATTCCAAAAAGGAATTCCAACGAAGTTCTTTTCTGGCCTTTTTTTGATAAGTGTCTTTATCTCTTACTCACCCTGCTTAGAAAAAACCTTGCCCTAAGTGTTGCAGTATCATCTGCAACACTTCCAATCCTCTTAAATACCTTTGAAAGATTTCCTCTTCTCAGCCTTTTCTATAACCTCTTTATTCCCCTTCTTATCTCTTTTGCTATGGTGCTACTTCTTCTTGGTTTTACCTTTTCTCCTATCCAAGCTATCTCCCATATGTTCCATTCATTTAACGAGTCTTATACAAGTTTTCTTTTGACACTCATAGAAGAAGTCCCTAAACAACTAGAGCTCTTTATCTACAAAAACACTTTTACGCTAAGCCTTTCTGTTTTGGCAGCAATTATAATTTTTATTTCAACAATAAATTATTATTTTAAAGCTGATAACAAAGCTCTCTTTAGTTAAAATATTCTGAGTTTTTAATCAAAAAGATGGATAAAACTAATGGTATACGTTCCAGAACGCACCCCTAGCCCACCAGGACCTCCAGTTCCAAGTAATCCTGTTCCTCCTTCTCCTGAAAAAGAGGCCCATACACCTGCACAAGAAACTGTGAATGATTTTAAGGTCGGCTTAGTACCTACAGTAGAACGTAGCGCTCCAAAATCTTTAGCAAAAAGACGAGTTACAATTGTTTCTAAGGGAGCACCTGTTGAACAGAATATTACTCGCACGACTTTTCAAGTATTAGGAATGCCTGACTCTAGCGAAGATGAATCTTCGACCCCACCAAGCAGCCCCACTCATGAAGATGACAAACATCTATCGCCTTCTAATTTTGAAGAGTTCACTGATCTTAGAGAAACCATTGCAGCTAATGTCTCTCCATTACTTACACTTTCTTTACGAAGCCAGCAACTTAAAAACAATATGGACGATCTTCTTGAAAAATTACACAGAGAAGGTCTCACAGAAGATGACAAAGAGAGATTAAAAGAAGAACAGTTAGGACTTCAACTTGAACTTTCAGAACTCATGAGCAGGCCTGAAGCAGATGACGCAATTAACCTAAGTATTCATCCAGTCCTCAGCTTTGAGTTTCCTTCGGAAGATCACTAGTACCATATTTAAAACATTACAAAACGCAAAGGACACACAATGAGCGCCGCCCTATCAAGAGTAAGAGTAGACGAAGCTTCAAGCTATCTAGCCGAAGTAGATCGCGATCATCAATACTATAGAGAAAAAATAGAAGGACTTGCTGCTTATCGTGATTGTGAAACAGTAGGCTTTTCAGAAGCCAATAGAGCTCAGGCGGACCTTAACCAGGTTAAAGGTGATATCATATCTGATATCCGATCAGGCAACAACTGCAAAGAACTTGCTGCTCTGCTAGAGCATCCTGCTTTTACCAAGTAACTTTTAAACCTAATTTAAAAATGGAATCTTCATGAAAATACATACTAACCACAATCAAGGCATCCACACACTAGCTGCGGATACATATGATGCATTTCAAACTAGAGTGAATGAGTGCCAAGAAAAACTCGGCGGTCGTTTAAATCGTTTAGAAAAACTTAAAAATGAAAGAGTAAGAGATATTCTAAAAATAGAGATCACCTATTTAGTTTCTCAGGGAAGATATGATTTACAGCCTCTACTCGATAATCCCTTGTTTCAGGACTAGTCTTTTTCAAGTATTGATAAAAAAATGCTTATCTACTACAGATGGAATTTTCAAAGTATTGGAGCTTTTGATGTCCAGAATAGATCCTATTGATGGTTACGGTAGCAGAGTAAACCCAAGTGAGGCTATCTACTCCTCTTTCCTTGATGAGATCGAAGCTCACTTCGAAATCGCAGAAAGAAATCCAAATGGCCCTAATGCACCTAAAGCTCTGTCCGAGCTTCGCCGCATTAGAGATGATATCTCTTGCTTTATGGAAAGTGGTGTATCTGGCCTTGGACCTCTGCTTCGCCACAAAGCTTTCGACTCAATTTAGTAGCAAATCGTTGACCTAAAAGCCGTTTTAGAGTAAAAGTTTAGACTCATAATGGCGATCGTAGCTCAGTTGGTTAGAGCGCTGGATTGTGATTCCAGAGGTCGCGGGTTCGAGTCCCGTCGTTCGCCCCATTTTCCTTATTTTTTTCCCCTAGCAATTGAAGAATATGTTATCCAAAAAATAACAAGGTATATACCCTTGAGCTGAGATAACCCCCAAAAACCGCACTTGTGATGGAAGAAAAACCCACCGAAAGACAAAAAGAAAAAGAAGAATTTGTAAAACACCCAGAGCTAAAGGGATTGCTGATCCTGGCGATTTCACTTGCCGTTCTAGCGAGCCTAATCAGTTTCTTTTATACTGAAGCTGATAAAAACTATCTGGGCCTCATTGGATATTACATAGCTTTTGGACTGAACTGGCTTTTTGGATTTGGCTCTTATTTGATTGTATGCTTTAGTTGCTGGGTTGGGTGGAGACTCCTTTACTCAGAAAAGGTACCAGCCTTTACGATGCGTGCTGTCTATTTTGGAATTGCACTTGCTTGCCTGTGCCTTTTATTTAATGTCTACTCTGAGGTGTATGGCGTTCAAAACCCTCTTCTTCAATCACATGTCTATTCAGAAACCATTACTTTCAAAACGCCTTATTACATGACCATCACAAGATATAATCTTGGCGGCGTTCCTCTCTATTACCTTTATAGAGATCTTCCTATCTACAATTTAAAAAATCTTCTCAGCAATATCGGCATTTTTTTTACATTTAGCTTAACTGGTATCATCGCATTCATCCTTCTTACTCAGCTAAGCCTTGTGAAACTTTTTAAGAAAATGAAAGAAACTTATAAAGGCATGTGCAAATTTTTTGTCATCGTGGGTAAAAGTTTTAAACCTTTTCCTCTTAAAGGCGAAAAGCGCAACATCCCCTACGATGAAATGGAAGAAGCCCTGGCGAACCCAATACGCCATGAATCAAAACCCCTCTGGCAAGAACCCTCATGCGCTGACACTTTCTATGCTAGCTTCTCTGAAGATGACTCTTCCGAAGAAGAAGAGGAAGAAGTCGCGTATGAACCTGAACCTACTAAACCACCTGCGAAGAAAAGCCCATATGACCTTACCCCGAAACCAAAAAAGACAAGAAGGTCCATAAAGTTCAAACTCCCTCCTGTATCTCTTCTTACTGCTGCTAAGAAAATTGACAAACCCTCTTTAAAAAGAGAGCTACGTAAACAAGCTGAAATTCTTGAAGATACTTTGGCAAGCTTTGGGATCGAAGCAAAAGTTGGGCAGATCAACTGCGGACCTACCATTACATCATTTGAGCTGCACCCTGCGATCGGTGTAAAAGTGCAGAAAATTAAAGCTCTTGAAGATGACATTGCTCTTAATCTACAAGCTAAATCCATCCGCATCATCGCCCCTATCCCTGGTAAAGCAGCTGTTGGTGTAGAAGTGCCTTCTTTATACCCACAAGAAGTTGGATTTAAAGAAATGCTATCTCGTTACCAACAACAGAGAAAGAATTTTACGATCCCCATCCTTCTTGGAAAGACTGTTTCTGGCGAAGATGTGATGTGTGATCTCACTAAGATGCCGCACTGTATTATTGCGGGAGCCACAGGGTCTGGTAAATCTGTTTGCATCAACACAATAGTGATGTCTATTTTGATGAACAACAAACCCGATGACGTGAAGCTTTTGCTTGTGGATCCAAAAAAAGTTGAGCTTAGTTCTTACTCAGAGCTTCCACATATGATCGCACCTGTTATTACAGAGCCGCAAGGTGCTTATGCAGCATTGCAGTGGCTTGTAAAAGAAATGCAGGCAAGATACGAAGTGCTCAAACGTCTTGGACTTCGCAACATCACCTCCTTTAACTCAAGAGTCATCAATCAAGAAGAAGAAGAAGAACTTGGGATGGAGATCCCAGAAAGATTTTTCTACGTTGTTGCAATCATTGATGAGTTTGCAGATCTGATGATGGCCTCATCCACCGATCTTGAAACACCTATTGCGCGTATTGCTCAGATGGCACGAGCTGTTGGGATCCACCTTGTTCTTGCAACACAAAGACCTTCTAGAGAAGTGATCACAGGACTGATTAAAGCAAACTTTCCAACAAGAGTTGCTTTCAAAGTTTCTTCAAGAATCAACTCTCAAATCATTCTTGATGAAAATGGAGCAGAAACTCTTCTTGGTAATGGAGACCTTCTTTTTATGCCTCCAGGAAGCTCTCAGCTTATTAGAGCTCAAGGATCATTTATCCGTGATGAAGACATCAATAAAATCATCGAATACCACTGCAAGCAAGACCGCCCTAACTACCTGATTAAATCTTTTGATCAGCTAGCCCAAGAAGAAATGTTTGATGAAGGCTCTAATTCGCCAAAAGACACTCTCTATGATAATGCTCTTACCATCGTACTTACTTCACGAAATGCTTCTACTACCTTTTTACAAAGAAAGCTCAAGATCGGTTATGCAAGAGCAGCATCACTCATGGATGAGCTTGAAGAACGAGGTGTCATAGGACCTCAGGAAGGAAGTAAATCAAGAAAAATACTTATGAATTCATCGGGTTTTGAGGATCTCTAATATGAAACTACCAGAAGAATCTTGCAAAAAGAAAGTCATCCGCTTTTTTATTATGGCTTATGTTTTTCTTACACTTACAATCTTTGGTGTGGGATCTTCTTTAAGTTCTTCCCATTTGCAAAAAAGACATAAAGCAGAAGTCACTCAGATTTTATCTGATGAAAACACATCTTCTCTTGACCGCTTTTTTTTCGGAATGACAGCTTCTCAGCAAAGAACATATCTTGTGCTAGGGATTTTATTTGGAATTATGTCTGGGTTTTGCTTTGCGGCAGCAAATAGACAGCAAGGCGGATCTCGCTAAAAGTCGAACGTAAATGTAAATCGCCAGTTATCAAAAAGGACTCCTGAAAATCCTTTATGTGACAAAAGATACTCTCTTAACACCCATTCGTTATGTGACTTTTGCTCAAGCATAGCTTCAAGAGAAAGCTTTCGCTTTGTCTTTGTTTCGAACTTATACTTTAGTCCCATGCCATATTTCATAGTGCCTTTAAATCTATTTTCAAAGTCTTGTAAAGAAGATAGACTATTTTCAACACCCTGCATTTCTTCATAGTTGATAAACTCAGAAACCCACTGCTCATAAAGACCTAGTTTTGCAAACACATTCCAGTGCGGATGCACAGGAATCGTGCTAAGGAGCACCTCTCCTGCTTCAAACCCTTCTGTTGGCAGAGCTTCCCTCGCTCTAAAGTTTAGCTCTGGTGGCAGTTCATTCTTTGGGTGGCGTATCCCTTTGAATTTGAAATCCATATCAAACTCAACTTGAAGTTGTCTAAAAAAAGTTTCTTCAGAAAGAGAAAGAAGGTTTTTCGGGAAATTTTGTATCGTCTTTATACGAACATCTTCTAAATACTGATTAAGCTGGGATACTTCATTTGGCTTATGGTGCATATCAAGAAGTAAAAATACATAAAGCTGAAGATACTGAGGCAGCCGATCTAGGCTTTCTTCGGTCTTTTGATAGAGAATACTCCCATCTTTTTGATCCACTGACTCTTTTGATAGCTCATGAGTGTTAAAATGGTGCACTTTAAGTAGCGGACTAAATGCGAATTCTCTTGCCATCCCACTTATAGTCAATAAACTAAGAGCGAAAAATACTGTTAGTAACTTTTTTCTCATAGTAACCCACTTCCTGATTAGGTATTTGCAGGCTTGCACAAGACAAACCCTACCCTCGTCAACTTTTGCTCCGCTATCATTTCTTATTTTAACAAAAACTACAAAAAAAATTTTAGTTTTTATTTCATTTTGCTATATGTACAAAGAAACAGGATCGAAACTCAGCATGGCCCAGACAGATAAGAAAAAAATTCTTATTGCAGATTCTTCTTCCATCACTATTAGAGAGATCTTCAAGTCAGATTCAGCGAAACTCTATGATATTCAGACAGTTGACTCCGGAGAGGAATGTCTCGCAAAAATCGAAAGCTTTAAGCCTGAGTTAGTTTTCATTGAGCTCCTTCTTCCGAAGATTCATGGTATAGAAATCTTAAAAAAGCTAAAAACAGATAAAAATCATCGAAATATTGGCGTTGTGATCACTTCTTCTTTAAGCATGATCCAAAACTACAACGCAGCACTCGAGCTTGGAGCCGACTACTTTTTAACAAAGCCTTTTGACTCCAGTCAGTTCTTTCTTATATTAGAAAGGTATTTTCAAGGCTCACTCACTCCGGATCCCTTTAAGAATAAAGAGTCTCAGTTTAGTGAAGCCGTCTGTTACAACCCTATTGCAACCACTTCAACTTCTTACCTAAAGTTCTGGGGAACAAGAGGATCCAGCCCTGTTTCTGGGCAAGACTTTATACGGTACGGGGGAAACACTTGCTGCCTTGAAGTACGCAACTCTGACAAACTACTTGTTATTGACGCTGGTACAGGAATAAGAGAGCTTGGAGAAACCATCGATACCAACGTTCATACAAACATCCCTCTTATCATCGGACACACTCACTGGGATCACATCACCGGCTTTCCTTTTTTCGCTCCTCTTTATCATAAACAATGCACCCTCGATATCTATTCCCCTGTGGGATACCAAAAAGAAACAGAAGAGCTATTTAATGACATGCTTGCTTTTGGGTATTTCCCAGTTAGACTTGAAGATATGTTCGCAAACCTTACCTTCAATAAACTAAGAGATGGTGGAGCTATTGAGTTTGGTAACCTAAAGATCGAGTGTCACCACTCGAACCACCCAGGCCCAACACTTTGCTTTAAAATTACGTCACCAAGAAAGACTGTGGGCTATGTTACAGACAACGAGCTACTCCTTGGCTATCATGGGCCACCTGGATCTATAGGGAAAGAAAGCCCTCTTCTTGAGCCCCATTTAAGCCTACTTGCATTCCTTGATGATTGTCACGTCCTTGTGCACGAGGCGCAATATTTCCCTTATGAATACCACGATAAAGTGGGTTGGGGGCACTCCTCTATTTCAAATGCAGTAGCATTCATCAAACAACTCAACCACTGTAGAGAGTGGATCGTGACTCATCATGATCCAACGCATACAGACAAAGACCTTATGCTTAAAGCGCAGCTTCATGCTGATGTCATCAATGAATGTAACCTCAATGTTACCTTTAGGATGGCCTATGATGGCATGATCCTTCCTCTTTAAAAGTATACGGGCTCGCTTACTTTATGCTGATAGGCAATAGAAAGGTTCGAGGCAAAGCTTTGAAGGGATGTTTTTGAGGATTTAAGAGCCACTTCCGGGTTGTTACATTCCTCAGAAAGATGCGCCAAATAAACGTGCTTTAAACCTTTATGAGATATCTCTTTTAAAAGCTCTGCACAATTTTGGTTCGACAGATGACCTTGTCTACCGAGCACTCTTTGCTTGTAAACATAAGACCTGCTGCAAGCATGAACCATAGAAGGTTCATGGTTGGATTCAATGTAGAGATAGTCGCAATCTTTAAGATGCATTTTTACAAGTGATGATACAAACCCAAGGTCTGCACAGACTCCAAACTTTAAGTCGTCGTAACTTAGCGTAAATGCAACAGGGTCTACCGTATCATGCTGTATACTGAAGGGATGAAAGTCCACATCGCCGTAAGTAAAAGATTCTCCTGTTGAAAAAATCTTAAAGTTCGGTTTTACACGAACCGATTCTAAAATGGCTTTAGCTGTTTCTGTATTTGCAAGAATCGGAATATTTGTTTTTTTAGAAAGAACATCAAGGCCTCTTATATGATCTGCATGTTCATGGGTGATCAAAACAGCATCTATGTCATTAACGGAGATATTTAATGTATTTAATCTTTCTGTGATCTGTTTAAAGCTAATCCCTGCATCGATGAGGATCTTTGTTGTTGGTGTTGCAAACAAAATCGAATTCCCCTTCGATCCTGATGCAAGAGGGCAAAATATACGCAAGAATACCTACTTATGAGTTGTATTTTGCGCTATTTTTTAGCACTAACAGAAGGAAAACTTCAAGAGAAACTCATCAAAGTTGGAACTTCTAGACAAGAAGCTTTCTTCGTGAAGTAATAGCACTACCTGGAAGTAAAGTTTTTTTCGTTTTAGATCCCAATGGAACTAATACTGAGTCTAGTAATTCTTGTACTTCTTTGACCTCTTCTTCTCTCGAACTTTCCTCAAGAATCTCCTTTGCTTTCTCGTAGATTCTCACCTTATCTTGTCTGTCTATAGCTGATCTTACAACGTCTTTAAGAACACTTACATTATACTGCACTTCGCTACGCTTCATAAAATAGATAAGAAGACCCTTCACATAGGTTATATTCTTTGTATAACCTGCTTTTTTAAGAATTTTTGTTAGGTAGGCTATATCCGTAAATCTACCTTGTGGTTTTACACAGTTACAAAATACTGCTAACTGATTTAACTCTTTGCGGTTTTTTTTATCCCCTGAAATAATTGCTAGGGTGAAAATCCTAGCACTGCTTCTTGAAAGGTTTTTATACAAAGTAAAGAAGAGCGCTACAAAGTCCTCTGTTTTGTACTCTTTAAATGTGTCCTTACAAACTTTTTTGCGCAAAGTTTTGCTCTTCATTATTTCGAGCAAGAAAAATGCTGTATCATATTTAGAGTCTTCAAAGGCCTTTTGAATAAACATCGTATAAACCTCTTCAGGAAGAATATGATCTATCCTTGCTATGTCAGAAACAAACTCTCTCGCTTTAACAACGCAGTTAAAGTTATCCATGCAAACAAAAAGCTTCATTGAAGTTTCGAGCTCCAAGTCTTTTTTAAAGATATCTGAGTCTACGAGCTTCTTGAACCCCTCCCATAAAGCTATAAGATCCAATGCATCAAGAAGTTCTACTGCAAGATTTGGGCATTGGTGAATAAATAGTGGAGTATCTATCAAAATTTTAGCATAAAACTTTTTGTTTTCTTCATTTGAATTTTGCATATATCTAAAGGCTTCTTTAAACATCCCAGCTTCTATGAAAGTGTAGAAGAATTCACTTTTGATGATAGTCTCTGAAGCCGTTAAGCACTTATATACACGTTCATCTCCAAGATACCCTTTGCACATTTCTACAAGAACATGCACAAGCTTTTCTTTTTCTGGCTGCGCACTTTCCATTAAAACCATGTGTTTTGCAAGAAGTGCTTCTAAGCTTCGATCTTCTTCATCCAAAACAGGAGCAACGATATGCTGCGAGATCAAGTTAAATGTAGATTGTGATTTTGTAGCCCTATCTTTAGACGCTAGACACTGGTTATTTTCATGTGTTTCAGACGCCTTTTCTTCATTTATGATTTTGCAATCGCAGACTACCAAGTCGTCAAAGTAAAAGCTGGTTTTAGAAATCACCGCAATCAGAAGTGTTCCAAAAGTGCAATATGCTTCATAGGAATTGAAGCATTGCAAAAACTCGTGGCTTTTAAACTCTTCTTCTTTACATGTCTCCTCTAAGAGGAAATGTTCCATACACATAATTGCTTTCTCTTTGTTTTTTACAACACAACCTGAGCACAAAAGTAAAGAAATCCAATCAGCATCATCGGTTATTCCCAACTCTTTACTAGATCCTGATCGGGAAGGTTTATCTGACTCAAACATCAAATAAAAAAGAAGGGCCTTTTTGATCCCCTCCTCTGAAAGGATTATCCAGCTCTGCTCATCCACTTCTTCCTCAAGCTTCTTTCCATACTCTCCGCTTTTCATTTTTGAAAGTACTGCTTCAAGAGCTGGAAAAACTTTCCCATATCTTTCTCTACAACCATTCAAAACAAGCTTACTCACCATCATCTCATCTAAGTCTTCAAAGTGGTCTGTTAAATCATCAAGAGTGAGATACTGAGGTTTATGTGCAATTTCTGTAGCTATCTCTTGCTGACGCACCTGCATTGTAGCTAAAGACGAGGCCATAACAGCCTTTATATCTGCTACATCCCTGCTATGGTTTGCGAGCTTATTAAGAGCTTTTTCACGCGCCTTAATAACTTTTTTTATAGCTCCTTTGCGCGCCTTTGCAGTACTCAAATCTGAAAAATGCATTTCCTTACTAAAAAGCTGTACACAATCTTGAAGACGCTTTGTCGTAAATCGTTTGTTCTGTAGATCCTCAAACAGTTTTGGGTTATCCTGGAAGCTTGTATTAGAAACTCCGCCATGATTAATAAACCTTATCCAAACAGTTCTTGCTTTTTCAATTTCAGCAGCCATTTTTGGATCTTTTTCACCATCAGTAAGTGCACTAAAACCTTTAGAGATTTTCGTCTGAATAAACCTCTTTTGCTCCGAAAAATCACATGAGGTCATGTCTTGAGTTGGAAGCTGCAAATAAGTACTCATTCGCATATTGAGATGTTGAAACCGTAAAAGACTATTTGTTGCCATAAATCACTTTTTTTTTTATTTAATCCGGAGATATTTTAGCTGCTTTTTCAGTTATTTACAATCCAAGTCATACCTTAGAAGCTCATATCAGGCTACTAATCCTAATAACCACCATTTTAGAGTTGAAATTCTGCACGATTTGTTTCTTAGATTGTTTGCTTATAATAAAAATAATAAATTAAAAATTATTTGACTAAATAACTAGCCTTTCCCTATACCGAAAATTTAACCACAATTCACCAAACTTGGTAGAGTTATGATAAATTCAAATAACGATCTTCTTAACGAAATTGATGCAACCATCGATCAACTTGTTAAGAACGCAGATGTACTTAAGAATATTTCTTCTAAAAAGGAGTATTTAGAAGAAGTAGAAGCGCTTGAAAAAACGCAAGAGAGCCTTCTTGCACACCTTATCCACATGGATGAGTTACTCAAGACAAAAAAAACTACTTCTATTTCAGGAGAAAGCACTCTTCTTGCAAAAAGTGTACACAATAAACTTGGAAGAAGTGGTTATCTAAACACAGTGATCAGAAAGAAAGAAAAACTCGAAGAAAAGAAAGAAACACAAAAGATTCCATCAAAAACTAAAAAGCCAAAAATCCATAAAAGAAGAAAGTTTGCTAACAAAGTCGCTTAGATCGTGACCTAAAAATCTGCAAGCTCTCTTATCGCTTTTTCAATATCAGCTTTTTGCAGAAGAACTGCATCTTCAAGTGGCTTACTATAAGGAACAGCACACTCAAAACTTCCGACTCTTTTTATAGGAGCATCAAGATACTCGAACTCATTTTCGGCAATCCGTGCTGCAAGCTCTGCTCCAAAACCGCAATGTTTATGCGCCTCATGTGCTATCAATACTTTTGATGTTTTCTTAACAGACTCTGAAATCGTCTCATAATCGACAGGTGCGATCGTGCGAAGGTCAATCAGCTCTACCTCTAGATCTTCTTCTTTATAGAGCTTATCGCAGATCTCATTTGCCATTACAGTAGACATGCCCCAAGTAATAAGAGTCAGATCGCTTCCTTCTCTAACTACTTTCGCTTTTCCAATAATGTCGATCTCTTCAGGGCCAGGCTCTTTTCTCGCAGAAAAGGCTCTTTGTCTATATAAACCCTTGTGCTCTAAGAAAATCACAGGGTTTGGATCTCTTATCGCAGCTTTCATCAGTCTTTTGGCATCTTCTGCGTTACTTGGCAGAACAATCTTTAGACCTGGACAATGTGCAAGGAAAGCTTCGATACTTTGTGAGTGGTAAGGGCCACCTTGGATATAACCACCTGTTGGCATTCTAATCACAACTGGACAGTTCCATTCTCCACCTGATCTATAATGGATACTTGAGAGCTCATTAAACAGTTGGTTGATCCCTGTCCAAAGGTAATCGGCAAACTGTATTTCTGCAACAGGCTTATGGATCCCATCAAATGACATTCCAATCACTGTTCCTACAATTGTAGACTCTGCAAGAGGTGTGTTAAAGCATCTCTCTTCACCATATAGATCTGTAAGATCTTTTGTCGTTCCAAAAACGCCACCTTTACCATGAGCTACATCCTGCCCAAAAACAACGATTCCTGGATCACTCTCCATCTCTTCTTTTAGCGCATGATTGAGAGCATCTACCATCACAATAGATTCATTTTCATTCTTAGAGGAAATGACCACCTTTTCTTCTACATCCTTAAAGACATGCTTTGTAACACCTTCTTTTGAAGGATAAGGGATCTCTTCAGCTCTTTTTGATGCCTCATCGATGCGTGACTTCACTTTGTTTTGAAGTGCTTCTAATTCTTCTTCTTTAAAAAGTCCCATCTTGATCAACCATTCTTCATACTTTGGAATAGGATCTTTTGACTTTTCTTCTTCTAATATTTCATCAGACTTGTATTTTTTTGGATCATCACTACTACTATGAGGGCCAAGTCTTGGTACTTTTGCTACAATGAGCGATGGACCTTCAAAGTTTCTTGCTTTGTTAACAGCACTTGAATACGCCTTTGAAAGTTCTTCAAAACTTGTTCCATCAGCTTCGTGAGTCGTAAGACCTTCATATCCTTTTGCAATCTTTGCAATTGAACCACCTGCTGTCTGATCCTTTACAGGAACAGAGATTGCCCAACCATTGTCTTGGACAACAAAGATCACTCCAAGTTTATGGATACAAGCAAAGTTGAGTGCTTCATGAAAATCACCTTGCGATGTTGCTCCATCTCCACAAGACACGTATACAGCTTCGTTCTTACCAGAGAGCCTAAGTCCTTTTGCAAGACCAACTGCCTGCAAAAACTGGGAACCTACAACACTAGACTGCACAGGAATGTTTAATTCTTTATGAGAGAAATGGTCTGGCATCATTCTTCCTTTAGAATGATGTTTGACATTCCTTCCCAGAAAAGCTCCAAGAAGCTCTACTAGACAGGAACCGAAACCAATCGCAAAACCTCTATCTCTATAGTAAGGGAAACCCCAGTCCTTACCTTGGACTAGTGTATGTGCACCAACAACTCCGACAAGCTCATGACCAAGGCCATTCATATGGAAAGTTCCGCCTTTATTCTGACGAACCAGTTTTCCCATCTTCTCATCCATGAAACGACACTCATAAGCAGCTTCCAAGACACGCAAACAGTTTGCTTTTGTCTCTTCAGGAGATTTCGTCCCCGTGCCAAGAAGTCCTTCAAGAAGATCTAGATTGTCTTTGTTTTTGGTTTTCATAGTTTCCTACTCTTTTTTCTTACCTTTTTTAATTGGTGTCACTTGCTTAATGCCAGCCTTTCTCTTTTTCTCCATAATCTCTTGGACATCGGCTTTCTTCTGCTGACCCTTCTTCTTAGGAAGCAGTCCTTTAGCAATACCAAGAACTTTTGAAGCATCACCAGAACCCGGCTCAACCCCTTGGTTCACAGCCTTGATCAGCTTATCTTCTGACTCAATCCCAAAGTCTGAGGTATCACGCAACTTCGATGATAGATGTTGCAGTGACTCGAGTCTTTGTGACAAAGCTTCCAGTTTCGTATCGATCTTCGCTCTTGAAGATCCTCTTAATGAAGCTATGAGCTGCGCTTCTGTATCGAACTTTGCTGAGAAGGTTACAGAGCTTGAAGTAAAGTCTGGTAGGTATAAAAACGGCCTTGCAGACGGCGGCACCTTAGTATAGATGTCTGCTGTCAGCTGAGGCTCTATCTCTACCTTCTGCGCTTGCTTCGGAGGTCTTCCCCTTTTTGGTCTTGGGTTAAGAGCTTCGTTCGAGTAATACGTCTTTGCTTTTGCAGAAAGAGTATCTCTTGCTGTAGAAAGTTCTTTTGAAACTTTCGATTCAAATAGATTTTCCTTCAGCTTTTCCACTACCTTCTTTGCAAGCTCGAGATCTTCTTCAAATACGAATTGAATCTCTCTATTTCTAAGCCACTCAATAATACGGATCCTGGAACGCTCGTGATAGTACTGCTGCCACTTTTCAAGTTCCGTTAAATGGTCATAAATAAATTCTAGAAAATTCTCCCTTGCCTCTTTGGACTGGATAATATCGATCAGCTTTTCTTTCGTATCGATGTCATAAACTTTTTCGTTTACAAATCCTTCCATGAATTTCTTTGTTTCAAAGAAAGTCATCTTTGGAAGAAGACAAAAGCGGTCTTCAGCTTTAGTGATCTCATCTTCTAAAATATCTAATTCTTCTGATCCCTTATCTAAATCAGCAAAAATAATGAACCCTTCTACGCGATCTAAGTAAAAGTCTCTCTCGTCATCTGATTTAGCAAAAGCATCCATAAGCCTATGAAATTGTAAGATCAATGGATTTTGTGCTTTTGGATATGTAGCTGTCATAAACGTGAACCTGTTGTTCGTTAACGGTTGAAATAATCTCTTTTCATGGACGTTGAAAAGAGTATTTTAACAAAGACTAGGGATAAACCCCTAGTATAAAAAAAGGATTATACCTGGTTTATTAAAGTCTTTTCTCCTCTAATGCTCAAGTAAAATTTTTACATGGCAAAAAACAAGGATAACACCTCATTTTCTCCGGATCAAGCTGTAATCTTAACTTTTTCCTAAAACTTATTTAAATAGGCTCTCAATAAAAGATTAAGCACTTTATGTTAATGAACCACACCTTCACAAGAAATCACATTTTTACAAAGAATCTCTATCCCTTGAGGCATTGAGAAAAAAGTCTTTTCGTGAGATAGTTGTCTATAAACTGAATTTTTGGAGAAACAAATGCTCGATATCAAACTCATCCGTGAAAACCCGGCTGAAGTAGAAAAGAAACTAAAGACAAAAGATCCTGACGTAGAGCTCTCTTCCCTTCTAGACCTCGAAGAACACGTAAGAAAAATCACCCACAAGGTGGAAGAACTTAAAGCAAAGCGCAATCAGATCTCCAAACAAATCGGTGAACTTAAAAGAAAAGGAGAGGATGCCTCTTCCGTTATGGATCAAGTGGGAACTATTGGTTCTGAAATCGCTTCTTTAGATTCCGAGCTAAAAGAAGGACAAACTAAAGTCAAAGACCAGCTCTCTCGCCTGCCAAACATCCCAGACGCAGATATAAAAGAGTCTCTCGATCCAAAAGACAACGTATGCATTAAAACGCACAAAGAAAAAAGAGAGTTTACCTTTACTCCTAAAAACCACGTAGAACTGAATGAAAAGCTTCACCTTTTTGACTTTGCTCGTGGAGCAAAGATGTCAGGAACAGGCTGGCCTATCTATAAGGGCATGGGAGCAAGACTTGAGTGGGCTCTCATCCAGTATATGATCGACACACATGTGAAAAATGGCTTCACCCAGATGATGCTTCCTCACTGCGTAAGACCTGAAATGATGTATGGTGCAGGGCAGCTGCCAAAGTTCGGCTCCCAACTATTCAAGATCAATGACGATGATTACGATCTCTTTTTGATCCCTACGTCTGAAGTTGCTATTAATTCACTTCACTACGATGAAATCTTAAAACATGAAGAACTTCCAAAAAAATATGTCAGCTACACGCCATGCTTTAGAAGAGAAGCTGGTGCAGCGGGTTCACAAGAGCGAGGCCTTATTAGAGTACACCAGTTCAATAAAGTTGAAATGTTCTGCTTCACTCACCCAAGTAAAAGTGATGAAATGTTTGATTATATGGTTTCATCAGCAGAAATGATCTTGCAAGGACTTGATATCCACTACCGCAACATGCTCCTTGTTACAGGCGACATGTCTTTTCCCGCTGCAAAAACGCTTGATATAGAGGCCTACCTTCCTGGGCAAGAGCGTTATTATGAGGTTTCTTCTGTATCTAACTGTAGAGATTTCCAGGCACGAAGATCTAAAGCTCGCTTCCGCAATGAAGAAAAAAAGAACGAATACCTCCACACCTTAAATGGTTCTGGTCTTGCTACATCAAGACTTATGGTAGCTCTTCTGGAAAACAACCAGCAAGAAGATGGCAGTGTTTTAATCCCAGAAGTTTTACAAAAATACCTTGGTGGCATTAAAGTCCTAAGTATAGAGGATTAGCCTCCTATATAAGGATTTTATGACAGATATTATTGACGATCTCGCAGGATTTATTGAGGACTCTCCATCTCCGTGGCATGCGGTAGAACAAATAGGAAACCGCCTTGCTCACTACGGTTTCACCCCTCTTTATGAAGGAGAGAACTGGGAGATAGAACACGGCGAGAAATATTTCGTGGAAAGAGGCGGAGCTCTTATTGCATTCTCTGTCCCAAAAGAAATTCCTAAAAAAGCTGTCATTGTTGCATCTCATACGGATAGCCCTTGCCTTAAGATCAAGCCCCATGCCGAGTTCAGATCACATAACATGAACCTTTTCAGAGTAGAGGCTTATGGCGGACCTACTCTTAGCACTTGGTTTGATAGAGACCTTGCAATCACTGGACAAATCTTTATTGAAGATGAAGGTGAAACAACAAGACATCTTATCTATGCAGATGACCATCTTCTAACGATCCCCTCTCTTGCTATCCACCTGATGGAAAAAAAAGATGGGAAGCCAAAGCAATATGTCGATAAACAAGAGCATCTCTGTCCTTTGATTGGACTTTCATCAAAAGAGCAGAACTCTCTTGAGAAAATCCTAAAAACTCATGTGAACTACAAAACTCTTCTTTCACATGATCTTTACCTGGTCCCTACTCAGCCCCTTTCTTACATCGGCTATGAAGATGAGCTCATCTCTTCTTATCGATTAGACAACCTCTCCTCTGCTCACGCATCACTTATGGCGATGCTATGCGCGAAGAAACAGAAAAAAGATGTAATGCAAATCTCTGTATTCTGGAACAACGAAGAAACGGGATCTGCAAGTAATGAAGGTGCATTATCCCCTTTTCTAAAAGACCTCCTGAAAAGAGTCTCTTATCTATTAAAAATGAATCAGGAAGATTTTCAAAAGTGCAAGAGTCAGTCTGTTTGCCTTTCTGTTGATGTTTCTCATTCGTTCCATCCAAATTTTGCAAAACGATATGATAGTGAAGATCACCCTCTTTTTGATAGCGGGCCTATCTTCAAGCACAATGCAAATCTTCGCTATGCAACAACAGCGCCTCTTACTGCTGAGATGACAAAGCTTTGCAAAAAACATAAAATTCCCTTCCAAAAATCTGCAGGACACTCTGAAGTACGTTGCGGCTCCACCGTTGGACCTCTAACGGCAATGACAATGGGCATCCAAACAATTGATATTGGACCTCCCCTTCTTGGTATGCACTCAACAAGAGAGCTTGTGTCAACAAAGGACCACCTCTCATTATGTAAGATGCTTCGTGTGGCATTAGAAGAGCTCTAGATTCTTAACTTTTCTATTAACAAAAAAATCGCTATGATGCAGTTACAACACGTGAGGATTTTATGACTAAAGTATCTGATCATAAACATTTTGATGGGAAAGATGCCTTTGAGCACCTTAAGGATGCTAGAAAAAAAGGCCAGCATGCCACATCAGAAACTCATGGAGCAGAGCCTTCAGGCAGTATCATCGCAGGCTGCGACTCAGCAAGAGAAGCCTGCCTGTATATCTCACTTGTCTATGTAGCCCTTCTACCCCTAAAACTTCCAACAAAGCAGCTCCTTATTATTTTTGGGTTATTCAGTGTTGGAGTGCTTTTTTGGAAAATTTGTAGAGCTGGTTTTTTTGGATGGTCAAGGCTTGAGCGGTTACACAGACTAATAGAAGAAGAGCGCTGGGAAATAGAACATCATAGGTCTCAAGAAAAAGAAGAACTCCTTGAGCTTTACAAGGCAAAAGGCTTTAAAGATAAAATGCTAGAAGAGGTTGTCGAAGTACTCATGGCAGATGACAACAGACTTCTTCAAGTGATGCTTGAAGAAGAGCTCGGCGTCTCTCTTAAAAGTT
Organism: Chlamydiia bacterium; assembly: GCA_022601395.1. Taxonomy (GTDB): domain Bacteria; phylum Chlamydiota; class Chlamydiia; order Chlamydiales. The sequence goes on along the minus strand of JAJACS010000002.1, from coordinate 89,435 downwards.
TTGAGCACCCATTAAAGCTTGCGATTGGAGCTCTTGTTGGCACCATTTGCTCTCTTGCAATAGTTCTTATATCAATATGGCTCTCAGGGTTCATGGGATGCTTGATAGCTCTTTTTTGCATTACCATAGCTGCAAGCATTTTATTTTCTAAAACCCTTGGGAACACTCTTATAAAAGGGTGCGTTTGGAATTTAGCTATGTCCTTTTTAGCAACCGGTGTAAGCTATTACCTCAGTGCATGGATTTATAAACTCGTATTATGAAAAAAACGCCTTATCTTTTTGATGAATTTTTCTCTTCCGGACTTGAAGAAAGTGTGAGCCCCTTTCTTACTGATAGCTCGCGTAAGTACTCGAAAAACTTAAGTTTAAAAGCAGCACTTGTCTCCGCTTTTTTTCTTCTTCTTGCTTTTGTCTTCTCTTTTATCTCCACTCCTGCATCTTACATTTGCCTTGTATTTGTATTCTTTTTGTCTGGGACTCACGCACTCATCGAGTCGATAGAAGATATTAGACACTTTGAGATCAATATCGATGTCTTAATGACACTTGCAGCCTTTCTGTCTGTCCTTATCGACAGCGCACTAGAAGGAGGTCTACTTCTTGTTCTATTTGCTCTCTCTGGAGCTATGGAGGAGATGGTAGAGAAGAAATCTAAAAGCGCTCTTTATAAACTTAGAGAGATCACCCCAACCTTTGCTCATGTTTTGAATCCAGATGGCTCTACATTCGAGCGGTCTGTAAAGGAAATAGAAACAAATACTAAGCTCATCATTAAACCAGGTGATATTATACCTCTTGATGGAGTGGTAATCGAAGGAAGATCCTTTGTAAACCTTGTTCACCTAACAGGAGAGAGCCAGCCCATCTCAAAAGCAAAAGATGAAACTGTGCAAGCGGGGGCAAAAAATCTCGATGGCACTCTCACAATAAGCGTAACCAAAACAAGTAATGAATCGACACTCTCAAGAATCATAAAGCTCATCCACCATGCGCAAGAGACCAAACCTAAAGTGCAAAAGTTCCTAGATCGCTTTGGAAAAGTTTATGCTATCACTATCATCCTGCTCTCTGTTGTTTTCGCAACGCTTCTCCCTTTTATTTTAAAAATTCCCTACATCGGCTATGAAGGGTCTATCTATAGGGCGCTTGCCTTTTTAATCGCAGCATCCCCATGCGCTCTCATCATTGCAACACCTACAGCATACTTAAGCGCGATCTCATCATGTGCTAAAAATGGCATCCTTCTTAAAGGAGGAGTCAGCCTTGATGGCCTTTCAAAATGCAGCGCAATGGCGTTTGATAAAACAGGGACCCTTACAACAGGCAGCCTAAGATGCTCTTCTATAAAAACGGTCTTTGGTGATAGCTGCTCAGAAGATAAAGCTCTTTCAATTGCTGCAACACTTGAAAAATACGCCCACCACCCTATTGCTTATGCAATTACGCAAGAAGCAAGAGATAAGAAGCTTCTCCTTCACTCTGTAGAGGATTTTAAGTCAGTTGCAGGCTATGGGCTTGAAGGCATCGTTAACCATGAAAGAGCTGCTGAGAAAGTTTTTATCGGAAACCCTGAATACATCTACTCAAAAATAGAAAACCTAAGCGGGGCAAAAGAGTCTCTTGATCATGCTGTGACATCTTCTCAGAACGCTATATGCGTTCTTCTTGCATACGGCACCATCATTCTTTTTGAGTTTAAAGATGAAGTCAGAGCAAATGCCAAAACTACTCTTGAATCCCTTAAGGAGAAGTTTAATCTTAAGCTTATCATGCTCACAGGTGATCATAAGCATTCCGCAGAGCATGTCGCAAAATCAACAAGCATCGACGATGTACATTTTGACCTAAGACCAGAAGATAAGCTCAAAATTGTTTCATCCTATGCGCAGAAGTCAGATCTTATCATGGTTGGCGACGGTATCAATGATGCACCAGCTCTTGCTAGATCAACCATTGGAATTTCTATGGGCGGCGTAGGTTCTGATACTGCGATTGACGCCTCTGATATTGTTCTTTTGCAAGACGACCTTTCACATCTTAGCTGGCTCTATGCAAAAGCAAAAAAAACACATCGCATCGTAAGAGAGAATCTCTCTCTTGCTCTTGCTGTAATTATCTTAACCACAACTCCCGCTCTTCTTGGCTATATTCCTCTATGGCTAGCGGTGATTCTTCATGAAGGTGGCACAGTTATTGTAGGACTGAACAGCCTTCGTCTTTTAAAAAAATAACTAAACAAGTATTGTAGCCTTAAGGGGAGGAGTACTTTCCCATGTAGTACTGTAAGTTACTTAATTTAAGGTGTCTTAGTGGACAATCCCAAGAAACGCGGTAGGCTCACTGAGAAGGAGCTCAAGGATGCTACTTCTTACGAGTCTGAGCAATTTGAAAAGTTCTATCGCTGGATCGAGGAGCATATGCCTCCTAGATTTTTCGAAGAGCTTAATCATGAAGAGATTATGCTTATTGCTCATAATTTAACTGGGTTCCACTTAAATGAATATCACACACGCCTTCACTTAAAAAATAGAGCCATTGTTCTTTGCTTAAACGAGTCTAGTTCTGATTTAAAGATACTTAAGCCATTTAGTTTTTATGGAATAAAGAACTACCGCACTTACGTCTCCGATGTTCCCCCACCTTTTGAAGGGCTTAATAAGAAGCTTCGCATTGGTGTTTTATACTTCACAGAAATCAAAGACACAGACGATCTAGAAGAAAAAATCAAAGATTCTGAAAAGAAGGCTTTTTTTGAGCTCATCAAGCAAGAGAACAAAGACCTTACTTTCGAAGAGTTTGAAACACTTCTTGAAGGTATGAACGTACGTTTTCTTCGCTCTTTAACAAAAGAAAGACTGAAAATTGCTCTTGCGATGTTTTTTAGAGCAAAAACAAGGGACCATTGCCAATATGAGGTTCACTACAATAAGGACTGGCAAACAGCAGAGAAACATCCTCCTTCTGTTCAGATCGTTCTTGCATGGAGAAATACACCTAAATACAGATTCCTCTATCGCCTTGCAAAAATGATACACCGTCATGGCCTTTCCATGAAAAGAGTCAATGCTACCTATATCAACCCATACTCAAAAAGCCCGATTCTACTTCTTTCACTTGGTCTTGATGGCACCCATGGTAAAGCGGCTTGGGAAGAAGCTGATATGGATGATTTCTTAAGGGAGCTTGTCACTCTTAAATACTTCGATGACAATGATAAGATCGAAGATGTCTTTGTAAACTCTGGACTCATTTCAGGGAACCAAGGAAATTTGCTTCGATGCATGATGAACTTCATTCATCAAGCACTTCTACATGCTGATAGTTATTTGTATTCTCTTCCAAACATTGAAGAAGCCATCTGCAGGCATCCTGAGATCACCTGTGAGATTTTTAAAGTATTCCGACTTAGGTTTCATCCTGATGAGCTGGATGAAACCAAATACCAAAAGGCTAAGACGCAGTTCATTAACCTTGTGAAAAACCTCGATACTGGACATGAAGCCAACGATGCTAGACGGAAGAATGTTTTTAAACAGATGATCAATATGATCGATTACTGCTTAAAAACAAATTTCTACCGCAATAATAAAAGCGCTTTTGCATTTCGCATGGACCCTCAATACTTAAACCAAGTCCCTTATGAAAGAGCAGTAAAATTCCCAGAACTCCCCTACGGGATTTTCTACATCCAAGGGATGCACTTTTTTGGCTTCCATATTAGGTTTAAAGATCTTTCACGAGGTGGGCTCCGCACTGTAATGCCCAAGCGCTTAGAGCAAATGCTCCAAGAACGCAACTCTACCTTTCTAGAATGCTATAACCTTTCCTATACCCAGCAGAAAAAAAACAAAGATATCCCTGAAGGCGGATCGAAAGGAGTCATCCTTCTAGAGCCTTTCGATAGACTTGATTTCGAGAGTGACATCTATAAAAAGGAATTAAAGAACGATAGTGTGGATGAAGAAAAAATCAAAGAAATCATCACAAAGTTCAAAAGTGAGCAGCGCTCCGAGTATCTCTATTACAGTCAGCGTTCCTATATCCACAGCCTGATGAGCCTGATCAACTATAATGATAATGGCGAGCTGCGAGCAAAGAACATCATCGATTACTACAAAAAGCCTGAGTATATCTATCTTGGTCCTGATGAAAACATGCATGACATTATGATTGATTGGATCGCAGACTATTCTGAAAGCTGCAACTACTCGCTAAAAAAAGCTTTTATCTCATCTAAACCTTCTTGCGGCATAAACCACAAAGAATATGGAGTGACCTCTCTTGGTGTAAATGTTTGTATGCAGGAAGTTTTGCACTTCTTAGATATCGACCCTAAGCTGCAAGATTTCACTGTAAAGATGACTGGCGGCCCTGATGGCGATGTCGCAGGCAATCAAATCATGAACCTTTATACATACTACCCAAAAACTGCCAAACTCCTTGCTCTTATCGATGGTTCTGGAACGATCTATGACCCAAAAGGTCTAGATTTAAAAATCCTTACTGATCTCTTCAAAAAAGGTTTGCCCATTGCAAACTATCCACCAAGCAAACTGAACGAAGGTGGTTTTCTTCTTGATAACTCTAAGAAGAAAGAAGAGAGCTTATATTCACAAAAAACTCTGTGCTATAGAAAACAAAACCAGAAGCTCGTAGAAGATTGGCTTTCTGGCTCTGACATGAACCACTTACTAAGACATAATGTTCACCAGACTATCACAGATGTTTTTATCCCTGCAGGTGGAAGACCAAGAACACTCAATAGAATGAATTTTTCAGAATTTCTTGATGAATCTGGGAACCCTACTTCTAAAGGAATTATAGAAGGGGCAAACCTCTACCTAACACAAGACGCAAGACGAGAGCTTGAAAAACGAGGCGTCATCATCATCAAAGATAGCTCTGCAAACAAAGGTGGGGTTGTTTGTTCATCACTCGAAGTACTTGCAGGACTTACTGTTCCTGATGTGGACTTTTTAAAGAATAAAGAAACTCTTGTTGATGAATTCCAACACATCATTAAACAAAGAGCGCGTGATGAATCACTTCTACTTTTAAAAACCTTCGCTGAGACAGGAGACTATTTAACAGACGTCTCCGAATGGATTTCAGAGAGAATCAACGCATTTACCTATGAGCTTCTTGATTATTTAGAAACGCAAACACTCTCTCACGATGAGTCCAACCCGCTTATGCAGTGCCTTCTTAACTACTGTCCCAAATTTATAAGAGAGCACTACAAAGAAAACATCTTAAAGAACATACCTGATACACATCAAAATGCAATCATTGCTTGTTATATTGCCTCGAAGATGGTCTATACAAGAGGTCTCGGATGGTCACCGTCGATCGTCGATATCCTTCCTCTTGTAGCAGATGATATCAACATCGTTGATCCCGCAATCGATGATGATCTCTCTTTTGATTTAGACTAGATACAAATTTCCATTTAGCATACAAAGAATGTAATCCACTTTTTATAGGAGCTTTTTGTGCATTCAAAAACCCGGTTATTTTTCATCTTAACGATTGTCATCCTTGTCATCGGAGCTATAGGCTTTTTTTATTTTCACGATAAGGATAACTATCATGCACCGATTCCTCTCTTAACAGTAGAAGAGCCTACTGTAGGAGATCCTGCAGCACCTGTTCATGTTGTTGTCTTTGAAGATCCAAGATGTAATAACTGCGTTGTGTTCCATAAGCGTTACTACGAAAGACTCAAAAAAGAATTTATCGATACCCATAAAATTAAGTACACGATTTTCCTTGTAGGAGAAGAGCCCCATTCAGAAACGGTATTACGAATTTTGTTCTGTGTAAACCAGCAGTCTACTCCTGACTTCTTCAAGGTTCTCAATAAATACTACGAAAATCTTCCTCTAGCTCTCACAGATCAAGAACTTGAAGAAGAAATGATGCGTCTTATTACAAGTTTAGACCTCAATATTAATGAAGCAAGATTCAGCTCTTGTGTTCATAAAAGAAGTTATATCCAAAAAGCCTCAGAGAATACTGCCTATGCCAAAGCAATTATGGGTGGTGTCATCAGAACACCTACTGTGTACGTGAATGGGATACAACTTGTAAGGCCTGACTATAACGAAGTGGAAAAACTCATTAAAAAAGAACTCAATAGTCGCTGATGAGAAAACAAAAGATTTGCCTTTACGTATCTTGGCTACTTAGCGCTCTGGCATTTATCGGAAGCATCTACTACAGCGAGATCAAACACTACTATCCTTGTACGCTCTGCTGGTATCAACGAATCAGCCTCTACCCTCTTGTGATCATCCTAGGAGTTGCTTTTTTTAAACAAGTCTATGATGTGTTTGCCTATGCGATCGCGTTCCCAGCATTTGGGCTTTTTTTCAGCATGTACCATATCGCCATCCAGCAAATTAAAGGGTTTGCCCCCTTGCACCTTTGCTCTTCCTTCATTAGCTGCTCGGCTATCTTGGATGCAGGCCTTGGGTTTATCACAATTCCGATGCTGTCGTTTGCCACAAATCTCGCTATCTTCATCCTTCTCTTCTATACAAGGGGTGATAATGGGAGCTCTAAAAATACAATATAATAATTTTAACAACTGTAATTATTTTTTTGATAATTGAAAATTATCGAAATTTATGTTATATTATTTTCTTTTAAAGAGGATAGAAATGTTATCAATATTAGAAGCTTCTAAATGCCTGCAGAAGGTAATTGACACAACAAATATTAACGATCTAGGACTAGGCTCTTATGATGAGTTAGATAGAGATCGCATTGTAAATGCAATGTGTAAAAAGTTGTTTGAGGCTCTTGATGACAGGCTTAAAGAGGAACAGTACAGATGCGGACAGAGCAGCAGGAACTTTTCTACAGATGTACTACGTAAGGCAAATGCTTGGGTGAGCTCTATAGACTTTCCAAGTCGCTAAGAAAGCCTACCCTATTTCCGTAGATCTTCTCGCAATAACTTCACCCTTATAAATCACAACATCGCTTCTTGAATCATAATTAAAAGATGGGACATCATTGTTCAGAAAGTCCTCTTTTATAAGCTCTGCTAAGTGGGTATAAGGCTTAGGAAATATTAACTCCATTCCATAATCCTTAAGATTTCTTGCGAGTTCATGTTCAATAAACCCCCCTAGTTGTTCATCGGATTCAGGGTTTATACATCTAAGAGACAGTTTTAAATTCCTCGTAGATACAGGAACAAACCTTCCTGGTCTTCTTGCAAGAGTGGCTTTTGCTTCGGCACAAGCGCCTTTTTCTTCTTCAGTTAATCTCACTGATGGTCTGATTGATTCAAGGTCTACTCCAACGTCTCTTAGGTCATCATCTCTTATTCTTTTAGGGTGACCAAGTTTTTCTCCTATCTCTCCTGCAAACCATAAACGGTTATTTCCTATTCCGGAGCCATCTCGTATGTCAAGATCAAAATAATAAGCAGCACCATGCTCTTTACTAAAGAGTAGTGTTTCAAATGGATTCTCTTCTTGTTCAGGATTTAAATACACCTCTGCATCGATAATGTATGGCACTTTATCCTTAACAATTACATTTAAAAGGTGAAGATCTGTGATGCCAAGCTCTTGTGCAATCAATTCAAGCTTTGAGAGTTTTTGGTAATACTCTACAAGATCTTGGGGATCCGAAAATGTGTTTGCTTCTTTTTCATTATGAAGGAATTCTGAATATCCATACTCTCCAGAATCATCACTTTCACACATCACACTATATGAGCCAAGTCCAGCAATTGTGCAAATCCCGTTTTCTCTATTATATAAGGTGTTTTCTACATGCATAGATCTTGGTTTATAAATCACTTCTGCGCCACTTGTAAAACGAATACGCGCTGGTATCCTACCGTGGTTGTGTGTTTCATCACCAAGGAGTTCGACAGATGCTATGGTATCCCCTTCAGCCAATCCAAATTTATCGATAAACTCTGTCTTTTTAAAATCTCTTGCTGCCCTTGTCAAAACCTCTTCTTGCATTTGATTAAAATTTCGAACAACAGTTTCACATAGTTCTGTCTTTGCTTTAATTAACACTTCAGGAGAGACTCCGTAATCTACATCCATTATGATTATTTTAAGCTTTTGAAATAAGGCTTCAGAGCTAGCTTCATTTGCAAAAGGTCCTTTTAGTTGAGTTTCACAAAATTGCCTAAGCGCTCTATCTAAAAATGCATTACCCTCAGCCCACTGAGAACTTGCATAAAACTGCTCAGCTCTGGCGATGACTCTTTCAAGTTGAAACTCACTCTTAAACACAGAGGTGAAAGTTCTTGAAATGCTACTTATTCCTTCTGACACGGAATCACTGAGCATTCTAAACACTGACTTCCCTCCTGAAGCAGAAGAAGCACTCGCAGTTTCATGAAGTGCCGCAGAATATGCACTCGCAGTTTCTTGAAGTGCCGCAGATGCAAACTCAGCAGTCTCTTTTGTGACGCCTTCAACAATAGACTCATCATCATCTTCTAAATGATCCAGATTTTCAGCTTGAGCGCCCATTCCTTCTTCTAATCTACTAGGTATTCCCATACATCTTCCAAATTGAGTTTATTTTGGAACCTAGTCATAGGTCCCCATGAACATTATAACATTTTTTTTAATTTTTATCAACAGGAGTAACGCAAGTCACTTACGGTTAACTTGTTAGAAAAGGGTCGTTAATTATTAGGTACTTATGAATCTAGTCTAAGAGACGAAGCTCTTCTTCTAGCTGAGGAAGTCTCACACGCTTGAAATACTCCTCCATGCCCGCATCGAGGAAGGAAAGGAGTTCATTTCCATAGCTCATTCCAATAGAGAATAGGCCGAAAGAGGCAAGAAATGTAGGATAGGTATAGGTGATTAAGCCGAGATATACGGTTTTAAGAGCCGCATTTACAAGGATCTCACGGGTGAAATAGTGAGCTTTATCTTTATTTTTCATACATGCGAGAAGATCTGCTTTTAGGCTCAAAACTTCAAATGTATGAGGAGGTCTTTTCTCTTCTTGAGAGCTTGAAGAGGATATCAGGGCTGCTAGAGCACCACTTCCCACAAGAGAGAGAACACTGCCAGCAGGCAAAATAGTAATGCTTGGGATCACGATGATGGCGATCGTGGCGACTCTTTTGGCAAGATCTAAGACAACTTCGCCATAGAAAGCATTATTTCTCGAGGCATCTGTCACAATTTCAGAGTATCTAGACTCTTCGATACTCTCCTTATAATAGGAGGGAGCAAAAAGCAGCCCACCTGAGTAAAGACTATCTGGCGCTGTTATGATCTCTTCTATCGTCGACATAGGATCCCCTTAAATTTGCCCAGATTATAACATTTAAGGCAAAACAGAACAATTCACAAACTATTTTAAATAAGAGGCTTGCTAATAATTTTTTGAAAAATTCAGCAATCTTGCACTTTAAGTGCTAAAAATGTTGCACTCCCATAGCGCCTTTGCTATAATTAAGTAATAAATTAGCAAACAAATAACTTGAGTGCCAATATATGGTTAGCAGCGGTTCTAAAAAACAGCAGAGAGAGACGAGTATCCTACTCGGTATCACAGACTTATATATCAAGACAGGCAAGCCGATCGGGTCTAACACTTTGAAGGATTCTGGATTTGGACACCTCAGTTCTGCAACTATCCGTAACTACTTTTCTAAGCTCGAAGAAAGTGGGTACCTAGAGCAGCAGCACTCTTCTGGGGGAAGGATCCCAACAGACCTTGCCTATAAGTACTACGCTAAGCAGAAAGAAGGAAAAGACACCCTTAGTAAAGCTCGCAAAAAGGCCATCGAGTCTGATCTGCAGTTTAAAGATAAGGAAGTGATCGGATATCTAAACAAGGTTGTCAACCTTATCTCTGACTCTACAGGCTGTGCAGCTTTTATCACATCTCCAAGGTTCGACCAAGACTTCATCACAAGTGTCAAACTTCTTCCTCTTGATAGTGGTAGAACGCTTGCGATTTTGCTAACAAGTTTTGGAATGGTTCATACAGAAGTACTTTTTACTGATACGAAACTTAGTAACTTTTCCCTAAAGCGCCTTGAGCTTTATTTCCACTTTAGAATGACGGGCCTTGACAGGCCAGAGCTTGACGCAGAAGAGCTGAAGCTTGCAGAACATTTTTATAATGAGCTTATGTTAAGACATATCGTCGGACATGCGACATTTATCCAAGATGATCTTTACAAGACTGGATTTTCAAAACTTCTGAATTACTTTGAATTCCAAGAAGCAGAGTCTCTTGCAAATGGGCTTTCCATTTTTGAGAATCCCAACCTTATGCATAAACTCTGCGAAGAAGTTTGCAAAGAGAACCACTTAAAATTCTGGATCGGTGATGATCTTGAAAATTATGTTTCAGAAAATAGTGAATGCGCGATTATCATGGTCCCCTATCATATTAGGCAGAAACCTGTAGGAGCGATTGGTATACTTGGCCCTACAAGAATCCCTTATAGAAAACTATTTGAAATTTTGAAGACCACTTCAAAAACAATTAGTGACACGTTAAACAGCCTGCTCTTTAAGCACCAGATTAACTATAGAGTGCCTAAATCAAATGCATTGGATTACAAAAACTCTCCTTCGCATTTGAAAAGAGCTGAAAGTTTACTACTCGACGACCGGTCCAAACCCCGTTCAAATGAAAGGAATGAAAATGAAAGATAAGAAAGCCCCAGATGACACTGAGGATAACTCAAAAGAAGCTGAGATTTTCAATGAAGAAAAGAAGCAAGAGAACTTGGAAAAAGAGCTTCATGAGAATCGTGACAAATACTTAAGAAGTTTGGCAGAGCTTGAGAACACAAGAAAGAGGATGCAAAAAGAGCGTCAAGATATGACGAAGTTTGCTGTAGACAGTATTATTACAGACTTTATTGATCCACTAGACAGCCTAGAAAAGGCACTTGGGTTCAAAGATCAGATGTCTGAAGAAGTACGTAACTGGGCGATGGGCTTTGAGATGATCCTTAGCCAGTTTAAAGATGTACTTACGCAACATGGCGTAAAGCCTTTTGACGCTGAAGGGTGCCAGTTCGATCCGCATCTTCATGAAGCTGTCGAGGTTGTCGAAACAGAAGAACATAAAGAAGGCACGATATTAGAGGTCTTCGTAAGAGGTTATAAATCTGGAGATAGAACACTAAGAGCTGCTCGAGTAAAGGTTGCAAAGCCGCCTAAGAAAGAGTCTCCAGAAGATGAAAAGAATCAAGAAAATACAAACACAAAAGAAAAGGAGTCTCAAGATGGCTGAAAAAAAAGATAAAGGAAGAATTATCGGGATCGACCTTGGAACTACAAACTCCTGCGTTTCTGTAATGGAAGGGGGAGCTGCTAAGGTGATTGCGAACGCAGAAGGAACTAGAACAACACCTTCTGTTGTAGCTTACAAAGGAAAAGAAAGACTTGTTGGTATCCCTGCGAAAAGACAAGCGGTAACAAACCCTGAGAAAACACTTTCTTCAACAAAGCGTTTCATCGGAAGAAAATACCAGGAAGTTGGATCTGAAACAAAAACTGTTTCTTACAACGTAAAAGCAAACCAAAATGGTGATGTTGTTTTCGAAGTAGAAGACAAGACGATTTCTCCAGAAGAAGTCGGCGCTCAAGTCCTCATGAAAATGAAGGAAACAGCAGAAGAGTATCTAGGTGAAAAAGTAACAGGTGCTGTGATTACTGTTCCTGCTTACTTTAACGATTCACAAAGACAATCTACAAAAGATGCTGGTAAGATCGCAGGTCTTGATGTTAAGCGTATTATCCCAGAGCCAACAGCAGCAGCGCTTGCTTACGGCTTAGATAAAGAAGGCGACAAAAAAATCGCAGTCTTTGACCTTGGTGGTGGTACTTTTGATATTTCTGTTCTTGAGATCGGTGATGGCGTTTTTGAAGTTCTTGCAACAAATGGTGATACTCACCTTGGTGGAGATGACTTTGACAATGCAATTATCAACTGGATCTTAGAAGAGTTCAAAAAAGACAATAGCATTGATCTATCACAAGATAAGATGGCTCTTCAAAGACTTAGAGATGCTGCAGAGAAAGCAAAGATCGAGCTTTCTGGAACAACACAAACAGAGATCAACCAGCCATTCATCACAATGGATGCAACTGGACCAAAGCACCTTCAGCTAACTCTAACAAGAGCAAAGCTTGAGTCTCTTATTGCAGGTCTTGTTGAAAGAACAAGAGGACCTTGTGAAAAAGCAATGAAAGATGCTGGTCTGACAAAAGATCAAATCCACGATGTGATCCTTGTTGGTGGTATGTCAAGAATGCCGATCGTACAAGCAAAAGTAGAAGAGATCTTCGGAAGAGAACCACACAAAGGGGTGAACCCTGATGAAGTTGTAGCAACTGGTGCTGCGATTCAAGGTGGAGTTCTTGCAGGAGACGTTAAAGACGTTCTACTTCTTGACGTGATTCCTCTAACACTTGGTATTGAAACGCTTGGTGGCGTTTTAACTCCTCTTGTAGAAAGAAACACAACGATCCCAACGCAGAAGAAGCAAGTCTTCTCAACAGCTGCTGACAACCAGCCTGCTGTAACGATCGTGGTCTTGCAGGGTGAGAGAAAAATGGCAAGTCACAACAAAGAGATTGGTCGTTTTGATCTTACAGAGATTCCTCCAGCGCCAAGAGGTACTCCTCAAATCGAGGTTGCTTTTGACATCGATGCTGATGGTATCTTACATGTATCTGCAAAAGATCTTGGTTCTGGTAAAGAGCAGAAGATTAAAATCGAAGCGAAATCAGGTCTTACTGATGATGAGATCACACGCATGGTAAAAGATGCTGAAGATCACAAAGAAGAAGATGAGAAGATGAAAGAGACTGTGGATACTAAAAACGAAGCAGATGCTCTTCTTTTTAGATCTGAAAAAGCTCTTACTGATTATAAAGATAAGATCCCAGCGAACATCGCGCAAGAGATCCAGGGTAAAATCGAAGCTCTTAAAACTGCTAAATCAGGCACTGACATCGCAGCGCTTAGATCAGCGATTGATGATCTAAACACAACGATCCAAAAGATCGGCGAAAATATGCAGCAAGGCGCGCAGGGCGCTCCTAATGCAGGTCCTATGCCTGGTGCTGAGCAGACAGCAAATGCATCTTCAAACAAAGAAGAAAACATCGAAGATGCTGAAGTTGAGATCTTAGACGATGAGAAAAAAGACTAAGACCTAGAGCCACTTAGGCTTTAACTTTATGTTTGTATATAAAGGCCATCTATTATTAGATGGCCTTTTTTATTTAAGGCATAAATATGAAACACATCTTATACTTTGTAGTCACCTTACTTTCACTAACAGGTAATTGTATGACGAAGGAAGCTCTCTCTTTTAAAAAAGCCGATCAATCACATGAAAAACTGATCCATAGCTGGCTTGCAAAAGACCATATAAAGCCCTACTTCTATGGCGACGGCCTCAAAAACACTCTTAATAACCTACATCTCTTTGTAAACGGGATAGATCATAACGATGACTATAGGTTCGAGCACTTTGTAGCTTTTTTAGATGGCAAGCCGTTCGGCTTCCTCATGACCTCCCCTATTGACGGTCCCTTCAATGCGAGTGACCCTTATGATAAATGGTTCAAAGAGAACAGAAAAACCTCTACTCTCGATGTTCTTATAGGAGAAAAAGACTTCCTTGGGAGGGGCCTTGGTACGCGTATGATCAAAGAATTTATTCAAAGCCAGGATGTAGACTTTGTGTTAATAGATCCTGCTGTTTCAAATAAAAAAGCTATCCACGTCTATGAAAAAGTCGGATTTGTTCAAGAGGAGGAGTTTATCCCCTCCTTCAACCCAGTGCCTCATATCATGATGACACTAGACCTAAACAAAGCCTAATTGCAGAAAAAATAACTATATGTTATTATTAGGGTATCTTTAAAAGGAGAGCTCTACCAATGAGAAAATAAGTTTTAACTCAGTTTTTTTTAATTTAACTTTGGTAAAGCTTATGTCTAGACTCCTAATACAATATACACATTTATATAAATCTTTTGATGCCCAAATTCTGTTTGAGGATATATCCCTCACAATCAATGAGGGAGAACTGTTTGCTCTTGTTGGGAAAAACGGCACTGGGAAAACTACCCTTCTTCAGATCCTTGCAGGCAGCACGGATCCAAGTAGAGGCAACTCTTACTTTGCAGAAGGCCTCCGCATTGCCTATCTTCCCCAGGAAGTTATCCTGGAAGATGGGGGTATTGTTGCGAGAGAATATATGGAGGATGCTTCTCTTTCACTACTTGAAAAGAAGATGGCTGAATGCCTAAAGGATGAGTGCCGCTTAGAAGAGTGGGAGAAGCTTCACGAAAAGTATGAGAGCCTTGGTGGTTACGATAGACCCCCTCTTGAAAAAATCCTCCATGGGCTAAAGCTTGATGCCTTAGACCTTGATAAAAGAATGTCTGATTTAAGTAGCGGACAGAGGCTACGCGTAGCTCTTGCAAAGACTTTGATCTATGACCCAGATCTACTCCTTCTTGATGAGCCCACAAACCACTTAGACAAGGATATGATTATTTGGCTCACAGACACTCTTAAAGATCGTAATAAAAAAGGTAAAGGGGCTGTTGTCATCGTTTCGCATGATCGAGCTTTTTTAAATGCTACTTGTAATCGCTTAATCGAGATCTCTTGCGCAAAACTTAATACCTATATAGGTAGTTACGACTTCTACATAAAGGAGAAAGAAAGAGAGCTCGCAGACAAACTTAAGGCTTATGAAGACTATAAGGAGGAAGTAAAAAGTCTTAAGATGCAGATCAAGGCAATTACTTTTACAAAAGGAAAACCTGTTCCTCCTAAAGACAACAACATCATGGCTTATGATCGACGTGGTGACAAACACCAAAAGTCGGTTGCTCGTAATGTAAATGACCTTAAAACGCGCCTTGAGCTTCTTGAGGAAAATGCACCTAAACACCCAAAACCCAAAACCATTAAAGGATTGAGGTTCTCTCAAGCTATGTTACCTGTGTCTTGTGTCATCGCTTGTGAAAACATCTCTAAATCCTTTGATAACAATACTCTCTTTAATAATGTTTCTAAAACATTGAACAAAGGAGATCGCATTGTTCTAACAGGAAAAAACGGCTGCGGGAAAACTACATTTCTTAAATGCATGGCAAATATGCTTGAAGTAGATTCTGGAGAAGTACGCATCACCTCTCGTGCAAAAATCGCTTATCTTGATCAGGAAGTTGAGCTACTACCTATGGACAAAACACCAAGAATGTATTTTGAAGATCGGTATCAGCTTTCTGAAGAAGACCTTAGAAAAGAGCTTCATAAAGCTGCGATTGGCGGTGAGGAACTTTTGCACCTTCCCTTTTCAAACTTAAGCGTTGGGCAAAGAAAAAGACTCATGCTTCTTAGCCTTATCCTTGAGAAGCCCACTGTCTTGTTACTTGATGAACCGACAAACCATCTTGATCTTGCAACAGTAGAAGCTCTTGAGAAAGCACTTCTTGAGTTCGATGGGGCTCTTCTTGCAATTTCTCATGATAAGATGTTTATTAAAAAGATCGCCACAGACGTATGGGAACTCTGAACTTGTTTTGTAAAACGTGTTTTAAGAAACACGTTTTACAAAAACAAATTTCTAGAAAAATTTGCCAAATAGTCTCATGACATCTTGGTAGGTCACAAAGATGAAAAGCCCTATAAGAAGAACAACAAATGGAATGATCAGCCTTTCCATCACCTTTGGCTTGAGCCTTCTTCTTGTGATCATCTCATAAAGTGAGAAACAGATATGACCGCCGTCAAGCACTGGAAGTGGAAGAAGGTTAAATATTCCAAGGTTTAAGGATATCATTGCCATCCAAAAAAGGGCCTCAGGAGCACTTTCAGTCCAGCCTCTATGCACAACTTGCACCATGCCGATAGGACCTGAAAGCCATTTAGGATTCAGCTTTCCTGTAAGAAGTGCTGTTAGCGTTCTTCCCGTCTCTTTTACAGTCGATGTGAAAAGAGCCGCTGGGTTTGGATTATACTGCACACTTAAATCAACAAGAGGAACACCAAGCATGAGCCTTTGAGAAGATTTCTTAAGAGCTGCAAATGCTTCATTTCTCTTTTCCAGATCAGGAAGCGCGTTGATCCTTTCGATGCTTGCTTCATACTCTTTTGCTGCCCAGCCTTTCTTCGCTGATGAAAGAGGTAGATCCGTAAGTCTTATAGGAGTGACTGTATTTAAGATATGTAGATTTCCAAATGTCTTTTGATCTGACCCAGATAAAATTGCATTTTTAGCCGCTCTTAGATCTTTTGGATCTATCGAGTGCATCATGTAAGCATTTTCATTCTTCCAAGAAACAACGCCAGGATCTTTTCTTTGAACAATGATTTTTACATGCTTATTCTGCAGTGCATGCATAAGCTCATATGTGTTTGCAACTTTGATGCTATCAACTGCAAGGATCTTATCGCCTTTTCTTAGAGGCTCTGTTTCAGCTCTTGCATCTTCATAATCATAAACGCTGTACTCTCTTGAATCGTTCCCAAGGAATAGGTGGTTTTCTGCAACAACTGCATTCGCGTTCATCGCATAAGGAATAAATGAGACCTCTTTTCCCTTAAGATTTGCTTCGTGCTGCCAGTCTTCCATCTCTAGGGCTTCTTTACTTGATAGACGAAGATCTTCGATTTTCACCCTTGGTACTTTAGCAAAAAATCTTTTTCCAGCGCGCTCTACTGTAAGCATCGCATTATCTTCATTCGTGACTTTAGCAAGCTGGTCCATGGAAAAAAGAACATCTCCATTTGCCCAAACAAAACGATCTCCATAGGCGATTCCAGAACCTTTCATCGGGCCATCTTGAATCACTTCTTTATCAGTAAAACCATCAAGCTTGTTAAAGTACAAAAACCTACCAGAGCCTAAGATCCCGATTGTCTTAAAGTCTTTTGATGCTGAGCGAGGGTGCTGGTAAGGAGTCAGGTTATAACGATAAGGGGTTGTCTCACCTGTATAGTAATCAACTTTATTCCCTTCAATATCCATAGACTTTTGTTTAAGAACAGAAGCCATAATAAGGTCTTTGAACCCGTTAAAAGAATGGCCATCATATTTTGTGATCTGATCTCCAGGTCTTACACCCTTCTGATAAAGCTCAGAAGCAGGATCTACATACCCTATGACATTTGTAAATTCAGAAAACCCTTTTTGCCTTCCTCCTGAAAACCACAGAACGCAGAAAAGGATAAAAGCAAAAGCAATGTTTACAAGAGGACCTGCAAGAGCAACTTTTATGCGGTCGAGAGGCTTTTTCCCATAGAACGTATCATCATCTGTGTTGTCACACTCACTCTCTTTGTCTCCTGCAAATTTGACATAGCCACCAAAGGGCAGATAACAAAGCTGCCAAGTGACACCTTGCCATTCCCATTTCTTAATGGGCTTACCCATTCCAATACTGAAGACTTCAATTTTCATCCCTACTTTCTTGCCCATAAAGTAGTGGCCAAGCTCGTGAATGAATATCAAAAATCCAAGGCCGAATAGCGCAAGTGCAAAATACAGCAGATTAAAAAACATATGAATAGATCCTTACTATGCGAGCTTAGCCTCTTCTCTTGCTTGCTTATCAACAAGAGTAAGAGTCTCTAATTTTAAACCATCTTCTATTGTATGCGAAATCAATAGTTTTTCCAATTTTTTCCCGATCTCAAGCCAAGAAATTTGCCCTTTTAAAAATCTTTCTACGAGGATTTCGTTTGCGGCGTTCATAAAACAGGGCATCGAGCCTCCTGTCTTTGCTGCATGATAAGCAAGAGAGAGACAAGTAAACTTTTTATCATCAGGCGGAAAGAACTCAAATTTATTAAACTTTCTAAAGTCAAAAGGCTTTACCAGGCCTTTTTTTCTTTCAGGATAGGTCATTGCATACTGTATCGGAATGACCATCTGATTTTCAGCTACCTGCGCAAGGAGCGAGCCATCGACAAATTCTACAAAACTGTGAATAAGGCTTTGGGGATGAACAACTACCTCTATTTGCGAAAGAGGGATGTCAAAGAGGTGATATGCTTCTATCACCTCAAGGCCTTTATTCATAAGCGTTGAGGAATCGATGGTATTCTTTGCTCCCATATTCCACGTTGGATGATTGAGAGCTTCCTTAATCGAAATTTTCTTCATCTGCTCATAGGAGGTATTAAAAAACGGCCCCCCAGAGGCTGTGAGTATTAGCTTAAGAACATCTGCTGTTTTGCTCCCCTCAAGACATTGAAAAATCGCGCTTTGCTCACTATCTATCGGAAGGAGCTTTACACCTTTCTTCTTTGCATGACTTGTAATGAGTGAGCCTGCAGAAACAAGAACTTCTTTATTTGCAAGAGCGATGTCGTGGCCTGCTGTGATCGCTGCAAAGGTTGGTAAAATTCCCATCGTTCCAGAAATTGCCGAAACGCAAAGATCCGCTTCTTTATAAGAAGCCACTTCCGAAACGCCATCAAGCCCTCCAACTATTTTTACATCAGGAAACAGCTTTTGGAGTTCTTTCGCTTTATCTTTGTTATAAACAGCTACAATTTTCGGTGAGAATTCTTTGATCTGTAAAGAGAGCTTTTCAATGTTACTTTGTGCAGCAAGAGCGACTACTTTGAAAGATGAGCTGTGGCAACGCACAACTCTTAACGTACTCTCTCCAATAGAACCTGTGGAACCAAGAATAATTAATCGTTTTTCTTTCATATTTTATGAAATCTAGCCAGTTGTATCTATCAAAGAAGTCTTCTTCTTAAACTTTGAGGAAGAATCGGATTTACGTTTCACCTTTGATTTTAGCAGATTTCTTTGCATTTTAACAACGAGTAATGCAGCAGGGTACATAATTGAAAGAATCACGCAAGAGAGTCCTGCTGTTGATAGTGCCACATCATAATATGAGTATATGTGCCTAGAAACAGCGATACTAATCAGAGATCCAAAAACACTAATCACACAAGAGAGAATGAGCAGTGACCTAAGCTTCTTTGTAAAGAGCCTCGCACACATGGCAGGAGCTGTTAAAAATATCAGAAACAAAAATACACCCACAGCGCGGAAGCAGCAAATCGAGGCTGAGGCAGTAAGCAACATAAGTAGGTAATGGAAAAAGCCTGGATGAAGTCCAATGGATTTTGCAAAGCTTCCATCAAAGCACAGAATCTGAAAGTATTTAAAAAACACTGTAATAGCAAAAACGGAAGCAAGAAGTGTGTACATAACAAGCCTAATATCACGTACATGAAGGGCATCAATATTCCCCATGATCGCCTCTGTCCCAAGGTGTACACCCTTCGCAAATACAGTAACAAGAGCGATCCCAAGGGCAAAAAGAAACGAAAAGATCAAACCAATACTTGATCCTTCATCAAGAGAAAACAACTTTTTACAAAGCTCTACGAGTGCTGTTGTTAAGAATGATGCTAGGAGCGAACCAAGAAGCAATACACTAAGGCTCATCCCAAAAACCTTATGATCCGAAAAGCACGAAAATACTAAAAAGCTTGTGACAATGCCAAGAAGCACCGTATGAGAAAGAGCATTTGCAAGCATCGTCATCTTTTTAAGAACAAGGAAACTGCCTACAAGTGCTGCTGACACTCCAGAACACATGAGAACAATCACTTGGATCTCATCACTCGCAAGACCTGCTAAGGCAAGGTCACCAAATAGAAGTTGCCACATCCTTAGAAAAAAGACGCCAAAAAAGGAAAAGAAATCGCATCCATTATAAGGGCTCATATCAGCTCCTTTTGTGGAATCGGCTTATTGTGTGGATCCATTTGAGGATCCAAAAGAAGCCTTGTTAACTTTTCTTCAATTTCAGGAGTAATTAAATGCTCAATCTCTTCTGCATTTTTATGGATATCTTCTTTGGAGTACTCGAGGTGTTCAGCAAGGTACAGCTCCCAGAGCCTGTGAAGCCTTACAATATATGCAGCTTTCTTTCTTCCATCTTCTGTGAGAGAAAGTACACCGGCACGTCTATCTATAAAGCCTTGATAAGCGAGTTTCTTAAGAGTCGTTTTCACAAGAGAAAAAGGAGCTAGGTTCCATGTAAAGACTTCTGAAAGAGAGCTTTCTTTTTCTTTTTTCCAAAATGCCTTAAGGATATTTTCTCTAAGGCAGCGCTTTTGGAAGTTCCTTTTTCTCAAGTACTTTCCAAGAAGTCCTTTCTTTGGAGAAAGTAACATCACTATAAATGCCATCATCGATGCTACAATTACAGTCGTCGGTCCTGTTGGGACAAAGTGCAAGCCTGAAAGTTCAAAAGGCCAGTTGATCGCAAGGATATTTCCACATAGAGTACTCACTACCCCAAAAGCAAGAGAGGCAATTAAATAAATCGAAAATCTACTCGTCAGATATCTTGCTGCAATACAGGGAGCAATTAGCATTCCTGTCATAAGAACGATACCAACGCTTCTTATCCCCACAACAATGGATAGTGTAAGAAGAGTACTTTGGATCATCAAAATCCCCTTCGACCGGATCCCTATACTTCTTGCATATTCGGGGTCAAAACAAACAAGTCTTATTGGACGGTAAAATACAATAAGGAAAAGAGCCACTACGCTAGAGAGTGCAGCATAGATCCAAATATGAGTATCAGACATCGTAGATGCCTGCCCGTAGAAAAACACCTGTATTTTTGAGTACCACATCACATGGGATTTTTGCATAAAGCTTGCAAGCAATACGCCAAGACCAAGAAAAGAGGTTCCAAGATAACAGAGTGCTACATCAGACTTTAACTTGTTTTGTATGAGTTTCTCAAAGAGCAGGTGAGAAAAAAGGCTGAATATCGATGCACCTATTAAAATAAAACTAAAGGCAAGCGTGTCTGAGTAGGTGAAAAATAAGGCACCTATCATAGTACCGAGAACAACACCTGGGAAACACGCGTGAGAGAGCATCTCACTTACAAGAGGCTTTTTCCTAACAACATTGATAGCTCCCATAAGCGATGCAGAGATACTCATAAAGAGCGCTCCCCATATAGGACCTCTATATATAGGGTCTGTTAGAAGATCCACAAGTGACACATAGCTAGACATTTTAAAGTCCTGCTCTATTTTTATTCACAAGGCCAACAACCTCTGTAAGGATCTCTCCTTTTTTACCATAGGCCTTGCAAAGATTTTCTTTTGTAAACACATCTTCTGTTTTTCCAAAAGCAACAAGCCTTGTGTTTAAAAAAACCACATAATCGAAAAGGTTGCGTACACACTGCAGGTCGTGATGCACAATTACAATCGTCTTTCCCTTTGCTCTAAGGTCTTTAAACAACTCTATAAGAGTGACTTCTGTAGCAGCATCAATACCTGCAAAAGGCTCATCTAAAAGATAGAGATCTGCATCTTGCATAAGAGCTCTTGCCATGAAGACTCTTTGCTGCTGCCCACCTGAGAGTTCGCTGATCTGTCTATGCTTTAACTTTTCAATCCCAAGAAGTTTCATTACTTTATTAGCAGCATCCTTATCAGCTTCTCGCATCCATTTAAAGAAGCCAAGTTTCTTATAACGGCCCATAAGAACCACTTCAAAAACAGTAATAGGAAACTCCCAGTCTACCATTTCCTTTTGAGGAATATAGGCGATACGATCTCTTGCTTTTTTAAATGGCTTGCCAAAGCATGAAACACTTCCCGAAAAAGGTTTGATTAAATCAACACAAGCTTTTAGGAGAGTACTTTTGCCAGCTCCATTTGGGCCAATGATCGCGGCAAGAGATCCCTCTGGAATATTCAAACTAACATCCCATAGTACAGGTCCCTTATCATAACAAGCGCTTAACTCCTTACAAAGAATCGCATCACTCATAGCAAACTCCCTTCATGGTTTTTACAAAGATGCTCTACTATGATTCTTGAGTTGTATTTCATCATTTTGAGATAACCCTCTGCGCCAGACCCTACCTCTCCCATAGTGTCTCCATAAAGAGGCTCTCTTGAAAGGTCCGCCAGACTCCCCTTTTGCTTAATGATCTTTACTACTTTTCTTAACGCATCTTGATTCACATTCGATTCCGTAAAGACAACCTGTACTCCATAAGAAAGAGCATACTCCACAATTGCACCGATGTCTTTTGGACTCATCTGCCCATCAGGAGCCAGACCTTCAGGAGCTCTACATCTTTTTCTCCATTCATCAGAAGAACGTTCACTCTCCTTTGCAAGGTAGCGCCTTGTAAAGTAGTAAAACGCATCATGGCTTGTGACAAGGTAACAACTTTCTTTAGGTATTTTTTCAAGAGAGGCTTCAATATGCTTATCTAATGCCAGCATACTTTTTTCTAACTCTCTAGCGTTTTGCATGTACTGCTTTTCATGCTGCGGATCATACTTTGCTAATATCTTTCCGATTGGAATCACAGCTTTTGCAAGAAGAGAGAGGTCCATCCAAATGTGCGGGTCTACTTGCCCGTCTACAAAAATGAAAGCTTCATCAGCTTGCATGCTATCTGAAATGGCATAGGAGTTTTCTGCATTCTCAAGTTGGTACTTCAAACTTGCCCCATGCTCTAAACCAAGCCCATTATATATAAGCACATCCGCATTTGAAATTTTGTCATCATCACCTTTAACTAGCTCATAGCTATGCGGATCTAATTGCCCCGTAATAAGAGATGTATGAACGATATGCTCTTTACCAATTTTTGCGACAAGGTCATCAATAATTGTTGTTGTAGACAAAACCTTAAGCTTATCACTTGGCATGACAAAATTTTGAGAGCTATTTTCTTTTTTAGACATCTTGGAACATGAAGCAACAAACATCGTTACAAACAACACAAGAAAAAGAAAAACACCTTTTTTTAACATGAGTCAAAATTCCTTAAATAAGCATAGGTATAAATGCCTCGAGAGCATCCTTTCGTAAATAATATCTGGATGGCATAGTTCCCTACATTCTTTATGTAGTGACAAGAAAGGCTTTTTTCCTTTTCTCTAATCTCGCGATCTCGGCATTTAGTGCATGGGCAATGATACTGCAGATCTGCTAAATGATACACGCTTTTTTTTCCATCATTCCAAGTAATAGAAAAATGTTTATTGTCTTCTTGAATAATTGATTTAATAAACAGCGGCGAATTTAATTTTTCCATAATACTTTAAAGTCTCCTACAGATTGATCAAATGTATTCAGGGACTTGAAAAGCTCTTGTTCAAGGTTTTTTTGAATCTTTATGTAAGAGAGCGTTGAACTGCTATTGGGGTATTTATTAATAAGGGAAATCCCAGCATCACAGCATTCAGAAACGCTCTGATCTATAGGCACTGTTCCTAGCAATGGAATCTGCTGCTCTTTACAAAAAGCTTCAATATGCCCTTTTCCAAATACGTAATGCTTCTCCTCTTCTTTTTCGAAATAACTCATATTTTCAATCATTCCAAGTACTGGAACTTCCATCTGAGAAAACATTCCAAAAGCTTTTTTTACATCTAAAAGAGAAACCAGCTGTGGTGTGGAAACAAGGACCGCTCCATCAAGCTTAATTTTCTGCATAATCGTTAATTGAATGTCGCCTGTTCCTGGAGGAAAATCAATTAAAAGATAATCTATATTATCCCAAGCCACTGCTTCTAAAAACTCACCTATAATATGATTTGCTATTGGAGCTCTAACTATAGAAGGAGCCTTCCCAAAGGGAAACAGCGCCAGAGACACGTACTGAACGCCAAGGCCTACCGCAGGAATGATGCTCCCCTCGTCCTCCTTTATAGAAGCCTCTATCCCCAACATATTCGCAATAGAAGGTCCATAGAGGTCTGCGTCTAAGATCGCGCACCTAGAGCCCGATTCTTTTAAAGATAGAGCCAGATTTACAGCGGTAGTTGATTTTCCAACCCCTCCTTTACCAGCAGCTATTGCTATTATTTTCATAATATTTTCTCCTGTAGATCAGAACAGATCATACTAAAAAAAAGATGCTATATTTTCTAGGTGATTATTACATTAACAAAGCGGATTAGCACGCTTAGTCAAACAACTGGGCTGATTTTGATAACAAGTTTTTTAAACGGTATTAATAATTTTTCACTCATCGAGTGATCTAATAAAGTATTGATTTATTCAATAACAATTTAATTCTTGTCAAAAACTTCTATAACACTTAGAATTCAGAAAAATTATCAATTACAAACATGCTTCTTGAAAATTCAAAAACATTAATCTTATTAATTTTTTTGAAAACACTAATGATAAGAGGCGGACGAGGTGAATAAAATATAGTTTATAACAAACGAATGAAAAAGAAATTTTTTCTAATACGTAAATTGATTTCACTTTCATTCTTTATTGAATTAAATCAAACTACATTATATTATATACACTTCCACAATATATAGAAAAATTACAAAGCAGGGGAGCCATGAGCAACGTAAAACAAGAAACTAAGCTTAAAGAGCTTAAGGAACTAGAAAGCGTCATCGAAAAAGCGATCAAAAAAGTTGGCGGCAGAAAAGAGAATGATTTATGTAAATACATTCCAGTATCTTCAGGTGGATATATTCACCACTTTACGCTAAGAAAAATGAAAAGTAAGCAACCTGCTGAACTTTCTTCAATGATTGAAAAATTTATCATCAATCCTTCTAAGCCATCTATCGTAGCTCCAAAGCAAAGAGCTCCTAGAGGTTCTAGAAAGAGAAGAGATCACATCACATTCACAAAAGGTCAACTAGACAGACTGCTAAACATGGCAAGACTTTCTGGCGACAAAGAGATGATCTCAGTATTAAGCCCAAAGAAATCCCTTGCTGCTTGTAAAAGAGATCTTATTCAAGCAATTAGACAAGGTATCGTTGACCACGAGCTTTGGAATGACTATCTAGAAGCAGCAAATGCTCACCAAGCGCTTGCGGCATCTATCACATCTGAAGCATCACTGTTTCAGTAAAAAATAATTTGCAAATTTGCAAACGATTTCATGCACTTTTGGTTTTCCAAAAGTGCATTTTTTTTACACATAACTAATAAGAAAAATTTTCTTAGTACTTATTTCAAGACACTCCCCCCCGCTAATATTCCTTTCTTTAATTTCACGAATTTCTCTTGAAATTAATGGGAAATCAGGTAAAATGTTTACCTTGAGTGATAGAAATATCGCTGCAAAGTATTTTACGGGATCTCTCTTAAACGTATGAGAAATCCAGTGTTTTGCATCCTCGGAATAATTGTAAAAGCATAATTTTAACCGAGAACAACTAAAACAGAATTTTTTTATTAACTGATCAAATTAGGATCCAAAACATGTCAGAAACAAAACAAGCAGAATTTGGGAAAGTGCGATCGATATTTTGGCCCATACATAATTTTGAGCTGAAAAAAATCATACCGATGCTTCTTCTCTTCTTCTTGATTCTCTTTAATTACACAATTTTAAGAGATACAAAGGATACATTAATTGTTACTGCTCCAGGTTCTGGTGCGGAAGCAATTCCATTCCTTAAGGTATGGGGAGTTCTTCCTTTTGCGATTTTGTTCATGCTGATCTACTCAAAGCTCAGTAACAAACTCTCAAAACCGAAGCTATTTTATGCATCTATCCTACCTTTTGTAATATTCTTTGGCCTCTTTGCCACTGTAATTTACCCACTAAGAGATTTTTTACACCCAACAGTAATGTGTGACAAACTAGAAGCGGTACTACCAACCGGTTTCCAAGGGCTTGTAGCCATCTTTAGAAACTGGACGTTCTCGCTGTTTTATATCATGTCAGAGCTTTGGGGAAGTGTCGCCCTTTCCTTACTATTCTGGGGATTTGCGAACGACACTACTAAAGTCTCCGAATCTAAGCGTTTTTACAGCTTATTTGGTATGGGTGCTAACGTATCGCTTATCATCGCTGGATGGTGCGTCAGAAAACTATCTGACCTTAGAAGACACGTCCCAGCTGATGTAGATGCATGGCAGGTATCATTAAACTGGCTTATGGGACTCGTTGTTCTATCAGGACTACTCATTATGGGTACTTACTGGTGGGTGAATCGCTACGTTCTTACAGACGAAAGATTCGTTCCAAAAGCAGAGCAAAAAGCAAAGAAAAAGGAAAAGCCAAAACTTTCTTTAAAAGACAGTTTCAAGCTTTTACTACGTTCTAAATACATCGGTTGTATTGCAGTACTCGTAATTTCTTACGGTGTTTGTATCAACCTAGTAGAAGTTACTTGGAAGAGTCAGCTGAAGCTACAATATCCAAACCCATCTGATTACAACTCCTTTATGGGTATGTTCTCTCAAATTACTGGTGTCGTGACTATTTTCATGATGCTCTTTGTGGGATCTAACGTTATCAGAAGACTTGGTTGGGGAATTGCTGCTCAGGTAACTCCTATAGTACTTATAATTACAGGTGGAGCGTTCTTTAGTTTCGTAATCTTTAGAGATTCCCTAGGTGGATTCATCTCTAATATCGGAACAACGCCTCTTATGCTAGCCGTCATGTTCGGTATGGTTCAAAATATCATGAGTAAATCTTGTAAATACTCACTATTCGATCCTACTAAAGAAATGGCTTATATCCCTCTTGACCAAGAGTCAAAAGTTAAGGGTAAAGCTGCGATTGACGTTGTAGGAGCAAGACTTGGTAAATCTGGTGGATCTTTGATGCAACAGGGTCTTATCATTGGTCTTGGTTCTATTGCTGCTATGACACCTTACGTTGGCGTTATCTTGCTTGTTATCATCCTTTGCTGGATGACAGCTGCAAGATCACTGAGCAAGCAATTTAATGCTTCTCAAGCAAAAGCTGAACTTGAGAAAAAACAAGCGCAACAAGAAGCGCTGGAAACAGCAAAAGCTGCTGCTGCAGAAGCTACTTCGACAGAGGAAGCTGCTAAAGAAGAAGCTACTGCAACAAGTTCAACGCAGAACTAAAACGTACTTAGCTACTAAGAAAAAGACCTACCTTGAAAAAGGTAGGTCTTTTTTTTGACTCAAACTACTCAGTAAAAATCTTCTGCACTGTAATCTTAAGATCTCCAGCTAATAAATTTTAAGGCAAGCTCTTTTGGCCTCATCTGATATACCTGCTTTGGCGAAAGAAAATCTCCTCTGTGTATAAATCTAAAGCCCCCTTCAGGAGACTCTTTCTCAAGAAGGCTCGCTCCATTTTTAGAGATATAAGAACTCTCACTATCTGAAAACATATCTTCACACATAGTCAAAGGATAAAGGTCACTTAAGTAAAAAATATTAAAAAGAGCTTCATGAGGTATTTCAGGATTCAGTAAAGGGATTAACGCATGGGCAAACTGCACCTTAGCTTTTAGTAACTCATCCCCTTTTAAGTTATACAAATACGAACCACTTGGAGTTGAAAAATCGACCTCGTAGGTGTTTAGTTCAGCATCGTATCTATTAAGCTCTTCGCTCTTTTTTTCATATATCTCCTTTAAAGGGATCACATGTGAAAGAGCTCTTGCCACTCCATGGCCTTCAGTCTTTGCTCCTGTTAAGAGCTTAAGCTCTTTTCTTTTGGCTTCGGTATCAAAAACCCTTTCAAAGCTTCGTCCACAAATATCTTTGAATTTTTGTTTCAGTTCGGCTTCTGATAACTCTAATAGTTCTGCATGCAATTCCATCGTTACTCGTTTTTGTTCATCGCATTTTGCTAAATCAGATTGAGTTTGTATCCGAGGAAGTGCAAAATTAACTGTAAAAGAATAACAAGCATAAAGAATCAAACTAAAGCCTGCTACTAGTTGAAGAGGCGTCGCTGTTCCTGAAACTATAAATGCACCAACAGTCATAATGATCGCATGTGCAACGACTTTAATCACATCTGCAAGAGCAGCAGCAGATCTTCCTGAGACCGAACTTTCCCTCTCCCCTATAAATTTATCTACATAAGTTTTGTTTAGTTTATCTGTTTTTTCTGCAGAAATAATCCCCAAGCTTTCACTTAAAACGATTACAGGTCTCCTTAAAAATACCAGCGTTGTTCTTGCCGTACTTTCTGCATACCGATAGACAGAACCTATATAAGACCTTTGTGGCACAGCTACATTAGTCCCAGTACTTGCCATTTTAACCTCCTCTATTACTTGATTTTAATTAGATAGGGGCAGTCTTATATCAGGTAGATAGAAATTATAAATACTCGAAAATGATTTCACTCGCGTTTTTTTTGTAAAATAAGTAAAACTTTTAATTCATTGAAAAAGCAAAAAGTTCGCAATGGCAAGTGTAAATAGATTTTTTAAAATAGATGAGATGGGATCCTCTTATAAAAATGAGATCCTTGGAGGACTTACTACTTTTTCCTCCATTATTTATGTACTTGTTGTAAACCCCACCATCCTATCAGCAGCAGGTCTACCGTTCGGCTCTGTTATGGTGGCAACGATCCTTGTTACGTTCCTCTCAACCTGCCTTATGGGACTTCTTGCTAACTACCCCTTTGCTATAGCCCCAGGACTTGGAGTCAGCGCTTTTTTCACCTATTCTATTGTCTTAAAACAAGGCATTGTGTGGCAAAACGCCATGCTAGCTGCTTTCTTTGTTGGTGTTTTTCTTTTGTTCTTTACCCTGATAAAGCTAAGAAGAAAAATTCTAATGTCCATTCCCAGCAGCCTATTTAAAGGAATTGCCTGCGGGATCGGTCTATTCCTTATCTTTGTAGGGTTTGAGCAAATCGGTATGATTAAAGCCTCCCACGGCAGCATCATCGAGATGGGTGATTTTATGAACATTAAAGTTCTTATTGCCTTTGTCTCTTTCGCCTTGATCATTGTTATGCTTTACTTCAAACTTCAGTATGCCTTTATCGCGGTGATCCTAGCTAATTGGATCTTAGCTCTTATCTTAGGTTTAACTACTTTCAAGGGCGTTGTAGCTCTTCCTCCCTCTCTTTCACAAACGTTTATGAAGCTCAATTTTTCTTTCATAAAAGAACCCGATTTTTTCAAAATACTGTTCTCTTTATTTTTGATCGGCATCTTCGACTCAACTGCAGGTCTTTTTCTCCTACTAAAGCAGTCTGGAAGAGAGCATGACATACAAGATCAGAAACTAATGGAAAGAGCTCTTCTTCCTGACTCAATAAGCTCAACACTCGGCCCCCTTCTTGGAACCACAACACTTGCTGTTCATATTGAGTCCGCTTCGGGAATAAGCGCAGGAGCAAAAACTGGATTCAGCTCCATTATCGTTGCCCTGATGTTCCTTCTATGCCTATTTTTCTATCCTCTTTTCTCATCCATTCCTAACTTTGCTACTACCTCTGTTCTCATGGTGCTAGGCTGTCATATGGTCATGCAGATAAAGTCTATGAAGTGGAATGATTTTGCAGATGTTGTTTCCTTTTTTGTTACAACAATCACAATGCCCCTTACCTTCAGCATCTATCACGGATTTGCCTTTGGGTTTATTTCATACACAATACTGAAGGTCATAACAGGAAAATATAAGCATATTCCTATTGTCTGCTGGGTGTTTTCAGCACTCTTTGCAGTAGAGCTTTTTGTCTTTAAATAGGAAAGTCTATTCCCCTTGAATTCAAGCCATTTTTACTCTACACTTGAGTAGCAATTATCTAGACAGGATCCCATGTATCAATACAACAGAAAACATATTAGAAATTTCTCCATTATTGCCCATATAGATCACGGCAAGTCAACTATAGCTGACAGGCTCCTTGAGTTCACAGGAACCGTCTCTAAAAGAGAAATGCAAGAGCAGCTTCTTGATGATATGGAGCTTGAAAAAGAGCGCGGCATCACCATCAAAGCTCACCCTGTCACAATGTATTACACAGCCAAAGACGGCATCACCTATCAGATGAACTTCATCGACACTCCAGGCCACGTAGACTTTTCCTACGAGGTCTCTAGATCACTTGCTGCTTGCGAAGGTGCTCTTCTTGTGATTGATGCAGCTCAAGGTGTGCAAGCACAGACTCTTGCAAACGTTCACCTGGCAATCGATAGAGATCTAGAAATTATCCCTGTCATTAACAAAATCGATCTTCCTTCTGCAGATCCCGAATCTGCAAAGAAGCAAATCGAAGATGTGATAGGCCTTCCAACAGACAATGCTGTTTCTTGCTCCGCAAAAACAGGCATTGGTATCGAAGATATCTTAGAAGCAATTGTAAAGGATGTTCCACCGCCAGAGCCGCAGGATGATGATGTACTAAGAGGTTTGATCTTTGACTCGCACTACGACCCTTATAGAGGCGTCCTTGTTTACCTTAGAATTATCTCTGGAGAGATCTCTAAAAAGACGATCGTTAAAATGATGGCGACTGAAAAAAGTTTTGAAGTACTGCAAGTAGGTGTTTTTGCTCCTAATGAAACACCTGTCGATATTTTAAGAGCTGGAGAAGTCGGTTTTATCAACGCAAACATTAAAAACACAGCGGATGTAAAAGTTGGAGATACACTTACAACACAGAAAGCACCTTGCGAAACACCGCTTGCTGGGTTTAAACTCATCTCCCCTGTTGTATTTGCAGGCATTTACCCTGTTGACACTTCTGATTTTGAAGCCCTTCGTGACGCCCTTGTAAAACTGCAACTTAATGACTCTGCTCTACATGTTGAGCAAGAAAGCTCTCTTGCACTTGGCTTTGGTTTCAGATGCGGCTTTCTAGGCCTCTTACATCTTGAGATTACTTTTGAAAGGCTCCAGCGTGAGTTTGACCTTGATATCATCACAACAGCGCCAAGCGTTGTATATAAGGTGACCCTATCTAGCGGCAAAGAGCTGACTATTGATAATCCCGTGCACTTCCCAGATCCTGCTACTATCGACTTTATCGAAGAGCCTTATGTCACATGCCACATCATGACGCCTCATGACTTCATGGGAGCTGTAATGAGTCTTGCAACAGACAAAAGAGGCATCCCTGGGAAAACAGAAACTCTTGATGCATCAAGGTTGCTACTTACTTATAAATTCCCTATGAACGAGATCATTACTGATTTTAATGACAAATTAAAATCTATGACAAAAGGCTACGCCTCTTTTGATTATGAGCTTGGTGAATATGAGCTTGGTGAAATCATCAAACTTGAAATCAAGGTAAACGAAGAACCTGTCGATGCTTTTTCCTGCCTTGTTCACAGAACAAAGGCTGAATCAAAAGGCAGAGCTATCTGTAAAAAGCTAAAAGACGTTATTCCTCGCCAGCAGTTTAAAGTACCTATACAAGCTGCAATCGGCGGAAAAATCATCGCACGTGAAACTCTGAATGCTCTTTCTAAAAATGTTACTGCTAAATGTTACGGTGGTGATATTTCAAGAAAAAGAAAGCTTTGGGAAAAGCAGAAGAAAGGTAAGAAAAAGATGAAGGAATTCGGAAAAGTCAGCATCCCTCAATCAGCATTCATGGCAGTACTAAAAGCAGAAGAGTAAGAGAAACCCTTCCGCCTTCGCTTCTTTTTACGGATTAGGATCTCTTTTAACTACTTTTTCCAACATACAAAATTTGACTGTTCTATAAAAAAATGACGAGGGAACCCTCGTCATCTAGTTACATCTCATAGCGCTTACAACTTCTTAAGCAACATACGTGGATGAGCTCACATCGCCGCCCTTTCCAGTCCAGTTGGTATGGAAGAACTTTCCTCTTGGCTCATCGAGCCTTTCATATGTGTGAGCGCCGAAGTAATCTCTTTGTGCTTGCAATAGGTTCGCTGGAAGTCTTTCCGAGCGGTACCCATCAAAGAATGCAAGTGATGTGCTAAAGCATGGAGCAGGGATCCCGCATTTTGCAGACTCCGCAACTACGTTTCTCCAGCTCTTTTCAGATTTTTCAATTGCCGACTTAAAGAAGTCATCAAAAAGTAAACAATCTAAGTCTTTTGATTTGTCGTAGGCTTTTTTGATCTCACCAAGGAACTTACTTCTAATGATGCAACCACCTCTCCACATAAGAGCAATAGAGCCGTAGTTAAGATCCCACTTGTGCTCTTTTGCAGCAGAACGCATGAGCATAAAGCCTTGCGCATAGCTAATGATCTTAGATGCATATAGAGCAAGCCTGATGTCTTCTATCATCTTTTCTTTGTCACCTTCGAACTTCGCAACGTTTGGCTTGTATACTTTTGAAAACGCTACTCTCTGCTCTTTAATCGCAGATAAACACCTTGCAAATACAGCTTCACCAATCAGAGTTACAGGCATCCCTTCATCAAGTGCCGATATCCCAGTCCATTTACCCGTACCTTTTTGACCGGCAACATCTAGAATCTTATCAACAAGCGGCTTTCCATCTTTGTCCATATAGTTAAAGATATGAGAAGTGATCTCAATTAGGTAACTATCAAGCTCCGTTTTATTCCACTTGGTGAAAATCTCATGCAGCTCTTTATGATCGCATCCAAGAAGAGAAGAGAGAAGATTGTATCCCTCACAGATTACTTGCATGTCGCCATACTCAATTCCGTTATGAACCATCTTTACATAATGGCCAGCTCCACCTTCTCCGACCCAATCGCAACAAGGCTCGCCATCATCTGATTTAGCAGCAATCGATTGAAAGATCGGCTTCACATGTTCCCAAGCATCTTTATTTCCGCCTGGCATAATTGATGGGCCATGTCTAGCTCCTTCTTCACCACCAGAGATTCCTGTGCCCATGAAAAGAATGCCCTTTTCCTTTAGGTCAGCATAACGTCTTTCAGTATCAGGGAAGTGAGAGTTTCCTCCATCAATAATGATGTCCCCTTTCTCCATGAAAGGTAGGCACTCTTCAATAAGCATATCTACAGCCTTGCCAGCCTTTACCATGAACATTACTTTTCTCGGTCTTTTCAACTTTCTGAAAAATTCTTCAAGAGCATGTGCTCCTATGACCTTGGATCCTTTTGCAGAGCCTGCTAAAAAATCATCCACTTTTGAAGTTGTGCGATTAAACACAGCAACCGTATAGCCATTGTCATTCATGTTCATGACAAGATTTTGTCCCATAACAGCAAGACCTATAAGTCCTATATCAGCTGATTGATCTGTCATTGTAATTTCTCCCAAATAAATTTCATCTCTTCCCTCTTATATAGAAAACACTAGTTTTGTAAAACCAGATATAGAGGGTTTTTTAACCTTTAACCTTTGAAGTAGTTATCAATCCCTTCTGCAATCCCTCTTGCAAGTTTTTCACGGTAGCTCGAGTCCGTGAGCTTATGCCGCTCCTCTTCATGAGTAATAAAACCGCCTTCAACAAGGATCGCTGGCATCTTAGTTTCTCTTATGACATGAAAGTTTCCATCTTTAACTCCTCTATCGGTAGCCCCTGTTCTTGCAATCAGCTTACTTAACACTCGCCTTGCAAGTTTTTTAGAAGATCCTGAACGCCACTTGTCTTTAGAGTTATAATAAAATACTTCGATTCCTTTAGCTTGCTTGCTTTTTGCAGAATTAAAATGAACACTTACAAAAAGCTTACTTTTTGTTTGATTTGCAATCGTAGTTCTTCTTTGCAAAGGGATAAATATATCACGAGATCTCGTTAAAATCACTCTATATCCCATAGCAGTCAGATACTTCTTTGTCATAAGAGACGTAGAGAGAGCTAAAGATTTTTCATTACATGCAGAGACTCTTGCACCAACATCATAACCTCCATGTCCCGCATCGATAATAATGAGCTTATCATTATTGGGAGAAACTTTCTTTTTTTGAGGTGTTGTTGTTGTTTTTTTCTGAGTGACTACTTTTGCAGGCGCTTTTGGAGCGGGTTTTGAAACAGGTTTCGGAGCCGCTGGTTTATTTGTTTGCGCAGTTGTTTTTTTAGGCGCTGCCGAAGCTGGCTTAACAGCTGGTTTCGAAACGGCTTTTTTAGCCTGAGCTACTGGCTTTGGAGCAGGAGCTGCTGCCTTTTTTGGAGTTTGCGCTGGTTTTGGAGCTGTTTTTTTTACGGCAGGTTTCGCAGAGGCGACCGCCTTTTTAGGAGCGGGTTTTGTAGTAGTGGGTTTCGAGGCTACTTTTTTTGCAGCAGGCTTTACTGCAGCTGGTTTCGAGACTACCTTTTTAGTAGGGGTCGAAACCTTGGGATTTGCGGCTTTTGCTGCAGTTGGGGGCTTCTTTACAGGTGCTTTTGCTGCAGGCTTAGAGGCCTGAACCGTTTTCTTTGGTGTAGATGTTGCAGCACTAAGGGGTGATACATGAACAATAACCGTTGCGAGTATGAGAGCAAACACACGCGTAAATAACATAGATCCCTTATTTTCAGCTAGTTAGCCTATTTGAAACTCGATAGTCCCAAGAAGCTTCGTGTATACCAACTTTTGTGCAAGTTGGTGGATGACCTCAATTTAACTAGGAATAGTTTAAATTTTACAAGAGGAAAAAGGTCTTTTTTCTAATAGACCATGCCTTTTTCATGATCTTGCGTATGAATACCGGATTAACACCCCTGAGGCTATACTCTAACTCGCATACAGTTAGATACATAGGAATATATGAATAAAACCATCTAAATGGTCCAAATAATTCAAATAATTATTCATTATTATTAAAATATTTGCTATAATGTTTATATGAAAGGGTTAGTCGTAGGTTTATTAAAACAATAAACTTAGGGACAAATATGGCAACTAAATTAGAAGCAAGTGGTACATCAAGAAGTGCGGACTCATCAACAAAACCTGCTGAAACAGAAGCAGCATCTCCTCAAAGAGTTACTCTAAAGCTAAAAGAATTTACAAAATCTGGTGCATTTCAGGCCTTACCAAGAAAAGAACAGGATTTTTTATTGAACTATTCCAAACTCAGAGAAAAAGCCTTCGAAACTATATCATCAGAAGATCTTTGCGCTTGTACAGGATATACAGATAAAGACCGAGTAGGAAGCGGTACGATTAACCACATTGTTGATAAGAACTACCTAGACGGTATTGAACTATGTAATTTACTCACGCAAAAGCCTTTTCTTCTTATCCATAGAAGAAATGGTGAATTTGTCCTTATAAGAAATGACGATATCGGAAATACAAAACTAGAGCCTCAGCATTTAAGCATTTTTAACTTAGAAAAAGGCAAGTTTGAACCCATGCAAGCAGATAGGTTCCTATCTCTTACAGGGTCATTCGATGAAAGCACATACGCATATATAGAGGGAACTGGAGAGCTTTCCGGAGAAGATCTTATGCAGCTCTTTAACTCAGATAAGACTGAAGCTTATGATAAAATCCCAGAAAAAAACCCTGTACAATCACCACATCCTGTAAAAGCTGAAGAACTCTTCTACCATCAGGGTCAACACATGGGCATGTGTTGCCTCCATGCAGCAAACGCATTTATTGGTGGACCCTTTGTAAAACCTTCTGAAATGGATGCCTTTTACAAGGCGCACGATGCAACAGACGATGGAGCTGTTGAAGGTCTACCAGCAGGTACTTTTAATCTTGATGACGGAATCGACTTTACCCAGGTAATCCCTTTTGTAAAAAATATTGACCTTCCTATTGATGTCTCTAAGATGTCTACAGGTGCTGTGAAACTTGTAAAAGACGATGATCCACTGGTAACAGATCATATTATATATGAACATCCTACGAAAGGTCCAATCGAGCTGACCCCTGAATTCTTTGCAGGCAAGGATCGCATACTGTTTACACCAAGAGTGAACCACTGTGAAGCACTACGATTAAACACCGCTGGTCAGTGGGTTCAGGTTGATAGTGAAAGTGTAGCTCAGCCAGTTGTCGATCCCATAGCACATATAAGAGAAAAACTAGAAGCTGCTGGAACACCTTTGCAATTTGCTTGTATCGACGATGCAGACATTGCTTAAAGAGCCAGCTCAAAGCAATATTTCAATCCATTTTCTATACGGAAGCAGAAGGGATTGGATTGGAGATAATGCTCTCTAGCATTCGAAAAATTCTAATTCTTAGGTTTAAAAAAGGAATTAAGGAGATACTTTTCTGCTGATCACAACTGTTTTATCACTATCTGAATAAGTACACTTAAATATATCTCTAAGAACGTGATTTGCTTTTATTGCTCTGCTAAGGCGCCTATGCCCTATAGGATCACTTGGGTTAAAAACTACTTTCAGAGTATTAAAAACATGCCTTTCTTGTACTTCATTAAGAAAGCTCACAACACCTTCATCAGTAACATTTGTCATGATTAATGTGAGTTCTGCAAGTTGTTTTACACGCTTTATAAGATCAAAGTCTGCGTCTTTAAAAACATCTCCAGAAAGAAGTAGTTCTTTTGCTGCTAACTTTACTTCTCCATGAAAGCTATCACCTTTATCCCAGTGGATGTTCAAACTTAATCTATCAAAAGTTCGATCTTCTGACAGCAGTCGATGAAATAAGTATGTTGTCATATAATTGTTAGCAATAAGTTTTAGTGAGGATAGCCTTGGGCAGCTATCTAAAAGACTAAGGATGTTTTCATCACAGATTTGATGCTGATATTGCAGACAAAGCTCCTGCAAGTTTGGCATTTTGTTAAAAACAGAAGAAAAACACTCCGATGTTAAACAAGCTGCATTTTGCATGTTGAATTTTAGAATCGAATTTCCGTGAACTTTTAAAAAAGCCATAAGTGCTGGTAGAGATACCATTGATAGGGGTGCATCAGTTTCTGTAATGAGTAGATCATTTCTACGTGCAAGATCGTACAAGTGATGGTCTCTAATTTTCTCTCTTTTAACACCATGCGTTCCCGAGCGCGCTGGCTCAAGTACATCAGGCAGTGCTTTTTCTGCAGTATGTGTCTCTCTGAAAAGATCCCATAAAGAGCGGCGTACTCTTGGTCTATAATAAACAGTTTCCTCCGTTGCTCTAAATGAACCTACTCTTGAAGGAATCGGCTTAAAACTAGTCCCTAGTCTTAGATCAGCGAATGTAGGGGTAACGCCAGTAGAATCCCCTCTAGAGCCTCGTCTACTAGAACTTCTGCTGCTCATCGTTGATGTAGGAGGTGTACTAGGGCGTTCTGGGAATAAGCTAAAAGCAAGAGATGATAACGATCTTAAATTAGCAGCCATTTTTACAATCCTTTATTATATGGTTGGTATTGTAGCATACATCATACTAAAAAACAACAAGTTCAGCCATCAGCACTGCCTCAAAACCCTTATTTAGAACAGCTTACATAGAACTCCGACCTATGCACCAATCATAGCCTGCTAGCACCGAATTAACACATAAAGAACTTAATACAAACGATTTAAGAGACTAGTTTACTGTTTATTTATATCCTAAAATCATGTATAATATCTAGAAAGGTTGAGAAATGAGCAGCCTACAAGATTTATCATTTTTGCGAGATTTTTTAATGTCTATATATCTATCCGACCCAAGTCTATCCGCCCCAAAGCCTTTCAGCCAGCAAGAAACGCATCCGCCTCTTCTTGCGCTTGCAGCATCCCTTATTGACAAACCTGGCCTTTTAACAGCTTGCGAAAAAAGCTTTATAGAAAAATTTTGCGTGGCTACACAAGTACCCGCAGGAGCTCTTGATCCCGTCTCTCTTGCTGAGCTTGCCTCCGCCTCGGACACGCACTTAAAACGAGGCCTCGCAAGAAATTGCGCAAAGGCTCATCAAGTTACAAAAGCCCTTTACCATGAGAAACTCGATCTGAGACTTCTGTGTATGCAAAGACCAAATCTACTTATTTATTCAAACGACAAGTTTATCTTTATTAGAAACACAACTCCGCATGTAGACAATCTCTCTGATGTTCGCTTAGAACTTCTAGACTGTAAAAAGGGAACTTTTATCCCTCTAACTGACTCGAATCTTATGGAGATGCAGGGATCCACTATAGCTATTGCAGACGATGAAACCGAGCCCTCCTTTGACGGCTTGATCATGAGAGATGATCTTATTCTTCTTTTTGATAAGGATGAATGCTCACAAGACCATTATCCTATATTCCATGAGCGCGAAACAGTCGACCCCCCTAGAGAAGATAAACACTGTTATCACGAAAAACAAAAATCGGGCTTTTGTGCTCTACATGCAGGAAATGCATTTGTTGGAAAGAAAGTGATCCTTCCTTCTGAATACTCTCGATTTTTAGAAGAAGTGATACACGCTTCTACCCTAGGAGAGGGAGGAGGAGCAGATGAAGAAGCGTCTCTTGCACTAGCTCTAAAATTAGGCCTTAGACTCGACAACGGTTCAGATCCTTCACTCATTGTCAAATACCTCCAAAAGCTTGCTGATGAACACAAAATCCCAAATAGATTTGCCCGTGGCATTGAAGGGCGGGTTCATCTTATTGCAAATGGCAGTTTATACCTAAAACCAGAAAGCGAAGTAGCAAAACCTATACCAATTGAACCTGAAGTATTTGAAGACTTCGACAGAGCCATTATTGGGAAAAGTTTTCCTGCACACGTCGTCGCACTCAGAAAGAAAGCCTCAGGCACATGGGTCGAAGTGGATAGTCACCAAAGTTTCCAGAAAACAGTGGATCCAACAGAATATCTTAGAGAGTTGATTGCATCATCTGAAAAAGTTGATGGAGCTAAAACAAGCATCTATTTCTATGGAAGTTCTAAACTTTTAGACCTCTAAACTGAAGTGTTAAGCATCTAAGACAACCTGAGCATCAGAGAAGTCGTTGCTCAAATCTTTTAGGGTTTTACAGGGGAAAGTCTACTTATTGAGATTTTGTCAAAGTTAATTGATTTCCAGAAACCATTATCTTAACACGATAGCATTTGGGGATTGATCTTCTTAACTCATATTTCATTCTACCATGCCTGACCATGTAGTCTTGCGAAGCATCATATACTATAACATTTTCAATACTATCCATACCAAGAAGGCTTACGATTTGTGCTGCAGTTACAGTCGTTCCTCTTAGCTCCAAAACTTTGAGGCTCTCTATTTTCTTAATAACTTCTAAGTTGTTCATTGCTCCACTTCCAGACAGGACAAGCTTTTCTACTTTCGCTCTCAAAAGCGGAGTCACTCTAGCTCTTTTAAACTTACTATTATGATCTGAAAACTTAACTTCTCTAAAGTGCGTATTTCTTCCTAGAAGCATGTGAAATAGGTTACTTGTCAGTAACTGATTCGTATTCAAATTAACCGATTCAAGAGCAGGGCAACTATTCAACCCGGCTATTACGGCATTATCTGTAAGACTATGTTGATATACTAATGAAATCGATTTCAAGTTAGGCATAAAACTACAAATTTCAGAGAAATCTTCAGGAGAAACATTCTGATTATTTTTTAAGGAAAACTCTTCAATACTACCTCCATGAACTTTCAGAAAGCCCATCAATACTTGAGGTGATATATAAGAGAGACCTGACGTAACTTTTGTTATGGTAATACCACAACAGTTTGCTAAAGATACAAGTTGCTCATCTGTTATATCTGCTTTTGCAACAGTGTATGTACCATCCTGATTCTTACTAAGCAGATGCTCTAAATCAACCACTGGCCTGATAGGAACAAAGCAATGCGCTAAACGCAAATCCCCTATAGAAGCTGTAAGACTTGTTGGTGTCATAATGTGCCTTTTTTGTAATTGCCCCTGATTATACCAAAGTCTATCATTAACCTCAATCTCTCGTAAGAACGCATATCCTGCTAACGGCAAGCAACTTACGGTTATCACTGAAAACTTTACTATTAAAAAGGGTTCTCACAATTCATTAATAATCAACTGCTTGCATTAATTCTCATTCAAAAGCATTCTAGACGCTGATTTAAAATAATAATTCACATTAATTAAAATTTTTGTTATAATGTTACGCATAAGGGTTAGTTCTAGGTGGTAGATTAAAA
The DNA here is from genome assembly GCA_022601395.1 of Chlamydiia bacterium. GTDB lineage: Bacteria > Chlamydiota > Chlamydiia > Chlamydiales. The sequence goes on along the minus strand of JAJACS010000002.1, from coordinate 49,700 downwards.
ATTTAACCTAGGCGCAGCAAATGGCATCAAGAATAGAATATAAAGATTCACCAGATTGTCTAACAGGAACCTTAACAGACAAAAAAGGTGAAACACTCCGAAAACTTACTACATTTCTAGAGAGCTCCCCTTATAAACAAAGGCTTAGACATGAAGAGCTTCAGTTCCTAAGAGCTTATTGTGACATTCTTAAAAGTGGTCAAGAAGTTACGGAAGAGCAGCTTACTCACGCTGCACATGCTGATGATTTTAAATATATGACTCATGGCAATGCAGGAAGAGTAGAAGAAGCTGTTTATGCCACAGGCGCTGACGAAATCAGCATTCCATTTTGGGCAACTCAAAGAGAAAACATTTTCATACAACACGAAGACGGTTCATTCTTGTTTATCAGAAACTTAACACCTTCCATAACGGACCCTTCAGGACTACACCTTGCTTTCTTTAATTTAGACACAGGAAGGTTCGAAGATCTTCCTGGAGCTATGATCGGAGGAATACCCACAAGACTCGGACTTCACGGTACAAAAGATCAAGATGAGGATCCCCTCTTTAATGGAAAAATCAAACGCTCTGACATCCTTCTTATGTTCAACAAACCAGCCGCTTCTGAAGATCGATTAGAGGTATTTGTTGACAGAGAGTCAGAAGGACCGTTACCTGTAGGAGAGCTCTTTTACCATCAAGACCAAACAGGATACCTTTGTCAACTACACGCTGCAAATGCTTTTGTTGGGAAATATGGAGTGACTCCATCTGGACTGCAAAGTTATCTAGAAGCCACTGTTCCTAGAGATGACGAAGAAGGAACTGCTGGTTTGGCTGCTGGTAGTGTTGCTGGTGGAGTAAAAGTTGATGTAAGAACTGGTACAGACCCATCTGCAGTAAGTAATTACCTTAAAGTGCTTCGCGCAGAAGGAAAGATCACCACCGATCTAGAAGGGCTTCAAACTGGCCGCATCAAGAAAATAGGAGAACAAATTATTTTTTCCCATGGCGAAGGTGAAGAAGTAGAGCTTACAGAAGAGTTTTTCTCTGGGAAAACTCGTGTTATGTTTGGTCTATGTGACAGAGCCCACGCTTCTGCATTAAGAAAAGACCAAGATGGCGGCTGGGTACACATTGATAGTGAGCATAGAGCTCAAAGACGTTATGCTACGCTTACAGATTTTTTAAAGATGCAATTTACACAGGCAGTATCTTCTATGGGGGGAAAGCCCATTAACTTTGCTTTCACAATTGCATAATATCAAACACTCATAGCAACTTGAGCATCGGAAAAATCGATGCTCAAGCCTTTTAACTTTTGCAATCTCTCATGACCTCTTCCAGCAATTAAAACGATATCACCTTTGCAGGCTACCTGAATCGCTTTTGCAATCGCTTCTTTCCTGTCAGGGATCACAAGACATGAAGATTTTTTGCTCATGCCCTTTTTAATATCTTCTATAATATTTAGCGGATCTTCACCTCTTGGATTGTCACTCGTTAAGATCACAAGGTCCGAATGCTTTTCAGAAGCAGCTCCCATCTTAGGTCTTTTTAGAGTATCTCGATCCCCTCCACAACCAAACACAGTAATCACTCTTTTTTTACTAAAAGACCGCAGAGTCTTTAGTACTTCACAAAGAGCTTTTTCTTTATGAGCAAAATCTACATATACATGTACATCTTTCTTAACAGGGATTTTTTCAAGGCGCCCCTTTACTTTAGGCGCGGTTTTTAACTTCTCAGCGATCTTAGCAAGCGGCATTCCATGGATCATCGCGACAAGCATCGCGGCTAAGATGTTGTACACATTGAATGCTCCAATAAACGGCACCTGTATATCTATCGCTTCTTGTTTATATATCGCAGTAAACCTAAGTCCATTTGGCGTGCAAGTGATGTCCTTTGCCATAAGGTCTGCTGATTTCTCTATTCCAAAGGTATAAACTGGAGCCTTCGAGTGCTCTTTCATAATCTGAAAATAAGGATCATCGATATTTAAAACAGAAGCTCTGCTAACGAGAGCAAATAGTTTTGCTTTAGCAAGAGCATAATCTTCCATATCTTTATGGTAATCAAGATGCTCTTCTGAAAGGTTGGTAAAAACACCGATATCAAAGGAAAGCCCCTCTGCTCTTTTTTGCACTAAAGCATGCGATGACACTTCCATAACGCAAGACTTGCATGAAAGCTTCACCATATCTCTTAAGTACTTGTTTATCGTAATCGTATCGGGCGTTGTTAAACTCGCTGGCATCACATGATCTTTTATTACATACTCTATAGTTCCCATAAGGCCACAAGGAGCCTGCTTATCATCTAAAAGATGCTTAAGAAGATAACTTGTCGTTGTCTTTCCGTTTGTTCCTGTAATGCCTGTTAAAAAGAGTTTAGAAGAAGGGTCTTTATAAAACCTTTTAGCTAGAGTAGGCAAAAGAGCTTTTGGATCATTTGTAACGACTTGTGTTACTTTTAAAAAAGGGTTGTAGAAATCGCACAAGACACAAGCACAGCCAGAGAGGATCGCTTCTTCAATATACATAGAACCATCATCATCATGACCCTTTACAGCAACAAACAAATCACCTGGTTTCACAAATTTCGAATGGATTGCAAGATCTTTGATCTCTGTTAATAAAGGTCCATGGACCTTTACATCAAGATCTTTAAAAAGAGATTGAAGTTTCATAGGAAAGAATTCTTATTCATTGTTTTTAGGTAAATTCTATCTTGCAAGAGACTTTGCTTGCAAGATAGATCCCTTAGTCAAGCTAAAACCTTTCTAAGGTATAACGCGTTCCGCCTTCACCATCTGATTCTAATATCACTGTAAAATCGCAACTTTCATTTTCATCAAAAAACGTCCAAGTCTGTACAACAGCTTCTTCTACTTTTTCTTCTGTTTTAATGTGTACATGAGTGTTTTCACCATCTCGCAGCTCTGTTAACTTCGCATCATAACTAAAGAAAGGATTCATGATGATGTCACAAAAAAGCCTTGGCGACACTGCCGTATCACCAATAGAAAGAAGACTTACTTCGTTTATTTTCCAATCTGCTTTATTCACATCTAGAGCAAAAAGCACATACGGACTATTTTTTTCTGTAATGAGTTGCGCGTGCAAAAACAGAGTCATTTCACTTTCATCCTGCACAAAGTCCGTACAAAATCCTATATACTGAAACTCAAACTTACCACTTGGGAAAAAAGGATCCAGATTAGATTTTGAAACAAGATCTCCTGCTGCATATGAAGCTTGCTTTGCAAACTGCTCTGTAACCTGAAGCGACTGCGGCTTTTCCTCTGCTACTAAAAAAGATCCTGTAGTAATGATTAGGCCAACTGCCATTAGTGTTTTTAGAAAGTATCGCTTCATAATGCATCCAAGTAGAATTTCATAAAAGCTACACACCATACTCCTCTTTTATTTATACAAACAAGAGCTATATACCCTTTTTCTTTTCCTCAAACACAAGAAAATTATTTAAATAAAATTTATTGTTAATTCAGATTTATTATATATGAAAGTTTAAGCTGAAGTTAAAAAATTAAGAGGAATTATATCTATAGACCGAATTGGTGGTGTTGGTGGCGCTCACATGGGAGGGACTTCTCCACAAGACGGAAACACCATTAACCTAAAAGACCTTTGCAACTCTATTGAAGGAAAAGTTTCAAATTTAAAAGACCCTAGTACTATGGTGGTCATCCTTGGAGAGCTGCAAAATATACGTAAAGTTGCACCGAATAACAAACAAGTATTAGATGCTCTAAACAAACTTCTACAAGATTCACAGGAGACACCTTTACCAAGCACCCACACTATTATACACGATCTAAAAAGTCTTGGAAGCTGCACTGGGGTTATGATCAGCGCAAAAGTGTTATGTAGTGATATACATCAAGGACTGGAAAGTGCTCTAAAAGAGCATGAACCACTTCCAAAAGACTTTGCAGAAGGCGCAAGTGTTCTGCTTGGATGGACAAGTGACAAGTTCACAGATTCTTGTTCTGCATACATGCAGACTCTTACAGCATACGATAAAGATCCTTCTTCTATGCAAAATAAAGAAAACCTACGACATGCATTACAAAATTTAAGTGACAATTGGCCGCAGTAAGAAACTATCTATTATGCCATTTATTAAAGAGCTCTTTGAGCTCTTTTACTTCCTGTGTCATATCGGCCTTATCGAGCTTTCTTCTTGGGTCTCCAACAGGGTGGCCATAAGGGTCATCTGGAACTTCCCCCATATATTTTAAGGCGCGTTTAGCTATCTCACTGAAAACAGGTGCCGCGCATTTTCCGCCATAGTGAGTTTTACCAATCCCTGGAAGAAATCGATATGCCGGCTCATCGATCCCAATAGCAATTACAAGTTTTGCATCTTTTGCTGGAGTAAACCCTGCAAAAGATGAGAAGTGCACTTTTTTTGCATAAGTTCCATTTTTGATTTTTTCTGAGGTACTTGTCTTACCAGCTTCAGTAAAACCTGGGACATCCGCACGGAAAGCAGTACCGCCAGGCTTTGTTGCATACTTCATCGCATGGATCACTGTCTCTGCGATTTCAGGATGCAGTCTTCTTGGTTTTGTCTCTTCTTGCTTGTTCTCATAAACCACTTCATCCTTACCATCTTTATGAGAAACGATCTTCTTAATTAAAGTAGGATCCACTTCAAAGCCGCCGTTTGCAATGAGAGCATAAGCTTTTAACATCTGTATGCTATTCACCATGAGGTTGTAACCAATCGCAAGACAGCCAGGCGTTGGGACTGACCACTCTGGTCTTCCATTTTTATAGTACTTCCCTGGTGATGGCAGAAAACCTGGTGCTTCAGATGGAAGCTCTATCCCAGTTTTCTTACCAAAGCCAAACATATCTTGCAGCTGCTCTCTATACCAACTCTCACCAAAGGTATCGATCACCCTTTGTATAAGATCAGCTAAGTAAATGTTTGACGATCTTTGTATCGCAAGCTCCATATTCACATACCTTGAGATCGCAACATCTTTTATCCCCACTTTTCTTCCTGGAAACTTGACCTTAGTAAGATCAATTTTTTCCTTTGGATCAAAGAGACTTTTATTTCCATAAAGCTCCATTTCTTTATTTGCTTTGAGGGCTATCGCAAGAGAAATAGGCTTTAGTGTTGATCCCGGCTCGAACGAATCTGTGATCGCTTTTACTTTCGTTGCCTCAATTAGTTCCTTATCTCCGTAATACTTTCTATATTCTCCCGGATAGAAGAACGGATACTGCGCGAGCGCTAAGATTTCTCCATTGCTTGGATTCATCACAATCGCCCACCCGCACTTGGCATCGGCTTTTTTTACAGCCTTCTCAATCTCTTCTTCTGCGATCACTTGGATGTGATGATTAATCGTAAGATAAATATCAGATCCATTCACAGGATCTAATATGACATCCCCTCTATCGAGCGGATATTTTGGAGATCTTAAAAGCCTTCTTTTTCCAAAGGAACCTTGAAGCTCTTTATTAAAGTAATATTCAAGACCGCCAGTTGGGATTGCTTGATAGGTTTTGGCATCCTTACCATCTCTTATTGTATGGAGTACTTGCCCAAGTAGCTTTCCATAAGGATAAGATCTTTTATAGTCCTGAACGAAGAAAAGAGCATTTGATGCCACTTTGTGTTTTTTTGCAAAAAACTTCCAAAAGGTTTCAATTTCTTCCTTCTTTTCTTTATCAAGCCACATCGCAAGTTTTCTTGACCTACTCTTCTTCTTGAACTGTTCCCCAGCCTTTTCTTTTGCAGCACTTGATAGAGGTAGAAAAGAGAGGATATTTTGCGCCATATCTTCCTTTGCTTCCTCTGGTATAGAATTAGGGTCTATATATAGGTGAAACATGGGAAGGTCTACAACGAGGGCTTTTGGAGGATCTTCATGAACACTCGAAACATCACCACTTGAGTAAAAAATACCCCTTTTGAAAGGTTCTTTAATTACAAACTGGTGTTGGGCTCTTGCTTTCTTAAGCCAATAGCTTTCTTCTTGGATTTGAATCTTAAAAAACTGACAGATGAGAAAAGAGAAAAAACAGAAAATACAAAACGCTACGACAACAAGTCTTTTTTTATCATGCAGGTTAGGTTTTTTTTCTTCCATTAAGGTTTGGCTCCCACGGCAAGAACAGGACGAGGCCTAAACGGCTTTGTAGAATCTTGCAGTGGATCTTCATCAACCTTAAGTGCGATTCCCTCTTCAAGAGAGAGCACTTCTTTTAAAAGAGGATATCTAAGATGCGTAAACTGCTCTGTCCTTACAAGCCGCATAAGGTTCTCAGGGCTTTCAAATTTTTCAATTTCAAACTGTAGTTTTGTATTCTCTTCCTCAAGAGACTTTACATCTCTTGCTAGCTTTGGAATTTGTAAACTTAGATAGTTGAGCTTATTCTGCTTCTGAATCACTTCATACAGATAGAGTGCAAAGACCGACACACAAAGAATTAGGCGTAGCAAAACCCCTTTGTTCATGGATCCTCTACCGCTTAGTTTTTCTGAGCAAAACGCATTTTTGCACTTCTAGCTCTACGATTTTCTTTGAACTCTTTCTTAGAACAAACAAGAGGTTTCTTCGTAAGAAGTGTCATGTAGCGCTTTTTGTGCTCATCTTTGAATTTTTTGATTGGACGTGCCGCATCTCTAAGGATGTTCTTCACAATGCGATCTTCTAAACTATGGAAGCTGATCGCTCCAAGTATTCCATTTGGCGAAAGAAATTCTAACGCTTTTTGAATTCCTGTTTGCACAGACTCTAGCTCTCTATTTACGCAAATACGCAGAGCTTGGAAAATAAGCGTCGCTGGATGTAATCTTTTTCTCGGTCTTGCACCAAGAGCCTTTGTTAGGATCTCTGCAAGTTCTTTTGTTGACTCGATAGGCTTTTGCTTTCTTGCAGATACAATTGCTTGCGCAGCTTGCTTGAATTTTGGCTCTTCACCAAAATCTCTAAAGAGTGTGGCAAGCTTCTTCTCTGGCCATGAATTTACAACTTTTTTTGCTGTAAGATCTTGTGTTGTGTCCATTCTCATATCGAGTGGACCTTCTTTTGAGAAACTAAATCCTCTTTTCTCCTGATCTAACTGCATGGATGATACCCCCAAGTCAAAAAAAAACCGTCTACTTCTAAGATCCCAAGCCCTTCTAGATGCTCATCTAAGTCAGCAAAATTTCCATGGACATACTTCATTTTATCTTTCCATGGCTTAAGCTTTTCCTCGGCAAGCTTAAGAGAGTTTTGGTCTCTATCGCATCCTATATATGTCTTAATCTCTGGATGCGCCTTTAGTAGTGCTTCGGCATGGCCTCCCGCTCCAAGCGTACCATCAAAGAAAGTTTCTATTTCAATTTCTGAAAAATACTCAAGAAACTCATCTAATAATACTGGGATATGACTCATTGCCTACTGCTTTACCTTGTCTGCGATCTCTTTGCACTCTTCAAGAAGTGCTACAGGATCTTTTGTCTCTTCTACTGTTTCTTCTTCATCAAGTAGAGCAAATGCATCTTCGATCATGCTGCTTAGTGGATTTTGCTCTTCATCTTCATCGTCAAAGAAACTTGCTAAATCTTCTTCGTATTTTGCTTTTGGCCAGATCTCTATTTTGTTTAGAACTCCAGCAACAACTACTTCACCTTCTATCTTCGCTGCTTTCTTTAAGATCGCAGGAACTGTCACTCTTCCGATTTTGTCGCATGTAGTGTGGTGTAGTGTTGAGAAAAACAGAGTAAAGAACTTTTGGAACTTAGCAACGTGCTGCTTTGCTTTAAACTTCTCGACGATCTTATCAATATCAGATCTTCTGTAGATAGAAAGGCAGCCACCAAGACCAAGAGCGATTGTGAATTCAAGTTTTCCATCTTCAACAAGACCGTATCTCATGCCTTGCGGAATGACAAATCTATTCTTGTCATCAAGCTTGGCTGAAGAAGATCCATTAAAGAAGAACTCGCTCATATTTTATTTCTCTGGTTTCCCACTTATTTCCACATCCTAACACCAGAATTAAAAAGTGTGCAATATTTTTTGGTTTTTTTTTGTAATAAAATTCATATGCATTTTGTAAGACAAATACACTTAGGTAACTTATGTAAAAAAAAGGAAGTGGGAAATGGTGGGAATTTTTGTGGGAGACGGTGGAAACGAAGGAATATTCTTCCTATTTCTTGACACTTTTAGATCAAAATAACTATTACCAAGTAAACGCACATGAATTAGCTGGAGACATCATGCCGTCAAGCACCACAAAAACGATCGATAACCTTGGAATGGACACATACGTCCGTTACGCACTCGATCAAGAGTTTTTAGACAAAGAGCTCGTTAAAGATTCTAGGTATGTACCTTCTCAAACAGAAGTCGATGTTTCTTCTCCATTCTATTCCTCTGAGTTCGAACATATGTTCGAAACAACAAGAAGAAATAGAGGGTGGGCAGAGTTTTATAACCCTCCAGGCTATGGCACTACAAAAAGAGCGATCTTTACTTTTCAAATCCTTCCAGAACTTGGATCGGAAGAAATGTTCCAACTCCAAAGTACAAAGATAAGAGAAAAGGTCGAAAGAGATCGTAAAAAGAATAAAGACAAGCAAGATCAAAGAAAGAAAAATGGACAGCCTGTTGACTTTGAAGATGACCTAGAGCTTCAGCAAGAAGAAAAAGAATCACAAACTTTGATATCTCTTATGGAAAATATATGCGTTTTAGATAAAATCTTACTCGAGATAAACTCAAGACGAAATCAGTTTCAAAAAGGGTAACACATATGAGCAGCACAAACTGGCTAGATGTTCTTGGATGGGATCATTCTCAAATGGAAGATTTACGCTTTGTTGGATTTTCCTACATCAAGCAAGGTAAGTATGACATCGCAATTAAATTCTTCGAAGCTCTTAGCATCCTAGAACCAGAAGGTGTTTATGATTTGCAAACTCTCGGCGCTCTATACTTGCAAACTGGAAACAACTTATCTGCTCTTGATTTTTTAGAAAGAGCAATCAAAATTAATAACACCCACGCTCCTACTCTTTTGAACAGAGCAAAAGCGATGTTTCTTCTCGGTTACAAAAAGCAAGCTGTGGACCAGGCTACTTTCCTACAGAAAAACAAAGACCAAGCCATTGCTACACAAGCAACTGCGCTTATCATGTCATACCGTTAAGTTTTTTTTGTTCATAACCCTCATTTTTTTCTTCAAAATATTTGAAAAAAATGACGCTAAAAAAAATGCATAAGTTCCTGTTTTGATCCTTAGGACTTTAGCATCTTACCCGTTGAAATACCCAAATCTTTTCCTTGCGAGCTTTAAGCTTTCAGTGTTAGATTTGGCCGAAAATATATGCACAAATAACCCCTGTGGAAAACTTGTTCATAACTTGTTTATGGAATCACATATGACCGCTACAACACAGCAATTAAAGTGGCAAGACTTCCTGGAGTTTATTCAGGATAAATGCTCTCGAGCCGAGTACCAGAATTGGTTTGTCCCAATTAAGTGCATTGAAGAAAGAGAAGATCTTGTTGTATTAGAAGTACCTAACATTTTTGTAAGGGAATACCTTCTCGATAATTACAAGAATGAACTTTCAGACTTTCTTCCAAAAGATGTTAAAGGTCTTCCAAACATTGAGTTTATTTTAAGAGAAGAGCAAGAAGTTCCAAAAGCCCCTATTGAAGCAAAGCCTCCTGAAAAACCTGCTCAAGAAGATGAAAAGATCCTGCATCTCAATCATCTCTATACGTTTCAAAACTTTATCGAAGGACCTTCGAATCAGTTTGTAAAATCTGCAGCTCTTGGTGTTGCTTCTCATCCTGGAAAATCTTACAACCCCCTCTTTATACATGGTGGTGTTGGACTTGGGAAAACACACCTTCTTCATGGAATCGGTCACTATATTTTATCTCAGAACAAGAAACTTAAAGTCTCTTGTATAACAACAGAAGGTTTTATTAATGACCTTGTATCTCATTTGAAATCCAAGTCACTAGATAAAATGAAAAGACATTACAGAAGTCTCGATGTGCTGCTTGTTGATGATATCCAATTTCTACAAAACCGTATGAATTTCGAAGAAGAGTTTTGTAATACTTTTGAAGCTCTTATTAATAAGAACAAGCAGATTGTCATAACAAGTGACAAACCTCCTTCACAGTTGAAACTTTCTGAAAGACTCATCGCACGTATGGAATGGGGACTTGTTGCAAACATTGGAACGCCTGACCTTGAAACAAGAGTCGCGATCTTGCAACATAAGGCTGAGCAAAAAGGAATTAAAATTCCTTCTCGCGTAGCATTCTTTATAGCAGAGCATATCTACAATAATGTTCGTCAACTAGAAGGCGCGATCAACAGACTTTCTGCATACTGCAGAATGATGCAGCAAGAAGTTACAGAAGAAGTTGCTGAAGAAACACTTTCTGAGATGTTTGAAAAAGCCCCGCAAAATACCGTCACTGTGGATGGTATCCTTGACAGCGTTTCTTCTATGTACAATGTAAAAGTATCAGAACTGAAAGGAACATCAAGGCAAAAAAACATTGCTTTCCCAAGACAAGTGGCAATGTACCTTGCAAAAGAAATGATGAATGATTCCTTAAACAGTGTTGCTTCTTCCTTTGGAGGAAAAACACACTCAACAGTTCTTCATGCTTGGAAAAAAGTTTCCAAACAGGTAGAAACTGATGAAACACTAAAACGCCAAATACTCATGACTAAACGTAATTTAGAAGCTTAAGAACTTTTTAACCTTTGGATCCTTGACAACATGAAGAATTCTTTCCTTAGCAAATTTGTAAAACTCTTAAATAAAGAAGTCTGCCACGAAGAAAAGCCTGAGAAAACCTCTCACCCTATCACCTCTTACAAAGCTCTTCCTGCCTATACCAATAATCCTATCGCAAAGAAGCCCGCAAACGTTGCAGCAAAATCTCTGAAACCCCAAGAAACAGTTCTTTCAGAAGGTGTACTTGTTAAAGGCGAGCTTCATTTTGAAAAACTCCTTAGGATCAACGGAAGTTTTGAAGGAAATTTAAAAGCGAGTGGCAAACTCATACTTGGAGTTAAAGGAAAAGTACAAGGTGATGTTGACCTTGAAGAAGCAGAAGTTCATGGGAAAATCTTAGGCAACATCACAGTAAATCATTTAGTCATCGGCCCTCATGCAGAAGTTATGGGAAACATCCATGCTCAAACACTCACCCTCCATAAAGGCGCTAAATTCTCTGGTCGTTTGGAAATCGATCCGGAGCCTACCTCAAACTCTATATACCAAGATGAAGAAGAAAGCAGTTACCAATATTCCATGTAAGGTTCCATGTTAAAGTGTCTCCCAACATGTCTATTCTTTCTTTCTTTCTAGCCTTTGTTGTTTTGGAGAAAGCGAAGACTCTGAAAAAACCTGCTTTAGAACACTCGATGAAAATTCCCCTAAGCATGTGAAAGAGTTTTATCTTTCCAACCATACTCATCAAACTCTCTCCCATGCTCTTGAAATGAAGAAGAAATATTCAAGGCTTGATAAAAAGTTTATGGACATTTGGGAAGTTATTGAAGCCCTCGATACTTATGTAGATGAAAGTGACCCAGACATCGGTCTTCCTCAAAGTGCCCATGCTTTTCAAACTGCAGAAGCTCTTCGAAAAGATGGTCATCCTAGATGGCTGATCTTAACGGGATTTATCCATGACCTTGGTAAAATGCTTGGCTACTTCGGCGAGCCGCAGTGGAATGTTGTGGGCGATACCTATCCTGTAGGCTGCGCTTTTGACGACTCTATTGTTTTTAAAGACTACTTTATAAACAACGAAGACTCCCAAAACCCTCTCTATCAAACAAAACTTGGTATCTATGAAAAAGGTTGCGGTTTTGACCAACTACATTTCTCCTTTGGGCATGATGAATACCTCTACGAGGTATTGAAAAACCACCTTCCTGAAGAAGCTCTTTATGTTATTCGCTTCCACTCATTTTACCCAGCACATGAGCAAAATGCTTACAGCTATTTCATGAATGCTAAAGACCGCAGACTCATGAAGTACTTAAAGCTATTTCAAAAGTATGACCTTTATTCTAAAGAAAACACTCCCCCAAATACAGAAGAGCTTATGCCATACTATAAAGAGCTTGTAGAAGAATTCCTTCCTTCTAAGATCTGGTGGTGATTTTTGTCATAAAACTCTTTGACTTTGACAGTAACGATTCAAGAGCCTAGACTCTCCCCCTATTACACATAAGGAGATTTCATGGCATCAGTATTAAGAGCAGCAGTTATACCTCTTGCACAAGTAGGAACAAGAGCATTATCTACCCTTCCAAGATCAGGTGTAGTATTACCAAGAGGAGGATTTCATCCTCTTTTAATAGAAGCACCCATTGATAAGATTGACTGTATTTTCTCAAAATACGGATTTAAAGCCCCTACGCTTTATGAACTCACGAATATGGCATCAGATCATCCTCTTTATTTAGGGATGTCTTCAGATGATCGCACAAGAGTTGTTCATCTGGCAAAAAAAGACATCTTAAACCAAGCTTCTTTTGAGAAAGGAGCAAAAATCGCATCTACAGTCCTTGTCTCATTCGCTATTGCATCTGGAGTTTTAAACGATACTCCTGAACCATTTATCCTATTTGCAGGGCTTTCCCTACCGCCTACTGCCACTGTCTTTTTACCGGCACCGCACTATAGTGTAGACAGGCTCGCCGAGCAAATGGATGCTCTTGAGATTGGAAAAGAAAAACCTTCTGTAGATAAACCATCTACACAAGATCCATATACCCAGCTCTACACACATCTCCACGATCCAGCCGCGGGTCTTTGCCGTAGAGTTTTTCATGGTTCTCCTTCCCTACCAACCGTAACTAGTGCAGAATTTTTTGCTACAAGAGATTTAGAAAGACTACAAACAATTGCAAAAGCTGCAGAAAAGCAAAATAGTAACATTACTCCATATGAGATGTTTCAAAGAGTCAGTGCTATTGCGATGCCAGGCGTTGTGGCTGCAACAACCCTTTGTATACCAGAGCTTGTAGATATCTCTACTGCTATATTAGCTACATCTATATGGGGCACTCTATTTAGCGTTGAGCGCAACAGTAAAAGAGGAGAGCATGCTCGCAACATCCATGCAGCTCTTGGGAATGTGATTCAAAGACGGCTGCCTGCTGCAAGAGTAGAGCAGCTCCCTGCTCCTGTTAAAAAAGATGGATAATATTTAGACTGGGACTTTTTATTAACTTCGCGGGATCGGTGCATTCTTTCGAGATCACAAGCGTTTGTTTACCTAGAGCATTTTCTTTTTTTTGCCGGTACCCAAACATAAGATCCCCTGATTTATTGTAAACTTTATCATCTATCAGTAGGCTATATGTATCTACATACTTCAACTTAAGCATGCCTGCTATACTCTTTGCTACTTCCTTTATGAAAGAGTTTTTCTTAAAAATCGATGGGCTCGGCTCTGGGAGATGCGTGACTACTTCTGGGAACTTCCAGTCCATCTGCGAAAACTTCACAATATAAAAAGAAGAAATCAATTTGATGTTTCTTTTTGAAGGATCTTTTGCAAGCTCTTGATAAAGTGACTTTACGGGAGACCTTACATCAAAACACACTGCTTCATCATCTAATGAGTTGCATGGGGCATATTCAAAAAGAGATAGGCACTGAGGGCAGATGCTTGCAAAAGGATCTTCTAAAGAACTTTTACAGTGCACGCAGCTTGCTGGAAAAAAACTACTAAGAGCTGTATGAATAAAACTCATCGCAGGCTGTATTTGGGTTTGTCTAAAGAACCCCTAATAGAAAGTGTAAACGGTTCTGTGATTTTCAAAAGAACATACTGCTTCATCTTGATATCAATAAAGATCGTACCGTCTAAGTCTATGTAAGAGTCCTTATACCCAGAAAGATAAAATCTTGAGCGCTTACCCTCACTAAATGTGTTTTGCAGCTCTTTTAAGAAAATCTTTCCATCTACCATATCGAACTCAAGCTTCCCCCGAACAGGAATAAAAAGCCCAAGGTCGAAACCTATACGCCCTATGATCTCAATAGGAATATCAAGGAGGTTGTAGTCTCTTTTGAATGTATTAATGAAGTCGAGATAGCCTCTTCCTGTAAACGACTCTTTATCATTGAGTGTTCCTTGGATATTGAAGAAGTGCATATCTTTTATCATAAAAGGCTTTATCTGTTCTTCTTGCCCATGGTTCTTCTTCAAAAAGCTTGGCCTAAAGTCTTGTATTGTTACCTCGGGGATATTCATCTGCCAGGTATCATCTTCTTTTTTAGCAATCTTGACTTCCTTCATTTGAAAAACACCTGACTTATCACTCAGGCTAAAGTCATGAACCGTAATACTCTTACTATTCACCTCTACCTCTGATAGAAGAGTTTTAAAATAGTAACCTAGGAATTCAAAATCGCGACCTTTTAGAAACCCTTTAAAGTTCGAGGATAGAAGATCTTTTTTAGAAAAGACCCAGTCACCTGATAGTTCATACCCGCTACCCATCCCAAGCTCTTTAAAGGTGTTATAGAAAAGCTCTGGGAATGCTTTAACAAGAGCAAAGGTATCTATCTTCATTTGCCCTGTTAATATCATCACATGAGGAACATACGACCTAGGGTTTCTTTGCAAAGCAAATTCAAGACCATAAATCTCTCCGTCGACACTTTGAACAAAGAACCCATCTTCCTGGTTATATCTGCATAAAAGCTGCACACCCGTTCTATCATCATGATCATCCTTGTGCCCCTCTTTAACAACAATAGCACCTTTTACCTCGTCGTCTAGTTGCAGCTTTGCCACAACATCAACAGATGCATTTTGATAATCCAAGCCAAACGCAACATTGAGTTTTTCAGCGCCGTAGACATACCTGATCTTCTGCAAGAATACCGACTTATCCCCCATCCAGTAGTACCCTTCTTTTAGAAGTCCACTAAGAGATAGCTGATCTTTCTCATAAGAAAAATCAAGTTCTGTCTCGATTTGGTTATCCCAAGAGAATTCCTTTCCAAAAGCAATTAACTGATCGTCTTTTACCTCTACACTTGGGAAACACTCGTTCTTTGCGAGGAAGTGTAGCATCTCAGGTGGCAGTGAAAGCTTGATTGACTTTCCCGTTACCGCCTTTGTAAATGGGAACGCTTGAAAATGTTTCGCATCAATATTGCAATAGTTGTGATCAGATTCATCATTCTTCACCCCTATTTTAATATTTTCAAAAACGATACCTTCGTCTGCGCTAAAGGCTACCTTTAGAGGGACCTTCGTATCGAGCTTACATTTTGCTGAAGTAAAGTTGTCAGAATGAAGAGTAAACTCTGATTGTGCTGCAGCATTTTTCACACCGTTTGAAAAATCAACTGCAATATTTCCCTGACCTTCAAGAGTCCCTTCTAAGAGGTTGAACCCAGCACTCTCTTTGAAGTCAAGCATCTCTGCAAGAACCAATTTCACTTTATCAAGCTCTAGGTGGAGAGTCGAAGTGTCCTTTTTGTACACTCCGTTCGTTGTCGTAAAAAAACTGTCTTTGTAATGCATTTCAAAGACAGGTATTCTCCAGTCGACTTCTTTTTTCTCTGCAACAGCAATCGCTGAAAACTCTTTTGTTTTGAACTTCTGTAAAACAAAATGATGACGATTCTTACAAGCATTAATGGAAAGGTCTTCTATAAGCAAGCGATCAAAAAGAAGCGCCCTACTCTCAACATCAATCTGAAACCCTTGCTGCTCCCTATCATAAGAAAGCTCTAATGCAATATCTCCTTCTGTCTTAGTATTCTTAAGATCCTCAAACAAAGAAGGCTTCATATCTAAAAAGTCTGATAGATAAAGGCACTGTATTTGATTAAACAAATCTACAGAGGAAAAGTCCGATTTAATATGGATGTTTTTAAGCAGAAAGTCTTCATTAAATGCACACACATTCATATTGAATTTTGCGCCAAAAAAGTGGGAAAGGTCTTTCTCAAAGTTGAATTTAAAATCTTCTCCGCTTTTTTCTGTCGTTCCCGCAAGTCTAAGAACGTCATAGGTAGGAGCTTCTACTCGAACATCAAACTCCCACTTACCTTCTAAGAACTTATTTGCATGAAGATAACGAGACTCAAGGTGATAAGAACGCTTATCATTCCCCTTCTCCATGACCGTCTCCGCTTTAAGGTCTTTGATCTCTAAAAAGTCTTTATCAGAATCAAAGTAAATAGCGCAGCTTGCGTCTTTTAGAGAAAGAGAGTCCGTTACATTATAAGAAGCATCTTCCACTTCCAGATATAGCTTCGTGGATTTAACACTATCTGTTTCATTATACTTTGTAAAAACCTTGTTCTCAAAGACGCTCTTCACTCTACCCTGAAGAGGGTAATCAAAATCCTTGAAGTCAGGTAAATACCTTAAAAAGCGCATAAAGTCTTGAGCATCACCTTCTATCCTACTTGGATATATCTTCAAATCTAGCCAGTCTAAGTTTTTAAAATCGAGATCGAGCCTTCCTTCAAAGGCTACATTCTCACTGGTGCCTTTGATTCTTTCACATGAGAGATTCGTTCCATTGATTTTGAGAAGGCAAGAAACATCTTCAAAAGGGATATTGTATTTCTTATCAACACACTTCGCTCCTGAAAGAGGGATCTCAATATCCCAGCTCTCACTTGCGATATCCAGATTAAAACTCCCCTCATTGAACTTTGTCTCTGAGTTTAAGTTCACAATGATGTCTTCAGAATCGTAATAGGCTTTTTTAGACTTTAGAAGGAAACTGAGTGTGGAAAGATCAAACTTCCCTTTTACCTGCATGTCTCCAAGGGTGTACCACTTTTGTTTAAAAGGGCTCACAACCCAAAGGTAAGTATTTTCTGATATTTTTTCTGATTTAAACCACCCTCTATTTAAAGAATTTTTCCAAAACATGGGATGGAAAATCGAAGAGAGATTCTCCGCTTTATTGAACTTGATGCCAAAGCCAATATTATCAGAGATTCCATTCTCATAAGAAAATATGCTACTTCCAACAAGGTTAATGCGATCTTCCAAAAATTTGAGCTTCATTTCTAACTTTGAGGACTGCAACTTAGAGATCGTTTTCGCATATGCAAGAACATCTTCCTGCAAAGAAGACAGTAGGTGCTCATTGTCAAAATCAAATTGAGCGCAGATATCAAGTGCTGCAAAAGGACCCGAAATAGCAAAGTGTGATCTCACGCCTTCATGCACCGTCGAAATTTTTCCCTTATCTACTTTAAAATTTCGAGAACTTATCTCAAAATTTGTCTTATCAAAACAGTATGGCTTGTCATTCACCTTTAGAGCTACATCTGCATCTTTCATGTAAAGGTCACATGAGTGTGCTTTTACAGGGCTCAGGAGTGGATAGTACAATTTAAGCTTCCCTCGCAATTCCCCAAGGGAATTAAGTGAAACCACATCTTCGAAACTTGCTTTAAGATTTTTGCAGTTAATGTGCTCTAATGCAATACTCTCAATGACTTTTTCTTTGATCTCTAGTGAAAAGTCGCAGCTTACTTTTCCTTCTTTTATATCTAGATTTGCAAGCCTTGGAAAAGAACTCACAAAAACATCTTGAAAAATACTAAGTTGCTCTTTTTCTAGAGAGCTTAGTGAAGACTTTACAAAATAATGGCCTTCTCCAAGCAAAGCCACGTAAAATGACGTATGCTTACCTTGTTTATTTTCAGGGAGCATACTTAGATCAAAATCCATCCAATAACTTTTTTCAGTATCTATCCAGCCCTTCCCCGCAAGAGCTAGAGGGTAACACTCCTCATCCTTTTGCATATTTGCTGTGAAATACAGATTCGGCATCGTCTGATGGTTGAAAGAAGCCTTTCCTGTGATATCAAGAAGCTTCCAGTTCACACCTGTTGATGGATTCATATAAGTAAAATGACCCTTGCCCATTTCGTAGGAGGTGATTAGCTCCTTCGTAAGTACTGCGAGATGAAGCTTTTTCAAAGGCAGTTTTTTTCCCTCTGGGAGAAGGGATGTCACATGAATGAAGTCTGAGGTGAAGTTCAACTCTGCTGTTGCTTTATGAAGAGCTACATTAAAAGCTTTAAAGTCTGACTTAAATTTTCTAAGAGTGTTGTCTTTTGCAACCTCTATGTTAAGGTGCCCCTGGAGAAACCCCTGAGAAACGGAATAGTCCACACCTTGCTCTTTTGAGAAAAACCTTGCGATGTTCTCCACTTCTTTTAATGCAATGTTCTCATAATTTATATCGAGATAGGCTCTTTGGTTTTTAATAGACAAAGAGGCTTTGATCGTATTTTTCTCTTCATCAAGTTTTAGAGCGACAGCTCCCACCTTCCCTGGAAGGGCAGAAGGCGTATAGGAAAAACTCGCATGCGTCAGTAGATTTCTTTCTTCATCAAGCAAGTCAATACTACCATTTTCTACCTGCAGTTTTCTTAGGCCTTTAAAAGAGGCTAAAAAACGATATAACCTAAGCTCTTTTGACTTCGTGTTTCGGTTTCTTTTTGTTAGGAAAAAATGAGGACAGTCTACAGAAATAAAAAACTTCAGCTTCATAGGAAAAGCTTTCAGCATCAAGTGGCATTTTAATTTCTTAATATGCACAAGATCTTCGGACTCTTTTTGTTCACCCTCTAAAGCATCTTTATCTTTCACACAAAGATCTCTAACTTCAAATGCACGATCTTTGAAGACAAGGCTTTTATAGGAGACCTTAGAATTTTTAAGATAAGGCTCATACCTACAGAGCCTTTTTTTAATTATATAACAAACAAGCGGCTTGTGAAAATAGTATCCCAAACCAAGAAGCATTGGCAGGGCAAGAAAAAGAACCCACTTACTTCGAAAAAACTTCATGAACATACTCTCTTATTAATCCATTATCATAGAGAAAATGAAGATTAAAAGCTCTCTCTACAGAGTAAAAATAAGCACTCTTATAAAAGGATCTTTATTTTTTCATGAATTTCTTTTAGAGTCATTGCCTTATCGTCAACTCTGTAGCACATCGAGTCATGGGAAAGGTAAAAAAGACAAGTTTTAAAGAAAAGCTGCAACCTCTCTTTACAGCTCTTGATACTTTCGCAAGAGAAGCTCCTATTTCAACTACAACAGGTCCTCATATAAGAGATAGCGTAGATCTAAAACGTTGGATGATGCTTGTTGTCTTTGCTCTTGTTCCAACTATCATTATGGCTGTATGGAACACAGGTGTTCAAACCTATGTTTTTGGCTCTTCTGATTACACTCTCGCCCAGAAATATATACTCTCATCACAAAGTCTAAAGGGATACTTTTCCTTTGTTTTTTCAAATGGGCATTACCTACCCATTTTGAAATACGGATGTATGGCCTTTATCCCTGTGATGATTATCTCCTATCTTATAGGTGGTCTATGGGAAGGCTTGTTTGCTGTTATGAGAGGCCATGAGATTTCAGAAGGATTCCTTGTAACAGGTATTCTCTACGCCCTAATCTTGCCTCCTTCTATCCCCTATTGGATGGTTGCCGTTGGCGTTAGTGCAGGCGTTGTTATTGGGAAGGAACTCTTTGGTGGCACAGGGATGAATATTCTGAATCCTGCACTTACCGCAAGATGTTTCTTGTTTTTCACCTTCCCTACAAAGATGTCAGGAGATGTTTGGGTTGGAACCAACTCTACAAAAATCTCACAAAGCCTTGTGACAATGAACACAGATGTTGTGAATGCATCGCAGGGCAATGCTCTTGTAGACGGGTTTACGCAATCTTCTGCTCTAAACCTATTCAACATCTCTGCAGATATTAAACGAATCCACATCGATGCTATCGCCACATATTTTAATAAAACAACGAGCACCTATAAAGTCATTCTTGCTCAGTTCCAGAAGTGGGTTATGAAGTTTACTGACAAACCCGTTCTTGGTGAGCTCTCTCTAACAGATTTGCAAGAGTTTGTCACAACACCTCTTAAAGAAGGAGGCCTTGGACTCTCTCCTGAAAACTTTACAAGTGCTTTTGAATTCACCAAGCTCAAATACTCTCAAGGGATTTTCACCGACTGGAATTTCTTTTTTGGAAACATGATCGGCTCTATGGGAGAAACTTCGAAGCTCGCCATCTTACTTGGAGGAGTTCTTCTTCTTATCGTCGGTATTGTTGCATGGAGAACTATGGTAGCTATGATCCTTGGTGCTATTGGCTGCGCTCTTCTTTTCCAGTATGGGTCTGAGATTATTGGAGTAAACCAAGGTGCATGGAACCCTGCGAAGTACAACTTCCCCGCATATAAACACCTACTTCTTGGCGGCTTTGCTTTTGCTCTTGTGTTCATGGCAACAGAACCTGTTACAGCCCCCAAGCAAAATAGTGCCAAGTGGCTCTATGGTATTTTGATAGGAGTTGTCATTATTGTGATACGGGTTGTGAACCCAGCCTTCCCTGAGGGCGTGATGCTTGCAATTTTATTTGCCAACGTATTCTCTCCACTACTTGATAGCTACGCTGTAAAACATTATAGGAAGGTGCGCTGTGACAGAGCAAAAAAAACACTACAGTAACACCCGAACAATCATCTTCGTGGTTTTGATTTGCTTTGTTTGTGCTCTGATTCTGTCTGTGCTCTCCACGCTGCTTAAAAAACCTCAAGAAGATGCAGAAAAACTATACAACTCCAAACAGCTACTTATCTCAGCAAGGATTCTTAACTACCAAGACGGCTTTGATATTTTAGATAGTAGTGGCACATTTGAAATGGCGAAGTTTGACGATGAAAAACAGCTACTAGAGAAGTCAGACCAATTTGTAAAAGCAAAAGATGATCAAATCCTAACTCTTTACTCAAATAGAGTAGAAGCAAGACTTACCAATAAGGACGGAGAAATCCTTACCTTTGAAGAAGCTGGTGTTAATGAGCAGGAATATATGGCTAAAAACGAAAAGCTCGGTTATGCAAATCTCGAATACAAATTACTCTATGTTATCCTTCCCAACCTACCTGAAAATGAAATCAATGAAAACACACCTGTATATGGGTATGTGATCCCTATTGCAGGTTATGGACTCTGGGACGCGATTTATGGATACCTTTGCTTAGAAGCCAACGCTGATACAATCATTGGAACCACTTGGTACAATCAAAAAGAGACACCAGGACTTGGTGGTGAGATCGGCACTGCCGAATGGCAAAAACAATTCTACGGAAAAAGAATTTTTCTTGAGAATGCTGATGGCACAACAAATTTTCAAAGATCTCTGCTTGGTATTAAAGTTGTAAAAACAACTGTGAAGGAAGAGCTAGGTAATACTCCCGCATCCAAAAGTGCTGTTGATGGCATTGCTGGCGCGTCTATCACCATTGCTGGAGTCACTGAAGCTTATAGACAAACACTTGGGCCTTATAGACCCTTTTTAATCAAAGCTCATAATAAGTACTTAAACCAAACAAACAAGGGAAAGTAGCCATGGCAAAACCCGCAATCAGTTATCTCACCGACCAGATCTGGAAGAATAATCAGATCCTTGTTGCTGTACTAGGTATCTGCTCTGCTCTTGCTGTTACCATCAAGGTAAGCGTCGCACTTACCATGGGAATTTCTGTGATCTTTGTTACAGGATTTTCATGTTTCTTTGTTTCTTTAATTCGAAAATATACACCAGACAGTGTACGTATGATCGCACAACTTGCGATCATTTCTCTTTTTGTGATCATCGTAGATGAGGTGATTAAATCTGTAGATTTTGAGATGTCTAAAACGCTTTCTGTTTTTGTTGGTCTGATCATCACAAACTGTATCGTTATGGGACGAGCTGAAAGCATGGCCCGGAATGTCTCTCCTATCCCTGCATTTTTAGATGGCGTAGGAGCTGCACTTGGCTATAGTCTTGTACTCCTTATTGTTGGAATCATTAGAGAGCTCTTTGGTTTTGGGACTCTACTAGACTACAGGATCATCCCCCTTTCCTGGTACGCAACCCCCGAGCATCCAGACAGATATTTAAACTTCAACTTGATGGCTCTTGCTCCTTCTGCGTTTTTTATTCTAGGCGGTATGATCTGGATTGCAAACATTGTAGAAAAAAGAAAGGAGTCTTAAGTTATGTGGATGGGCCCCTACCAAGGCATGAATCTTCTTGGCCTTGCTATACAGTCAATTTTTATCCAAAACATCCTGCTTTTTAACTTTCTTGGGATGTGTTCTTATCTTGCTTGTTCAACAAGACTCAAAACAGCCAATGGCCTTGGCATGGCCGTTTTTGTTGTAATTACATTTTCTGGCGTTCTTAACTGGTTTGTAAGACAATTTATCACAGGAAAAACAGCTCTTTCTTGGCTCAGTGTTTTTGGAATCGATGCATCAGGCATCCACCTTGGATTTTTGGAATTTCTCATATATATCTCTGTGATTGCAGCGTTTGTGCAGGTCCTTGAAATTATCATCGATAAGTTTTCCCCCACTCTTTATAGATCTCTTGGAATGTTCCTTCCTCTTATCACTGTGAACTGCGCGATTCTTGGAGCATCACTTTTTGCAACAGTAAGAGATTATCCATTTGTTCCGAACCTTGTCTATGTTGCTGCAACAGGAATTGGCTGGTGGCTTGCTATAGCTCTTATCGCAGCGATAAGAGAAAAACTCACCTATTCAAAAGTTGTACCAGGACTGCAAGGCATGGGAATTACTTTTGTTATGACAGGACTGATGGCCCTTGCCTTTATGGGATTTACTGGGATAGCACTTGATAAAGTCGCAGACATCGACGCTTACCCTGAGATCGTAATCCCAGAACCTATCGAGCAAGCACCTTAAGTTCTCTACCTACCCAATCTTTTTGGATCTACAACAATAGATTCTTCGTTAGATGAATCTGTAAACTTCATTGTAAATTTCCCTTGGAACTCTCTTCTTGGAACAAATATGATGCCCTCCACAATACAATGAGGTGGGATCATCCCATCATGCAGATACTTAAGCTCATAATCTTCATCAAGCTTCTTATCTGTTTTCATCATATTAGATGCTGTCTTCAATCCAAGACCACCAACTCCTATTGGAAGCAGGATACCTGTAAGACCAAATGTTGCTGGAGCAAAAGCAAGACCCACAATACCAAGAGTTACCATCGTTAAGCTTGGTGCTCCTATACCAAGAGCTTTTACATGCGTATTTACATGAGCATGTTGCTTAATCGTATCAAGATCATACGTTGGAAGTGAGATCCCTCCTTGAGTGAATCTCATAGGCTGTGCTGTATGGTTTTCTATCGCAACTTGAACAGGCTGAACACCTTTTTTTTGCCAATTACGAGCAAGGTATCCCATAGATTCTTTTCGTGTAAGTGGCTTGTAGAGAACGCTAACCTTCTCTTCAGACTTAGGCTTTGCTTTTATCGTATCAAGAGGCTGTGCTTGATAATCCACACGGCCGCACCCTGATGTAAAAATCGATAAACAAACTAGTCCTGCAATAAAACCCTTCTTACTCATATACACACTAAACCCTATTTTTGGGCTCTCCCCTTAAATCGCAGATTAAAAAATCTAACTTTAAAAGGAAATAGGTTTTTACGAGTGTGAGCTAGATGGCATAGCTGGAAGTGCCTTAATAACTGAAACAGCTCCCGTTGGCTCCCTTAGAAGTTTTATAGAAAAATATTCCTTGAAGGTTCCCCTTTTCACAAAGATCACTCCATTTACAACAGTATCGGGTAGGATCCTACCATTTTCAAGAGACTTCTCTGCATAATCTGCATCTAATGCGCTATTAGATCTTGCAGAAGATTGTACCGCTCTTGTTCCCGTAACAAAGGATCCAAGTGCAGCTATTCCAAAAATAGCAGCTGTTACCGGGAAAGAAAACAATGCAGCCGCTACTGCTATGATGCCTACGTAAGCTCCGACTGCATAAGATGGCACTCCTACAAGCAAAAACCTTCCTGCTGTCGATGTCTTTACATTTTCATACACATCAGATACGGAAACTACATCCACACTAAAAGCATCCTCGGGCAGTTTATAGGCATGCGGGGTCAAGTTTGATATTGTAACCTGTACAGGTGTAAAAGCTTGCCTATTATGCATGCTAATAGAATTGAATTTCCGTCCGAGATACTTCATCTGCTCATCACCATCCAGCACCTTATATATAAGGGATAAGCTTTCCTTAGTGCTTGCTCCCCTAGCATAGGAGAGAGATTTAAGAGGCTCTGCCTGATACCTAACACATGATGATGTTAAAAGAAGTATTGGAATTGTACAAATTAGAACTGTTTTTGAGGCAATAATATTTTTAAAAGAAACCACAGTTACTCATCTTAATTATATAAAGACATCAAACTTAACTAATTCGACTATAAAAATCAACATTGTAAAAGTTTATTTAACACTTATTAGAACTTTTTATGTGTTTTATTTTTAGATTCGGATATAATTTTGCCCCAATTAATCAAAGGAACTTTATGAGCTTTAAAGTAACGTCTCAATTCCTAAAAGGCGCTCAACATGTTTTTCAGAACTATCCAGAAGATCACCCTTACAAGGCACTCACTTCTTCTATGGAAATTTTTGTTTCTCAGTTTAAGTGGCCTGATAGCCGTCATATTACAAGGTTTCCAAGTAGACTTGAAATCAAAGCTGGGATTAGAGCTACTGTAAAAGAAGAAGCTATAAGGGATCAGCTCCTAAAAGGTCTGGACCACTTTACTCCAGAAAGTATACGTGGCATCGAAGATGGGAAAGCAGTAGATTTATCTAGATATCAAATTGGAAACAGCCCTTTAGATCATAAAGATCCTGAAGAGAACTATGGTTCTCATAGTATCTGCTTTTTTAAAAGAAGTGATTTAGCTCAAAGTGTTCCAAAAGATCACTTTTCTCTGGGAGCAAAAAACCATGCAGAAGACACACCTCTTCATATCCTAGCAAGGAATGGTGACATAAAGACATTTAATGCTCTATATCCTCCTAATTCAAACAAAAGAGTCACCTTATCAATCAAAAGAAATACTCTCGGCAGAACCGCATTTGACGAAGCCTGTTTACATAACAACACTGAAATGGCTAAAGCTCTTTTTGAATTTGCAAAACTAAGAGTAATTCGAAACAATATATTAGCTAAAGGTGACAAGTTAGGGAATACTGCTCTACACCACTGCGTTTTTCACGGAAATGAAGAGCTCACAGACCTAATACTAGATCATCCATATTACGATCTACCAAAACTCATTGAGCTCAAAAACTCAGATGGTGAAACAGCTTTCCATATTGCTTGCCAAAAGGGTCATGTTGAAATTGCAAGAAAAATTCAAGAAGCTGCTCCTTATAGTGAGCTGTATCTCGATCAAAGTTCTGAAGGATGTACTCCATTTCATTTAGCTTGCAACCAGTCTCAATTTAATGCATTAGAGCTGGTTTTTAAGGATCCCAAAGGAAGAAAAGCTCAGGTTATGATAAAAGACCGCGAAGGTATGACAGGCCTTCATCACTGCGCAGATTGGAACTTTTACATAGGGATCAACTACATTCTTTGCCATTTGAAAGAAGCAGACAAAAAAGAAGCTGTACTAGCTGAAGATGATTATAATAACACTCCACTACACGACGCCTGCCAGTTTAATCATTTAGGAAGTGCAGAAATGCTATGCATTGGAAATGATGAATTTAAGCTCCTGCAAACAAGAAAGCTAAACATTCAAAGATATACACCTCTTGAGCTCGCATCATCACACGATGATTTTAACCTTTTAAACGCAGTGCTTTGCGAGAAAATACCAAATCGATATATGCAGCTTTTCTTGCTAAAAGATGATAGCTCCACCCCTATGCACACTCTTTGCGCTCACCTCTCAGTTGATAACTTTAAATACGTTACTAGGGACTTCACAGATAGTGAAATAAAAATACTACTCACAAGAGTCAATGAATTAGGAAGCACACCACTTCATAATGCAGCAACTAACCTAGAATTGTTTGTATATCTCCACAAAAAATATCCTACACTTATGCTGACTAAATATTCTGAAGACGGGATAAAGCCGATGGAGCTCTATATAGAGCTCTACCAAGATGAGATCAAAAAAACAGAGCCTCGACTAACTACAACCTGTAGAGAAGATGTAAGCTGTCTTGAAGGAGATGATCGAGAAGGACCGGAAGGTGGAGCTAGTAGAGAGGGATAACCTTTCTTTACTGTGTTACGAGCTCATTGTACTTATCTTGATCATACAATGACTCAAGCTCTCTTGCGTCATCAAGCTTCATCTTGTAGAGCCAGCCGTTTGTCTCAGGTGACTCGTTGATTAAAGTAAGATCTTCTGCAAGCCTTGCATTCACCTCAGTGATGACACCAGAAGCTGGGCTATAGATATCTGCTGCAGCTTTTGTAGACTCTAAAACAGCGACTTCATCACCAGCTGTTACTTTAGTATCTACTTTAGGAAGTTCTAAATGAACGATTTCACCAAGTTCCTGCTGGGCATAGCGGGTAATTCCTACGACAGCAAGATCTGCTTCGATAGAGATCCATTCGTGAGATTCAGTAAATTTCATTTTAGTGTAGCCTTTCGATAGTTGCTTTAGCTTGCACTATCATATCCTCATCGAGCTTTTCATCATAGAGTTTGATTGTGAAATCAGATCTAAAGTCCCCTTTTCGAACGAAGATGACTCCATTAACTTGAGAGTTGGCAGGGATTCTTCCGAGCAGACATTCTGAAATTAAGCTTTTGTCATACGGAAAAAAAAAACCTTCTGAATACTCAGGATAAATCTCTGAGATACATGCGACTTTGAAGTTGAAACTGTCTTCCCGAATTAAAACAGCATGATTAGTTTGATTTTCAATTCTTAATTCAATGGGCTCAAATGTTTTAGAGTCATAAGTCCCATCAAGAGATTGAATATGATCATCTTGATCTATGGCATCATAGAATGCTTCTAGCTTATCATTTCTCTGATGTTTTTTGTTTTTATTTTCGCTTTCCTTCAAAACTCCTTGATCTTCTCTGGAGCATGAGGTGAAAAAACAGACACATCCTAGTAGAGGGATAATAAAGAGTCTCTTTGCAAAAACTTTCATAGTAATGCCAGTATTGATTCATACGCTTAAAAGCTCATAATTACAGATGTAAGTATATATTGCAAACGACTTTGCATATAGAAGGTTCTATTTCAAATGTAGGGTTGACCAAACAGATGGGAAGCGCTCTAGCTGAAACTCTTTTGTTGATGCTGTAAAGTGCTGAGGGTGTTTTCTCTTCCTGTTGATACGGTATGAAAACCCAAGACGTTTGAACTGAGATGGGTCAAAGCCATATAAAGCTTCACTATCGATTAATATGCTCATCTCATAGGAATCTTTCTTAAAAGTAGTCTCGCAGCTAAGAAGTTTAGGGTCTGCAAGCTCTCTTGTGTCATCTCCTCTAAATTTTGTGATCTCACATGCTGTTAGCTCCCCAACTTCTTTGGGAAGAAAAACAAAATGATGACAGAACTTCGTCACTGTTGAAGCTCCTTTAAAGTCTCTTGTATCAAAGAAGAGTTCTATCGAGTCTCCTGACTGAACTCTTGGAAAAGAAACATCCTCAAAAGCTTTTTCAACAAAAACGCGTGCTTCTATTCCCTTTTTATCAAAGCACATCGCAACATCTGCAAAAGCTTCTTCGTCTAATAAGTCACTATAATCAGGGAGTAGATAGGGGTCATGATATGGATCTTTTGGCAAGCTTTCTTTCTTTGCGAGCTTAAAGCTGTAAGTAAAAAAGCTTGCCGGAAGTAATGGTTCAATATCTTCAAGAAGATGACTCATTTCTTATGACTCTTTTTCTTTCTTCACCGATATCTTTTCAAGATGAATACTATCTGCATCATATATCACATTCAAAAGGTCGTTCATCAAGTAACGTTTTGCATCTCTAGAAATCAATGTTTGTCCGCTTTTGATTTCATCGAGAAGCTTTTCCTTATCACCTTTTGACTTCTTAAGTATCTGATAAAAAGAAATGCTTCCAGCAGGACTCACATTAATATTGGACCAAGCATTCTCTTTCATAGCAAAGGTAGAATCATCTGTCCAATTTGCTTTTTCCTTTCTCTTGATACACTCATCCGTCTCACTTAAATGGAAACGATTCGTTCTATCAAGATAAAGTGACTCTTCTCCAAGATATTCAATATCTTCTTTTGCAACTTTCACAAAATGGTAAAATCTGTGCTTTGCTGCAAAATCCAAAGACTCTTTTTGTGAATCGTGAGTGAGCTTTTTTCCGTTCTTTACAAGGTCCTTTTGAATCTGTTTGATCAAATCTTTGTACATGATTCTTCCGATCTGATCTTTTACAGAAGCAAAGTCTTTGCTAGACCCATCTTCATTTTGAAACGCGATAGGCTCTACCACTTTAGCATGCTTTTCATGTGCTTTAAGTCTCTTGTCGAGCAACTTGTCTAGAATACCCTTAGAAAGAGCTTCTTTATAAGAAAGAAGCTTCGTCTCAAGAGGCTTTTTCACAACCTGAATTCTGTAATAGTTTTCTTCATCTTGGGTATATAGAGACAGAGTTTCTTTTACTTGCATTGCATCTTGATCAAGCTCCATCTCTTGCTTCAAAGGAGCTTTATTTAATAGTTCAACAAATTCACTATTTTCATAAATACCATCAAGATCACTCAACTCTTTTCCAAGAGAGATATGAAGCACTTTAGTTTCAATGCTCTTTTTATTAAGAGCCGTTTGAATCTGCTCGACACGTGTTTTTAGAATCTCATTTCTTGTAAACTCATCTATATCAAGACGTTCTTTATCAGCTAGCTGATCAAGTGCTGCAGTTCTGTCATCTTCTGTCTTTGGATTAAATCCATGAAGATCTTTGAACTCTGCCTTTAATTTATCAAAGTTTTTTGCATCTAACTGCCAATCCCATGTGTCTTTCAAGGAAATGGATCTAGCCACTTCTTTTCTTGTCACATGAGCTAGCTCAACTTCATAGACTCTTTCTAGAAGTTCTGGTGTATTTTTTTCGATAATTGATACAGGCGTTTCTTCAGAGTCGGGAACAAGTGATTTCGCTGCCACTTTATCTTTAGCTACAGACTCTAAATATGTTTGGAATTTTAAGAATGCTCTGAAGTCTGGTAGCTTATACTCCTCTGGCATCGTATAAAGTTTCACTTCTGTCGCTTCTGATGTGTAATCTTGATATTGCTCGTAGGTCAACTTATCAAGGAAAATACTATGACCAAAGTCATCAAAGAGTTTTCTAAACAGAAGAACTTTCTGCCAAACGCCTACAGCAGCTTTTTCATCAAGCCTTAAGCTTATTAATTGCTGCTTCCAATATTTATTTAGCATTTCACCATTGATCTCCTGCTCTCCCGCCTGAGCTTGCAATGCTTCATAGCCAAGTTTCAAAAGATCTGATCGAGCTTCTTGAAAAGTTACTTTATAACCTTTTTCTTTAGCATAAATGGATGCATTATGGATAAATTGAGAAACAAGTTCTATGAAGCTTGATCCAAACCAATCTTCCATACTATGGAAATAAAAGAGACTTAGATCTCCTTCTCTTAAATACGGATCTTTTTTAATCCACTGATATTGATTTTCTTGGTAACCAAGGAATTGCCTTAAGTAGTTCGTTGGGAATCTGCTGCTTTCCACATATAAGTTTGCAATTGTTTGAAAAGTTTCGGGACTCGCTTCAAAAGCATCTGAAGTAACTTCTTTTAAATAGTGCTGTAAAGAAGGGACAAACTGAGCATAGATATTTTCAGCAGATAGAAAAGGTGCTTGAGGATGAACGTAAGTTTTAAATCGCTTCTGCTTTTCTAGTCTTAAGTCAAGATCCTTTTTAATATGTTCAAAGTACTTAGATGCTAGCATCTCGCCAAGCCCTGTCTCTAAGAAATCTCTTCTTATGACTCCATCATTGAAAAGGTTAGGCATTTGCCTATTTTGCTGCATGTCTACATCAAAACGATCAGACGCAAGAAAACGCACCATTCTTTCTATGCCAAGTTTAGAGACACTCGACCCATCAACGGCAGTTCCAATAACAAAGTCTTCTTCTTTAACACTCTTTGAACCTGGACTATTGTTCGCACCGAAAAGTGATAGAGATAGAATCAGCGCCGCTGTAACTACGCCAAAGACAATTTTCTGATATTTGCGCAAGAAATTCAGCATATAAATCCTCAAGTTTCTACGTATTTGAATCGTGCTAGGGTAACAAAATCATTGCTTAACAGCAAGTGGATCGTTCACTCAGTCTCAACATAAAAATTTCTAGTAAGACTTGGCAAACACCACCCTTTGTTTGCTTGGAGCTCCTGTAAAAGGACAGACCCCTTCTTCTTTTGGAAGATCGATTGGTATGCAACGAACTGTAACATTCAGATCCTGTTGAATTTTCTCTTCAACAGACTGCTCAGGGTTATAGTGAGCAAGCGCAAATCCACAATCTTTTTTGGAAAAATAATCGTAAAACTCTTCCTTTGTATCAATCTTTACCATGCGTTTGCTTCGATATTCTTTCGCACGCTCAAAAATCGTAGTTTGGATGCTCTCGAGAACATCAGGAATTGTTTTAACAGCTTCTTCTTTTGAAAGTTTAATCCTATCCTTTGGACCATCTGTTCTTTTGAAAAGAGACACCATTCCCTCATCGATTTCCTTTGGCCCCACTTCAATACGGATCGGGATCCCCTTTTTAATCCAGTGCCAAGCTTTTTCCCCAGCTCTTTGATCACGGTCATCAAAGATCACTTCCACCTCTTTTCTGAAGTAGTTGAGCTCTTCTAACTCTTTTTTTAGCTCTTGGCAGTAGCTATAGACTTTTTCTTTGGTCTCTTCTTTATTTACAAATGGAATGATCACGATATGAGAAGGAGCTACTCTTGGCGGAAGAACCATTCCGTTATCATCACTATGGGTCATGATAATCGCACCAATCAGTCTTGTTGTTACTCCCCAAGACGTTGTCCAAACGTGTTCAAGATTTCCCTCTCTTGACATATAGCTAATATCGGATGCTTTAGAGAAGTTCTGCCCAAGAAAGTGAGACGTCCCCATCTGCAGAGCCTTGCCGTCTTGCATCATAGCTTCAAATGTAAAGGTCTCTTCTGCCCCTGGAAATTTTTCAGCTTCTGTCTTTCTTCCTTTGATCACAGGAATAGCCAGATGATTCTCTGCGATATCTACGTAGACATCCAGCATCTGCTTTGTCAGATCAAGAGCTTCTTCTTTTGTTTCGTGAGCTGTATGGCCTTCTTGCCATAGAATTTCTGCTGTTCTTAGGAACAGCCTTGTTCTCATCTCCCACCTAACTATGTTACACCACTGATTCAGCTTCAGTGGAAGATCACGGTAAGATTCGATCCATTTGGAATACATCTCACCAATGATGGTCTCTGATGTAGGTCGCACAACAAGAGGCTCTTCAAGCTCTCCAGCTGGGACAAGTTTTCCATCTTTTTCTTCTAACCTATGGTGAGTTACCACAGCGCATTCTTTCGCAAACCCTTCTACATGTGTAGCTTCCTTTTCAAGATAACTGAGTGGGATAAACAGAGGAAAGTAAGCGTTTTGAGCGCCCTTCTTTTTAAATTCTTTATCGAGAGCTGATTTGATGTTCTCCCAAAGAGAAAATCCCCAGGGTTTGATCACCATACAACCTCTTACAGGAGAGTGCTCTGCAAGGTCTGCTACTTTGATCACTTGCTGGTACCACTCTGGATAATTCTCTTCTCTTGTTGGGCTTACTGCTGTTCTTTGTTTGCTCATCACTTTGCTCATAGATTTTAATCTTTAAAGGCTTGCTTTAGTTGCTTTTGAAGGTTTTGCCGGATCTCCATTAGATCAGACACATTCCAATCTTCACCGAGTATACTATAGGTGTTTGATTGCATCGCTTCAAATACTTTCGTATCTGATTTCAATACTTCTTGTAGAAATACTTTTTTAGGGAAGGCTATGCTGATGGTCCCTTGGTGAAGGAAGCCCTGCTTCCTTTTTCTTTGGGCAGCACCTGCGATCTTCTTCCCCCCTAGCATCACATCATATATAGTGGGCTTTGCCATACAGAAATTTTTGCAAGAGCTATCAAGGGGTACTGGCTCACCTGGGAGAAGAGTCAAGTTGGACTCTTCTAATAGGAGCTTTATCGCTTCGATCACCTTATCATTCACATACTGGTAGTTTTCTAGCGTGTTCTCTGAATAACCCTTGTGATCGGAAGGAACAAGAACAGAAAACGCTAAGTCATTCGTATGGAAAACGATCCCTCCCCCAGTCGGCCTTCTTGCTAGGTCTAGCTCATGCTTTTTTGCCCCGTCGAGGTTCAAATAATCTTTAGTGTTTATGAAGTAGCCATAGGTCGCGCTTTTCTTTTTCCAATCATAAAGATGAAGAATAGGATCATCATCATTTTTTAAATTCTCAAGCAGCTTCGCATCGAGTGCCATATTCTCTTCTGCACTTTTTATTCCACTTTCTAAGACCTGCCACATTTTGGCTCCCTTCTTATAATAAGTTGGTTATGAGCATACCAAATTCTTTTTCATTAGTCGAGGACGAGATCATGAAAGAGCGTAATTTACAAAAAACTCTTACTATTCATAGAATGAAATTTATAGCGGGATATACGTAGTGAATGGTATACTATAAGGGACTAAAACATAATTAATTAAAGTCGTAATCCCGCAAGAAATCCCTTAAGTTCCATCTGCAACAAACAGGATGAGTAATGTTCGATAAATTTACTAATAGAGCTAAACAAGTCATTAAACTTGCTAAGAAAGAAGCGCAGCGTCTTAACCATAATTATTTAGGTACGGAGCATGTCCTTCTTGGTCTTTTAAAACTTGGACAAGGGATTGCAGTAAACGTTCTTCGCAACCTTAACATTGATTATGAAACCGTTCTATCTGAAGTAGAAAGGCTCGTTGGCTTTGGTCCAGAGATCCAAGTATATGGGGATCCTGCTCTAACTGGTAAGGTAAAAAAGGTATTCGAATATTCCAATGAAGAAGCGGCTAGTTTAAACCACAACTATGTTGGAACAGAGCACCTACTCCTTGCCCTTCTTAGACAAACAGACGGCGTTGCAGCACAAATTCTTGAAAATCTTAACATCAATCTTAAGGAAGTTCGAAAAGAAGTCCTTAAAGAGCTAGAAACTTTCAATTTGCAACTCCCTCCTATGGGTATGGCATCTTCTCCTTCGCAAAGAGCGCAAGAGAAGCCTGGTGCAAGCAACGAAAAGATGCCTGCATTAAAAGCTTATGGCCACGACCTTACTGAGCTTTGCAAAGAAGGAAAACTTGACCCTGTTATAGGAAGAAAAACTGAAGTAGAAAGACTGACACTGATCCTATGCAGACGAAGAAAGAATAACCCAGTACTCATCGGAGAAGCTGGTGTTGGTAAGACTGCTATAGTAGAGGGACTTGCCCATGCTATTGTTAATGGTGAAGTACCAGACCACCTAGCAAACAAGAAGCTTATCGCTCTTGATTTGACACTGATGATTGCTGGAACAAAATATAGAGGACAGTTCGAAGAGCGTATTAAAGCTGTTATGGATGAAATCAAGAAGAATGGAAACATCCTTCTTTTCATTGACGAGCTACATACGATCGTCGGAGCTGGAGCTGCTGAAGGTGCTATTGATGCATCAAACATCTTAAAGCCCTCTCTATCTCGTGGAGAGATCCAGATTATCGGAGCTACAACAGTTGATGAATACAGAAAGCACATTGAAAAAGATGCTGCACTAGAGAGAAGGTTCCAGAAGATTGTCGTTTCTCCTCCAACAATAGATGAGTCACAAGAGATTCTTGTAGGCCTTAAGTCTAAATATGAAGACCACCATAAGTGTAGCTATACAGAACAAGCTATATCTCAAGCAGTCTTCCTATCTGATCGTTACATCACAGGAAGATTTCTTCCAGATAAGGCGATTGACCTCATCGACGAAGCGGGAGCTAAAGCTCGTATCTCCATGTTACACCAACCTCAAGAGATCACACAGTATGAAGCTGAAATCGAAGAACTTAAAAATGCAAAAGAAGGCGCTATTGGAAAGCAAGAGTATGAAAAAGCCGCAAAGCTTCGTGATAAAGAAAAGAACTTAAGAGAAAAACTTCACCAACTCAAGCAAGAGTGGGAAAAGAACAAAGAAGAGCACAAAGTCATTGTAGATGAAGACGAAGTTGCTCATATCGTTGCAAAGCAAACAGGAATTCCTGTTAGCAGACTCACCGAAGGTGAAACAGCAAAGATTCTTAAAATGGAAGAGACTCTTCAGGATAAGATTATTGGACAAGGTGAAGCTTTAACCACGGTATGTAAAGCTATCAGAAGATCAAGAGCAGACATCAAAGATCCAAATAGACCGATTGGTGCATTCTTGTTCCTTGGACCAACTGGAGTTGGTAAAACGCTTCTTGCAAGACAACTTGCAACACAGCTATTTGGCGGTGAAGATGCCCTGATCCAAGTAGACATGTCAGAGTATATGGAGAAGTTTGCAGTATCTCGCATGACAGGATCCCCTCCGGGATATGTAGGTCATGAAGAAGGTGGCCAGCTAACAGAAAGAGTGAGACAGCGTCCATACTCTGTTGTTCTTTTTGATGAAGTTGAAAAAGCGCATCCTGATGTGATGAACATCTTACTGCAGATCTTAGAGGAAGGAAGACTTACTGACTCTTTCGGCCGTAAGATTGACTTTAGAAACACCATCATCATCATGACATCAAACCTTGGTTCTGATCTTATTAGAAGAACGACAGAAGTTGGTTTTGGTGTACAAGAAGGGATGCCTGATTATAAGTCTATGCAAGAGAAGATTGACAAAGCTGTGAAAAAACACTTCAAGCCAGAGTTTATCAACAGACTTGATGATGTTGTGATCTTTAGAGCACTTGATCGATCTCTTCTTACTCATGTACTTGATCTAGAAGTTAGCAAACTTCAAAAAAGACTTGTTAAGAAGAGCATTACTATCGATCTTACTGACGATGCAAAGAAGTTCCTTGTTGATAAAGGTTTCCAACCTGAGATGGGAGCAAGACCTCTTAGAAGATCGATTGAGCAATACCTCGAAGATCCTTTATCAGAGATCGTCTTGAAAGATCCTGACACAGAAAAAGCATTCCAATGCGTTGTTGAAGAGGGACTGATTGTCTTCCAAGACACTCTTGGCAATGAGAAGAAACCTGAAGACAAAGAGCTTGTTACATCAAGCGGTGAAAAGGATAAAAAGACAAAGAAAAGCTAATTTCTTGTAGCAGACTCCTTGATAAAAGAACTGCAGGAATAAAAAAAAACAGGCTGTTATCAGCCTGTTTTTTTATTTAAGACACTGTTGCTTTGGGTTTAATTCCAGCTTCCCAATCTTTCACATACTCTAAAAGCTCTTGCTTCGATGGTTTTGACTGTAGATATTTTAGAGTCTCTTCATCAGAGCTTAGATGAGCGATCTTTGCAAGAAGATGCAGATGTCTTTTATCATCACTTGCAAATAAGAAAAACAGAGTGTGTGCTGGCTTGCCATCTAAAGCGCCCCAGTCGATCGGTTCATTTGGGTAGACAACAACCATGACATCAAAAGGTCTTTTGATTAAGAACTCCCTTGTATGAGGCACGGCTATGCCATTATTTAGAGCTGTAGGCATCAGTTTTTCACGATCAAGAAGGAGATCGGTAAGCACTGCTGCATCAAGGCCCAGCCTAGATGCGATCACAGAAACGGTTTCTTTAATGATCCCTTCTTTTGTTGTACTCGAAGTATGACCAAGAACATCACCTCTATGAATGGCTCTAAATAGACTAAACTGTTGCTGGCCTGTAGAAGATGCACTTTCTTCATCTAAACTGCCAGACTCTTCTTTAATAGGATAAATTTGCTCTTCTTCCACTGGTAAGAAATTTCCTTTTGCTTGCTTTAAACGACAACTCATTACCCAATCTTCGATCTCCATACGGGAGAAACGGTACTGATGATGGATTCTGTAAGCAGGTATCTTGCCTTCTGCAAGCCAGCGACGAATCGTAGTCTCTGAAACATTCAGAAGCTCTGCCACATCTTTAATCTTTAGATCCATCTATACACCCTTTTGTAAGATTATGTTTACTCAAACTTTACCATTAGTCGTCTTTTTGAGACATTCTCAAAAATTCAATATGACAGTTTCTTTATTTGTAGACAAGAAATTAACTTTCTTGAGAGTCGTGCTGAGTAAAAAGAGAAATGATTTCATCTGCATTCGTTGATTGCATCACAGCATTTCTTAGACTTTCATCTTTGATTGAAGCGGTGAGCCTAGAAAGAATTTTAAGATATTTTGTTTGGTCTTTAGAAGGCCCTCCGATAAGGAAGATAAGTTGAACAAGGGAGCCATCAAGTGACTGCCACTGGATCCCTTTTTCCTTTTGGACTCCGATTGCAATGAAAAAGTCTTTATAGCCATCAAGCTTTGCATGAGGAATCGCCACCCCCATACCAACTCCAGTAGAGACGATTTTTTCTCTTTGGATCACGGCGCTATAGAAGCTTTCTTCATCGTTGATCTTTCCTGACTGACGAAGCTTATGAGTGAGCTTTTTGATTGCTGCATCACGGTCTTCCTCTTCCATGAAAAGAATAAGATCTGCGTCTAAATAACTCGAGATGACCACTTTTTCTCCTACTTTATCGAGATTTTTTCTCTGAAACCCCGAAATCAGATCGACAAGCGTTTCATTAATGCGTTCCAGAATGGCCAAAACCACCTTCTCCTCTAGCAGAAAGCGCCAGCTCTTTAGTCGTTACAAATTTAGCTCTTTCATACTTTGCCAGAACAAACTGCGCTATGCGCATATTTTTTGTAACAGTAAAAGATTGATTCGAATGATTGATTAGGATCACACCAATTACACCGCGATAGTCTGCATCAACCGTACCAGGTGTATTGAGCACCGTAATTTGATGCTTAAGAGCAAGTCCACTTCTTGGGCGTACTTGGATTTCATAACCACTTGGAATCTCCGATCTAATTCCTGTTGGAATAAGAGCTGACTCTCCACTTGGGATTACGATATCTTCTTCTATATGAGCTCTTACATCAGCTCCTGCACTATCTACAGTAGAATAAAGGGGAAGTAACTCTTCATCATCAAGAGTTACGGGTACGATCACTTCGTCTTTCATAACCAAATTGCCTTTAAGAGCTTGATTTCTTAGTCGCTCTTGTTTTATTCGCTTCCGTTTTCTTTTCCGCTACTTCTATCAGTTCCTGAAGTTTTTCAGGAAGCTCTTTTTTCTTATCAACAAGTAGGTCATCAGATGCGTATGACTCATTTCCTGTAAGAAAATCAAGAAAGAATGAGATCTTTTGCTTCATCTCTACTCTTGAAACGATACAGTCGATCATGCCTTTTTCAAGTAAAAATTCAGATTTTTGCGCTGTTGGAGGCAGCTTTTGCTTAATCGTTTGCTCAACGACTCGTGGACCAGCAAAACCAATCAGAGCTTCTGGCTCTGCAATGATCACATCTCCAAGAGCTGCAAAAGATGCCGTAACTCCCCCAGTTGTTGGGTTTGTTAGAACTGTAATATAAGGAAGGCTTTTTTCATGTAGCATGCGAAGCGCTGCTGATGTCTTTGCCATCTGCATCAGCGAAAGGCAAGATTCTTGCATACGCGCGCCACCAGAAGAGCAAACTAAAATCACAGGAAGGTAGTGATCAATCGCATACTCAACAAGGCGTGTGATCTTTTCTCCTACAACAGACCCCATAGAACCGCCCATGAAGCTAAAGTCCATCACCCCAAGAGCAATCTTCTTCCCTTCTAAAAGGCAGGTGCCTGTGTATATCCCTTCTTTTCTTTGCGTCTTCTCTTGCGCTCTGTCAATACGGTCCAGATAAGCTTCTTTATCCACAAAGCCCAAAGGGTCTTCTGGAGAAAGATCATTGAACAGCTCTTTGAATGTCCCGGTGTCAGAGAGAAGGTCAATCCTCTGATCCGCTGAAAAACGGTAGTGATGCCCACATTTAGGGCAGCAGTTAGCATTTTCCTGCATCTCATTCGCGTGAACCATTTCCACGCAGTGAGAGCACTTCACCCATCCACTAAATCCATCTTTCTTCGTAGATTGAACCTTGATCTTGGGTTTGTGCTTTGTAAAAAGTCCTAAAAAGCCCATGAGAGCCACCTAAAAAAAGTGTTTGATTATGCAACCAGAATATCAAAAATTTCAAAAAAATACAACAGCGTTCTTTTTTAAACAAAAGTATATTTACTTTAATGGCAAAATAAATATTTTATATTGTTAAAAACAATATAAAAACGCTGTTTTTTATTTTAAAACTCTATGAAACTACTTCAAACTGATCATGCGTTCCCTCAGATTCGCACTTTAAACCCTCTTTGACCTCTGGGTGAACAGAAAGAGTTGTCAACTTTGCATTTGAATTCACGTTTACTTCTGTGAGGTCAGTAGAAAGCGATAGATCTAACGAAGTTAGTTTTGATCCAGTAACTTCTACTTTTGAAAGGCTTGGATTTGTTAGTGTAAGCGAGCCTTTTAGGGATGATGGAAGAGTAATCTCTTTTAAAGTTCTCATATTAGCAAGAACTTCGAGGATTTCTTTTGTAAGCTCTCCTTGGTACATAGATAGGTCTAAAGTTTCTATCCCACCTATAATTTCTTTAGAACTTTCTGCTCCCAATCTCTCTCTTACATCCTTTATTTGAGCATCTGTTGCTAAGTGATTAAACATATATCTCCCGCCACCTGTAGTTGAGATCTCTCTTACTCTATGATGCTGGCATGTAAGAAGTGTCATGAATTGAACAAAATTCTGATCATTACTATGTTTCATCCTTTCATCTACCTCTTTCAAATGACTCGCTAGATCTCTTAATATAAACCTAGAGCTTTGATCAGGATTTACAAAAGGTAAACCTTCGAAAACAATTGCATTTGTCCAAACTTGATTAAATGTAATGAAGCTTCTGCAAAGAAAACGCTCTTTCATAACTTTATTTTCGCTTCTACCTGCTAAAGCCTCTAAACCATCTGCAACTTGTAAGAGATTCACTCCACTGGGCACCCCTCCTTTCAATCCATCCAGAACACCACTTGCTATATACGTCAGTTCAGTAATCTTAGTTCTCTGCTTTACATCTCCAAGGATAAAATTTCCGCCTTCCAAAACTACATACTTCTCTTCAGTTGAAGTAGAGCTTCTCGTAGTTCTTTGAGGGGCTAGTGATGAAACGGCTGATAATATTCCTGGATAAGGTCCTGATGCTGGTATGTGTCCCATGATGTCTCTCCGATTGAGTTTTGAAAAGGTAAGGACTTTATAGAAGAAGCAACATTTAACAAAAGGAAAAGTTAAAGCTTATATTAACTGTTTGTTAAGAGCATGTCTTGTAATTGGACCTATCGCCTTCAACTCAAGCTCAGGAGGCATTTTTGTGAAAAAGGAAAAAAATGCTTTCACTGTTGTTGGCGATGTAAAAACAACTTCATGAAATAGATCAAGGTCCGGTAGTTCAGAAAGAAGCTTTGACTTTGTGTCATATAAGTCACATATTTGATGCCTAATTCCACGAAGCCTCAGGTAAAAAGAAAGAGTAGGACGTGACTTTGCTGACCTTGGATAAAAAAGGTAAGCATTTTCAAGATCTAATGTCTCAAGCAGTTCCATGACCCCTTCTTGGGTGGCTTCCTTCGCTACGGTTTGGTGGGTGATATGATATTTATTTAACTCACTGCTTGTTACAGCTCCTATTGCAAGCACCGGCATAGTTGATAAAAAACCTGGATCAATCTTGTAATACTCAAGCGCATCGAAGAACACTTTAACAGCATTTTTGCTTGTTAAGATAAAATGAGTATATTCGAGAATATCATCAAATTGATGCTTAATTTCAAAAGAATCAAAATCTCTTGGAACTATTTCAATAAAAGGAACATGAACAATCTCACAATCTGTTTCATGTGATCTAGGATCTGTTCCGAGATATAAACACTTCTTTTTCATTACAACCCTCTTTATCCTTATTCAGCATTCAGCTCTTTAAAAACTCTTTTCATCTCTTCATCGCATACTTTACCCACAACAGCAAGCTGGCCCTGGTATGCTGCTGTTTCTTCTTCTAGAATCACTCTATTTAGATGAGTCAGATTTAACCTGATTAATGCTACCTCTGCTATCACAAGGGCATCTACTACTCCCTCTTTTAAGAGCTGTAGCCTTTTTTCAATCGTGCCTCTTATATCAACAAAGTGGCAGTCGCTTATTAAGCCTGTAACCATTTTTTCTCTTCTTTTAGAAGAGGTGCCCACTCTTGGTGCTTTTCCAAGACTCTGCAAGGTTTCACCTTCTCTTAGTACAAGAGAATCTCTAGGATCTTTACCTTTTGTAATTGCAAAAATCTCTAATCCAAAAGGCAAAGGTTCTGGAAGATCTTTTGCTGAGTGGATTCCTACATCACAAACGCCCTTTAAAACAAGATCATCGACTTCTTTTGTAAAAAAATCAGTCTTATCCATATGCACAAGAGAAGTCTTTTGATCTAAGTCTCCTGTTGTCTCTACAAAGGTCTTTGTAAACACAACATCTTTTTTAAGGGCAAGCAGCTCTTCATAGATTTCTTCTACCTGAACTTTTGAAAGATTCGATCCTCTTGCACCTATTTTGACTTGCATAACTCTCCGAGTGTGATAGAAATAGCATCTTCTACCTTATCTACAGGAAGGATAGAAAGTGATTTTCTCATCTTTTCTGTAAGTTCTTTTGCGTTATGTTTTGGCAGAATTACAGTCTTAAATCCCATGTGAACCGCTTCTTTAATACGTGCTTCCACATGCGATACACTTCGTATCTCTCCATTAAGGCCTACCTCTCCAAAAACAAGGGTTTTTTCGTCAATCGAAAGGCCATGGTAAGAAGAGGTAATGGCAAGAATCAACGAGAGATCTAAAGCTGGCTCCTGTACTTTCATACCTCCGACAACAGAAACAAACACGTCATAGGAATAAAGAGGGAAGCGCATCTTTTTTTCAAGCACTGCAAGAAGAAGTACAAGCCTATTCATATCAACGCCTGTTGTTCTTCTTGAAGGTGTCGGGTAGTAAGACTTGGTAACAAGAGCTTGCAGCTCAAGAAGCACAGCTCTTGAGCCTTCCATAGCAGCTGTAATGATTGAACCCGGCGTATTACTTCTTCTTTCTTCTAGAAACATAAGAGACGGATTCTTCACTTCTTGTAAACCTATGGAAAGCATTTGAAAAACTGCAATTTCATCTGTCGGTCCAAAACGATTTTTAGAAGCTCTTACCATACGGTAACCATGCTGCCTATCCCCTTCAAAATCGAGTACCGTATCTACGATATGCTCAAGGACTTTAGGACCTGCAAGGTCTCCTGCTTTTGTGACATGTCCAATAAGAAATGTAGTAATGTTCGAACCTTTTGCAAGGTGCATAGATTCCATAGCAATCTCTTTCACTTGGACAACAGATCCAGGAGCAGAGGGCACATCTTCTTTATATAGGATCTGAGCAGAATCTAGGATCAAAATGTCAGGCTTTAGCTGATCGATCTGCATTTTAATTTTTGTAAATTCTGTTTCATTAAGCAGATAAAGCGAGTCATTTGCAATCCCTAGCCTCTTTGCTCTAAGAGATGTCTGCTGCACAGATTCTTCACCGCAGACGTAAAGCACTGTAAGGCCTTGCATTGCAAAAGCGCTACTAAGCTGCAAAAGAAGAGTCGATTTTCCAATACCAGGAACCCCGCCAATCAGTGAGAGGGACCCCTTAACAACTCCGCCACCCATTAGGTGATCGAACTCTGAAAAGTTCGTTTTGACACGCTCATAACCAAGGTGCTCTACCTCTGTTATTTTTAGAGGTGCCGAAGTATCTTTTGCTTTAGCTTGAAACCTTGTATTTACCTTAGCTTCTTTAAACTCTTTAAATGTGTTCCATCTATTGCAGGCCTGACACTGCCCGCTCCATTTCTTTTGTACAAAACCGCATTCAGAGCAAAGCCAATTTGTCTTATCTTTTGCCATGATCTATTTTCCGCATGAGAGTTTATTATAAGCTGCTTCAGCAGCACTTTGCTCCGCTTCTTTCTTTGAGAGTCCAGAACCTTCTCCAAGGATTTCCTTATCAAGGTAAACACCTACATGAAACGTTTTTTCATGATCAGGACCTTCCTCATTAATGACAGTATACATTGGCTGCTTTTGGTATTTCTTTTGAAAGTAATCCTGAAGAAGAGCTTTCCAGTTTTTTGAAGGCTGCTCAATCAAAGAGTGAAGTTTGGTTTCAAAGTTCGAAAAGAAAAACTCTTTTGCCTTATCCATACCAGAATCGATGTAGATCGCTCCTATAATGGCCTCAAAGAGATCTGCTAAGATTGTGTCTCTTCCTTTACCCTGATTCATCATCTCTCCTTTTCCCATAAGAAGAAACTCATTAATCTTCATCATCTGAAGGAATTGATAACAAGAAGAGGCTTCGACAAGGTTTGCCCTTAAGAAAGACAAATCCCCTTCTTTACTCTCTGGAAGAGTTTTATAAAGATATTCACTTACCATTAAACCCAGTATCGCATCACCAAGAAACTCTAATCTTTCGTTATGGTTAACGGTACTTTCTTTATTTTCGTTCACAAAGGATCTATGAGTAAAAGCAAGCTTGAGCAGGCTCTTATCCTTGAATGTATACCCTAGTCTTTTCTCAATTTCTAAGATATCAAAGTTATCTGGCATCATGTGTTTTATAAGGAGTTGATAATCTTGTATGTTTCTACAACTTTACATAGAATGTATGCAAGATATCTATAACTTATGAGTCATCTTATGTCAAAAGCCAATCCACATTATCAAAAAATTACACGTGAATACATCTTTCCTATCATCGATAAGGAACTAGAACAGGTCAGAGAAGAGCATCCAAACAAGAAAATTCTAAATTTTGGTGTTGGTGATATTGTACATCCTTTGAAGCCTTCAATTGTTAAGGCTTTAACAAAGGCCTGCACAGAGATGGGCGAAAAAGTTGTCGGGTATGGCCCCTCAACTGGGTATCACTTTTTAAAAAAGGCAGTTATAGACAGCGAGTATGGCAAGTACGGAATTAAAGCATCCGAGGTCTTTATCTCCGAAGGTACGATCAATGACTGTGTCAACCTACTTGATATCTTAGATGTGGACAATGAAATCGCAATCCCTGACCCCGCTTACCCTTCCTACCTTGATGCAGCCATTATGGATGGCAGAACAAGAGCTGCAAAAAAAGGCAACGACTTCCCAGACATCATCTACCTTCCTTGCACAGAAGAAACAGGGTTTCTTCCAAGGCCCCCTAAGAAAGGCTGTGATGTAATCTACCTTTGCTCGCCTCACAACCCAACAGGTATGGCTCTTACAAGATCTGACTATGAACAATGGATTGATTATGCAAAAGAGCATGATGCGCTAATCATCTTAGATGCTGCTTACGAATGTTTTATAAGATCAGATAATGTTCCAAAAAGTATCTACGAAGTGAAAGGTGCAAAAGACGTCGCCATTGAGCTACGAACATTTTCTAAGTCTGCGGGCTTTACAGGACTGCGCTGTGCCTACAGCATTGTGCCAGAGGCTATCAAAGCAAAGCTTGGTAAAGAAGATGTCTCCTTACACAAACTATGGACACAAAGACAAAATGCCAAGTCCAATGGGGTATCATACCCTGTACAAAGAGCTGCAGAAGCATCTCTTTCAAAAAAGGCTCACGAAGAGACCACTGAAGATATCGAAGACTATCTGATCCAGACAAAGAGACTAAAGGATGGACTGAGAGACCATGGCCAAACTTGTTATGGCGGGGATGACTGCCCCTATATATGGTGGAAGTGCCCTGAAGGGGTCAGCTCCTGGGACTTCTTTCGCCACCTTTTAAACGAGCTCCACCTCCTATGTATCCCTGGAGC
This sequence comes from Chlamydiia bacterium, assembly GCA_022601395.1. Taxonomy (GTDB): domain Bacteria; phylum Chlamydiota; class Chlamydiia; order Chlamydiales. The sequence goes on along the minus strand of JAJACS010000002.1, from coordinate 5,729 downwards.
TGGCTTCGGAAAGAGAGGAGAAGGCTATGTGCGCCTCTCTGGATTCACCAATGAAGAGGCCGCAAAAGAGGCTGTGAAACGCCTCAAAAAGCTATAATCTTTTTTATAGACTTATGAAGAAATGAGCTTTTTGTGATATGCTGGATCCCGACGGTATGATAAGAGAAATAAAATGTATAAATGTAGTTTAAGTTCCAAACAGTTTTTTTATTACCAAAAGAAAGGCTATATTCTTTTTGAAGAGATCCTCAAGGATTCCTCACAAAAAGACCTTTCTAGAGATGCTAAAAACACACTTTCCACAAGAAACGTTTGGAAAGAACACCCTTCGTTTAAGAAGTTCTGCCTTAACAGAAACTTGACCTCTTTTGCATGCACTCTTGCAAACACCTCCTTCTTAAGACTTGGTTTTGATCACCTTTTCTCAAAAAGATCCAACCTTTCATCCATGTTCAAAGAAGAGAAACTTCTATCTGATATTAGCTCGATTCAAAACTTGAGCACATCAGTTCTTATAAACCTCTCTCAAACTTCCTTTTTGTTTACTATGGTTATAGAGTATTACAAAGACAAAACAGATGACGAAGAGGAAAGAGAGCTGATCCGAAACGAAGTAGAAATAGAGCTTAATCCAAAGTCTGCCTTATTCTTTGACCCTAAAAGAATCCGCTTCCTCTTTGATGGAGAAAATGATAACGCCTCTATTTACCTTGTTTCTTATACGCAAAAAAATTCACGTTATATTCATTGTGAAGACGATCCATACACTCATGACATTAAAAAAGAGGGTTCTGGATTTGGTGATACATTAAAAGATGAGCTTCATCCGCTTTTTGAGTGTAAAACTTCTTTATAGAAACTCTATGTTTACATATTCTCCCGGAGCATTACTTTGTTTAGCTAATGCGACCGAGGATATTTATGCATCACAAGTACGATTTTTTCGACCAAGCTTTAAAAAAACGCGTTCAACAACATGCATATAGGCAGCTACGGTGCGTTGTTCCTCTTGATGAAGCAAACATCCTCTGCCAAGACAAAAAGATGCTCAACTTTAGCTCCAATGATTACTTAGGGCTCTCAGATCATTCCTACGTGAAAAAGAAAACGATTCAATATGTTCTTCAGTGGGGAGCTGGTTCTACTGCATCTAGACTTATGACAGGTCATTTAGAGTGCCATAAACAAATCGAAGAAAAAGTTGCGGAACTTGTGGGCTACGAAGACGTACTTCTTCTTTCTTCAGGCTTCCAAGCAAGCATTAACGTCATCTCTACCCTTGCTAACCCCAGATCTTGCATTTTTATTGATAAGTACTGCCACCAAGGCCTTTTTCAAGGAGCCTATCAAAGCCGTGGTAAAGTTTTTAAGTTTGAACATAATGACCTAGAGCATTTAGAAGAGCTTCTCGATAAACAAAAAGAAATCCACGCTTCTACAAAGATCATCATCGTTGAGTCTCTCTACCACCTAGAAGGTGATACATCAGACCTTGACCGCCTTATTGAATTGGCAGATAGATATAATGCAATTTTATTTGTAGACGACTCCCATTCTGTAGGAGTCATGGGTAAAGATGGTATGGGACTTTGTGCTGGGAAATCTGGTATCGATGTTGCTCTTGGCACTTTCGGGAAAGCTTGCGGCTCTTACGGTGCTTATATCGCCTGTAGTCTCCTTATCAAGGAATACCTTATTAACTTTTGCCAAGGCTTTATCTACTCTACCGCTCTTCCACCAGCTGTCCTTGGCGCAATCGATGCTGCACTTGATCTGATCCCTGATATGGACCTGGAAAGAGAAGCCATCTTTACCAATGCAAAAATACTTACTGACTACTTAAAAGAAGATGACTGGAAAACATCCTCTGAAAACTCCCCTATTGTGCCGATACTTCTTGATCACTTAGAAATTGATGAAATCGCAGCAGGCCTTGCCGATGCAAACATTCTTGCAACAACGATGAAGCCTCCCACAACGTCACCTGGCAGGTCTAAGATACGTCTTGCACTCAATGCAAAACACAAGCAGTCGCAAATTGAATACCTTTGTGATACTTTAAAATCTTTAAAGAAAGAGCCTGCTTATATAAGCAGCTAGAGAATGTTATAGTCTTTTCGTTTTTCGTGCTGATTCTGCAAGTTCTTGAGTAAGCTCTATCCCAGACGCTGTCTCATCTGCTACTCCTAAACCTTCTTCAAATTCAGCGTAGCTTTCTTCGAAACTTGTAGCTTCTCCTTCTGCACTTGTATCAGGCTTAGAAGAAATTTCATCAGAAATTACACCTGCTAGTTCTGCAATCGCCATAAAGAGTCCTGCAGTAAGAGCTGTGTCTGCAGCAGTTTTTACAGAATCCCCAAGAATTTCAGCAAACGTATGAGCTGCAGCTTTGTGCTGCGCTGTATCATTCACCATTTTAGCCATAAGGCCAGTTCCTCCTACTGCGCCTGCTATGATCAAAGGCGTTGTAGCAGCAGCTGTTGCGATCTCTCCTGAAACGGCCAAAGAAACAATCCCTGCTATACCAAACTTCAGAAGGAAAGAAGCGATGCTTCTTCTTGTTTTGTAGTTAAACGAGCGTGTTTTTGCGAATCTTTTTAAAGCAACACCGGCAGTTTTTCTATATGAGCTAGATAGTGCAAGTTTACCTGCTCCTTTAAGTAGTTTTGCAACAAGTATTAGGGGTGATAGGACAAGGCCTGCTGTATGTTTAGCAAGTGACTTTGCTCTACCAGCTGCGGATTTCGCTTTCCATTTTTTGATATCATGGTGAAAAGCCATGGAAAGTGTATCTTTAAATTTTATATGCTTCTTTAAAAAGAGCTGCACTTCTTTTCTTGCTTGCGGCCCCTTACCATCTAGGATGAGCTCTAGCCATCCTGTAAGTTTCTCTGAATGTTCAGGCTCTTTAGAAAAAAGCTTCATAAGAAGATCAAGCTCGTAACCAGAAAGGTTTTTAAAAAGCTTTTGAGAAAGAATTTTGTCCGTTGATTCAAGGCGCTCAGCCCCACTTAAAAGCGGAGTGTCCTCATCAACTTCCTCTGCTTCTTCACTTACCCAAGAGTCTCTTCGAACCGCTTGAGGTTGCATAGAGGTCACTCTTCCAGGAGCAAGCGGAGTCGCATCGTCTGGACTTTTTGTCGGAAGTATGTCAAAAACATCTTCAAACAGCTCATCTTCCACGCAATTTACAGCGTCGAAATCAGCATGAAAAGTAGCGGACCCAACTGGGCCTTCTGTTATGGCAGGACTAAATGACATGTTAAAATCTCCCTCACATGCTATTGTAGCACAACGATTAAAATAATTTCTACTACTTTTATGAAAAAGAACGCCTAAATCACTACCCTTTAATAGTTTATAAAATATACAAATCGTATATATCTGACTGTTAGTTACATAGGATGCGCCCCCGAGAACATAACCAGAAACACCCTTTTTGCCCAGGCTAGTGCTTTTAAATCGGAGTTTGTTTAGTGTGCAGTTAAGGTGATTTTTAAGTTGATAGGCCCGAAATGGATAAAAAGACCAAGTTCTTTGTTACGCTTCTTGTATTTTTAGCCGGCATTGCGGCGATCATGTATATCGGTAGACTCGCTTCTCAATCTGCTGAAATCGAAGCATGGTACTCTTCTTTAAAAAAGCCAGCATCAACTCCCCACGAGTATATTTTTCCTCTTGTATGGTGGATCCTTTATTTTATGATGGCGCTTTCAGCATCTATACTGTTTTGCAGACCAAAAACATCTAAAAGAGCAGTAGCTCTTACCTTCTGGGGCTTGCAGCTTTTCTTTAATGTTCTATGGTCCTTTTTCTTTTTCACTTTTAGAAGCCCTCTTCTTGCCGTTTTTGACATAGGTTTTTTATGGGTTACAGTGATCCTTGCTGTCATTACTGCATTTAGAGTTTCAAGGAGTGCTGGATGGTTTATGATTCCAAATGCTCTTTGGGTGAGCTATGCTGTTTATCTAAACATTGCAATTGTCGTACTTAACTAGACCCGAATAGCAAGTGAAATTAAACTATTTCTAAAGAAGACATTAAAGATTAATTCTGCAAAACTCTCGCGCTTTTAACTTACCACAGCAATTATAATGGCAGCTGCAAACTCCTTATATCAAACTGGCTTCAGGATACTTGCAATTAGAGAAGCTATACATTCTAGCCCTATTTCTCTCTGTGACGAGACTGTCTTACACCTTCAAAGAGCTTTACAACCGCCACCTACTGAAGCTACAGAAACTGCAGCACCTACATTCCTTGCTAATCCTGCTGTAGAAGATCTTATGGACAGCTCTGATGCAAAAATCATCATCACCCAGTACATCGCAAGAAACAAAATAGCTGACCTAGGAGAGCTCCTTAACTTCTTCAGGAGCAGCCAATCCGAACAACACTCCCCTATACCTGAACGATTTTTCTACTATAATGAAGATGAAATAGCCTTACTTAGAAAAAGTGTTAGAAAAACAGAGCTCTCTGCAAAAGAAGCCGGCATATTAAATAGAAGTGGAACTCCGTATTTTCCAAAAGAAACAGAAAACATCGCTGCATGGAAACATTTCCTTACTACTGCAAGAGGTATGGATGAAACCGATCTATCAAGTGATGATGAGTTTTATGATGCTACTGACTCCTCTCGCGGAGCTGCCGCTGAAGCTGTCGACGGTTTACCTGAGCGGGTTGAAGAGCTTGCTATTTCAAAGGCTCCAGCTCAAGAAGATCCCCTTCTAGGGGTAATCAAATCCGCTTTTGTAACGAACCCAGAATTTGCCATATTCTTAAGAGAAAAGCTCATACCTAAAGAAATCGAAAATTTTACGTACACCCCCTCTTCGTCTACTTTCTCTATCACATGTAAAAAGAGATATAAAAAACGCATGAAGGGGATCCCCGCAGAAGGAATGACATCTCTTGAAAATTGCGATCTATTTGTCTCTGAAAGTATAGAAGGCAGAATTGATGCAAAAGCTCAAACGATTCATTTTCGCGGAGAGGCTCTCAGTATGAAAAGTAATGGTTGGATACCGGTTTCTGGAGCGCTAACTTACGTAGAATTAGATATTAGAACTGGCGAAATCTTTCTTGGAACAAACTACTCGATATTGCCCCGACTCGGTCCTTATGACGTAGCTGAGTTCAGAGCTACGTTTAAAAGCTTCTCTTGGACCTGAGTCACTCTTTCTTATGTACAAAACTAGGGTCTTTTATTTAGCTCGTTAAGTTTGCCATACATATAGTTAAGATTCACAACTTTCATAAGGTCTCCTGCTCATCTAAGATCTCTTGTCTTACAATGATATATTTATTTATGACCAAAGTAAATTAGCTTTCTTATAAAAAGTGTTAGAACAATATGCACTGTTCTAAATAAGACGACATATTTGAATATCCATTTTCACTAAAAGAATCAGAAGCGTATTCACAGAGATTACTCACACTACTCGCAGCAATAAGGCCTAAAAGCGCCCCAACAAGCAATATTTGATTAACTCTCTCAGCACCTTCCCATAATCTACCAGCTAGGGTAGCTCGTGTTTCTTCTCCGAGAGGGACTAGTTTTAGTTCTTCCATGCAAGTAGGACAATTATTCGATCGCTTTTCCCATTGACGAATACAACTTTCATGAAATGCATGCTCGCATTTATTACGTATTGCATTACCTGCACTACCTGTGCCTATGCAAATAACACATTCATTATTATCATCTAAATAAAGACGGCCATAAG
>JAJACS010000019.1 GCA_022601395.1 Chlamydiia bacterium | reverse complement strand
AAATCTAAGGTAGATCCTACGCATTATCTTCCTTTTTTTGCAGAGCTTAAGAAAAAAGGGAACATCACTGAAGAGCAGTTTGATCGAGTGATCAAACGCCTTGAAGATGAAAAGCTCATTACATTTGCTGTTAAGCAAAGCTTTTTAGAAAGTCTAAATAATAGAGAGAACAGTGCTCCTTTTGATGAGAGCCATAGAAGTGATCGTCTTTTTGAGTTTTTGAAAATGTGCTTAGATACACATATGCGTAAGGGTTCGCGGTTTTCATGTTATTTAGATAGACCGAATTCTAAGTATGATGATGAGATGTTCTTTAATCATGTTATCACAAATCCAGAGCTAGATTATAAAGAGCACGTGATTGATGTGGATGTTCCAGATAACTGCGAATACTATCCCTATAAAGAAGCTCTTGTAATTATCATCACAAAGATGGTTTAGAATGACTCTGGCGCGCCTCTTAGGTACCAGTAGCCATGTCCGTAGTTAAAGGTGAGTTGCTCACCTTTTTTGATGTCTCTATTTGCAACGAAAATCAAATGATAAAGCCCGTTGTGGAAAGCGTAGTGATGCTCTAGGTTTGGGCTAAAGCTGTGGTTCATAAATCTTGTGTGGTTCCCATAAGGCTCAGCATCTATAGAGAGATCGTTTCCTGCCTCGTTTTTAACGGGGTATTTAAAGAGGTAGTTCTTCATTTTGTAGTAGCAGTTCCCATCGCAGATAAGTCCTGTATACTCTCCAACAAAAGACCCCTTATATATAGGTGATAGGGTGAATAGGCCGTAGCCGACGTCTTCTGAGACATATTTTACCTCGCAATGAGGTATGTAGCCGAGTGCCAGCTTGCTATCGTACTTCTTGCCAAGCTCAAGTGAGATAGGGTCTTTATTATCTGAGGCAGACTTTTCAATCACTCTTGACTTAAAGGTGTCTGTTTCAAAAACAAGATGTTTTGCGAAAGTGAATTTATGAGTAGATTCTAAGTCTGCTATTTCTAGAGCCATCGTCTTCTTTGGAATACGTAATAGGATAGAAAGGATATCACAAGGATGAATATAAATAGGATCCCAAAAGCAAAGGGGTTCTTTTCCATGGGTAGTTTTACGTTCATACCATAAAGACTTGCGATCATCGTCGGTATACTTAGGATGATGGTGAGTCCTGTTAAGAGTTTAATGGTTTTGTTCAGCTGGTTTGTGAAGATGATCTGATATGAATCTCTAAGGCTCCTAATACTTCTTAGGTTGATCGCACAAAGATCTTCAGATTGAAGGGATGCGTTTAGCAAATCTTCTAGTAGGTCCTGATCCTTTTCGTGGAGGATTGTGTATTTACCTGATGTGATCGCTTCGAGAACATTACGTATGGGAACGAGGGATGATAGATACTGGTTAAGGTTTTCTTCGTTGATAGTAAGGTTGGTGATGTCTTCAGATTCAATATGGTTGATCTCTTTCTCTTGTTTCAAGACGTTTGAGCGGATTTGTTTAATCTGCAGTGTGTATTCCTGCGTGATTTTTAGAAGAATGTAGATCAAGAATTTAGAAGACTGATAGGTAGTAAGCTTAGGTTTTTGGGAGATGAAGCTTTGTACAAGTGAGCTGAAAGTAGGGCAAATGGTGATGAAGTATTTCTTGGTTAGGATAATGGTGAATGTTGTCGTGAAGAGCCCTGATTCTCTTGTTGGTATAGGATGTCTTGTAAAAACAACGATATTTTCGCTTATCTTTTCAATACGAGGGATTTCGTATTTATCTAAAGCGTCTCTAAGATCGCTATATTGCAATCCTGTTAGCTTAGTAATTTGATGAATATCTTCTATTGTGGCACGGTCAGCATGAATCCAGCACCCATCTTCAGGAGCGTGAATGACTTGAAAGTCATCATCAATATCTGTCTTTGAGTATATGGTAATCATATGAGCGTCTGTGCAACCCCAACCCTTGCTTAGTTTCAACGTAAATAGGTAAGGTTTAAATCACAAGATTTTTAAGGCTTAGGAGGGGAGGTTTTCCTTAAGAGAATGAATCATTTCTTCAAGTGCCTTAATGCGTTTGACATATTTCTCAATATTTCGCACATGAACGCGATTTTTATTGAACTCATTGAAAGGCATGAGAGGAGCGCCGCCATATTGGCCAGCCTTTGTAACGTTTTTGCTAACGCCGCCACGTGTAGCTATTTGAGCGAAATCAGCGATTTCAACATGTCCAACAACACCAGCTTGACCACCTAGTACAACGTATTTCCCAGTCTTTGCAGAGCCTGAAATCCCTGTCTGAGAGACGATTAAGTTGTGCTCGCCTAGTACCACATTATGACCGATCTGAACAAGATTATCAATTTTTGTACCTTGCTTAATTATTGTGGACTTAAACCTTGCGCGATCAATTGTGGTATTTGCTCCGATTTCAACATCATCTTCAAGTACTACATTGCCTAGCTGCTCGATTTTCTGATGCTTGCCGTCTTTGCCTGTAATATAGCCGTAGCCACAAGAACCAATAACAGCACCAGGCTGTAAGATTACTCTATCTTGCAGAACGCATCTTTCTCTTACTGTAGAGTTAGAGTATAGGATGCAGTTTTTACCAATGGTTGTTTCTGCTCCGATACATACGTTTGCAAATATTTGAGACCCATCTCCAATTTTGCATCCTTGGTCAATGCATACATGCGGACCTATAGTAACATTATCTCCTATTTTTGCACTTTCGTGCACTGTGGCTGAGCTGTGAATTCCTTTGAATCCAGTAGCGCTAGAGGAGAGGACTAAATCCGTTATGAGTTGGAATGCTTTAGAAGGGTTGTCTGAAACGAGGTAATTTTTACCCTCAATGATACTTGTGTCATTGCTTATGCAAACAAGGCCAGCTTGTGTGGTTTTTAAAAGCTCTTTATATCTTGGATTTGCCAAGAAAGACGCTTCATAACTGCTTGCATCCTCTAAACTATTCACTCCAGAAATGGTGATATTTTCATCACCAATTACGGAGCTATTTGTATGATCAGCGAGTTCTTTGAGGGTAAATTTTTTAATCATCTGTCTTCTTTAGTTAACTGCTGTTTGTTCTTCAGAAGTTTCTTGCTTATCAGCTTTTGAAACAGCTTGTGCTTGTAGCTCATCAAATGATTTGTCCATTTCTTCAATCACTACTTGAGTGATGTCAAAAGTTTCATCAAATGAAAAACATGCATCTTTGTTTACAACGAGAGAAAGCTTTTTTGCTTTTGCAATTTTTCCTGTTGCAGCATTTACGTAAGAAGACACCGTCTGTACAAGCTTCATGTTTGCTTGTTGCATAACTTGATAGAACTGTTGCTGGTAGCGCTCATGTTCTTCTCTAAGTTGACCATACTTCATTTTTAGCTCTTGCTCACCTTCAGGTGATAGACCATCTAAGAAGTCTGAATCGCTTAGTTTTCCTGTAAGATCTTGAAGCTGCTCTTCGATATCTTTGATCAAATGAGCCATTTGATTCTTGATATTTTCCATTGCTTCTTGTTCTTGTTTTCCTAGCTTTGACTCTGTAACGCAAGTTGCAAAGTTCACGATTCCAATATCTTTTTTGGAATTAGCATGAAGAGCTGGTTTACCTGCGCATAGTAGGCATAGTGCAACGAGCCCTAGGACTGGTTTATGGAATTTCATGGTAGTCTCCTTATCTTATTCCAATATCATGTGATTGGAAATTTTACATATTGTTTCTTAAAACTGTCCGCCCATTGCGAAGAAGAATCGTCTTAAAGGATCTCTTCCCGGATTGATTGGGAATGCATAACCTAGGATAACTGGTGCTCTGGCTGATATTTCAAGTCTTAAGCCAACACCATAAGACATTCTTAGCTTTCCAATCTCAAAGTTCCCTTGGCTTACAGAACCACTATCGAAGAATACAAAAGCATCAATCGGCTTATAGAGGTTTTGTAGGTATTCCACAGAGAATAGGAATGAGGAGATACCACCAGTTGGATCGTCAGTAAGAACGAGTTGACCCTCGCTATTAAGCTTTTTAAACTTTGGTCCAATTTTGAAGGCCTTATATCCACGAACGGTTGTCTCACCACCTAAGAAGAATCTCTCAGAAAGTGGGATGTTTTCAAAGTCACCGTTTCCTCCAAAAGGATAGATAAATTTGGCATCAAATCTTGTCTTAAGAGTTCCTTTTCTCCAAACAGGGTAGTAGTAACTGTTGATGAAGGCAAAACGTAGGAACGGGAACATCTTCTCAGTATCAGCGTGCCTTCTAACTCCAGCGAGTTCTGTTTCAAATACGGATCGAAGTCCTCTATTTGGCTTAAAGGCATTATTTGTTGAGTCAAAGTTCAAGCTACCTGTAAGTCCTGTAACAAGACCACTGTTTTTCTCTTGTTCCCTAGCTTCTTCTCCAGCCTTTTTCTTAATATCAATGATTGCGTTATTGATACGGTATTTCCAGCCGTGTGTTAAGTAAGGGGATAGTGGGTAGTTCGCAAAGAGGCTAAATCCAAGATTGTGGATATCATAATCTTTGGATTGAAGGCTGCTTATTGAATAAGTAACATCAAATCCAAATCTCCATAAAGAGTCTCTTAGATATGGAGTCATCCATGAAATGCTGTAGCTTGATTCTTTGGCACCAAAGCTTGCTCTTGCATGAGCATATTCACCACCGCCGCGGAGAGCTGAAAGACCGTCTCTCCAGAAGCTGCTTAGTCCTTTGTAGTTGAAATTACTTTCAGTAAGGTCAAGTCCACCAAAGATGGAATCAACAGAGCTGAATCCAAAGAAGAGGCTGACATTACCTGTTGTTGTTTCATCAACTTCGATGATGACATCACGGTAGTTCGGTCCAAGCGATTCATCTTCAGGTGTTCTAACTGCGTAAACATTAACGGACTTGAAATATCCGATAGCTTCTAGACGCTGTTGTGTTGCTCTAAGTTTCCTTGAATCAAAAACTTCACCAGGAACAAGTAGAGATTCGTGCAGTACAACGCTTGTATTTGTTTGAACATTTCCAAGTACTCTGATCATTCCAATGCGGAACTGTTCATTTTCCTCAATTTGGAAGTGAACGTTATACTCGGGCTCGCTGCGTGATAGTTGTAGTGAGTACTGTACGTCAGCTTCAATATAACCTTTCTTACCGTACAAATCCTTTATCTGTTGAATGGTCGCTCGAACTCTTTCAGGAGAATAGAGACTTCCATCATGTATCAACATTGTCTTTTCTATAGCTTCATTGTCGTATAATGAGTTGCCATCGAAAGTCACTTTTGAAAAGTGAAATACTTCCCCGCGGTTAGCTTTTACAACGACTTGAACGCCGTTATCAACGTCTTTAACGTTGATCGTTACAGTAGCGTCTGCGTAACCTTGGTTTTGTAGGTAGTCAACTATGATTAACTTATCATGCTCTAGAGCTTCTTCATGATACACACCTTTTCCAGTTAGCCAGCTTGTGAAGAGGTTGTATTTTTTTGTGTGGATCATCTCTAGGATCGCGCTTTCTTCTTTCTTTGAAAAGCCATCGAATGAGAGTTTTTGTACTTTACCAGATCTTCCTTCATCAACCTTGATGATGATGTCCATTTCATTTTTATGAGGTATCGGTACGATTGTGTAGTGAAGTTCTGCCTCAAAGTATCCTTTCTTGATGTAGAACTCTTTTAGCTTATTGAATGCTTTGTTGAACTTGTCTCTGTTGAATACGCTGTCTGATTTGATCCCAAGCTCTTTCTCTAGAGTGTGTGTTTTGAACTTTTTGTGGATGAACTTTACATTTCTAACAACAGGCTTTTGCCAGATTTTTAGGGTGATGTAAATTTCACCATTCTTAATAGAGATAGAAGGTTCTGCTTTGTCATATTCATCAGAAAGGGACTTTAGGTCATGATCAAATGTTGTCTGAGAAAATGGATCGCCTATTTTCGTATGTAGCTTAGACAGGATTTGAGTAGGATTAAAGTTCGTTCCAGGAGGCAAGTTTTCCATTTTAATTCGGATGTTTGCCACTCGCTTATGTTCATAAGCTTCAACCATAGGTTGGCTGGTAAACCCTTGTTTAATAGGGGCTGCAGCTAACAGGAATGGAGTAAGATATAAGAGAAATTTTTTATTCATGTATCATTGAGTTAAATGTTCGCACTATCATTTTACAAGTGATATCACTTGATCAAAGCTGTCTACTTGACATAAGACGCCAAATTATAGAAAACCTTTTGTAATAAAAGCAAGCAGCAGATCAGTTAGTTTTTTTCAGCAAGTGTATGTCTGCTTGCAAAAGCTTGCGAAAGAGTACCTTCATCGACGTACTCTAAAGTGGATCCAATTGGAATACCCAAAGCAAGTTTCGTGATTTTTATTTTTTTATTCTTGAAAGCTTTGTGTAAATATAATGCTGTAGCATCGCCTTCGAGAGTCGAATCTAGAGCAATAATGACTTCTTCTATTTGTAATTTATCAATACGGTCTGAAAGAGAGTTAAGACACAAATCTTCAGGCATTTTCCCTTCTAAAGGGGAAATCAAAGAACCAATTACATGAAAATATCCTGAAAAAGCATTCATGTGGTCAATGGTATATACATCCTTGGCTTTAGCTATGATGCATAGCGTTTTTAAATCATGGCCTTTTGTGCAGTACGTGCAGTTGCTTGCATCCTTATAACATCCACACTCGTCGCATGTTTTTACTTTTGTTTTGAGTGTTGCAAGAGAGTTTGAAAATCCTGTTTGATCGATACTGTCCCAGTCTAAGATATGAAAGGCAAAGCGTTCTGCTGTTTTGTTTCCAACTCCAGGAAGCTTCCTTAAATACTGAATGATTTTTTGAATAGGTTCTGGGTATTTCTTCATAATAAAATTTTGATTGGTAATGATTTGTCGAATCGTTTTTATACTTGAATTTGAATAAAGAGTGAAGGCTAAAAAGGTATTATAGAAACCTTTTGAAAGCCATAATATCCTTTAGGTTTTATCGTTTTTAAGGTAAACTTGTGCTTTAAATTTTAATTGGCGAGGACCCATGACAACTGCTGCTGAGAAAATCCAAGCAAGGATTACAGGTACAGGATCTTATCTTCCTAAGAAGGTTCTTACAAATGCGGATCTAGAGAAAATTGTTGATACTAACGATGAGTGGATTGTATCTCGCACTGGAATGAAAGAGAGAAGAATTGCAGACGATAATGAGACAAATTCCTATATGGGGACAGAAGCTGCAAGGGTAGCACTAGAAGAGGCGAACCTTCCTGCAGAAGAGATTGATTTAATATTGTTTGCTACTGTAACTCCTGATTTTATGTTTCCTAGTACGGCATGTCTTGTACAGAAGAATATTAAAGCAACTAAAGCTGCAGCATTTGATATGCAGGCGACATGTAGTGGTTACATATATGCTCTTGCTACTGCAAAGGCATATGTTGAGTCAGGTCTATATAAAAACGTCTTAGTGATAGCATCAGAGAAGCTATCAAGTTTCACAGATTATACAGATAGAGGTACTTGTGTTCTATTTGGTGATGGAGCAGCTTCTTGTGTTGTAAGTAGTTCTGGCAAGGGTCTTCTTATCAGTAATGCTGTTCTTGGTGCTGATGGTGGTCTTTCTGAGATTCTTAAGGTTCCAGCAGGCGGTTCTAAAAAACCAGCTTCTATAGAAACTGTTGAGGGAAAAGAGCACTATATAAAAATGGAAGGTAGAGAAGTCTATAAGCATGCGGTACGTAGAATGGAAGCTGCTTCTATAGAGTCCTTAAAGCAAGTTGGAATTACAGAGTCAGATATCAGTTATCTAATTCCTCACCAAGCGAACCTACGTATTATTGAGGGTCTTGCTAAACGCTTTCAAGTAGGTAAAGACAAGGTATATATTACTATCCATAAATATGGAAACACATCAGCCTCTTCATGCGGAATTGCTCTACATGAGCTCATGAATGAGAAGAAGCTAGATCAAGGCAAGCGTATCTTGCTTGTGGCTTTCGGCGGAGGCCTAACTTGGGGCGCTTCTGTCTTAACTGTAACTGACAAATAGGACTATCTATGAGTAAGGAAATCGTATATCTATTCCCAGGCCAGGGAGCGCAATATGTTTCTATGGGCCAAGATTTTTACAATGCATTCGAAGAGTCTAAAAAAGTGTTTGATGAAGCAGACGAAATTTTAGGGTATTCTCTCAGTAACATTATTTTTGATGGCCCGAAGCAAGAACTGACAAAAACAAAGTATTCACAACTTGCTATTTTTGTTGTTTCATCTGCGATTGCAGCGGCATTTGAGAAGAAATTTCCAGAGATAAAACCAAGCATTTGTGCGGGTTTGAGTCTTGGGGAGTATACAGCACTTTATATGGCTGATAAAATATCATTTAAAGAGTGCCTGCTTCTTGTGCAAGCAAGAGCAAATCATATGCATGAGGCTTCGGTGAATCACCCAGGTGGTTTATCTGTAGTGCTTGGTTTTGATGAAAAGACAGTAAGAGAGCATATTGAAGCCCAAGGTTACACTCTTTGGATAGCAAACCTAAACTGTCCTGGACAGGTAGTCATCTCGGGTTCTCATGAAGAGCTAGATAAAGCGACGCTGAGTTTGAAAGAGGCAGGAGCAAAGAGAGTTCTTCCTCTTGATGTATCAGGAGCTTTCCATAGCGGACTTATGAAAGAGGCGCAAGAGAAGTTAAAGGATAAAATTGAAAACATCGAGTTTAATGATTCAACAATACAAGTAGCGATGAATGTTCCTGGGAGTATTGTAGAAGATATGTCTCATATGAAAGGTCACTTGATTGATCAGGTTGCTTCTACAACAAAATGGGAAAAATCTATCAGAGAGATCGATGAAAAAGATGTCGCCTTTTATATTGAGATGGGACCTGGCAGATCACTTTGTGGAATGAATAAAAAGATAGGGGTTAAGGCTCCTTCTTATAATGTAGAAAAAGTCGATGACTTAGAAAAATTACTAGAGAAGATAGGCGTTTGTTACGCTTAAAGGAGAAACTATGAAACTACTAGAGAGCAAAAGCGCAATTGTGACAGGTGGTACTAGAGGTATCGGAAAGTCAATTGCTGTATCTTATGCTAAAAACGGAGCAAATGTTGTTATTTTCGGTACGAATGAAGAAAGAGCAAAACAAGCTCTTGTAGAAATGAAAGAAGTTGCGATTTCAGGCGATCAAAAGTTTGAATACAAGCTAGTTGATGTTTCTTCTCATGATGCTATCCAAACCGCGATAGACGAAGTATATAATGAGTTTGGATCAATTGATGTTCTTGTTAACTGCGCTGGGATCACAAGAGACGGTCTGCTTATGAAGATGAAAGAAGAACATTGGGACGATGTAATCAACGTAAATTTAAAATCTGCATATAACATTTGTAAGGCTGTTGTGAAGCCGATGTTAAAGGCAAGAGCTGGTAAAATTATCAACATAACGTCTGTATTAGGCTTGACAGGAAGTGCTGGACAAGTTAATTATACTTCTTCGAAGTTTGGACTGGTTGGCTTTACTAGATCTCTGGCTCTTGAACTTGCGAAGCGTAATGTTTGTGTAAATTGTATAGCTCCTGGGTTCATTCAATCGGACATGACGGACAAGCTTACCGATGCTCAGAAGGAAGGAATTTTGAAAAAGGTTCCAATGCAGAAGCTTGGTCAGCCTGAGAATATTGCGAATGCGGCTTTGTTTCTAGCAAGTTCCATGAGTGATTACATGACAGGCCAGACAATCACCGTAGACGGTGGGATGCTTGCATAAAATTTAGATATTAAAATTTGAAACAAAAAAAATTTCATATAAGAAGGAAAAACCATGACAACAGTAGAAAAGGAAGTTATTGATATCATAGTTGAGCAACTTGGTGTTGATGCTGCTGATGTGACTTTAGAAAAGTCATTTGTTGAAGATTTAAATGCAGACTCTCTAGATCTTACAGAGCTAATTATGACTTTCGAAGAAAAGTTTGGCTTCGAAATCTCAGAAGAAGATGCGGAAAAGCTTAAAACAGTTGCAGACGTTGTAAAATATATCGACGGTAAAAAAGGCTAATTAAAGCTTTTTAGTAACTTGTTGAAGATTCAGAGGATGGGAAACCATCCTCTTTTTTTTGGTGTTATGATTTTACATCAACCCATAAAGAGCGCATCTCTTCTTCTGGGATAAGATGTCTAAAGAAATGAAGCTTGTAGCCATCTTGTGTGATGGTTTGCTGAATCCTATCAAAATCTTGTTTGTACTTTAAAAGATCTCTTGGTTCCATCGTTCCTGGAAAAACGCCATACTCATTACACGCCTCTGATAAATTTTCAGGCTGGTATAGATAGTTGATAAATTTATAGATATTATCTTCACTGCCGCTGCTATATAAGGGAATGGCAATGTTTTCTATTGAGATGAATGTGGAATCTTT
The DNA here is from genome assembly GCA_022601395.1 of Chlamydiia bacterium. Classification (GTDB taxonomy): domain Bacteria; phylum Chlamydiota; class Chlamydiia; order Chlamydiales. The sequence continues at coordinate 24,232 of JAJACS010000019.1, read as the reverse complement.
CGGTACTGCGAACTTCATAAATGGAAAATCTTTTTTTGACCTGATGACATGTGCACTCAGGCTATAGGCAATCGCAGCATTTTTAGAGGCGAGGATAAAGTCTGATCTTGGAACAGCATATGCTTCTACCCACTTTTTTTGCGCTACTAGAAGCTCTTTTGCTTGCAATGCCTCTTTAGGGGTAAGAGCAGCCTTTTTACCAAACAGGTAAAAAGAGGCTAAGCAGAAGGCTTCTACAGGGTCATTACTCATCGCAATCTTATAAGAGAGCGTCTCTTCATTAAAGAGGTGATCCCATGTAAAGTCTTCTATTGAATTTTTAAATTGTTCTGTATTCACCCCAAATCCTATAACGTCCCACTCAAGAGGAAGAGAGTAGTTATTGTCTGGATCATAGTCATGGGAGAGTAGAACGGGATTAATATCGCTAATAAAATTAAGCCTAGACTTGTCGAGTTTCTTTAGGAAACCCTCTCGGGAAAGCGATTTTACAGCGTAATCTGAAGGGATAATAAGGTCATAACCAGCGCCTTTAGAGGCCTTGAGCTTGACAAAGAGCTCTTCATTGGAGGAGTAGTAATCGAGAACAACTTTTATGCCATGTTCTTTTTCAAAATTTTTGATCACTTGTGTTGGTATGACATCGCTCCAAGTAAAGATATGAAGGGTTTTATCACCGCTTTTTATCTTTGTTGCAAAATTGCTTGAGAACAATACGAGGAAAATGACTGCAATCCAAGCTAAGATGATAACAGATCTTCTAAAAAAAGATGGAAGAGAGATGCTTTTTCCCATTAGAAGATCCTCGCTTTTAGCTTTGGAGAGAAGAACATCATAGCAAAGAGGCCTGAGATCACAAGTAGGAAGGTTGATAGAGCGTTTACAACAGGGGAGATCCCCGTTCTTATTGTACTAAAGAGGTAGAGAGAAAGGGTTTGAAAAGAGGTTCCAGAGCAAAAGTATGTAATGATAAAATCGTCAAATGAGATGATAAAGATAAGAAGTCCTGTTGAGATTAAAGAAGGTCTTAAAAGGGGCAGAGTAATTTTAAAAAATGTCTTTATAGGTGATGCTCCAAGAATAAGTGAGGCTTCTTTTAACTTTGGGTCAAGATCGAGGTATCTCGTATAGATAATAGGAATCACAAAACCAAGACCAATCACAGCGTGTGATACGACAACTGTAGGAAGGCCTAATGGAACGCTAAATATTGAGAAAAAAGTCAGTAGGCTTACTGCGAGCACGGTCTCAGGAATAATAAGGTTCCCATAGAACATGGGTAAGAAGCGAGCGACTCTTCCCCCTGATGCTCTAAAAAAGATAAGCAAAACTCCCATGGTTAGGCTAATTGTAGTTGAAAGGATCGCAACTAGAAAGGAGTTCACAAGGGATCCCCATAGCTCAGAGGAGTTAAAAAGTTCCTGATACCATTTGATAGTAAAATTATCCCACGTAGCTGGAAAGGATTTAGAGTTAAATGAAAATGCAAAGAGCACAATAATTGGGATATAAAGAAAAAGGTAGGTAGCGATCACTATCAGTAGGTTTGCGTAGTGAGGAAGGCTCTTTTTTGCGTTCATTGTGCGAAGCTCCCTTTTAAGTATCTTGAGATTCTTTTAGTGATAGATAGAAATATCAAGATAGAGAATACGAGGGCAAGGCAGCTAAGTACAGTAAAGGCTGCGCCAAGAGGTCCTGTTTTATCACCTAGCATGTACTGTGTTACAACATTTCCAACGAAGTAGTTTTTATCACCACCCATAAGCTCTGGGATCACGAACTCTCCAAATGACGGGATATATACAAGAAGAAACCCAAGTCTGATTGCTGGCATTGTAAGTGGTAGCATAACCTTACGGAAGGTTTGAAGCCATGATGCGCCAAGGTCGGATGAGGCTTCAAAAAGTGACATATTGAATTTTTCTAGAGAGGAGAATATTGGCAGTATCATGAAAGGCAGGTAATGATAGACCATCATAAGCATGATCGAAAAATATGAGTTTAAAAAGTGTATTGGTTTGTCGATCAGATTAAGAGAGAGTAGAAAATTATTTAAGAAGCCGTTCTTCTCGAGTACAAAAAACCAGGCACATACGTGCATAAGAAAGTTTGACCAGAATGGAATGATTAAAAAGAAAAGCAGTAGTGTTTTGTATTTACGGCCCTTAAAAGCCAAAAAGTAGGCAAAGGGGAAAGCTATGATGAAACAGAGGATAGAAGTTAAAAAAGCTGTACCAAGAGATTGGAAAATAATTAACATGTGTGTCGGATTGAGTAAGTGTAGAAAGTGCGAGAAGGTAAGCCCTTGGAAATGACCTTCTGAAGAGAAGTGAATCACGGATGTCATCACCATAAAGACAAGGGGAAGATAAAAGAAGATTACTTGCCAGATCAGTGCTGGGCAGCCGATTGCAAAAGGAAAATCTTTCCTAGAGCTTTTGATTTTTCTAGCTTTTTCCTTTTTCGGAAGGGATGCTGTAATGACTTTTTCCATGAGAAACCCTACTTTTCAAGAAGTACAACATTTTCTTTTTGCCAATACAGATAGACTTCATCGTCATAGTCGATATGCTCTTGTGGAAAGTGTTCTTCATTCTGCTCAAACACCTGAAGCTTTGTCTGATCTTTCAGGATAATATTATACTGGGTAGATCTTCCATGATAAACGATCGATGATACTGTACCGTTAAGGGTGTTTGAAAAATTCTTTACAGGCTTTTTTGAAATATAGATCTTTTCTGGTCTTAAACTCATAGACATATCGCACCCTTCAAACATCCACCCTTTCTTCTGAGGAATGTAGATTTGAAACTTTCCAAGGTTCGGGATTTGCAGGTAAGGGTCTGATTCTACATTGTGCAGGGTTCCCTGCAAGATATTGGTCGTTCCAACGAACTTTGCGACGAATGTAGAAACGGGGAACTCGTAGATTTCTTTTGGAGTACCCAATTGCTCGATCTCTCCGCTATGATTCATAATTGCCATATGGTCTGCTACAGTCAGAGCTTCAAACTGGTCATGGGTGACATAGACAAAAGTTGTTTTAAGCTTATCTTGGAGCTCAATAAGCTCAATGAGCATTTTCTCACGAAGCTTGAAGTCAAGAGCCGCAAGAGGTTCATCAAGAAGTAGAACATCTGGTTCGTTGATGATGGCGCGAGCAAGAGCAACTCTCTGCTGCTGTCCACCAGAAAGCTGTGAGGGATATTTAAAGATGTGATCTTCAATATGAAAAGCTTTCAGTATTTTTAGCACTCTTTCTTCGATTTCATGCTTAGGAAGTTTCTGAACAGCTAAGCTATAGGCAACATTGTCAAAAACGTTTAAGTGAGGGAAAAGAGCATAGCTTTGGAAAACGATGTTGATACTTCTTTCATGGATAGGAAGATCGGTAATATCGCTATTACCAAGATAGATTCTACCACTCTCAGCTTTTTCAAAACCTCCGATCAAACGGAGTAGAGATGTCTTACCGCAACCACTTGGTCCAAGTAGGGCGAAGAATTCTCCAGAGGGGATATGAAGGTTAACTTTGTTGATAACCTTGGATCCGCCAATTTTCTTTGTAAGCATTTCAAGCTTGATGCTTCTTACCATTTAAGAGGCCTATTTAAAAGGAGTTGAAATAAATATTAACCGCTAAAAAACTGTATAGATTTTACTAACTCTTTGTTTAATAAGGTAGATCTTTGTTGCCTTTGAGAGGTCATTCAGATAGAATTTTTCTGGTTTAAAAAAATATTTCTCACTATCAGTGTTGAATCATTTTTTTAAGTCTAATTTTCAAAGAATCGTGTATAGAATATGAGAGTACTGCCAGGAAACATTGAACATAAGTATCAGAGTGAAGTAGCACTCTATATGTCCTCTGAGGAAGTTCGAAATGAGCTTGAGAAGCTAGATATGTACTATTCTGGAGGAGCTTGCTCTCTTCACTTTTCAAAATGGATCAATCCATTTAATAGAGCAATAGTATTAATTGATCTTAGTTTGCTATCCGACACTTCGAAAGATGGCTATAAGGTAGGAACATCAAAATGCGTGTGTTGCTTTAAAGATATACAGAGAAGGAACGCAAGCTATGCTTTTGTTTGTGATGAGACATGCTTTAGTTATTTTGATCTGTATGTTGTACTTCCTGAAGATCTAAGAAGAATAGAAAAAAAGGTTCTTACGAGAATTGCTATGATTTATAATCGCTTCTTTGATCTTCCTATTAGATAACTATATTTTCTTAAGCCTTCCTTGATTTTAACGAACACTTTCTGAAGAATAGAAGAAATCTAGTCCGCATATCTTAAGGTTTTTATGGAAAGAAGAAAAGTTGTCATTATTGGATCTGGTCCAGCAGGTTTCACATCTGCTATCTACACAGCAAGAGCAAATTTACAGCCACTACTTTTTGAAGGTTTTTTTTCAGGACCTTCTGGTGGTCAGCTGATGACTACAACAGATGTTGAAAACTACCCTGGTTTCCCAGATGGGATTACAGGCCCTGATTTGATGAATAATTTTAGAAAACAAGCGATACGCTTTGGGACAGATGTTGTTACAGAAGACGTTAAAGAGTGTGACTTTTCAAAAGGGCCTTTTGTAATAAGATCTTCTAAAAGAGAAGTTCAAGCAGATACTGTGATTATTTCAACAGGAGCTACTGCAAAAAGGCTCGACGTTGAAGGAACAAGAGATGGTGAGTTTTGGCAACGAGGTGTGACTGCTTGCGCTGTTTGTGATGGAGCAATGCCGATATTTAGGAATAAAGATCTTTATGTGATCGGAGGGGGAGACACAGCAGTTGAAGAAGCACTATTCCTTACGAAATATGCGTCTAAAGTGTATATGGTATTAAGAAGGGATTCGTTTAGAGCTTCAAAAATTATGGCAGATAGAGCTCTCCAGCACCCGAAGATTGAGATTATTTATAATCATACAATTAGTCTTGTTGAAGGTGAAGCTGTTGTGACTTCTGTAACTCTTGAGGATGTGACAAATAAAAAGACTACCAAAAGAGTAGCGGGTGGCGTTTTCTTTGCAATTGGTCATACTCCGAATACGGCCTTTTTAGGCAATCAGGTAGAAATGCATGATAGTGGCTATTTGAAAGTTGTTTCTGGTACAACTCAAACAAGTAAAGAAGGTGTGTTTGCAGCAGGAGATGTACAAGATCATGTATATAGGCAAGCTGTTACCGCAGCAGGTTCTGGTTGTATGGCAGCACTTGAGGCTGAGAGATGGCTTGTAATGAAAGGACTCACGGGTTAATGCTTAAGTATGTAGTAACAGCTTTTTGTTTTGCTTTTGTAAGTATCTTTAGTTTTGAGCAAAAGCCTTGGCTTGGTGATTTTCTTGAATTTCATTTCATTCCCTCATTTACCTACCGTTACTACCCAAGCGTTAGCAGGTCTTTTAATCCAACTTCTTACTCATCTAATGATAAGTTCACCCGTGTAGATCTGGGCGTTTGTTTTCTACCATCCTGGGATGCTCAGGTTGGGATTGAGTTTGCTGCAACTAGAAAACAAACTCTGGGAACGCAAAGCGGTGCTTTGCAAGTAAGGTACCAGTGGTTCAATGATATCGGTGGGGATGCAATCTCTTGGACAACAGGTCTTAATATTCGTGGCGTTAACAGAAGAAGCTTAAAAGATGTTAGTTGCGTGTATCATGATCGCTGGAATTTTGAGCTTGTGAATGCTGTCGGAAAAGAATTTGCCACAAATGCAAACTGGCTTTTTCGAACCTTTGGCTTCCTTGGGGTTGGGCAAGCGAACAAGGGAAGGCCATGGGTAAGAGGGATCGCCTCTTTCGAAGCGCACTTTATACCAAAGCATAGACTTCAAGCTTATGCAGAAGGATATTTTGGATTTGGAAAAACAAGGCGTATAAACATTAGAAATTTTGATGGCTATGCTAATATTTTCCATCAATCTATAGATGTAGGTCTTGGCTATTTTTACCTCATTAACAGGCAGTGGGGAACACTTTCTTTAAGTTATAGTTACAGAGTCCTTGCAAAAGCGTTTCCAAAGAATGCGCAAACAGTAACAATTGCTTACAATTTTCCATTCTCCATCTTTTAGATATTAGGTCCAAATAGCAATAGCATTTGCATATTTTTTGCAGTGTGAGATAGAAATTAAAATATTAGGATCTTCATATTTTTTTCTGATGGATTCGCTAAGAACAGCAATAGGCTTGCCTCTTTCATCCTTCGTGATTTCGATATCTTTCCAGCTAAGTTCTTCTCCGATACCAAAACCAAATGCTTTTGCGATCGCTTCTTTTGCAGCAAATCTTCCAGCGAAGTGTCTCTCTGGGGTTTTACTTTTTTTACAGTAAGCAATTTCGCTTTCTGTAAAAAGGCGATTCAGAAAACGATCTTTATGATCTGTGATGCTTTTTAGAATACGCTCTATTTCTATGATGTCAGTACCAAGACCTTTAATATTAGTGTTTGTCATACTCGCCTTCATCATCTTCGTCGTACTTGCCGTCTCCATCTTCATAGTAGTCGGAGTAGCTTTTTCCACTTTCTTCATCAATAGCATTACAGAAGATCATGCGACCTGAAGAGGTATGTTTAACAGAAAGTACCTGCGCTTCGATGACTTCACCGATGAAGTTTCCACCGCCGTTGATTACAACCATGGTACCATCTTCTAGATAGCCAACGCCCTGTCTAGGTTCTTTACCGTAGCGTTGCACCTTGATCTTAATAAATTCACCAGCTTGAGTAAGAGGCTTTAGGGCGTTAGATAAAGAATGCATGTTTACGATTCTAACACCTTCAATAGAAGCCATTTGCACTCGACTGATGTCAGCTGTTAAGATGTTGGCATCAATAAGTCTTGCGAGTCTAATTAACTTGCTTACAGTATCTTTTACTTCAGGAAAGTCCGTGTCATTAAAGCGGAGTCCAAGATTTTGGGTAGCTTCTAGTTTCTTAGATGTTTCGATACATCTTTTTGCTTTCATCTTTGTTGCTTCATCACCCGTTTCTACTTGAGCATAGAGTTCTTTGATAATAAATCTTGGGATGATGAGGTGAAAGTCTAAAACTCCTGTTGCGCAAAGGTCTATGATTCTTGCGTCTGATAAAACAGAACTGTCAACAATGATATCTTTCTTTTTTTGTGCAGAAGGAGCGAATTTAATAAAGGGGATGCTTACATATAGCTCATCAGATGATCGCAGGGTCATGAGAGTACCAAGGTATACTCCAAATAGGAAAAGAGCAATTTTGATAATCTCAAGCGTTTGCGGCATAAGAGTAATAGAGATAGAGCTTATATCAAGTACTGCATCAAAAATAAGTACTAAGGCTTGTCCCATAAGGTAGCCAAGGAAAAGGCCGATGACTGCGATATTGAAAGATCGCAAGTTAAACCTTCTAAAAATCATATCGAAGGCAATAAGTAAAATGATAAGGCCAAGCCCCATAGAAATTCCGATAATGATGTTCGCTGATAGCGAACCATGCGGACTTGATATCATGTAAGTGGTCATGAAAAACACACTTAGTATGCCGAAGAATAAGCGTGTAAACGCGAGTGCTATATTCATAGGTTCTCCAAAATTATGGTTTTTATACTTATAGTATTTGTAGAAATATTATATTTTTAAGTACTACTGTCTACTACTGGAATTTTAGTTTTTTTTTCTGTTTTTGTCGACTTTCTATTCTTTGTCAGATAAAATTTTAACGATGGAAACGCGGAGGTTTTATGCGCATTGGGCATCATTTAGCTATTTTGATATCAGGATTTGTTTGGTTACTTGTTGGATTATTTCTTCTTTATAAGGGCCTATTTTATACAGTTGTTTCGAAGCTCACCTATGCTACTGGTTCGTTTCCTCTCATAAATCTAATGACGAAAGTTACTAAGGATCCAGAAGTTGCGATCCTAATACTTGTGTTTTTAGCTCTTATCTTAGGGCTTGTAAAAGGACGTATTGCTCTTGCTAAAAGTGCAAAGAGAACAGTTAAAAGATTACTGATTATTCCGGCGCCGTTAAGTTTAAAGGATTTATTTCCAATATCTTATGTTGCACTTGTTCTTGGTATGATGCTTCTTGGTATGTCCCTTAAGATCTTTAAAATGCCTTTTGATATTCGTGGGTTCATTGATATTGCAGTAGGTTCAGGGCTGATTAATGGGGCTGTTGTCTACTTCAAGCTACTTGGAGCCATTAAAAGACAGTATGTAAGAAAGAAGTGATTCTTTATACTAAGTCCGTTAAAAATTAAGGGTTTATATGTTAGCTGCGATCTATTGGAATCCAAGTAGGGATATCTTTACGATTCCTCTTTTGGGTAGACCTATTGCCTGGTACGGGGTATTTTTTGCCCTTGGCTTTTTAATTGGCTACTTCATTCTATTGCATCTATTTCGTGGGTATTTATTATCTAAACCCTATTTTTTGAAGAGTGATATTAAGGATTATGCGAGATTCTTAATGACACTTCGGAACAAACAAAACCATCCCTTTTTAAAAGGGTTCTTGGATAGTATTCCGGTTTCTTTAAGAGAGAAGATACAATCCTGGGATTTAAGAGTTTCTGTTGATGAGTCTTTCAAAAGCTCTCTTTTAGATAGCCTCAATAAATACATGAGAGATGCTCCAAGTAAAATTAAAGCAAAGATTCAGCATGAGTCTCTTCCATTTCTGGAAAAACAATCCCGGAGTCTAAGTGAAAATGATAAAAGAAGTATTTCCTTCCGTTTGCTTTTTGAAAAATTTTTCCCAGAGTGTTTGGTTGATTTGAGTCAAAGGGCGAAGAATTTCACAGAGAAGCTAACGGTATATACCATCATAGCTACAATTATCGGAGCTAGGCTAGGTCATATTTTATTTTATGAAGATGTTCTATATTATTTGACTCACCCGGTGCAGATCCTAAAGACCTGGGAAGGGGGCCTTGCGAGTCATGGTGGTGCAATGGCAATAGCTGTTGCTTTTGTCATTTTCATTAAAAAGCAAAGAAAGAACTGGCCTGATCTCTCAGTGTTAAGACTTATCGATCTTGTTGCTATACCAACTTGCTTTGCTGCAGTTCTGATCCGTATTGGTAATTTTTTCAATCAGGAAATCATTGGGCGACCTACAAGCTTTTTCTTAGGGATTATTTTCGGAGACCCAATGGAAGGTGGCGCTGCTGTGATGAGGCATCCAGCCCAGCTTTATGAGTCTGCATTATATCTTGTCACTCTTGTAGTGCTTGCGCTTCTTGTAAGAAATCAAAACGCACTAAAATTCAGAGGCCGTGTATCTGGATACTTCTTTATACTTGTCTTTGGTCTGCGTTTCTTTGTGGAGTATATAAAAGAAGAGCAGAGCGTTCACGCAATGAGCTATTTGAATATGGGACAGCTGTTAAGCATACCTGGAGTTCTTCTTGGTGTGTGTATCCTGATGTATATGAGAAAAAAGAGAAAGAATCGCTCTAAACTCGCAGAATCATCTAGTTAATTCTTTTACTTTGCATCTGTTTTAAACAATCCTGGGATATAGGAGCTGTAATAAGCTAAGTATCCTATCCAAAAACCAAGTAAGGCTAAAAATATAAAGTCATGGATAAATGCTGGTTTAAAGGAAATAAAGTGGTTGCAAAGAACAATGATAAAAAGCCCTAAAATGGTAATAGGCACTTGTACAAAGATCTTTACAAGCAACCTTGTCTTTGGAATAGAAATTTCGTAATGATGCATCACAAAAACTCCAATGGCCATTCCAATTGCAAGAGATGAGTAGTAAAAAACCTTTGGCGAATGAGGGAAATAGGTAAGGCCTAGTACAACGAGATACGTAACAAGTACTCCTAAATGAGTGGCTTTTCTAAAAGCTTTTTCTATTTGTGGAAATAGATACACATAGAGAATGAAGAGAGCTGCACCTGCAATCCAGCCTCCATAGATATCTAGAGGGTAGTGAACTCCAAGATAGATTCTAGAGAAAGAGATGAGAAGGGTGTATCCGATTCCAATGGGCCACGCCCATCTGCTTTTCCAGTGATAGATGAGCAAAAGGCATAGAAGCATAGTCGATTGTGCTGCACCGCTTGGAAAGCCGTATTCTCCAAGCTTTATAACTGCAACGCTTGGATCGTCATGGAAAGGTCTAACAAGAGCAAAGAATCGTTTTAAAATGTGATTAGAGATTCCGCAAAGATAAAATAGGATGAAAATTTTACGACCGTGGTAAGTGCCGAAAAGCATCCAAATAACGGGAAAAAAAACAAAATAGAAATACTTCGTATCAAAATAGTTTAGAAACTTTATAAACTCAAAAAAATAGGGGTTATTCCACTTCTGAACGAAGTGGATCAAACTCATGCCAGAGTCTCGCAAATGAATTAGATATTCCATGAGACAATTATTACCAGAAAAATTCTTAAGCGCAAGCCTTAACCATGCGTTCAATTTTCTTTCTGCTAAAGGGTGTCAGAGGTAGCAGAGTAATGAGCCTTTTTTCAAGGATCGTTATCTGTGCTTCGAGATCTAGTTCGCTGTGTGTATAGAAAATATCCTTTAGGTGCCATTTGATGAAGCGATCTAGAGAGGATTCTTCTCCATCTGCTTGGTGGTGGTACCAGAAATATTTATATAGGATCCATACCCTTGCTTTTAGCAAGCTCTCATCAATGATAGCGCTTGGGTTTGAATCTCTAAAAGAAGTAAAAATTGTATCAACGATCTCTTGATGATTTTTCTTATCTGCATCTTCATTCTTCTCGAAGTAGCTAGAAATAAGTTTTAATAGAGGGGTATTTGGGTCAAAGTGGATCCATCTGCAAAGCATGTCGTTTTGCACGGTCCATAGCTCTATTTTATGATGGATATCATCCCAAAGAAATTCCTGCTCATCGGATTCCTTTTTTACAAGAAGGTCCTTTGTCTTCTTGAAAAAGTCCATAACATGATAGATCGCATTTCTAAATGAAGTATTAGGAAAGTCTAAGAGAACATTTGCGATTTCATTTTCAAGAGTAGCGCTTTCTTCTTCAGAGAGTGGTGCTTTTGAGTCGAAATGTTCCCAGATGAAAATCTCAAGTTCTTCCTGATAGCTCTCTTGCCAAAGTGGCAGGCTGCGAGCATCTGTGATAGTTTCTAAGATGTTTTTTTGCACTTCTTCATAATCGTCAAATAGCTGCTTTCTTTTGTAGAAATGCATTTCTGCATGAATAAATGCTACAAGACCTTGATCCAGAAATGATACTGGAAAAGGCTTTGTTTGTGTGTTCATATCGTAAACGTAATCAATTGTTTGCTTGACTGTTTCAAGATCAAGGTTTCTTGGAAGGCAGTGTGCTAGTGGATATAGAGCAAGAACTCTCTGCATTGTTTCGATTACAACAGTTTCATCTGTCATAGAAGCATCAGATGCTACAATTTTAATTTGTTTTTGTATGAAGTTGTAAATGGTGTCTTTTTCATCTTGGTTAAGAAGATGATACATACTTGTATTTTTATAAAACTTCTTAGCAATGACCTTTGCAATATTTTGATAAAGGTTTTCTTTAGGAGTATCCTTCACAAGATCGCGGATCATGTGGAACTGGTTTTTTATTGATTCAGCTAGGTCAATTTTGCATGTAGCATGATTTTCAGCTGTTTTCTCAAGGAGCATACGGACAATTAATTTATCTATGTTGTCATATTCCTCAAATGCATTTTTTGATGCATTTGTAGGAAGAGACTTTAGCATATGTTTTTGAGCTGCCCAGATTGTTTTTGTTAGGTGGTCAAGCCTTGGTCTTACGCCATCTAGAGTTGCGATACACTCGCTCATTTTAATAGCAAGCTGGTGAGCTGTATTGTACTCTGGCATATCAAAAGAAGGCTTAAGGGTTTGGCAACCTCTTAAGTTTTCTTTGATCATATACTCAATATTCAATTTGCCATCACTTTTGATAGCTTCTTTTTGTGTTTGTACCTTTCCGTAATAATAAGATACTTTTTCCCAAACCTTTTTAACTGCGGAAACACCAAGTCTATATTTTGGGAATTTGACTTTAAATTCTGGTAAGATCTTTTTAAGTAGATCTTTTTCAATTTTCTGTGACCATTGCTTAGAGGATCCATTTCTTTGGACTTCAGACTTTATCTGCTTAGATAGGAATAAGCTAAGATCTGAAAAAGGATCGTGAAAGTCTTCTGTTTCATCGATAGGATATAAGTGAGCTTTGGTTAAAAGTTCTTTTCCTTTCAGCTTTGGTAGCTCTAGCTTTTCTTTATCAAGGCTAGAAGAGTTGTTACCTTGGCTATTATCATCATAAAAAGAGTCTGCGACATCTTGCATGGTGTTTATGTATCCTTAAAATAAAAAAGTTAGGCTCACGTTATAGTCGAATTTTCTTCTTATCTTATTACGAATTTTTTTGTCTAATTTTTTTTATATAGCAGTTTGTCCTGTTTAATTATAAAAACTGATAAAAGCCTCCCTAGAGGGGCTCCATAGAGGAAATGCGGTTAATAAAATTTTTTTATTTTTTTTAGTAATTTGAGATTTTCATGTTGAAGTTAGAAGGGTTCGTTTTTAAGTTCGTTTTAATTTTAATAAGATGTTAGTTAGTCGGGTTTTTGATGTGTTGTTTGTGCTTAAACAAAAATCTCATAATAAATATTTTATGAACCTCTCTAGGGTCTTAAGAGGGGAAAGTTCAGCTTGTTTATTATTAAAAAGTTGTTAGTATCTTGCTCCCAAAAATTAAAAAGGAAGTTTAATGAGTTCCGCAAATCTATATGTTCACGGATCAGGAGTTGATCAATTACGAGCGACTTTATTAATACAGAATCAATCAGTAGTTTCTACGATGTCTAAATCTGGAGGAAAGAAAAAAGACCTTTCCTTTGTTATACATTACTCTGAAGCTGATACAGCGCAGAGAATAAAGGATTTAATCCAAAAGGAACTGGGGATCGATTCTACTCATTTGAGCCTATCAGTTTCTGGAGAAGATAGTGTAGAAAGAACATTTGAAGTGATTAGTGACGAGCAGAAACTGGCAAGTTTTCCCGTTTCTGCTACACCTGAAATGGCAGCTGCGGATGCCGTTGCACGAGCTGCAGGTATTGCGCGTAAAACAGATGCTATTTGGATTAATTTGGCATTTAGCTGTCCTAAAGTTGCTTGTGATTTTTTTGATTCTGCTTCAAATGCATGTTCCTACTTGAGCTCTTTAGTAGGGCAAAAAGTTTTTATTTATGACTAGATCTTTAGTACTAATCCGCTTTTAATTTTAACATAAGGTTTTGTATGTCCTCAAATACGCGTTTAATAAATATGGGAACGAACTCTTCTTGCACCTTAGGTGTTTATGTAAATAGGAATTCAGGTTCGGGTGTAAGCAGTAAAGTTGCTCCAGCCTCTCATAAGCTTGACACAACAGACTACATAGCAAAAGTTTTACATGACCCGGATCTAACGGCTTTGGCCTTAAAAACAAAGTTATGTACTGAGTTTAATTTAGCGGAGAGTCATGTAGAACTTTATGTGAGTAAGAAAATTCCAAATATAGGCTCATCTTACATAGAGCCAAATGAAAATTGGGTATTTACACATGGTAATGAACAAATTTTTCCTGAGAGAAGGTCAAGGTTTTGTTGTTTTGTGCAGAGAGCCCCTGAAATTGATTACGATGTATCAGTTCAAATTTTTATTATTTGTACAGCTCATAATCCAACGCATAATTGCCTTAGTTGCAGGAAAATTCGAGAAATTCCTTCTGCTCTTCCAGCAGCTGAAGAGTAGAGTTTTACTTGCTGTTTTAAGATGTTCATGGGAAAATGAATACATACCGCGTATATATTTTTTTGAGGAAAACTAATGAATCATATTTTAATTGCAGGGCATTTAGGTGCTGATCCTGAAGTGCGTTTTACATCTTCTGGTCAAAAAGTCACAACTTTAAGAGTAGCGTGTAATAGCAGAAGATCTGGAAAAGAAGAGACTATTTGGTGGAAGGTCACTATATGGGGAGAGCAATTCGATAAAATCATCCCTTATTTTAAGAAAGGCAGCCCAGCGATGGTTGCTGGAGATCTTTCAAAGCCAGAGATATTCACAGATAGAGAAGGCAAGCCGCAAATTTCACTGAATATCACAGCAAGCAATCTGATGTTCTCTCCTTTTGGAAAGTCTGATCAGAGGCAGAATGATGGTCAGTCTGCACAAGGTGGAGCGCAGCCGCAAGCGCAGCAAGCGAATCCTTTTGGAAGTGCTCCAAAGCAACCGCAACAGCAAAATTCACCATTCGCAGAAAGTGCAAGCTTTCAGCCAACGAATTCAATGACGGGTCAAGGTGGAGCTTCTGCATTTAATGATGATGAAATCCCATTTTAATGAGCGAATACATCACTTAGTAAAACATATTGGAAAAGCCCTCATTCTATGTGGGCTTTTTCTCACTTGTAGTGGAGAGACGATGGAAATAACCTTAGAGAAAAAAGAGAATCAAAAAGCTTCTGATGCACTTATTGTACCCTGCTTTATTGAAGATGGGACATGCATGATTGCAGCATGTGATGGTCTAGTTTCAGAAGAGGTTAATCCAATCATTGACCTTGGAGACTTTAAAGGGAAATTGAAGGAAACTTCTCTTATCTACACAAGAGACTTAAAGGAAAAAAGACTGATTCTTCTTGGGCTTGGAGAAAAGAAAAAACTAACGAAGGAATCTTTAAGAAGAGCTGTTGCATCAGCAACAAAGTGCGCGCTTGCAAAAAGTCTTAAAGATGTCAGTATTTGTAGTTTTTCTCATAGTAAGTTTAAAGATGAAGAGGTTTGCTATCTTCTTGCAGAATCTTTTTGTTTAACGAATTATTCATACAATAACTATAGATCTAAGAAAGAGCTCAAAGAAGATGGTTTAAAGTCTGTAAGAATTCTTGCTGACTGCAAGTGTAATGATACGATCAAAGAGGCCAAGCTTGTTGCAGAGTCTGTGAACTACTCAAGAGACCTCGTAAATGGCAACGCAGATGATATTACTCCAAAGTACCTTGTCGAAAGTGCAAAGAGCCTTGAAAAGCTTTCTAAGAAAATTAAAGTAGAAGCGTTTGATCGCAGTGAAATTGAAAAGCAAAAACTAGGACTGTTTGAAGCTGTAGCAAAATCATCTCCAACAGAGCCTTACTTTATTATCGTTTCTTATAAAGGGAACCCGAACTCTGATGATCACAGCGTAATTGTTGGAAAAGGGATTACATATGATACAGGAGGGCTTAGTCTGAAGCCTACTTCTGGAATGGTTATAATGAAGTGCGATATGGGCGGGGGTGCTGCTGTACTTGGCGCAATAAGAGCTATTGCAGCTCTTGACCTTAAGGTTAATGTCACAGCAATTGTAGCTGCTACGGAAAACTCTATTGGAAAAAATAGCTTTAAACCAGGTGACGTTTATACTGGGTACTCTGGAACTACAGTTGAAATTACAAACACAGACGCTGAAGGTAGACTTGCACTAGCAGACTCTTTGAGCTATGCGGTAAAAAATCTAAAACCAAATCGAATCATTGACTTAGCAACACTAACAGGTGCTGCTGAAGTAGCTCTTGGTTCTTGTAAGAGTGCGCTATTCTCAAACACTAAGAAGTTTGCAAATGCTATATATGCAGCAGGAGAAAGCTCTGGTGATAGAGTATGGGAGATGCCTCTTGATGACGATTACAAAGATTTGATTTCGTCAAGTATTGCGGATATTAGGAACTCTGGTTCACGAGCAGGATCGCTATCGTTTTCTGCTATGTTCCTCAAAGAGTTTGTTGAAGAAACTCCTTGGGCTCATTTAGATATCGCGGGACCAGCATTTTTAGAGTCTCCAAGAGATTATCATAGATCTTCTGCGACAGGTGCTGGTGTTAGACTTCTCTATGAGTTCTTTAAAAACCATGTAACGGATCTATAGATCATGAAAACTTATACATTTACAGTCCCAAGAGAAAATGCAGGTGATAGGCTAGGGCTGTTTCTATCCAGCAATATTCCACTGAAGCTTTCGAATAAGGCGATCAAGAGATTGATTGATGCCAAGCAGTGCCGCGTAAATGAGACTGTTGAAAAATTTGCCTCTTACAAGGTGAAAGGTAACGATAAGATTGAACTTGTTACTTATGATAAGCCTGCTGTGGGAAGTGGTCAACAAAATGATAAGATCAAAGTTCTATTTGAAGACGATCATCTGATCATCATTAATAAGCCGATTGCACTTACATGTCTCTCTTCTAACTTTGAGTCAAGATTAGGTCTATCACCTTTATACCTTGTCCATAGACTTGATAGGGATACAACTGGAGCTATCATTCTTGCTAAAACAAAGAAAGCAAAGCTTGGTATGGAGAACTTATTTAGAAAGAGAGATGTAAACAAACTGTACCATGCTCTTTGTATAGGTATTTTTGATCAGAAGGTTATGGATATAGAGAACTATCTTGCTCCTGTTTGTGAATATGATGGTGGAAAGATTTTTAAAAGCGTTCCAGAAGAGAAAGGTAAATTTGCAAAGTCCATTTTCAAGATAAAGCAGACGAAAGGTGAGTATGCTTTTGCTCATTGCAAAATCATCACTGGTGTCACTCATCAGATAAGAGTCCATGCATATGAAAACCAAATGCCTGTTTTAGGTGATTTTCAATATGCAAGAAACCAAAAGTTTCATAGCTTTGCTAAAAGACCATTACTACATGCATACCAAATTGAATTCATCCATCCCATAACATCAGAAAATATAACCGTTACCGCTCCTTACGCAGAAGATTTTAAAAATGCAAAAGAAACGATCTTTGGATAGTCATTCCTATTCTTTTTTGATTGTAAAGATGTCTGCTCTTGGAGACATCATTCATGCGCTTTCTGTTGCGGACTATCTTAAGGAAAGGTTTCCAAGCTGTAGAGTCTCATGGGTGGTAGAAGAGAGGTTTAAGGATCTGGTATCTGCTGCACCTTCTGTAGATGCTATTTATCCTATTTCCATTAAAGGCGTCAGAAAAAACCTTTTTTCACTTCTTCAGTCTATTGGCTCTTTTAAAAAAAGCCTAAGGAATCAAGTATTTGATGTAGTACTTGATCTGCAGGGGAATACAAAGTCGGCCTTTGTTTTAAGCTTGATTAAAGCAAAAAAGAAAGTAGGGTTTTCAAAATCGTGCGTTTCTGAGTGGCCGAATCTTCTTGCCACTCACTCTAAAGTTGAAGTTGATCTAAGTAGTCAAATTTCATCTCAATACTTAACCTTTGTAAAAAAATACTTTTCTGATGAAGAAAGCTTTTTACCAAAACCTGTTTATTTAGCAGATAAAAGCCCAGAGAGTTTTCATAAGTTTCATAAAGAACAGAAGTATGCAAGTCGCAGAATAGTCATGGTATGTCCTGGATCAAATTGGGAGAACAAAAGGCTTTCAGACGAGAGTCTTCGAGATTTGCTTCAAAGACTAGAGACGAGGTTCGATTTTTCTTTTGTGTTTATCTATGGCTCAGAAAAAGAAAAAGTCTTTGCGAAAGAGCTCACCTCTAGATATAAGCACGCGACATATCTTGGAAGATTAAAGATATCAAAGTGGCAAGCCCTTATGAGAGAGGTGGATCTTGTATTTGCTGTAGACTCCTCTTCTCTTCATTTAGCATCCATAGCAGATGTGCCAACATTCAGTGTTTTTGGCCCTTCTTCACTCTCTGTATATAAACCTCTCGGCAAGATACATGGGGGAGTTCAAGGAACATGCCCTTATGGAAAAACTTTTGTAAAGCATTGTCCTCTTCTTCGCACTTGTAAAACAGGAGCCTGTATTAAGGGGATTCAAGTGAAAGAGCTTGAAAAGTCTTTTACAAGTTTTTTTGAGACTTTATTTACTGCGGATACCAACTGCGTCAAGTAGTCGATCAAAATCAACATGCCTTTCTACAAGATCTATAGCTTCTTCAACTCTTGGAGAATCCTCATTACGAAGCTTTGCTGTATAAGAGGTGATTTTCTTCATCGCTTCAAAAGTATTAGATGGAGTGTAGAAGCAAGGAATATTTGCTTTTTGCAATTCTTCTACAATGTTTGCAGAGGGTTTTTGTGATCCTGTTAGGATCATACCTGCTTGTAGGTCATCATTCGGATTTGCGATTTTAACATTCCAGTGCTCTGATAGAGTTGCTAGGATGATATCTTCTCTTGATGCCGGTGTGATGATAAGTTGAGAGGGCTTCATCAGCCCTTTGTAGACCTCAAGAGAGGTGGCGATCAGCCTGATGTGCTTGAAGTGCCTGTATCTAAGAGAGCTTCCGCTAACGATCTTTTCCTTAAAAAGGTTTGCATAGTCAGAGATCGTTGGGTTGCTTAAAAAATCATCATAGGGGATGCATCCAAGAAGAGGGATCTTCCAACGCTCTAGTGCTTTTGTCATGTACTTTATGATCATGTCCCTTTTGTCTGGAAGCACTCTATTAAGGATGATTCCTGCTATAGGAACATTATAGGCGTCACAAAGGGCTTTGTTCAAAGCAATTGCATCGAAAGATGAGCCAAGGCCTCCTGATGCTATGATGACCATTTTAACCCCTAGTAAAGAGGCTACTCTAGCGTTATCAAGCTCTGCAATAGTTCCAACACCAACGTGCCCAGTACCTTCTATTACAATACTATCGTTTGAAGAAAGCATATGTTCATAGCAGTATTTGATACATTCAACAAGAGACTCATTAGGTATTTTTTTGTCTAAGTAGTCTCTTGTAAATCCTTTAGGAAAAATAACAGGGCTCATCATTTCATAAGGATCGGCAAGTTTAAAGTGATCTTTAAAGAGAAGTACATCTTTATCAACGCTGATGCCGTTATTTGTTTCGACGTGTTCTTGGCCAATTGGCTTAATAAAGCCTACGTCCTTAAAACGCTTCTTTAGACCTGAGACAAGGCCGAGGCAGGTGGTTGTTTTCCCTACATGCTGCCCAGTAGATGCAATAAAAAAGGCTTTTTTCTTTGTCATAAAATTGCTCTCCATATTTGAAATAATTACAAGCTAATGCTTTTTAATGAACATTTTTCTTCAACTATTGTGAAAAAAAACGCCCCGAGTTATACAAAGGTTAGAGAAAATTGATGAATTTTATTCAACTTTGTTGATTTTCAGTATGTTAAGGGATTTTATTCCTTATGTTTTATACGCCTTAAGGAGGAAGTAGTATGAAAAAGTATCTAACAAGCGGTCTTATCCTAGCGCTAGCGCTTGGATTCTTTTCTTGCGAGAAGCAAGGTGGAAAGCATCCACATCCAGCTAAAAGAGGTGGACACCAGCATGAGCGTCAGCATCCAAGAAGAAATATGCTGTCACAACAAGCTGAACAGTCTGCAGACCAAAAACAAGAAGTAACTCAGCAGTAAGTAAGTACACTGTTATTTGTGTTACTATAGAACGTCTATAAGAGGTTTCTCTTGTAGGCGTTTTTTTATTTGATAAAGGGCTTTAGTACCATGTGTTGTGCTAGGTACTGTGCGTAAGTTCCTTTTAGAATAAGACTTAGTGACACCTTGGGCTTCATGGCTTGATAGATAGCTTTTGTTGTAACACCTTTTAATCGATCAACAATACCGAGATTCACTCGAACAAAATTAATAGATTCAAGTTCTGAGCTTGTATCTGCAAGATCTTCTGTTTTATCTAGGGTGTCCTTAACAGACTTCGTTCCTTCTTCAATGGCCTTTTTCTGGTTTTCTTTAAGCGATGTTGAAGAGGTTTTGAGTAGATCATGTGCTTTAGTGTTTGCTGCAACAATGGTGTCT
The DNA here is from genome assembly GCA_022601395.1 of Chlamydiia bacterium. Classification (GTDB taxonomy): domain Bacteria; phylum Chlamydiota; class Chlamydiia; order Chlamydiales. The sequence goes on along the minus strand of JAJACS010000019.1, from coordinate 4,473 downwards.
TTTAACCTAGCAAGCTCTGTTTGTTGTCTTGCTTTAGTTGATTGTATAGTTTCTTGAATCTCTTGAATTTTTTCATTCACTTCTTCTTCTGAATGAGTTTCATAAGCAAGTTCATCAAGTAGTGCTGCAAACTTTCTCTCAGCAGCAGGCATAAACTCAAAAGTCATCTTGCCTTTCAAGTCAGCAAATTCTTTGAGCATATTTTTACCTGTTGTGGAGCTCATTCTGAACCTTGATCTGCTTGGAGCTTCATCAATCATCTGAATTCGTAGCTCTTTCATCTTTTTGAAAGTGTCATCAGCAGCGAGGCTATTCAAGGTTTGGATGTTTCTTAGTGCGTTTTTAAACTCAACGGTAGAATCTTTCCAGTTGTCGTAGAACGTAGCATTGTAGAAAATTTCTTTCTCTAAATCACCATAACCACCTCTTTTTAGTTTGATCGGTTCATCGTTATTCGGATTGTGAATGTTTAGACGATCAATCAGTGAGGTGATAAGAGTGTAGTTTGCATCTAATCTGTGAACATCATCAGTATGTGAAGGGTCTTGCGTTGCCTCTTCTACAAGTTTGGTTGTTGCAGCAAAGCGTGATTCTAGGTGCTCTATAAAAGGCAGGTCATGCATTGTTTCAGATAGCAACCTTTGTGAGTTGAAAACAAGAAGTAAGTGCTTGTTATCAAGAGCTTCTTGAAGGGATTTTACAATTGGATTGAGTTGCTTATGGAATTCTCTAATCGTTCTGTCATTTGAGTTATCTTCAAACGTTAAAATCCTAGCTTGCATCTCTCCTAGGAATTCCGATGCTTTTTCTTTGAGTTTTGTGATTCTTTCTAGATCTTCATTGACTTGAGCAAGAGAATCTGTAGCTGATGGTGTAAAATCCTCTAGCTCTTTTACGATCTCAGCAATGAGCTCTCCAGGAGAGTCGTCAACGGGTCCTTTTAAAGAATTTTCAATCCAGCCTTTGAGCTCTTCAGCTTCTCTTACTTGTTTGTTACCGAAATTATCAATAGTATCGTTTACAGCGATTTCAATAAGCTGCTTCATGATCTTATCCATGTGTCTATTCAGCTTGGCATGCTGTTCAGCGTACTCTCTATGTTCTTTTGCAGCTTCAGCATCCGTTTTCTTCTTTTCATGATGCACAAGAGATTGATTTAGCTGATCAAACAAGTTGTAAAGGTTCTCGTTCAGTGAGTTTTTCTCAAGAAGAGTCCTTGAGCCAAGTACACAGACGTTTACAATACTATCAATAACAGAGGGAAGAAGAGCAGAGTCAAACTTAGACATAATCTGTGCTGCAGTACCCCTGTTTGAGATGTATTCTTGCGCTTCATCATCAATTGAGAAACTGTCGAGCTGCAACGCTTTGAAGTAGTTTTTAATTGCGCATGTGAGCTGCTCTTTAACAGGTGGTGAAACAGCTACTTGCTCCATAGCACTTGTGGAGCTTTCACTTTCTATAACACCATCTAATGTTTTTGATAGAGTGTCTAGCTGAGAAACGATGAATTTGGTAATCGTTTGCACGTAAGGATTGTTTTCATAAATAGAGTTTCTAGTGGTCATCACAGCTTGATCTACGGCTTTATTCCTGTAGATAAATTGTTTAATGACGTTTCTAACAGCTGCATTCAGGATTTTTTCACCCACGATCCCTATCGCATAAAATACAGAAGATGCAACAACAGCAGTTCCGCCAATGACTGACTTCACACCAGAAGAAACAATGTTCAGGCCTCTATTTATAGTATTTGACGGCGTAAGAGTGGGTCTGATGATCCATGATTTGATTGCAGAGAAGGAAAGAGTTGCAAAATTTGCAATATTGGCACCCGTAATAAAGCGATCGACAGCTTTTGAAGCAAAGTTGTCATAGAGCCTTTTCTGAGTATAGCCATCATTATACTTGGCTTCTTTAAGTTTACCTTCGATTACTTCTTGTTTGTCACCTTTGTCAACAGTAGCCCAATCTGAAAGCATTTTTGCGTACATGGAAGATCCATGACTAAAATTCCTTACGACCTTAATTTTTGCATTACTATCTTTTTCATTTAAGTTCTCGATCAGCTCGTCAATATACTGCAGTCCTTCATTCGCGCCTTGTTTTACGTAGAAAGACATAACAGAATGAATTATAGGAAGAGCGCGTCTCATTATGAATTTTTTAACAAAGCCAGCGTCGCTTTTACTGATTGCTTTGCGTACTTCTCTAATAAATGCTCTTCTTCTTGTTGTTTCATTCTTATGAATACTGATTTCTTCAGAGATCTTAGCAAAGATTTCATTGATATCTTCGCCTTTCTTTGAAAACATGCTGCCATAAACTGCGTTGAAAACAGTGTAGTCTCTAATGTTGTCGACAAACTCTTTGGATTTTGCTTGTAGCTTGACTTCCCAGTCGGTGTGTTCAGTTTCTTTTTGGGTGGTTCTCTGAAAGTCTTTTCTTAAGGTTTTAAGTGCTTCATGAGGACTTTCTACTTCCTCTACTTCCGTGTCGAATAGTGGAGGAATAACAAGAGCGTCTAATACAAATTGCTGTTTTGAGTAGTATTCTTTGAACGTTCCAAAAGCTTTTAGGTAGTCTTCTACCTTAGTAGACTCCATAGCTTTAAGAAGCTCTACTTTAGTCTTGTCGAAGATCTCTCTTAAAACTTTTCTTTCTGCGTCGCTTTGTGATTGGATCGTATTTTCTAGAACTTTATTTTCTAAGAAACCTAAAAAAGTCTTCCCAAAAACAGAAAGTGCAGCAGCAGGTATGGAAGCTTTAAAGGCTGTAATATAGCTGAAGGCATCATTAGCATACTTTACGAGGATGTTACCATCTTTATTCTGCTCACTTGCAGCTTTTGCCTCAGCAGCCTTTCTATTTACAAGAGTGCTTTTTTCTTTAAGATTTGCAAGGATGTCTTCTGCTGGAAGATCATCTTCGCTCTCTACATCCTGAGTGTTTTCAAGAGCTTCTGTAAAAGCTTCTTTCAGCACTTCTTTTGAATCTAAAGCGTGTGTCTTTGCATACTCATGATCAAGAGCAGCGCTTTTTCTTCTGCCAGGTTTTGTCATCGCAATTTCGTCTAAGAAAGCTTCTTTGAATCCTTCTCTTACGCTTTCACAGTCATTTAGTAGTTCATCAAGTAGCTTATCAACACTAGCTCGGCCTTGCATTTTGAAAAGATAACTATCTATTGCAGCTTCTAATACATGGAAAGGTGTTGTCGCATCTTTTTGAGGGGCTTCCTTAGTTTTGCGTAAAAAGGGTACGTTATCTTCTGCGTAACTTCTTGCTTTTGTCACAACAAGATTCATTGATTTTGTGAGAGCACCTTCCTGCTTTGAGATATAAGGCGCGAAGATTTCAGCTGTTTTACCAAGGTCTGCGATGATGGATTCATAGCTTGGGTTAAAGCGATCATCAGATCTAAGTGCTTCAGGAAGCTCTTTAAATGCTTGAAGCGCTATCAGAAGTTTTGAGATTTTTAATGTTTCCCTTGCAGAAAGTGTTTTACCTTGAAGTACTTCCGTTTGACGCTTTAGTATTCTGTTATAGGTGTCGGTTAGGTCTTTTGCCGCTCCTATAATTGTTTGATCGTCTTTGATCATGAGGTTTTCTTGAAGTGCACTTAGATTCTCAGCAAGTGTATAGAGCTCAGAATGCGCTTTTGCGCTGTGTCTTGTTGTTGTAAGAAGTCCTGCATTTGCTGTTTTAAGGGTGTTTAGCGTTCCGATGAGTGTTTGTGCAGCTGCCCTTGTTTGACCTGTTAGCTTTAGTTCTGCATTCTCATCAATTTCAAGTATTTGCTCATGAGCTTTGATTTCAGCTTTTAATGCATCTACGAGCCCTTTAAATGACTCATAGTGCTCTGTCGTTTTTAGATTAGCTGTATTGAAAAGTTCTCTAGATCTTTTCCCAGGAAGTTCTTCTATAAGTTTAATGTAGTCATTCAGTGTAGCTTGTTCCCAATCATGTGGGAGATCTTCTTCTTGATCACCACTTTCAAATACTTTTTCGCTATCAGCCAGTTGTTTGATGATCTCAATAATGTCTGCGATCGGCTCTTTAGCATCATGAAAAAGAGTGTCTACTGAGCCACCTTTATAGACATAGCTACTTAACTGTCCAAGAGTATGGGCAGTATCACGTGCTGTTGTAACTGCAGGGGAAGTATCAGTATACGTGTATACATAGTCCCGAGCCTTTGAAAGCAGATTCCCTAGGTAACTTGCCATAATAGATCCATCAAAATTTTGTTGATTTTGGAAATAATTATAACATTATTTGTGAATTAGTTAAATAATTCAATGGCAATAATTAGTATATAATTACGCTAAAACAGCGTGCTAAAATATTGAATATTATGTATGAAAATATGATTATTATTGTTAATTTTTGTTTATTTTTCAGGTTAAAACTTGACTATAATAATTTTTGTTGTTGTTGTTGTTATTATTATTATTATTATTATTGGTTATCAAT
>JAJACS010000018.1 GCA_022601395.1 Chlamydiia bacterium | reverse complement strand
AACAATAAAATTATAATACATAATTAAGGGTAAAAAAAATGGTTTTACAAAGCACATCGTTCACAAATAGATTTGAAGAAGCACACGCGCTCTTTACATCTACTTTTGGCAGTTTCCAAGAAACGAGTCAATCGATTGCAGGACTTAGGGTAAGAGCTGATCAAGCTCGTTTAAACGCTCAAGCAGATAATTTAAGAGAAATGCACCCAAGAGAGTTGCACGGCATGGCACATCAGATTAACATGCAGGCACAGACTCTTGTTGCAAACAAGCTAGCACTTACGCAAGTAATCAAGGCAGTAAAAGATGCTGCTGATTTCACAAATAGAAACCCAATTGACTCCTATACAATCGCTACAATCGATAGTTTAGGGATCATAGATGGTCTTGGTGGAAAAATCGACAAAGCACAAAAAGATCTACCACTTTTTAGAAAGCAGCTTATGAAAGACCTTGGAAAGCTTATCCAAGAAGAAGCTACGATGCAAAAAGAGATTACAGGTCTTACAAAAAGCTTAGATAGTCTTCAAGGCTATATTGAAAATAGAGGCTGGTTCCAAGGTTTAATCAGCGCTACATTCAAAAGCTCACCTATTGAAGCTGCACAGTTCGAAGATGCTGTAGCACCTCATGTTCCTAATTCTTTAAGTAGGGATCAATACGAACTACCACAAGCTGGTGACATAGAAACTGATGATGATTCAGCTATTGGATCAGATGACGGCCTTGATACTGAAGATGGTCTAGATACTGATTCTGACACTACAGATACAGAAGCTGATGAAGCTCCTATTGCTCAACCAAGCAAGAAAGCTGACACTGAGTACGTATCTAGAGTGCTTGCAGAGCAAAGACAGTTGCAAAAAGATCTTGATTTGATCATGAAAGCCGCTACAGCTCCACCTATGTCAACTGATGCAGAAACTGATCCTGAAGATGACGTTCAAGAAGTCCAGATAATAGAGACTAAGACTCCTCTTAGAAGATCAGAAAGAAACAGAGCTCCAGAAACAGATACTTCTGATGACGAGGCTTCTGTAAGTGATGCAGAGAGAGCTGCAGAGTTCCTAGCGCAGCTAGAAGCATCTAACCTTGTTGAAACAGGTGATGAAACTGCACCAGTAACTCTTACAAAAAAACCATCTCGCAAGAAGAAAGCTCCAGCAAAACCTGCAACAGCTCCTTTGAGAACAAGTAAGAGAACAAGAAATACGCCAGATCGCCTTGGATTCGAAGCTTCTAAAAAGAGTCCATATGCTGAGCTTCAAAAAGAGCTAGATGCAATCACAGCTGAGTACGATAAAACTGCACCAAGCTCAGACGCTGAAGATAGTGATCCAGAGGATGATATCCCACTGGCAGTTCTATTCCCAGCAGCCGCGCAAAGAAGACGTATTGCAGAGCAAGAAGCTGCTAATGCTAAAGTAGCTAAAAAAGCTACAAAGAAAAAGAGATCTAAAAAAGCAGAAGCTCCAGTTCAAGAAGCTCCAGCTACTGTAAGAAGAAGCTCAAGAACAAGAGCAGCTCCAAGTAGACTTGGATTCGAAGTTTCTGAAAACAGCCCATACAAAGAGCCAATGGAAGCTCTTAAAAAAATGGTAGCTGAGAAAGAAGCTGAAGAGATACAACAAGCTGCTGCACCAAAGAGAAGATCTCCAAGAAAAGCAAAAGCTACAAAAAGAGCTGTAAAAGAGAAAACTCCTAAGGCAACAGCACCAAGGAGAAGATCTCCAAGAAAAGCTACTCCGGTTGTTGCAGAAGAAGTAGCACCAGTGATTCAAAAAGAGACTCCAGTAGTAACTGCTCCTAAAGCAAGAAAGAAAAGAGCAAAAAAAGTAGCTACTGAGCCTTCTGCACCAACTAGAAGAGGCTCAAGAGTAAGAAAAGCTCCAGATCGCCTTGGATTCTAGAGCTTCTAAAAAACTACACTAAACCGAAAAGGTTAGTAAAGAATTCCCCTTCTTTATAAAACCACCCAACATGAAGGAGATGCTTGCAAAAGCATCTCCTTTTTTCTTTTTCAAAAAAAATTTCATTTTCTCTTGCATATTAAGAATTTGTCAGGATATTGTTGCGCCACTTTAAACATTTTAGTAAATCAACTGCCTCTCAAGGTGGTTACTCTTAGTAATTTAAACAAAGTCTGGAGACGATTATGGCATCATCACTACAAACAGAATCCAAGCTACATAAATATACTACTGCGTTCACAACTTTTCATGAAAAACTTGGAGAGCGAAGAGATACGTTCGCAGATATTGGAGAAGCTAGAGAAGCAAATGTTACTTGTAACGCTTTATCAGTATCCAGTCATACAAGATATGGCGACGCAACTATAGAAGCTTTAAGAGTAAAACATGGGGAAACAGGGACGATTAATGAGGCTGAAGCCCTTCTAGCTACCCTCGGTGAAGAGCTCGGAGCTATAAGTAAGACAATTGCTGACTTTGAGAGAACTGTAGCAACTAAACAAGATTCTCCTGCTGCGCTACAGGATGAAGATGAGGATCTTGCAAAAGTGCCGGCTTCTACTTACTGCAGCAAACAACTTATTGAACTAAGAAAAATGGCTACATCTTATGAAGCTTTAATGGGTAGACTAGAAGTAAGAATTAAAGATTGCAAGGCATCTTTAGCTCCGTCAACTAGAGCAACTGTATTATCCTGCACATGGAGAGCATTTGGAGTACTGACTGGAGGTCATCCTATAGTTTACGAAGCACCAGAAGGTGCATCAGAAACTCACGATTTTGCAACGACTTTTAATCGTGTTGTAGAAACAGCAGGGAAACTTAGTACGTGTAGAATCGCTCAGTTTGATCTCAATAGGGCATATGATAGAATTAAAGTATACGCTCTATTAAGAGAAAGAGGAATTGAAGTGATAAACGGTGACCATGTAGACCAACTTGTAGCAAAAGAACACGACATTTTGCAGAGTGGGGAAAGAGCTAAAGTTGAGATAGAAGCATTTGCAACAGAAGTTGGCTCCACAATTACTAAGTTCACCAGTTTAACAAAACCTGCAGAAGGTTCAGCAGCTGACCTCTTAGAGCAGTACGAGTATTGTACTGATAAAGGAAGACTCGCCTATTTACATACACTACAAAGCATGCTTCCTTTAATCGGAGCACGATTTACTGATCGTTTACCAAAGTTAAGAGATGAACACGACGCATATAAAGCTCGTTTCTTTGAAGGAGGACTTCCTCAGATTACAGAAGAACAGTACGCAAGAGATAGTCAAGAAGCCACTTCAAAAAAAGAGGAGTTAACTGCTGAGATGCAAAAGCTTGAAGCTTCTCTTAGAGACTTAACAGTAGGAAGCGGTGTCTCAATTGATAGCAGCAGTTTACATCCTGAGAGTGAACCGGTAATTATTGATGGCTGTGATGATGAGGTAATGGGGCTTGCTCTACGTATGCAGAACATGTCACTTGAGAATCATGTGCTGCAAGAAAGAATCGTAGAGTTAAATGAGAAAGTTACTGAAGCAAAACGGGCCAACAAAACGCTTTGTGAAGCTTTAGAGAACACTAGAGCAGAGTTTGAAAAAATAAAAGAAGAAGCCGCTGCTACCCTAGGTCAAATAGAAGCTCTTACAGAAGATATGAAACTACCTTCTGAAGAAACAGGTGGAAAAGTTTCTAGCGCTGTAGATCCCAGAGAATTAGAAGCCACAGAAATACATGGTCCTGCTGGTGAAGAAGACGTAGCTTTAACTCCTGCTGAACTTGTTGATCTTATTAATAGTGAAGGAAAAGTTTTTGAAGAACCAGCACTAAAACCTGAGGCATCCAACAGTGAAATTCGTGCTCAGACTGCAGCTGCAAGCCATGCAATGGAAGCTATCCGCGCAACGCATCTTCAGCTGAACCTTGCGCTTACAGGCGTTTTAAAAGAACATCAAGCTGAAAAGACCGCTTTTTTTGAACGACTAGCTTCTGACAAAGCTGATCATGAAAAAGCTACTCTTGAGTACCAGGATCTAATGAGAGCTATCAATGTTGTACATTTAGATCGCGGTGAAGAAGAAGAGGAGGTAAGCCCTGTTCCATTTACTTTGACATGGTCAGAAGAAGATTCCGTTAAGGACTTAAGAGCAAAAGTCAGTGAAGTGCCTAACTTAAGAGCTACTCTCGCAGATCTTCTAGAAAGGAAAGAGCAAGTAGAAGCAAAGCTTGCCTCAGATAAAGCAGCACTAAAAGAGCAAATTGCAGAAGTTAAAAGCCAAATAGCTGAGGCTGCTTCTAAAGCTCAAGAAGCTCAAAGGGGCATTAATGCATTTGCTGAAGAAGGTATAGAAGGCGCAAGTAAGGGAGACCTTATGGAGACCCCTAATCTAGGGGGCGAGATAGATGAGATGGCAAAGCATAGAGAACTTTCTTCAACTGTAACCACTCTTTCAGCTTCATTAGCTGACATAGAACATCAAGTAAGTGTATTAGTGGCCAAGGTGGCAGAGCTTGCTCAAAAAAAAAGTTCAAGTTAGCTGAACCTGAGTTAAAAAGCCTCTTTATAAGCGCGCGCTCCATTCTTGCAACAGCTTTTATGAACCAAGAAATCGTAAAAGTAGCAGGGCTCGAAGGCGCGCTTTTAGCATTGTATAACAAGCTACAAAGACTCGCAGGATTTAGCGCGGATACTCTTGCTGAAGCTGAAAGAAAAACATCCACCATAGATAAGTGCACGACACTACTTCTCGCAAGAAACCTTTTTAAGGCAGAGAGTCATGCTGCAGATTTCGCAGAAGAAATCAACGAAGATGCAAAAGTAATACAAACAACTATGGCGGCCTTCTTACTTGAAAGTACTATATCAACATTTGTGCAGCACCCACTATTCTCAAGTGATCAATTCGACGTATTAGTTTCTATAGGAGGACTTGAAGCAGAGCTAAAAGCTTACAGCGAAGCAACTACTAAGTTTAGCGGATTTGCACAAGCTCAGAGTGCTCCATTTGTTACACTCAAAGCACAAGGCCCTGAAAACGTAGACCAACTAACGTTTGAGAATCTTGCAAACCTTAGAAGAACGATACAAGCACTTGAAACAGCTCATGCACAGCAAGTCTTTGATGCTGTTTTAAAGCCTCAGAAGCCTCAGAAGCCTCAGCTTCAACATTCTCTTTTAGAAGATCAAGCTTCTGTTGACGAAGCTATGGAAGACTACAACAGAGCTGGAAAAGCATTTAATGGGTTTGCTGAAAGAGGATTCGTAGCTATTGAAGATGCAACTCTATTTGATGCAGATCAGAACGTAGCAACAGATGTCTATGGAGATCTTTTAGTCATGCATATGGCAAAGCAAAACTACAAACACACTTATCTAAGATCATTATTAGGTTCTATCATAGCTGCTATGAAAGAAGATGGCCTAATTACTGGGAAGCATCTAGCAAAGCTTTCATCAGATGGCCATGTAACACTCGTTCAAAATCTAAATTCTGCTGCTGATAAATTCCCAGAATGGAAGCTTGCTTCAAAGGATGTTAAAGCTGCTCCTTTTGAAAGATTAGTAACTTCAGGAGTTGAAAATATAGATGATCAGACTCTCACAAACCTTATGATTCTAAAAATGAATATACTAAGACTAAGAAAAGTATAGATAAAAACACTGCATTACAAATTTAAATGTTTATTTTAAACTGTAATTAAGACCAAACCATGTTATCCTCTTTGTTATAAAACGCAAATTAAGAGGATAACATGGCTTCTACTATAGCTGAGACACACAGAAGAAACTTTGAGACGACTTCTAGTCTTTTAGAAAATAAAACAGAATATTTATGCGCACTCAGAACTCGCATAATGAGCTGCATAACAAATGTTATTATAGAAGCTGCAGAGGCAAGTAAGCTTCCTAATGGTGATACTAGGACTTCCATATATCTTCGATGGATTTCTTGGGAAAGGGAGTTTAAAAATGAACTAAAACCTGCTGATATTCTAAAAGAAAAGTTAATGATAGGCCAAGCCTATAGCACAATGATGAGTCGTTACAGCGACTATATAGGTATGAGGTGTATGAGCACTGATGACGGCATGCCTCAAGAGCGCTTCGACCCCTCTCAATCTTTTAGAGATCTAGAAAAGCTAGAAGAACAATACGAATACTCTCTTCTTTTTGCAAAACAGGATCTTGGAAGACTATCCCAAGTGATCATAGACTTTAAAAAATACACGCAACCACAAGATATGTCCGAAGTGACTAGTCAATATCCTCTCGCACTCCAAGACTCTTAAAGACCTTGCTATCATAAAGCTTCTCGAAGTCTTTGAGGATCTTTGTTCTTCCAGTGTCAAGCTCTGCATTAAGTACAGCAAGTGCTGACACAGATCTATTAAAGCGCTCTAGGTGTATGGGCCTTTCTCTGTAGGTAATCGCGGGTGATTGCATCATCCACATGAAAAAGTCCTCTTCTTCAATGGACCACTCACTATCTTCTGAAATGAGCTTTACAAAGGCAAAGAAGCCTGCGTAAGTTGCGGGTCCTGTATCAACAGAGTCCTTACAACTAAAACTCATATGAGTTGGCTTTTCAAGGTCTATAATTTTAAGGAAAAAGAAGTTGTAAAAGATCTCAATAAAATCCATGCGGTTTTTACGAGAAAGCGCCTTCTTTCCGCCAAAAATATGCTTGTGGATCAGCTCTACGCAATTCTCTACAAATGTTTCGATGTATTTTATTGCGATATTTTTAGGGTAGAAAAAGCCGCATTCCTCGCCGCTTAAAAGCTGCTGCTTTAGAAGACTCTTAAAGTCATCTGCATTCTTTGTACCTGCATAGTCTTCAGTTTGATTATAAAAGGTTGTGTCTTTTGCAATCGTACAGACCTCTAGGAAGTCAGAGTACCTGGCGTCTTTTGGCAGATCTTCTATCGCTTGACACCTTGCATGCTCATTCCATGCCGTTCTATCTTGAAGATTGAAATACAGAAACCTCTGATTATGCCCAAGATGTCTTACTGCATTGATGAAAGCTTTGAAAACAGGTGTGCAGGTGGCTTTTGTAATGAGACTTTGCTTTGTTGGAGAAGGTAGTCTAATACAAGAAATGTTCAGTTCTTCATTGAAAAGGTGATAAAGCGCCCTTGGGTAGTTTTCCTGAGTGATCGGATCAAATGATTTGTAGCGCTCTTTATCGATAAAGTTATCAAGTGTCTTAAATACAGGTCCATTTGGGTAACGTCTGATGACAGCTGCTAAATGCTCATTCTCATCAAAAAAAGAGCTCCAAAGATGCTGCGCATTTCTTGGAATCCTTTTTTCACCATTTGGAAGCTCTTTATCTGCAAGCTGGTTGACAAGGCCTATTCCCTTATCTTTGCAACCAACCTTAATAAAGAAATGGGCACAAAGCTGATAGGAGAGCATCATTAAATCTCTAATAAAGACATCAAGCTCTTCAAACTCTTCTTTATCAAACTTCAAATAATCACCTGATACAAAAGCATCATTCAAAAAGAGCATAAAGTCGCGGATATACTGAGCGCAGCTTTTTTTACCGCCCTCTTCAATCAGGTTATGGTGAGAAGACGCTAGGATAAGTGAGTAAACTGCATAGGCTAAATTCGTATAGAACTCTGATGATTTAAAGTGATCGTACCTTTTGAAAAATTTAGACGTGTGTCCAAGAACTTCTTTTTTGATTTGCTTTGCAGAAGTAATCGCATCTTTATCTAGAACCTTTTGTACTTTAATGAACGGATCATCATAAAAGTCACTCATAATGATGCGGTCAAAATCAACAACAAGCTTGATATGCCTCAACAAACTATGATTAAAGAAGCGCTTGCCATCTTCTTTCTTAAGGTAGAGAAGCTCATATTGTCTATCGTTCTTTACACTTTCAAGATCTTTAATACCGCGCTTTTCAATGTTTAGAAAATCTTCTTCAGACTCCCCCCACTCTTCTTCCCAAAACTCTTTTAGATCTGCTACTTTTTGAAACTTCTTTAGAAGCTTCTTTTGATAGAACTCCTGTAGACCCTTGTACTCTGAAAGATCTTTTGCTTTCTTAGCTGAAATCCCGTGCCTTAAGATATCTGTGTACTTGTCTATATTTGATGCAGCTTCACCAGCAAGAAGCATCATAGCTCTTACACCCTGCTGCACTTCAAGATCCATGAGCTTTGCTTTGTCTTTATGATAAATATCTTTGAGGTAGTTATGAAGAGCTTGGAATGTCTGCTTGATGTTTTCGATAGTATGCTCATCATCATCAAAGTCAAGCCATCTGAGAGGAGATGCTGTCACCTTGCCACCCTCTTTAGACGCTTCTTTTTCCTTTTTGACATTTTCCACATCAAGATCGGCCATACTGGATAGATTATCCAGAGCCTCTACAAGTGTCATGTCTTCAATAAACTTACGAACCATAGAATCGGCACTCTCTGTTGTAAGGGCGTACTTCCCCTATATTCAGTATGGTTATTCTAGTATAAAATATCAACTAATTTTTTTAATTAAGTACGAATTAGAATGCGTAAATCACATAAAAAGAAGAAACTAAAGAAGAATATTAATTATTATAAAGCGGTAGATTGATCGTCATGCTTGTGATGACGAACTTTCCAGAAATATATAACACAAACAACAAAACCAACGATAGATACGCCAGCGCAAAGCAAGTTCGCCCACATGAATGCTGACTTAGATGCTGTTATGTATGCTGCTTTTAGATAATTGATTAAACCCTCAGATAAGTCATCTGGGTTGTTTACAAGAGATTTCCCTTCAATGATCGAGCTTAAATAATACTTAAGGTTGATCCCTTTGAATCTTGAATCATCCTGTATGAGCTCTTTAAACTTAAAGAACGAAATATTTGCAATCACACTACCGATTACAGCAACACCAAAGGGTGCTGCAGTGTTTCTTACTGTAGAATACATCCCAGTAGCTGTACCTCTTTTCTGAGAAGCGACTGCACTTACAGTCGTTGTACCTATTGGCGTCATAACAGTTGCTATTCCACACCCAAAGAAAAGAAGTCCCGTAATCAAAATCCAAACAACAGGCTCATGGCCCAAAAAGGCAAACCACAAAAAACCCACAAGTATCAGCAAAAAACCCGCCATAACAGGAACTTTTGGCCCATAGTGATCAGACAAATAACCACTAAGAGGAGCACAAATAATAAGAGGTAGAGTTGAGGTCAGAGCTAAAGAACCGGCTTGTACAGGAGTATAACCAAGTGTTTTCTGAAAGAAAATCACCCAGTAAATCGTCATCATCAGAAGAAACTGCGCACATAAGATGATTAAATTGCCGCCTAGAAACACAGGATTTTTAAACAAGTGATAGTCAATGAAAGGATAGCTCACGCTTCTAAGTCTTAAAACAAGAAGAGCTGCAAAGGCTATAAACAGGCTAAAAAGAGTAATTACAGCAGGAGACCCCCATCCCCATTCCCGAGCTTGCATAAGGCCCAAAATCAGGCAAATAAGAGCTATTGTGTAGGTAAAAAAACCAAGTACATCAAATCGAGACTTAACCTTCTCAGATTTCGGTACAACAGATAACGCTATTGAAATCCCAATCAAAACGATTGGAATGTTTACCCAAAACACAAGTCTCCAAGTGAAGTATTGGGTAAGAAAACCTCCTATAAAAGGACCGAGAGACAAAAAGATCGAACCTATCGCAACCAAAAGGCCTACTGCTCTTCCTCTTTCATTGGGGGAGTAAGTTTCTACAAGAATCGACATAGACGACGGTGTCATAATAGCACCGCCAAGTCCTTGGAGTGATCTACTAAAAATAAGAAGCCCTTTCGTGTGTGACAGCCCCCCAAGTACAGAGGCAATACCAAAAACAACCATACCCACGCAATACATGCGTTTATGACCGTAAAGATCAGAGATCTTTCCACCAGCAAGAATTAAGCAAGCAAGAACAAGAAGGTAGGAGTTTACAATCCACTGAAGCTCTACAGAAGACAAACTGAGCTCCCTTTCAATTGTCGGAAGAGCAACAGGAAGTATGGTCGAGTCTAAAAAGACAACAGCTGTACACATAGCCATTGCAAGTAGGATCGGCCAGCGTCTTTTTTTTATTACATTATTTGAAGACAAATAGAACCCTTACCTTGAGGTATTTAATCCGTTGACTTTAGCATTTACAAGTCATTAATATGGCGGTTTTTAACCAATCTTACAGGAAGAGATGACTTTACGTATATTTCGTTTTTTGAAGTATCCTCTTTATCTTGCATTGAGCCTCGCTCTATTTTTTGGAATAGAAAGACTCACACACTGTGCCACAGATGGCTTTCAAATTGTTCGTATACTCAATCCCCTTCCAAAAAACGAAAAATATCAAGTGAATTCATTGTCTTCTGCAGACGAAAAGCAGCTTGAGAAAATCCTAGATAGCCCTTTCTCCTACCTGAATTGCGGCGGACAATCCTATGTTTTTGAGTCAGAAGATAAAGAGTACGTGATGAAATTTTTCAAATTTCACCATGTTCGCATTCCTATCTGGATGCAATATGTCCCACTCACTCGTAAATTAAAGGCCTATAGAAACTATAAAATAGCAAAAAAAGATAAAACGCTAAATAGAACTTTCAGCTCCTATGCAATCGCTTTTAACCACTTTAAAGAAGAAACAGGGCTTGTCTATCTCCACCTTGGAAAAACGAGCCATCTTCGAAAAAATCTTCAAATTATTGATAAAATCAAAATCAAACATGAGCTTGATGCAGACAATGTAGCCTTTGTGATTCAAAAAAAAGGCATCCTTTTTTATGAGAAAATAGACAAGCATATGAGAGATCAAAACACAGAAGAGGCAAGAAAAGCTATTTCAGAAATCCTTGATCTTTCTATTAGAAGATGTCAAAAGGGAATTGGTGATGAAGATCCTGACTTTTGCACAAACTTCGGCTTTATCAATGAAATTGCTGTTCAGCTTGATATGGGACGGTTTTTTCTTGATGAAAAGGAAAAGGATCCAAACATTTACAAACCTGAAATTTATAGAATTACTAGAGATTTCCGAAGCTGGCTTGATAAGAACTACCCAACCCTTGTAAGCCACTTTGATAAGGAAATTGAAAATATAAAAGGTGATATGGTTTTCTGATGAAGCTCCGTTCTAAGGCATTTTTTTTTCTTTTCTTCTTTTGTTTATTTCTAATTGCTATCAAAGGGTATGACAAATTCACAGAAGGCTTTTATCCTAGCAGAGCTTACCCGAAACACCCTATTGATATAGAGTTTTCCTGCTCTATCGAGCAGGAAGCAAAAAATGCTCTAGGTCAATCTTTTCATTATTTAAGCTCTGGATCCCAAAGCTATGTTTTTATTTCCGATGACGATCAATACGTTTTAAAACTCTTCAAACACTACCGATGGGAAAAACCATGGTACCTTCCTCTGCTCTTCATGAGCAAAGAAAAGAAGAGCCGAATTAGGCAAAAAAGAGAAGAAGGCCGCATTGCAACCTACAACAGCTGCATCTACAGCTTTAACGAGCTCAAAAAAGAATCTGGACTCATTCACCTGCAACTCAATCCTAGAAAACTTCTTTCTCAAACAGTTGTTGTAAGAAATAAGTTAAAAATCCCCTTTCACATTGACCTTGATAAGACAAGTTTTGCACTCCAATACAAAGCACTTGGCATCAAAGATTACCTAATAAAATGCAAAAACAAAAATGACCTTGCCTCCTCCTGCAAAGTGATTGATGATCTTTTCGCATATATTATACAAAGAAGAGAAAAGCAGTTCACAGACAAAGACCCTCATTTTTTAAACAATTTTGGCCTACTGAAAGACGAAGTCATAGCAATTGACATCGGTGGATTAATTAAAGACCCTAATAAAGGCCTCGACTACTTCTATAGTAAAGAACTTGTAAAAGCGGAAAAAAGGATCCTTCCCTGGCTCAACAAGCACTATCCCGCTCTAGCCTTGTATACGAAAAACAAATTTAACGAATTGAAATCAAATGGCTCTGAGTAAAAGGTAGCAACTCCCCCTAGAAAAGAACTTGTATTTTATTTGTAATAAGATAAAACTTCATAGTCCTTATTATCTGGGATACCTGTCAATGAAACGATTACTATGCTTTTTGTTGTGCCTTTCCCTTACTTGCTGCAATAGGGAGCAGCAAAATAAGTCTTACAGACGTAACCGATTAAATCTGTCTTTTAAGTATGATCCGATTACAACGGACCCAAAAAAAAGTTCAGATCCTCTTACGTCCTCTTTTATCACAATGTTATATGAAGGGCTTGTTCACGAAGAACCTGACGGTAGCGTTTCTCTTGCTCTTGCTGAATCCTATGAAATTTCAAGCGACGGAAGAACCTATACTTTCCACCTAAGAGATGCAAAATGGTCTAATGGAAAACCCATCACATCTTATGACTTTGAGCACTCTTGGAAAACCCTTCTTGAACCCTCCTTTAACTCACCTAACGCTCATTTTCTATACCCTATTAAAAATGCGCAAAAAGCTAAAAAAGGTCTTGTTTCCACAAATAACGTTAGCGTCAAAACACCTGATGAAAAAACGCTTGTAGTAAAACTGAGCAGCCCAACACCGCATTTTTTACAAATGCTCTGTTATTCTACTTTCTTTCCCACTTATAAAGATCTAGAGCTCGTAGACAAAGAAGAACATCCCTATGGAATTTTTAGTGGCCCTTTTTCACTCAAAACATGGCAAAACAACCATTACCTTACTCTTAAAAAAAACGCAGAGTTTTGGGATGCTCAAAACACCCGTCTAGAGACGATTCATATCAGTATTGTTGATACCGAGCTTACGAGCTATAGACTCTACGAACTTGGTGAAATTGATTGGTTAGGCAGTTTTTTCGCTCCCATACCACTTGATATGCTTAAACAAGTAACTAAAAATTCGCATGCGATTAGAAGCCCAATAGCCGCTACAACCGTCTGCTTTTTTAATAATGATTGCTACCCTTTTGACAACCTAAACATCAGAAAAGCCTTTGCCTATGCTATAGACCGAAAAGATATTGTTGAAAATTTTTCTGAAAGCAAGCCGACAACAGCCTATTCGTTGATTCCCCCATCCTTGACCAAAGAACAAAATGTAAAACTTATGCCAGATGGTTCTAAAGAACTTGCTCTTCATTACTTGGAGCTTGGTTTAAAAGAGCTAAAGTTAACAAAAGAAACCTTTCCTAAGTTAACTTTTGACTACTTCAACTTTGAGGAAATAAAAAACCTAGCTCAAGTGTTGCAAGAGCTTTGGCAGAAAAACCTTGGGATACAAGTGAATCTACAAGGATTCGATGTCAAAATATTCTTAGATAAACTTTTTAAGAAAAACTTTCAGTTTTGTTTGATGTCCATCATAGCTCAATATAATGACCCCTATAATTTCTTTGAGAGATTTATCGATAAAAACGGAGCTAAGAATTTTTGTGGATGGAGTAATAGAAACTTTGAAGAGCTGGTAGAATTTGCTAATAACAGTCAGACAGTAAATGAAAGATTTAAATATTTGTTAAAAGCAGAGTCTATTTTCATGATGGAAATGCCAGTATTACCTATTTATCATCAATCCCGCTGGTATGCTAGAAACGAGCTTTTAGAAGGAGTAGAGTACTGCCAAACTGGAAGAGTCGACTTTAGACACTCTTATTTTAGATTCAATGACGAATAAAAACCTTTACACAATCTCAACACTTTCTTTATAAACGTCCAAGTACACACCTAGGAGTTCTACATGAAGTTACTTTCTCGTCTTTTTTTTGCAACCTTCCTGCTCATTACTTTCTCATCTTGCGAAAAAAAGCATGAACATACAACCAAAGGTCGATACTTGAACATAAATATGCCCGGTGATCCCAAAACTATGGATCCACGCAAAGGTGGAGATATCCACTCATCTGCTATGCATTTTATGCTTTTTGAAGGGCTTACTAGAATGTCAGAGAATTCTACAAGTGAGCTTGGATTAGCAAAAAAAATTGATCTATCCGATGATAAGCTTATATATACCTTCCACTTAAGAGATTCTCATTGGTCTAATGGACAGCCTGTTACAGCAACTGACTTTGCTTATTCTTGGAAAACTATGCTGGACCCAAGTTTTCCTTGTCCTAATGCCAACCTTCTCTACCCTATATTAAACGCTGAAAAGGCAAAAAGCGGGCTTATCTCTCAAAATGAAATTGGCATTAAAGTTATCAATAATAAAACTCTGCAAGTTACTCTTGAATCACCTACGCCTTACTTTTTAAACCTGGTCTCATTTTGCGTCTTTTACCCAGTAAACCATAAAATTGCCTCTAAAAACCTTAGATGGTGTGACAATGTTAGCCCAGACTTCGTCTCAAACGGACCTTACAAGATTTCAGAGTGGAAACATGACGATAAAATTATAGTCGAAAAGAACGAACATTACTGGGATAAAGAAAATGTACATTTATCTGGGGCTCATATTTCACTCGTTAATAATGAAAATACAGCTCTAGAAATGTTCAAAAATGGTGACCTCGATCTTTTGGGTGGTCCTTTTACGAACATTACCATTGATTCCTCAAGTTTCCTTAACAAAAATAGTTTTCTTGCAAGTCACCCTGATGCAAAGACACAAATATGCTCATTTAATGTGGAAAGACCCCCTTTTAACAACAAGCATATTAGAAAAGCACTCGGCTTAGCTATAAACAGAGATGCCGTTGTTAAATCCGTAGGAGTTCTTGACGAAATACCTGCTGTGAACTTTGTCACACCCACATTAAAGAACGGAAAGAATAAAGCTTTCATTAAAACATTTGACCCTTTAAAAGCTATAGAGGAACTCGAAATTGGGCTTAAAGAACTGGACATGGATAGGTCTGAATTTCAAAAGATTGTCATGGTCTACCCCAATTATGAAATAAACCATAAACTCGCACAAATACTACAACAACAATGGCGAGAAACCCTTGGTTTACAGATTAAGATAGAGTCTGTGAATCATGTTGCTTTTATCACCAAAACCACCAAAAAAGATTTTGATATGTGCCAGTATTATTGGATTGCACAGTATCATGACCAGATGAATATTCTTGATAGGTTTAAGAAAAGACAAAACCCTAAGAACTATTCAAATTGGGAAAACCAGGAATACATAAAACATTTAGATGCTTCGTTCTATGCAACAGGTGAAGAGCGAGATAGAATTCTAGAAAAAGCGGAGAGCATTATTATGGAAGAAATGCCGATTACAACAATCTTTCACGCTTGCTCTTACCAGGTAACACAACCTTACGTAAAAGGTTTTTTTGCTTCTCCTTTAGGTTCTTTACACCTACAAAAAGTAGTGTTTGAAGAAGAGGCCTTAGCGAGAAAGTAGTTTAAATATTTAATTAACGTTTTATAAAAAATACATAAAACCATTACACTGATACAAAAAAGAATTGGTTTGGCTTAGCTATGCATAAGCATTTAACAGAAATTGAAACAGGCTTTCCATTGCCTGCTAACGATCATAGAAGTTATGAGCGTTATGTGGAATCTATTCAGTTTCTTATTAATGAAATCGTAGAACCTTATTTTAAAGACGATAATGGAGAATGCAACCCTGAAAACAGCCTAAAGTATTACGAAAGGCTGGAAGAAGAAATACCTCTTGTACACGTCTCCTCTTTCGATAAAGAACATCCTATTATTTCTATTACCTGCATTTGCGGAATAAAACATACTCATGGCACAGGTAGATTCATGTGTGACTTATTTAGTAGATGGCTTGTTCCTGGAAAACAGATCCCTATTGTAAATACACGCTCTCTCAACTTTAAGTTCAAAAACCATCCTAGAACAGGTTTTTTCCTAAATGAGCTTATTTTGAGCGTTCTAGATTTGAAAGATATTCCTCTTGTACAAAACAACCTTCCTATCGTCAATAAAGAGCTTAAGTTAAATATCCTTGCTGTACAACATGCAAGACATGTGGTCTCTGTAAAACCTCTTACACTTGAGCAAAAGAAAATTCTGATCCAAGAAAATATTACTTCTCTTGTGGACCGAAAAAAGAAAGAGATGGAGCCAAGCATGTACGAGTTCATGCATCAGCTCATCATGAAATTCCTTGCTGAAGACAAAATGACTCAGATCAAGGATCAAATTACACCTCTTGTTGAAATGAAGCCAACAGCATTTGATCGCGACATCTACTCTGAGATGCAGCAGTTCATGATTCAGCTTAATGATTCTTTCATAGTTAGAAGAGATATCAAGTATTTAAATCGAGTGATCTCCTATCACTATATCTTTAGAAAAATCATTGGTAACGCTCTTAAAACAGAGCCGAATAAAAGACATCTTAGCTTAAAGATCCTAAGAACAAAACTGCATCAGGAAGATGGTGAACATCCAGTTCTTGGCCTTCTTATGGGTGTTAATTTTGTAGATGATAATGAGATTTTTGAAGAACGCCACTTCTTTAAAGCCATACAGTCCGTATTACCAGAGTGCACTATGGTGAAGAATTCACACATTATGGATAGAAGAGGTGATAAAAAGATCCGGACAGTCTACCTAGAAGTTGAAAAACCAACTAAAGCTTCTTTTAAGACCGATGAGATTAAATCTTTGCGTAAGAACTTACCATCTGAAATTAAGAATCGTATTGCTTCATTGATCCACCCCGTCTTTGTTCAAAGGAATGAAGAAGAGATCATGAGAAACATATTAGATCTCAGCAAACAGTTAAAATATATCCACGACTTGCCTCAAGTGATTGTGAACTTCCACAAACAAACAAACTTTGAAGTCAGCTTCATCATCATCATCTTAAGGCTCAAAAAGCAAGAAGAGCGTTGTCTAAAGGAGATTTTTCAAACAACAACCACGATGCTTAAATTCTACGAGCATGACATCAGAGTTGTTGGCATCCTAAGAAAACGTTACCCAAAAGAAGCTCATGTAATTGAAGTAAGACTTGATAAAAAGCAGTTCTTAAGAAAAGACTTTTCCCTAGATATACACAAAGCAAGGCTTTGTGTGATTTCTGAAATCACACGAATTGTTGGTGATGTAAGAGATTATAACGGGGGGATGATCTCTAAGCAGTATGAAGTTCTTACAGCACTAAAAGACCTACTTCTCAAAGAAAACATCCATAATGACTTTCTGCTTGAGAATTTCTTCTACTCCCTTACTCCTAAATATATGCAGAGCTTGCTCTCTCCCGTTCTTCTAAAGAAGTTCTTTATCATGCTCCTAGACGTCCTTGAGCATGAGTTCAATAAAGACATCTATTTTATGGATACGAAAGTTCATGAGCAGTATTACATGGTGCTCCTCGGAACAGTGCAACAAAGCTTCATGGAGCTCATTCAAGAGCTTATGAACGATTTGCTTACCTCTTCCCATGAGATCTCCTACTCCTATGTGGATATCTATGATATCTCCTGCGTTGGGCTTCTGCTGAGATTTGATGAGCCAAATGAACTCGAACACTTCGAGAGTGAGATGAAAAGAACTCTACACGCCTGGGAGAAACAGGTAAAAGAAGAAAAAGAAGAGATCTCTCCTGTTTTTCTTCTCGATGAGATCACCAAGTCCTCTTAATACAACCAACTTACTAACAGGCATTTACGCACTTATACTAGAATGAATATTTTTCATTAAAAACTGTTAAATAATCATTTGAAATGATATAATCTTTATTTTAAATCAAAAAGATATAGGTTTTATTATGGCTTCAGGTGTCGATGATTGTCTAAAAATAGAAGGATACGCAGGTGCTGCAGATTTAGAAGAAGTAGGAAAGTCAAGCTCAACTGATCTAATGGAAAGAGTGGCTGCTGCAAATAAAAGGACTTTTGAACTTCTAGCGAAAATTAAAGGTACCTCAGCTGCGAATATAGAAGCTGAAATTAGAGGCAAAAAAGTTGTTACAAAGAAAAGCTCTAAATTACCAGCTGCAAAAAAGCACGTTATTAATACTTTCCTAGAGTCAAAAAGCTATGATGAGATAGAAGAGATAATCGTTGGTTTAAACACTCTCACTAAACTCTTTTCAAAAAGTCAAGTTGCTATTGTTTATGATGATGTCCTGAATCATAGAATTTCTGAAAAAGACCTAAGAGCAAAAGTAAAGAGAAGACTTGTAGTACTTGCTAAAAAGATCGATCAAAAGTCAGAGTCTCAAAGAACTCCTGTTGAGCATGCGATTAGGCTTCGCATGCATGAGCTTACTACACTTTTTCTGGACCTAGAAGCAGCTACAGATGAGACTAGCGCTTCAAGTGATACTTCCTCCACTTCATCAGAAGAATGTTCTTCTGCTTATTTGAAACTCGCTATAACTAGCCATTTTGACCATCCGACTGATGAAACTTTTAAAACTGTAGAAGAGCTGCTCAAAAGAGGCGGAAATCCGAATGAAAGAATGTATGGCATGTCTTTATTAGAGACAGCTATTAACCACGAGGATATAAAGATCGTCTCCCTTCTCATTAAACACAGTGCAGATGTAGACACACTATGCATGGACCCCACAAAAACCCTTCTTGAAGTCGCATTTCAGACTTGTGAGAGAGACTCTGATATCTTTCTACTGCTTGCAAACCATACTAACTTTCCTAGTGCAATAGCATCTTATGGAGATCCCCTTTTGTTTACTGCTGCAAAAGGAGGGATGGTTGAGGTTGTCTTTGCACTTATTGGAAGAGGAGCTGATCCAAATATGGTTTCAAGTGGAAGCGAAACACTAGCCTATATTGCAAACACCTTAGGAGCATATAGCATTTTAGATGAGCTTGTTAAAATCGATGACTTTACATTTGATACTACGCTTCACCTTATCTGCGCAAATCAAGAAGATTTAGGACTCATAGAATTTCTAGAAGAGTATGGAGACCATTGCGATCTTAGCTACAGGACAGATGACCACTTAACACCAATGGAGCGTTTATCACATACAGTAAGTACTGCTCCAATCCTGTTTAAGGAAATGAAAGAAAGCCCTAAGGCTACTATGATCCTATCGCAGGCCATTAGAGAATCAAGTGAGATCGATAGGAGACAAAATTTCTACGGAAACATCCTTCCACTGCAGCTAATTGCAGCTCTTGCAGATGAAAAATCGGCATCGATCGTATTAAAAGATATTGATCTTCTAAACGAAGAGCAGCTTAAGATCCTTGGAAATGTTATTTCAGCAAATCCTGGTGAACTAAGAGAAGCTGTACTCACGCAACTGCTAACGGCTAAAGCAGAAACTATCATTCATATTCTTCCACATATAGCAGAAGAGTTAAGAGGTCCATTTTTAGCAAAGGCAAGAGAGCGTATTGAAGAGCTCACAAATCCAAGAGCACTTAGTGCCATTGCTTCTGAGATCAGAAGTCTTGAAGGCGAAATTTCAAGCGGCGTAAAAACTCCAGAAGTTCTAAGAAAAAAAGCCTCAGAACTTAAAAGCTCACTTTTTGCAATAAGAGGAGCTGTAGCTCCATTTAAGCTTTCTTCTATGGAAATCGGCGTAAATACTGAAGACGCAGCTCACTTTGTAGTCACCCAGATGCAAAGGCTTGCAAAGACGGAACAGATGATCCCTAAAGAAGCTATAGAAGATGAAGACATCGATGCATTTTCATACCTGGCAAGATTCCTTGGAGGGCAATATGATCCAGCTAGGTACGTCGAGGTATTTGGCCTTGAGAGCATCTCTGATATTAGCAAGCAAGGTCTTGCTTCTCTAAAAGATATCTTCTTTATCACAGAAGGTCTCATAGATGATGCTGACAAGCTTGCTGCTATTAAAAAGTACTTAAGAAACAGCAAGGCTACTTGGGATGCAAATGCAGACATGAGTAAAGATCTCAGTGAACTTGTTGCCTTTATTCAGCTAAAATTAGGCCACAAGATCACAAAAGATGAGCTGAAAAACTTAGATGGTTTTATTTCTGAGCACTCACTTGATCTTCGTTAGTTTTTTCAGTCTTAAACACTTCCTTTGCACAAGGTGAGTAAAGCTCATTTAATCGGAAGAAAAGAGGAATTTCTTTCTTTGACGATTTGACTGAATCAGATACATGAACAGCATTTCTTTGCACATCTGTACCGTATCTTGATCGCAGAGTATCTACTTTTGCTTTAGATGGGTCTGTAAGACCTGCAAGCTTTCTTGTTTTCTTTATCGCATCAGGCCCTTCGATCACTGTTAAAACAACAGGCCCTGAGCCCATATATTTTGAGAGTGACTGGAAATGGGATTTACTCTTATGAGCCTTATAAAGGGTATCGATCTCTTCTTTTGTAAGCCTTGTCATCTTCATGCCGATGATGCGAAGGTTCTGCCCCTCTAGCTTCTCTAGGATCTCACCGATATTGTTATCAGCTACTGCATCTGGCTTGATGATAAATAGTGCCTGCTCAAGCATCGAGCAACACTTCGTATTATTATCAAATTTTTTCATCGTCTTAGAGTGAAGCTGTCCCCCAAAAGAGGCTAAAACACAAAATGCTAAAAGAAGTAGTTTCTTCATAAATAAACCCTCAAAACTCGCAGTATATAATACTTTTTTGTATAGTCAGAATTTAATCAAATAGCAAGAAAAACAAATCCAATGTCAAATTACAAAACACACAACTCGTTTAATATTCTTTTTCTTCTGCCACTTGCAGCAGCTGGAGTCTACTTATACATGAACCCTACTAACATGCAGCTGATTGTTTTCGTGTCTGTTTTTCTCTATGCAACACTCTTTATGTCACCAGATATGGATGTTGCAAATAAAATCAGATGGCTTTCACTAAGAGGCCTTTTATCGATCCCATTTAAAAGCTACGCTCGCGTCTTTAAACATAGAGGAATTTCTCACAGCATTTTCCTGGGTACGCTCACAAGAATCCTTTGGCTCTTTGGTTTTTGCGCTATTGTTTTGTATTTTTGCGATGTTTTTTTTATAGCGCGTACAAAAGCTGAAATTTTTTATAAAATGTATAAGAAGGAGCTACTTTTTGCCTTACTCGCTGTGTTCCTAGCAGACATTGGACACATCTTTTTAGATAGGATGAAAAGAAGGGTTAAGTAAGGTCAGTTGGGATATTCGGACCTACAAGAAGGAAGTCATCTACAGCTTTTCCATTGATCGTTTCTTTACCAAGAGCATCTGTTTGCACAAGGCCAGCTCTTTTAAAGTTAGCATGGACTTCTTCCTTTAAATAGCTGCTATCCAGAACAACAGCGCTTATGTACTTCGGGTCTATGCGCTCTTTTAGCATGATCTCATTACCATGATGAGTTTGCTTAGCTTCTGCTTTCGCAAATTGAAGAATACCTGGTCTCTTATCGTACTTTCCATAGTGGTATGCATTCGTTCCACCTGGATCAAGAACTCTAGAGCCGAAGGTATCGCTATGATATTGATAAGTGCCTGACTCAAGGATTTCTGGAGAAAATAGTAGTCTTGCACTCCCCCAATAGGAAAAATCCCAGCTAGTCGTTGTATTTTCTGTTACAGCTTGTGTAAAAATGCTATCAGAACTTCCATTGTAATAGTCTGCGGAGTTTGATAAACCGTTTTTTCCTATGTTTGAAGCAAGCCTTGTTTCGTTAGAGAGCATCCCAAGCTTCATAATGGAAACAAGTCTTTCTGAAACATCTTTATTTATATCAAGTGAGCCCCATACACCAGTTATTGATGACGTTAAGCCTTTCAAACCTATTTTCTCAAGCTCCCTTGCGAGCCCTTTCACGTGAAAACGCATCTTTCCTGGTAGAATCTCTTCTAGCTGCATTTTGTCTAGATATTTAGACATTGTCTGTTTCATCTTAGGAGTTATTTTCAAGATCTCCTCTTTGTATTCCTCAAGAGAAGAGTTAAAACTCACCTCTGATCTTTCAAAAAAGGTTGCACTTTGGGGATAAAACACCCTGTAAAGGTGACCAATTTTAAGTCTTTCGATATCCTCTTTTGCAGACTCCTTTAAGGCATTTTCTATCTGAAGAAACGATAGGATTTCATGGAAGTCATAAAGCGTACTATTCTGATCAAGTCTAACACGTACTCTATCATAAAGAGTCGGCAGCTCTTTACTACTTCCAACGATAACTGATCCTAGGCCTTCAGCTTTAATCTCAAAAATGCTCTCATAGAAATTCTTTTTATCTTGGATCACTTTAGAGTATTTCACCTCTAGGCCTTCTGCTCTAGATGAAAAAAGCTTCAAAGCATCATTTACTTCTTCTTTTGGAAGAGCCTGTAACTTTAAGATCGTTTTATTAAGAGATTCTCTATGTACGTGGTTTAGTTTGAACTCAAGCTCTACACACCCTTGCTTTTTTGTAGCTTTTATATTCATACCTTTTACAGCATCTTTACCATAGCCAAAAAAGTGGGCACCAAAGCTCACTTCGTTGCCATTGCCATCATCTAAAACGGCTTCTTTTTTTGATGCCGCATCAGCAACACTAACAAGAGGGTGTTCATAGAGGTCATCAATCTCTCTTCCTTTTTTGATCGAATTGATAAGCTCTGCTAGGTACGCAATCTCAAGAAGAGCATTTCTTCTTTTTATCTTGTTTAGCTGCTCATTGGACTGGTAGATCCGAGCAGCTCCCATAAGAGCCTTACCTGCGGCTTCTATGTATCTTTCATCTGCGAAGTCATTCTGCGCTTGGTAGAGACTTAAAATCGCTTGGAAAACAAAAAACGCAAGAGTCGCTTCAAGAGAGCCTGTCACAAGCATCGTAAGATATAGAGCGCTAGATGTGAGTTGCAAAGTTTCTTCTGAGGCTTTGTAGTAGTTACCCTGCAGCAGCTCTTCTGTAATGTTTTTAAGGTTTGTTAGGATATCAACACTTGTTATGACAAACAGCCCTGCTGTGAATTCAAAACAAGCAGCTGCAAGAGCTGTGACAGAAAGACTGAGCTGAAATAGCTCATAACCTGTTTTTAAGTACGCGTCTCCGTTTCTAATGCTCGTAAAACTAAGACAGAGATACGATACACTTCGCACGCCATTTGTAGAGATCGATAAAGCGCTTCCAAAACGCTTATCTAAACTAAGAAGAGGAAGAGCTACAAGAGCTGTTCTCTTTGCATAGTCCATGTAGGAGTTTTCTTCAAAGTTTTGAGGAACATGATTGAGAGGGTTTGCTTCAACACTCTGAGGAAAATCATTACTAAACTGCTTATGAAACACATCTGGCACGTATGCTTTATGTGTATAGTATCTCAATAGATCTCTCATCAATTAACCGTTAAATAAGAAATTAATTGCGATATTATACTAATAGTAATAATATACTCACATCCTTAAATATATTTGTAATTAAAATGAAAGATTTTATTATAGGATCTTTACTGCTAGCAGCTCCACTTTCCTCGGAGATCGAAATGCATGAAAGGGAGTTTCAGATCATCGTAGAAGATGCTGAGCTCTACGCTAGAGAGAGTCCTGGGGATAAACTGGTTCACATCCAGCCAAAAAACCCAAAGAAATTCTTTGATTATCATGGAAAACACCTAGAAAAAGGTGCGTGCATCACCCTCGTTTACTACCCTGAAGTGAGCACATATGACAAAATCGTTGAGGATAAAAGCTCCTTTTTATCTCTAGATAAGCTTCACAAGTATAAAAATGACTATCGATTTAAAATTGAATATATGTTCGTGCACAGACCTGCTGCTCACTTTGAATCAGTAAACGATCTTGAAAATTTTGTAAGGAATACCTTCGATAGCACCCTTACAAATGAAGCTTCAACCTTCTATAAGAGTAAAAAAGACATTGTCATCCCAACAAAATGCATCGTCATCGTACTCAAGAAACTCTAGCTGCAAAATTTCTCTTCAACAAATGCCAAAGAACTCTTCCAAAGCTCCTTATAGTCTTTAGGAACTCTTTCTGCTTCTTCTAGAAGCTCTGGTACCCTCTTATACTCATCAAGAGCAATAGAGTTCTTATGAGCCGTATTTACCCTGTGATAGCTTTGCAATGTCTGCTTACACATGTAATGAGGAATCTCATTGATCCCATCAGAGACAATAGAAAAAAAGGCATGATCTGGAACTGCTTTAGGACTGTTTACAAACCAACCCATAGAACCGAAATCAGCTTCTTTATTGATAAAATTTGGAACATCTCCTGTACCCATAGAAAGAAGAGAAATATCCTTCATATCAGTAATGGAGCTTTCAAGATCTAAGGCCTTACAAGCACCAAGCATGCTAGGGTTATTCGCAAAAACTCCTCCATCAATATACCCTTGATAAGATGGAAAGTATATGGGAGCTGCACCAGATGCTAACATCACGTCTACAAGGCAAGGATCTTCTTTTGTTTCGGTTATATTGTGAAAGCAATAAGGAGCCCACCTTCCTTTGTTTTCATCATAAAGCTTAAACGCTGGAATTAGAGCCTTTTTAGAAAGACTGCTCATCTTTGGACTGTTGGGAAAAACATGCTCCGAAACAAGGTTTTTCAGATATGCATTTTGGTATTTTGGTATGGAGCCGTCAGCATCTGGCTGGCCTTCAGAAGGCACAAAGATCGCTTGTCCAAAGTTCTTATATAATTCAACAACATCATCTGGGCGAAAGCCAGATGCTAGAGTCAGGGCTAATATGGCTCCAGTGGAGGTGCCTACAAACATATCTACGTTACTAAGGAAGGGCTTTTCTTTCTCAAGCATCGAAAGAAGTTTGGCTGTATAGATACCTCTTATTCCTCCTCCATCAAAACTCAGTATCCTATACGGTTTAGCCATGCACTTTCTCCTTTGCATCAAGTTTTTTTGCAACAACCTCTAGCTTCTCTAAAAAGAAGTGAACTTTTCCCTCTTTATCAAGAGGCAAAATCGTGAGGTATCTTTTTGTTAAGTCATTTAAGAAGTCATTTCTGAGCTCTTCTGGAATCGCCTCAAAGTAAGGAAGCCAGCCTTTGATAAACTCTTTAAAATTTTCCTCTGTAGCAAACACTTCCTCAGAAGGTGCTGATTTCATATCTACAATAGAAAAGTGATTTTTACTCAGCAGTTGCGAGTACTCACTCTTTTTATAAATATTGAAGATCGGATGAAAAGTCAAGAAGTGATCATTCCACTTATCGCTCGTTGTCACAGCTCGTAGAGCGCTCTCAAGGGCAACAGGAAGCCTTACTGGGATTTTAACAATGATATGACCATCCTTCTTTAAAAGAGAGTGCATACTTTTTAATAGTTTTGGCTGATTGAAGATAAACTGGTGCGGACTATCACATCTCACAACATCAAATTCAGAGCTATAATTCCAGTCATCCATTTCCTTAAGTTTGAATGAAAGGTTACTCGGACCTTGGAGATGCTTTCGTTTTGCTTCATTGATCACTTGCATTGTGAAGTCAATCCCTACTACACTCCCCTTTTCTACAATTCTTGCAATTTCTAGAGACGACTTTCCACAGCCGCAAGCTATGTCTAGCACTTTCTCTGTTCCATTGAATGTATACGCCTCACTTGAGAACGCACTCGTAAGTAGAATACCACTAAAAAGAAGAGCCGCATATTTCATAAAATCTTTCCAAATTTTGCTTTATATAAGAGATATTCAAAGAGTAAGTAATAGCTTCTTTTCCATAAATAAAATCTTTGCATATAGAAAGTGAATCCAATAGAATCTCGCCAAATGAAGTACTTAAAGTACATATTTACTTTCCTTACCTTTTTCCCATTACTTGGAGCTACAATGGTTACTAAAAGCCCTTACGGAACATGGAAATCACCTCTTTCATCTGATGATCTTATCCAAAGTTCATTTCGCTTTTCTTTCATGCATGTTGCAAACGGTAGAATCCTTTTTGGAGAAGGTAGACCTCAAGAGAAGGGACGGACAGCTCTTGTTGAGATAAGCTTTAATAAGAAGCAAAAAGATTTGCTTCCTAAAGAGTATAACATGCGTACTCGTGTTCACGAATATGGCGGAAAATGCTTCACTATGCACGAAGATGTGGTTTATTTCGTAAACTTAGAAGACCAGGATATCTACAAAATGGATACCGATGGATCTGTTCATCGAATCACTAAGCAAAAAGATTACCGCTTTGCTGATCTATGTGTATCTCCAGACGGTAGATTTCTTTTCTGTGTAGCAGAAAGCCACGAGAATCCAAAAGTTGAAAACATGCTTGTGCGAGTATGCCTTAGCAGTAATGATGTTGAAATCATTGCATCTGGCTACGATTTTTACTCTTCTGTTGTAGTCAGCCCTGACTCGAAAAAAATTGCTTGGTTTTCTTGGAACCAGCCCAATATGGCCTGGGATATTACAGAGCTTTTCGTCGCAGATATTTCAGACAAGAAGGGTCTTACCAATGTAACACTTGTTGCAAGCGGCTCTTCATGCATTCTTCCAAGGTTTTCTAAAGAGAATGTCCTGCATTTTATTTCAGACTCTTCTGGTTACTGGAACCTCTACAAATACACAGAAGAAACCATACATCCTATCTATCCCATCGATATGGAAATCGGCGATCCTTGCTGGGTTTT
Source organism: Chlamydiia bacterium (assembly GCA_022601395.1). GTDB lineage: Bacteria > Chlamydiota > Chlamydiia > Chlamydiales. The sequence continues at coordinate 11,367 of JAJACS010000018.1, read as the reverse complement.
TGGGATGAAGCGCTACGCTTTTTTAGAAACGGGACATATCGCATGTATCGGAACAAAAAAAGCGGTAGATAGTCTCTATATAATAGACCCTCATTCAAAAAAGATCGTTCGAATTGACACCCTTTTTACACAGGTTTCTAACCTCTACGTTTCAGGTGACCATCTTGTATTCCATGCTGCATCACCAACCCAGCCCTCATGCATTGCTACATACAACCTAAAAAACAAAGAAGTTCGCGTTTTAAAGGAGTTTGCTACTTGTCATTTAGATAAGGAAGACATTAGCATACCTGTTGCTGTTTCTTTTCCAACAGAGGGCGGTAAAACAGCTTACGGCTTCTATTATCCACCGACAAACAAGAACTACACAGGTCTCGATGATGAAAAACCTCCTGTAATCGTAAACTGTCATGGAGGGCCTACATTCCACGTGTCACCTGTGCTTCAGATGAAACATCTTTACTATACAACAAGAGGATTTGGAGTATTTGAACTGAACTATTCTGGTAGTAGTGGTTACGGATCCGAGTACAGAAATAGACTTAGAAAGAACTGGGGTGTTGTTGACCTTCATGATTGCGAAAACCTTGCTCATTACCTTGTAGAAAAAGGAATAGCGGATCCAGAAAGGCTTATTATCAAAGGAGGCAGCGCCGGTGGTTATAGCGTTCTTTGCGCGCTTACCTATCTAGACTGCTACAGAGCTGGAGCTTGTTACTACGGCGTTGCTGACATGGAAGCGCTTGCTAAAGATACTCATAAACTTGAGGAAAAGTATTTGGATCTTATCATTGGTCCTTATCCTGATGATAAAAAAACCTATATTGAAAGATCTCCGATACACAGTTGCGGCAAACTTTCTTGTCCGATCATCTTTTTCCAAGGAACAGAAGATAAATGCGTTCCTCCTGAGCAATCAGACATGATGGTAGAAGCATTAAAAAAGAAGAAGATTCCTGTTTCATACCTTTTGTTTGAAGGAGAAGGCCACGGCTTTAGAATGGCAGAATCTATCAAGACATCAATAGAAGCTGAGCTCTACTTTTTCTCTAAGATTTTTGACTTTACCCCCGCAGATAAACTTAAAAAGGTACAAATAGACAACCTTCCTTAAGTTCATTCGCATTTATCCTTATTAATTTTTCATAAAGATCTAAATCCATAAAGTCTGGGCAATGAGTGCTGTAGATAAGTCATTTTCTTGAAAAGTTTTAAATACAAGCAGATAAGAAAAAAAGCGCTATAGTCAAACCTTCTCTCTTGTTATCATTTCTCTACATTTACATTCGAAACGTTAGAAAATTGACTAAAGTAACCATGATTTACCGAATTTGCACAAGCCTTCTTCTATTTATCATTCCTCTCAGCACCTCCTGCGAGGAAAAGCCTCCCTCAAACATAGGCCATCTTGTTAACTTTTCTGAAGTACACATCGTAGAATTTATAAAGTTCGTAAGTAAGATCGGTAAGAAAACATTCATTTTTAATGTTGAAGAACTCGACTTCAAAGTATCTTACCTCTCAGGAAAGGCTACTTCCCCAGAATCCATTACAGCAGCCCTTAAGCAGATTCTTAGCCAGCATAACTTCAAAATTAAAGAAGAGTCCGACTATCTCATTATAGAAAAGCTCAGTGATGCTGAAATACGCAAGAAACTTGGAGATCTCTATCCCAGCTCAAAAAGGTACCTTCCTCATGGAAAGCTCTCTCAGTATTCTGAAGACTATTCGAAAGGAAAACTCATTTCACAAGGTGGGTTCTTTATCTATAAGCTTCAATACAATGAAGGAGCTGAAATCCTAAAAGTCATGAAGCAGCTTTCGAACTCCTACAAAGGTGAGCATGATAAAGACGAGTTCCAACATGCAATCACATCTCTTCAGTGGATAGAAAGTACAAACAGCCTTGTTTTTTCATCGGACAAAAATATTGCAAAAGAAGTGGAAGAGCTCATCAAACACTTAGATAAACCTCAGAAGCAAGTCTTTATCGAAGTGCTTGTTGTAGAAGCTGACGCTATGGAAGCACAAGAGTTTGGTTTAGAGTGGGGAGCAAAAGGTAACATTAAAGATAAACTCAACTTCCATGTTGGGAACTTTGGCTCAAAAGGATCAGGTCCCTTAGCGCAGGCACTTAGTTCAGCCTCTAACCTTCTTCCTGTTGGTAAAGGGTTTGATCTTGGAGTGATTGGAGACCTTATTTTACATAAGGGAAAGACCTTTATCTCTCTTGCATCTCTTGTATCGGCTCTACAAAGGGATGGCAAAGTACAGATCGTTCTTAACCAAAAAATCCTAACCCAAGATAACAAGAGCTCTAGCATCTTTGTTGGCGATAACATCCCCTTCACAGGCTCTGTTGTCTCAACAGTTGGTGCAGCGCAGCAAACAACAGCTAACATTGAGTATAGAGATGTTGGAGTGAGCCTCGAGATCACACCCCTTCTTGGAGATTCTAATGTAATCACGCTCGATATCAAAGAAGAGATCACGGAAGCCCGTGATGATCTAAGAGAGCTTGAGTCAAGATCGAATGGGATCCAAACAACCAAGACAAATATGGTAACAAGAGTCCATGTCCCTGATGAGCATTTTCTAGTTCTTAGTGGAATGGTAAAAAACTCAAAGACACGCAAAAAAAGCGGTATACCATGCCTTGGTGGCCTACCTTGGATAGGAGCTGCTTTTTCCAAAACAAAGATCGAGAGTGAAAAGAAAAACATCCTCGTTTTTGTAAGGCCCCAAATCATCAATACTTTTGACACCTACGATAGAATAACAACAGAAGAATCTAACCTTTTTGAAAAGCGCACACAGATCTCTCCAGAAGCTGCACTTAAGCGCACAGGATACACAGGAAAAGAGGAAAAATGAAAATAGAATCAGCAAGACCATTTGACAAGGTCCTTGAAAAAGCAAGTGAAACACCGTCCTGGGACAAGTTTTTCTCGCATTTTGAAAATATTTCAAAAGAGGATAAGGCTGCTTATATAGAACACTTAATGCAGCACCTTTCTCATCAGATCCATCACAACATGCAGCGTATGATCAGAGTCTATAAAGAAATGAGAAAAGGATAATATCATGAGCGACGCCGTAACAATCGATAATATTCCCCTAGAGGCAAGTGTACAGTGGGCAGAGTCGCAAGAGTCGCTTGAAACAAAATACATAAGCGACAGTCCCTATGTTTCCACACATACAGAAGTCACTGTTGTTGAGCCCAAACAACAAAGCCTCGATGAGCTTTTTGAGACCCATAAAAAAGCTCCTACTTGGGCATACTTCTACGCTCCAGAAGGTTTCAGCGCTCAAAGTAACCGATTTTTCTCAAATACCGTCATTCCAAACACTCATACAGAAGAGCTTTTAGATAGGCTTGAAGACATGGTAGAAGACATCAAGAAGGCGCAAAAAAAAGCTCAAGAAGAGCAGTATGAAACCCTAAAAGGTTTCTTTAAAGTTGCAGCTGATCTTGATAAAATGCTTACAGAAGCCCGTTCAAGGGTTCTTCAGTTTCGAAAAGGATAATCTAAACTCCTAAATCCTACTTTTTTACATAGACTCAATACCTTAGTACTTTAGACAAGCACACCTTCTTTTATTCTAAGGTTTGAAACATTCATAGATCCATTACACATACACCAGAAAGTTTTTTATTCAGGTATACCGTCGGTGAATACAAGTATGCAGCAATAGCGGCTTCTATTTATTCAATCACCTAAATAAAAAACCACAACTATAAACTATATATTATTAACTACTTCAACTATCTGTTTAATTTAATATTCTTAAATGCTATCCTATCCATCTTTTAAAATTACAAAGGTGTAATTATGAGCATTACTATTGATAGCAACTACTCGGATTATGAAACAAACTTTCCTCTTGTAGAAGAAAATCTCTCTTTAACTGCAAATGAAGAGAAAGTAAGTGAAAGCGCATCTTCGGTTTTTGATAGCTTATCCCAAAATAGTCCTACAAGCCTTCATGAAAAAGAAGTCACGTATACATCTCTACATCCTCAAATCATACAAATGCAAAATAAAGAGATCGCCAAACATCTATTTGGTGAAAGTGCAAGTTCTGAGATTGGCGCAAAATATAGAGAGTACGTAGAAGCAGAAGACTATAGTCAGATAAAAGAAATCTTAGAGAAAGCGTTTGAAAATAGACATTTTATAGAGATCTCTGGGAATCACACACACACAAACTTTTTTGCTACAATCATAGAGAATCTCGAAACTTCTCCCGAGAAGGTTGTAAAGCTTTTCGAATTTGTTATAGATACTTTCGAAATCGATCTTAACGATAGACAAGCACCTGCTCTGCCAGCCCTTCTATCAAATCTACCAGAGTTTTATGGTCCTATATTTGAAGACCCAATTGCAGAGGCTTTAAATCCTACTGTAGACCTTTTCATTGCAAAAGGAGCAAGGATCGACATCGAAGACTCAGTAATCTCAGAAATTCTTATGAAGGATGCTGTAGAGCATCTTACATGCAACGCAAAAACATTTGTCTTCTTCAATAGTTTCTTCGAAAAAGTTGATATGATTAACAAACCCTATTTTCAGGTATACACAGAAAAGCTAAATCTGATTGATTACTCGTCTTATATTCATGCAGCTTTAGTAACGCTCAATACTAAAGATGAGCGCTGGGACGATGATGATGTATCTGATTCTATCGCTTTTAAAAACAAGATCCATACAAGTCTTATAAAAAATGGAGCAATAGCAGGAGAAGAGAGAAAAACCATCTCTAAAAATGATCTTGAAGAGATCAAGAATGCTATTCTACAAAGTGATCTTAATATGATCGATCTTCTTGTAAAAAATGGCATCGACCTTGACTACCCTTATAATAATCTAGACAAAAGCGTATTCCATTTAGCATACGATGAATTCTTCTATGATCTATCCGAGCAAGAAATTGCTGAAGATTTAGAGACTTCAAGAACTTTAAGCACAAACTTCACACCTGAGTGTTTGAAGTTTCTTGTTGAGAAAGGATATGTAGATCTCACCCTTAGAGATTACAACCTCCTTATAGATTTCGATTCATCTACCCCTGTTTTCTACTCCCTTGCTTTTAAGAACGACACAAGATACTTAGAAGCGCTTGTTGAGCTTGGAATGGATGTCAATCAATACCTATATAGGCAAAACTTTCGTTTTGGTATTTTTGACACATCTATAAACATAGAAATACCAGTCCCCTACCCCTTCTCACCAGAAGAGGACTTTTCTATCGATAACACACAAGACTTCTTATGCTCCTATTTCGATGCAGCACTTAAGGATGAGCTTATTAAGACTGCTATAATCTTTGCAAAAGCAGGGGCTTCTGCTATCTATCAACCACTTTCTGACTACCGCGTTAAAGACAGAGAGAATAGACATTTAATGCCGCTAGACTATGTTAAAGATCAGATAGAACAAAATGAAGCATTTCTGAATAAGCTAGAGAAAAACAAACGTACCCTACTAACACCTGAGTCTGAGCTAAAACTGGCAGACTCTCCCATCAAGCAAGAACTATATAAAAATGGAACTTTTGGACTTGATACTTCTGAAGATGAATATACCAATGTCTTGCAACGGTATGTAACATCCATACAAGATTTAAAAGAACTTGAGAGTGTTCTTTTAGATAAGTACTCTGAAAAATCAAAAAATGATTCAACCTGGTTAAGCTGGCTTGGGCTTAGCAATTCATAATTTTAAAGCTTAGAAACGCCCCCACAAGGGGCTTTTCTTAGCTAGTTTCAAGTAGTTTAGAAAATCGCATACTATACAAATGTTTATATCAATTAACCACAAATAGTAAATAAAACAAATCAAACATATATATAACTAAAACCATATCTTTGTTTAGTTTTAATTTTAAACCAGCGAACTCGCTTGTAAAACAAATAAAAGCAATGAAATAAATTAGGCCAAATTTTTATAATCGATGGTACATCCTTATTCTTTAAGAGGCATTTATGGAAACTCAATTTGATGTGATCACAACGGGTGATGACACAACACTTATCCAAGAGTACTCCCCGATCTATCTAAATCCAAATGACGTAAAGATCAACGACACTGCAAGAGGCTCTCTAAACTGCGCATCTATTCCTTCTGCTTCTTGTTTGTCGTTTAAAGACATTTCCACTCTGGAAACCGAAGAAGATAGTGTCAATGAAGCTATTGACCTAAAAATCATGAATGCCATTGAAAACGAAGACTACGGCACCGTAAAAAAGATGCTAGATACTTTCCATCCAGCTATCCTGGGATCCAACTTAGATCTTATGACAGGGCTTCTTTACTATACAGCTTACGAGATAGAGGTAGACCTAGAAAAGAAAGTTAAATTTATCGATTTTATCTTGGACTACTATACTGTTGATCTAAATGATCAAAAGGTTCCCCTTCTTCCACTTGCACTATCCTTTATATGTGAAGAAGTAGACAACTATGATACCCCAGAAGAAGTTTTCAATGATGACATGGTATTTATCGCAGGATACCTCATCAAAAAAGGTGCTAGAATCGATATTGATGATTCGCCTGTTGCAGAGCACCTAACCTCCCTTTCCATCCGTTGTTTTCTACTTAATATTGACAAATTCCCCGTTGCGTCTCTAGAAAGACTCTGTGATGGTTTTGAAGATTTAAACAAACCCTTCTTTAAAGTGTATTCTGAGAAGTTCACGCTCCTTGAGTACATCTACTATATTCACGAGAACATGGAGTCCTCTGAGCTCTGCTCAGTTGTAGAAGAGCTTCTTTTAAAAAGAGGTGCTAAACCTCCTAAAAAGCGTCATAGCATTAATGAAGAGGTTTTAACTGCCTTTTTAAAAGCTGTTGAAGAGAATGATTTGAAGGTCATGAAAAGACTTCTCAAAGAAGGAGTTAACCCTAATTACTTATACAAAAATATCAATAGACCTATTTTCTCCATGGTCTATCAAAATGAGAACCTCTCTCCTAAAACCTTGGAAGTACTCCTAAAATCAGGTGTAGATCCAAACCAACCCGTAGATAGCGTTTCTCAAGGATCTGTCTTTGAGTATTTCATCGAAGAAGATAAGGTTGAGCATCTCAAAGTCCTGATAAAAAATGGTGCCGATGTGAACCAAACATTTTTTAGTGACTCTTATAATGAATTCTCTGATCAGATCAGTTGCATTTCATTCTTTGAGTATGCTCTTACATGTGGCCTTTTTGACATCGCAGCTCTTTTTGCAAGATCTGGAGCCGAAGCAATCCATAATAGGATCGGCAGTGAAGCTCTTACAATGGTTCAATACGTTAGAAACCTGATTGATGAAGAAACAGATACAGACCTACTCAAAGAGTTACACTCTCTTGAGAAAGTTCTTATCAAAAAGGATGTTTCAGAGTTTTAACTACGTTTTGGAAGTGCTTTCTTCTGCTCTTTTGAGAATGCTAGATAGAGCATAAGAACTGTAAGGCCTACAAACATCCAGCCAAAGATATAAAATGCATCATCAAACGCGGCTACGTAAGCTTGCTTTGAGACGTTTGCTATCACATACCCATGAGAATACATCTCTGCTAACACATCAGGCTTTCCTGCCGTATCTATAACGCGGTTTGTGTATTTCGCAATATAGTCTTGAAAAGGCGCAGAATTCACATTTACCATCTCAGCAAACCTCGTTAGATGAAACGGAAAACGCACTGTTGAAAATATGGAGATCAGAGAAGTTCCATAAGCACCGCCTACCTGCCTAAATATCGTTACAATAGCAGAAGCTTGACCAGCTAAGTCATCTGGCATGTTCTGAAGAGAAATCGCTGTAAGAGGGCCAAGAGAAAGCGATGTTCCAAGCGCTCTTAGTATAAGAATAAAAAGAACATCCCCTGGTGTTGATTGTATAGTTAATGAGTGATTCACAAAGCAACTCGCTGCAACAAGCATTAAACCAGCTACTGCAAAAAAATGGATCTTTACCCACTTACCAAATACAATCGGTATCAAACCGCCAAGTCCAAAACAGAAACCAAACATTGAAATCACAATCCCCACCATATTCCTTTCGTACTCATACATCTGCACAAGCAGATTTATGAACGAAACGGAAGAGCCAAAGATCATCACTCCCACAAACGCCATTGCAATGCAGCAAATGGTAAACTCTTTTCTTCTAAAGATCGAAAGAGCAAAAAGAGGTGATTTAGCTCTTTTGTAGCGCAGTAAAAATGCAAAAAGGAAACCTATGGAAACCATCATACAACCGATGGAAAAGTTCGATCTGAATCCAAGTGTGTTCCATGGGGCTTTTACCTGTGTTAGATAAAATAGAGTCGATATAAGAAATAGTGCAAAAAATACAAAACTGATCAAATCAAACTTGGGTGTTGGATAGATGCCTGTCTCTATCATAAGAACCCAGGTAAATAGAAGGCATGGAACGCCTACATACACGCCAAGAAGAAATACTGTTCTCCATGCGTATATCTGAGAAAGAACCCCTCCTATAATACAACCAAGCCCAAGCCCTACCCCAAATGTCATCGCAACGTAGAGAGTCACTGCAACTTTTAAAGAGTTCCCCTTAAAAACCCTTCTTATAACAGTAAGACTCACTGGAAAAATAACTCCACCTCCAATACCTGCTATTGCACGGGCCGACAGCAACGTGTAATAATTGGTAGAAATGCCACCGATAAAAGAACCCAAAACAAAGAGAGCAACCCCAACAAAGTAAAGCCGTTTAAAACCATACTTACGTGAAAAGAAAATAGAGAGTGGTACAGCCACTCCAAGTGCAAGTAAGAAACCAGATTCTACCCAATCAATTTTTGTAGCATCTACTGCCATATACCCTTGAATTTCATTCATAGGTATTGCAGTACCAACAGCTGAGACGACAATGATCATGTTCGATAAGATGATTTTTGCAAGGAGCAGCCAGTGTCTTAAGCTAGACTCTGTATCAAGAAGTCCAGGCTCTTCCCAGTTGAATATCTGCTTGAGTGATGCCATTATTTAACCTTTACATACACTTCTGCTGACATCCCTGGAAATAGATAAAGCGGCTTGTCTTTAGAAAAGCCACTTGGCCGCTTAATAGAGATCTTCACCGGCACTCTCTGCTCTACTTTTGTATAATTCCCTGTGGCATTATTCTGAGGTACGAGAGTAAACTTTGATGCTGCAGCACCTTTAATCGTAAACACCTCTCCGTAGAAGTCCACTCCGGGATAAGCATCGATACGGACTTTCACCTCATCTCCTAAACGTATTTTTCTTATCTTTTTTTCTTCGAGGTTTGCAAGTACCCATACATCTTCTAAATCAAACATCGTAAAAAGACTTTGCCCAGGTCTCACAACGTCTCCAAACCAGATCCAACGCTTTGCGATCATCCCATCTTGAGGCGCTTCTATGATATAGTGTGTAAGCTCTGCTTCCACAACTTCTAGCTGCTTCTTAGCAAGAATAAAGTTCGCTCTTGCAAGATCAAGCTCACCTACAGCCATCTCGAAATTCTTCTGCGCATGGTCAAAGTCTTGCTCTGAAATGATCTTGTCCTCTATTCCTTTTAAGGCCCTTTCGTAGTCATTGCGGATCTTTAAGTAATGCGCTTCTTTTACTATAATTTCTTGCTCTGTACTCACTATTTTTGCTTCTGCTTCTTCCTTCTGCGCAAGAGGTACATTATTTCTAAGTACAGCTATCACCTGCCCCTTTTTGACAAACTCTCCCTCATCCACAAAAAGGTCTGTAATTTTTTCTGTGACATTAGAGCTAAGGTCTACCCCGTATCCTTCAATAAAAGCATCGTTTGTCCAGACATATTTCATTTTCTCATGAGAATAAATCACGATTCCAAAAGCAATAGCAGCACAAATGAGTGCGAGCACAGTCACTTTCCAAGGCGTTTTAAAGAACCTTTTTTTCTCTGGTTGTATTGTATCTGGCAATACAGTGCTTTCATTAGAGCTTGGACTTGTCACACTTCACCTCTTGATGATTCATAAGGTCTTCTCCTGTTGCATGGATCAGACTGTAGTACGCCTTTAGTAAGTCGTACCTTGATTTGTTTTTTGTATTTACAGCCTGTATGAGACCATCTACTGTAATTTGATAATCAAAGATTGTACCGTAACCAACTTCAAGCTGATCATTAGCTAGTTTGATTGTCTGTTCTGCAAGCTTTACATTCGATGTAGCAGTCAGAAAGTTCGAGGCAGACTCCTCTATTTCAAATACACTTTTACGAACGCTTGCAAAAGTATCCTGTGTTTGCTTTCTGTATTTGTAGTACTTAGCATTCTTCTGATACCTTGCCTGCCTTACTCTTCTCTCTCTTCCAAAGCTGTCAAAAACAAGCCAATTAAGCGTAACCCCCGCACCCCACTGGAATGTCTGATTAGTGAATTTTGATGAAGGAAGCTCAATAAGGTTTGTCGGTGCTCCACCAAAGTTAAAACTAAAACCAACTTTAGGAATGTATTCACCAAGAGACTTCGACACCTCTTTCTTTGCTATATTTACCTGGTTTTCATAGACTTTAAGCGTTGGCTGGTATTTTAAGGCTCTATCTTCATAGCTTTTGATTTCATATCTTGAATAGAGCTTCTGCATGACTCTTTGTTCGCTTTCAGGGTACTCTTCTTTGAAAATCCTTTTCCCAAGGTTCATCGTGTTTTCATTGAGAACAGGTTGCAACTTTTCAAGCTTCTCTTTGAGCTCTGGAATATCTTGTACGGGTATTTCAACTTTGGCAAAAGTGATCGTCACATCACCTGGGTCATACCCAAGTACCGTTGCTAAGGAATCTAAATCTACTTTTCTTTGCTTAATCGACTCGTAATAGTCTGTCGTTGCATTCGCGATCGCAACTTTTGATTGGTTCACGTTATAGAGAATTGATGTCCCGATCTCATAGCGGTCTTCCATTTTTTTAGAGAGAAAAGCTAGTAACTCAATTTTATCTTCAGCAGCATGGATGTTCTCCATATCCAGGATTACTTGGTAGTACGCGACCCTCGTCTGATAGAGTACATCAATAATTGCAGCATTTAAAAGGAGCCTTAGCTGCTCTTCAACAAGTGTTGATATTTTTATATTATAATAGACCTCACTTGAAAAAATTGACTGAGTAAGAGCAAGTTGCGTCAAAAATGCACTTTTTGAATTAGAGAAAAATTGATCCTTTGATGCTGCAAAAGCAGTTGAGAATGCATCGATCTTGGGGAGCCATTTTGATATGGACTCAAGCCTTCCCTCCTTTGCCTTCTTTAAAAGCTCTCTTACCCCATTGACTTGATTGTTATTTTCAATCGCTATCATTTCTGCTTGCTCTAGCGTCAACTTTTGCAAACAGATCGGATCACAGGA